>DASRDO010000083.1:0-84737 GCA_035652555.1 Steroidobacteraceae bacterium | reverse complement strand
GATGTGCTGTGGACGCACGCCGATGGCGACGTTCGAAGACGGCAAACAGATCTGTCGGGAGAAGATGATCGCGTAATTTGATCTGACAGACAGAACCGGAGAACCGGGTAACTGTCAGATCGGGTCGTGACTACTACAGCTTATCCTCATCCTGCCCCCACCCCGTCACCGCGATAAGCCGGACGGCTTTTCCCCAGGCCTCAGCGCGAATGCGTTCCGCGAGCTCATAGCCGCTCATATCCGGCATCCCGATGTCCAAAATCGCCACTTGCGCGTCCATGTTCTTGATCATCCGCAATGCCTCTTGGCCGGAATGCACCACTTGCACCTGATGCCCGGCATGCTCAAGCAACATCCGCATCGTTTCCGCGGCATCGCGATTGTCGTCCGCAATGAGGATGCGCCTCCTCGCGTTCTCGACCTCCGCTACCGGATGATGTTGTGCCGGAGTGCGTCGATCCGAAACCAGGGATCTAGGCAGGAAAATTACAAATTCGCTTCCTCGACCCAGGCCGTCACTCCGCGCCTCGATATGCCCGCCATGCAGTTCCACCAGACCCTTCGCCAGCGCCAAGCCGATTCCAAGCCCGCCTTCTGAACGGTTGCTCTTCGGCTCGACCTGGGTGAACATGCTGAACACCCTGGTCAACATCTCCGGCGAGAGTCCCACGCCATTATCACGTACGGACACCACTAGCCTATGTGCCTCGAAGCGATGTTCGATCGTGATTAGTCCTCCGTTCGGGGTGTACTTTGCAGCGTTGGTCAGCAGATTGCTCAACACTTGGGTGAGGCGAACCGGATCAACCTCCAATACGACCGGCGTGCTCGGCGGTTCGATACGCAGCGTATGTTGCCTCGAGTCAATGAGGGGTTGCGCGGCCTCGACCGCGTCGTCAATAAGAACCTGAAGACCGACATACTCCTTCTTCAGCAAGAAAGCTCCGCGGGTGATCCGGGACACGTCGAGCAGATCATCGAGCAAAGCGCTCATGTGAGTCACCTGGCGCACGATGATGGCCTGGGCGCGCTGCAGCTCCTCGGATCGGAGCTGCGGCGATTGTAGGAGCTGTGCGGCGGTGCGGATGGGCGCCAACGGGTTACGCAACTCGTGGGAGAGAGTGGCCAGAAAGACATCCTTGCGGGCATCGGCTTCGACGAGTGCCGCCTCGGCCCTCACGAGGCTGGTCACATCAATGAACGTAACGAGTACGCCGGTAACGGTGCTGTCCGGATTCCGGTAAGGCAAAATCCGCATGATGTAATCCGCGTCCTGGTCTTCTCGGGCGATGCGCCGCTCGAGCGGCTCGAGCGTCGATAACACAACCTCGACGTCCGCCCGGATTCCACGGTACTGCAGTCGGCTCACGATGTCAGTCAAGGGTCGCCCAATATCACTCGGAATCAAGTTATAGAGAGCTCCAATGGCGGGTGTGAAGCTGCGAATGATGAGGTGGCGATCGAGAAATACCGTGGCGATTTGGGTGCTTTCGAAAAGGTTCCGCAAGTCGCTGTTGCTGCGATCGAGTTCCTCGACTTTCTCGGTCAGCCGGAGATTGACCGTATGCAGCTCCTCGTTCAGTGACTGCAGCTCTTCTTTCGAGGTTTCGATCTCCTCGTTGGTGGACTGCAGCTCCTCATTGACGGAGTGCAGCTCTTCATTCGCGCTGCGCAGCTCCTCGAGCGCAGTTTGATACTCCTCTGAAAGTGCCTGTAACTCTTCACAGGTGCTCGAGAGTGCCGTCTGTAACTGCGTGACGACCGCCGCACTGGGCTCGAGCGGGCCTAGAATGGATCCAAACCGTGACGCCGGAGACTCCGTGCCCATCATGGGCACAACGGACGAGTGCCCTCTCCGGACGTGCACGGATCTTGCGTTCGATTTGGGATCGGCCGACCCGGCCTGCCCGACTGTGCGTACCAACTGAGCTCTGGGCCAATCCAATCGCAGATCGGGACTACTTGGACCAACACGTCTTTGAAAGATGCGCGCGCCCTTGTCCACCGTGTCGAATAGATCCGCGTGCTGCACGACGGACTCAGCACCTCCCAGCACCAAGATACCGCCCGGCACCAACGCATAATGAAATATCGGAACAATCTGTGCCTGAAGCTCACTGTTCATGTAAATGAGCAAATTGCGACACGAGACCAGACCCATCATCGAGAACGGAGGATCCCGGACCAAGTCGTGAACGGAAAAAGTGCACAGATCCCGAATCTCCTTGGCGACGACGTAGCTACCGTCGGAAGGGACGAAGAACCGCCGTAGGTGCTGCGGTGACAGTCCTTCGATGAGCGTGGTGGGGTAGCGGCCCAGGCGAGCCGCTGCTATGGCCCCGTCGTCGATGTCCGTGGCGAATAGCTGCACCCTTGGGAGGGCCGTGAGGCTGTCCATGTGCTCGCGGAGCAAGATCGCCAGAGAATACGCCTCTTCACCGGTGGCACATCCTGGAACCCACACGCGCACCACACCGTCGGCCCGCTTACTCTCGAACAGGCGCGGGATCACCTTGGCCTTCAGAGTCTCGAAAGTTTCCTGATCTCGAAAAAAGCTGGTTACTCGGATCAGCAGATCGCGAAACAGGCTGCCGGCCTCCATGGGAGTCTGTTTCAGTATGGTGATGTAGTCTTGCAGCGTCTTGGCGCCGACGACCTGCATTCGGCGCTCGACCCGTCTTAGAAACGTCTGGCTGCGATACCCGCTGAAGTCGTGTCCGATTCGTGCGCGCAGGACGTCGCAGATTTCAAGTCTCAGAACGTCGGTACGCTCCGCGGTGGACAGATCTGGAGGAGTGCGGGTGTGGCCGTTTATGCGAAGCAAGTGGGCCGGGATCTCCTCCACGGGCGCAACGATATCGACGACGCCTGTGGCGATGGCCGCATCGGGCATCTCGCTGTATTGCGGTGCGGTCCCGTCGCCCCCTTGAGCCAGCGTCAACCCGCCGCTGGCCTTGATCGCCTTCAGTCCCAAGGCACCGTCGGCGCCGGTACCCGACAGCACGATCCCCACCGATCGCTCGCGCAGCGCCGCTCCCAGGGAATCGAAAAAAGCATCGATGGGTCGAAACAATCTTTGCTGTCCCGGTGGCGAGACGTGCACCCGCAGCCGCCCATCTGACAATGTGACCAGAACGTGAGGTGGCGGAACGTAGATGCAATTCGCCTCGATCAGTGCGCCGTCTTCACCTTCGAAGACCTACATCGAGGTCCACCGCCGCAAGATCTCGGGCAGCATGCTCTTTCGGTCAGGTGGAAGATGTAAGATCAACACAAAAGCCATCCCGCAGTCGGCTGGCAGGTGCTCAAAGAAACGATGGAACGCCTCGATACCACCCGCGGAAGCGCCCATGCCGACGATTGGGAATGCAGCACCACTCGAGGGAGCCGAAGGCGGGGCTGCCGGGGCGGATGTCACAACGCGGACCCTCCGATCTTCTCACTGGATCACGACTGGGGCTGACTCGCGGCGAAGGTTCGGCTCGAGTCTTGTCTCGGTCAGAGCATTTTGACCTGACGGGAACCGGAGTGTCGGCCCGCTGTGCGCCGTCTTCGGGCGAAGGGGCACAGGCACCCCAGTCATGGAGCTCCGCGGCAAGTCTTACACACTACGTCGAGCTTGGGACCTGGGCCTGTTTGTGATGTGGTACGGGAAGTGCGAGCCCCGGGGGTTGACGCTCGATTTGGATGACGGGGAGATGTCTGCAGGCGCCTAACTGCGCATCCTTTAGTGATCTCCCGGGCAACGGCGCGCAAACGAGCTTGGCGGCGACGGACCGCCGGGTTACCTGGGAGTTCGTTCAGATCGGCACTTGCAGCGAGTCGGCTCGGCTGGTGCCTGTGCGTTTGCACTGACACAGCCGAGCGCCGATTCCACGTGCATTTGATGGGGGAACCTGCTACTCTCCCATCCGCTCGTGATACTTTCGCCTTGTCTCCTTGGCCGCGCGCCGTTCGGCGCACTTCAACAGGCCAGAGCGCCATCTCAAAAGCCTCCCGAACCGCTGCAGCGTTGCACGCTGGCGTCGCCAGTTATTTTCATGTGAGATCCTTTATGACGAAGCTATATGTCGGAAATCTTCCCTTCACGGCCACCGAAGACGCCGTACGTAACCTTTTCGCTCCGCACGGCAACGTGGAGAAGCTTTCCCTGATCAACGATCGCGATACCGGCCGCCCGCGCGGTTTCGGGTTCGTGGAGATGTCGAATGCGGATGCCTCCCGTGCGATGCAGGCACTGAACGGCACGGACTTCGAAGGTCGCGCACTCAGGATAAACGAAGCGCAGGACAAGGCGCGCTCGGGCAGCGGCAATTCGCGCTACTGAGAGTTACGTCCTCCCGGTGCCCTGCGCCGGGAGAACCCTGATACCGGCATCCTCGTGCGCGGTGATGCGTCCGCCCACGTACTCTCCATTACCAGTGACGTAAGTTCCGCAAGTCGGTTCGATCGCATCGGCGATGTCGCTCGAAAACTGAACGGGAGAAGCTTGTGCAAACCCACTCTCTGGTTCCGATGAGCTACCGTCCCTTGCAGGTTTACGATTATGTTCCGCCGGTGGCTCTCGCGCCCGCGAACCTAAGAATCCTGATCGTGAATGAGGACATGCGCTCCGCAGACTCGCTGAAGCGCACCCTGCATGACCTCGGTTACTTCACGACAGTGACTGCCTACTCGGCTCGCAGAGCGCTGGTCGCCGCGGTGGATTTCTCTCCGGCGGTTGTGCTGCTCGATCTCGAGCTGCCGGACATGACCGGCTACCAGCTTGCGCGGAAGTTGCGCTCGCACCCTCGACGTTACGTTCGCCAACTCCCCCTGCTGGCGATAGCGGAACGAGCCGCGTTGGGCGACCTCGATCGCACCCGCGCCGCGGGTTTCATCGGCTGCCTCACGAAGCCAGTGCTGCCGATGGTATTGAACGACATATTGCGCAAGCTGCAGTGATGAAGGTAGGGGTCGATCGATGACTCGGCCATCGAGTGGGACCCGTGCAGGCGTCTGTCGCCGGCCTCTCGAGGTGGCGACCGGATGCGTGCATCTGGAAACGCAGGGTTACGTTTGCGCCTGCAGCCGCGCGAGGAATCGGTCGATCGCCAACAGTGCCGGTGGCTCGTCAAGTAGGGGCACATGTCCTCGGTCGCTCACCGTGGCGCACTCGAGGTCCGGCCTCCGGCGCCGCATTTGCTCCACTGTGCTGGCGCGGAGAATGTCCGAGAGCGCGCCGTGAATCACCAACATCGGGACCGAATCGAGTCGGCAAAAGGTCGGCCACAAGCCATTCGGGGCGGGAGGAGCCGCTCGTAACGCGTCACCGACCCGAGGATCGTAGTCGAGTACCGGCACTCCCGAGGAATCGGCTCGGTAGCTGCGGCGCGCGAGGATGGCCCATCCATCGTCGGAAAGTCCGGGCCATGCCTTGCCGTAGACGCTACGGAGCTGGGCAACGGCGTCCTCCCAATCACCTACTGGCGGCAGCATTCCCGTATAGCCTCTGATACGTTCGAGCCCTGCCGATTCGATCTCGGGTCCGATATCGTTGAGCACGATGCCGGCAACGCGCTCGGGCTCGACCGCCCCGAGCATCATTCCGAGAATCCCGCCCAGTGAGGTGCCGACGATGACGACACGCTCGAGTCCCAACGTCGCCATGAGTTGTCGCAGGTCGGCGAGGTATGTGGTCGGTTGATAGTTCCGCCAATGCGGGTCGCGCGCCGAAAAGCCGCGGCCTCTCAGATCCGGGCACACAACCCCATATCGCGCCGCGAGGTGTGGGGCGAGCGCCTCGAAATCCCGGCTGTTGCGCGTCAGCCCCGGCAGGCATAACACCGTGGCCGCCTCAGAGGTCGCGATACCGTAGATTCTGCTGTAGAGCTCGAGGCCGTCGGCAGACGTCCAGCGATACTCCCGGTAGGCCGGAGTCGACGCCTGCTTACGAAGCGCTGGCGATTCGCTCTTTCGCATAGGCGGCCGGCGTCATTCCGTTCCAGCGGCTGAACGCCCGGCTGAAGCTGCGTAGATCGCTGAAGCCGAGTTGCTCGGCGACTTCGCTCGGGCACACCCGGCGCTCGAGCAGGGCGCGTGCGGCCTGATCCAGGGCACGGTTGCGCAGCTCGCGGAAGCTCGGCAGCCCCTCGGCCTGCAGGCGGCGCCTGAGCGTCGCGATGCTGACACTGGCGCGCCTCGCTACCGCAGATTCCCTGAACACATGCTCGCTGAAGGCCGCGCAAACCACGTTCAGAGCGCTGCGGGCATCAGCGCAAACCCGTACCTTGCCTTCGGCGAGCTCGATCATTCGGCGATAGACGGCGCGTGAGGAGGGCGTCGGACGGTGGCCGTTCACCGAAAGAGCCGCGGCACCGGCTTCGTAGTCGAGCGCGTAGAAAGGCGAGTTCCAGCGGATCGGCACTCCCCAGAACGCCGCGAACCCGCGCCCGTCCCCATGGTCGCTCTTCGTCTGCACTTGCCGCAGTGAGCCGGCGAGGCCATCGCCGGCGACGAGCGTCAGCAGCGCGTGCAGAAACACCAGCACGCAGTTCATCCTGAAGAGGATACGGGCCGGATCTGCATCTGACACATAGGGGAAACGTCTGTCGTCGATGATATAGGTCAGTCGATCGGAGCGCACGTCCACCCTGTTGTACTCTCCGCCGTGCAGGATGTTGTACGTGCGCGCGACGGCACGCATGACATCCGGCAGGCTCCTGCAACCCGACAGGTTCGACAGCACGAGATCCGTCGCACCGAGCATCAGGGGTCGGGCGGTCAATCCCCAACTCTCGTCGTGCAGGGCAAGGGAGATGCGCTCCAGTATCCGGAAATAGTCTGCAAGTCCGATGCCGGCGCCTCGGGGGCGGTCCTCGAGCAGCTCGGGCGCCAGATCCAGCGCCCGGAGAATGTCGCTGAGGTTGATGCCGGCCGCGGAGGCAACCGGACTCAGGGAGCGAAGCTCGACTGACGGGACCGCGACCGAGGGGTGCGCGGCTTGCAGCTCGATATTCAGCATGAGCGATTTTGTCCTCTGCTCTTGATTCGCCCGGTCGTCGACGCCCGGCGGACGAACACCTCATTATAGCCGCGCGCCGTTTGGGCGGCGCATCGAAAAGAGAAGGGGGTACTCGATGGGCGCTGGCTTGAAGCATGGCGTTTATTCGCGAGCCGCTCGTTCGCGGCCGGGGGTCGTAGCGGGGCCATCCGCCGGGCTCATCGCCGCTATGGTGATTGCCGCCGGCGCGGCCGGCGCACAGACGCTACCGTCTGCACCGGGACAGGGTGCCCTGGATGAAGGTACTCAGCTCGAAACGGTTGTGGTCACCGCCACGAAGCGCAGCGAGGACCTGCAGAATGTCGCAGGCTCGGTGACGGCAATCGCCGGGTCCAGTTTGAGTGCAACGCACTCGATGGGCTTCGAGAACTTCGCCAACTATGTCCCTGGCCTCAGCTTCCAATCGGCCGGGCCGACGAGCGATCTCGTTGCGATCCGCGGAGTCACCACCGGCGGCTCGCAGTTGAGCGGCGCGATCGGTATGTACCTCGATGAGGTCCCGATCGGCGCCAGCTCTTCCTTCGGTCTCGCCTTCCAGACGTTCAATGTCAACACCTTCGATCTGCAGCGCGTTGAGGTCCTGAACGGGCCGCAGGGCACGGTATACGGCTCGAACGCGCTCGGCGGGACGATCAAGTACATCACCGAGCCGCCCGATCGCCAGCGCTTAGCGGCGAGCGGCGAGCTCGAGGGCTCGAGCACTGCCCATGGCTCCGGCAACGAGGGCGTGCGGGCCATGATCAATATTCCGCTCCTCGGCGAGCGGGCGGCCCTGCGGATCGACGGCCTGCAGCAGTTCGATTCGGGCTATGCCCGTGATCCATTCAATCACAGGGACGGCCAGGGCAAGGCGCGCACGCTGGCGGGGCGCGTGTCCCTTCTCGCGCAGCTCGCGCCGAATATCGACCTGCGGCTCGGCGCGTTCTCGCAGGACATCTCCGCCATGGGATATCCGGTGGCGTTCCACGATCCGGCCACCGGCGAGCCCACCTATGGCACCTACGAGCAGAACTTCGCGGTGGCGCAGCCATCCGTGGCGTCGCTGCGCCTCTATTCCGCGGTAGTGAACTGGCACCTCGAGGGCGCGACCCTCACCTCGGTATCGGGCTATCAACTCGATTCCGGCCGATACTTGAACGACGTCAGCGGAGTCTACAACCCATTGCTGGCGGGTGTGTTCGGGACGCAACCCTATGGTCTCTTCGTCCATACGGTTACTACCAAAGTGACGCAGGAGCTGCGGCTGGCCTCGACCGGTACCGGCCCTTTTCAGTGGCTGGTCGGCGGCTTCTACGGCCATGAGGATACGCACGAGCTCGTCCAGCTGAATGACCAGGCCACTGCCGCCGGCACGCTTGCGGGTTTCGCGCCCTTTTACGGCGCCTTGCCGAGCATCTACACCGAGCTTGCCGGCTTTGGCGATGTCACCTACCGCTTCAGCTCCGCTTTCGACACCACACTGGGTGTGCGTTACAGCAACAACCGCCAGCGCTATCAGCAGTTCGCGTATGGACTCTTCGTCGTGCCGACCGACCCGGCGCTGACTACGCACGAGGACGCGCGCTCCACTCAGCATGTCGTGACGTACCTGATAAACCCGCGCCTGCACGTTACGGATCACTGGATGCTCTACGCCAAGGCAGCCAGCGGTTACCGGCCCGGCGGTCCGAATTTCGTGCTCGCTCTCGGTCAAGGCGCTCCCACGTTTGCGGCCGATACGCTCTGGAACTATGAGCTCGGGAGCAAGAGCAGCCTGCTCGACGATCGCCTCCATCTCGACTTCGACGTGTACGACATCGAATGGTCCAAAATCCAGCTCACCGTCAACAATGGAGGCATCAACCAGCTGGAGAACGGTGGAAATGCGCGCGTCAAGGGCGCGGAACTGGCCATCGCCGCAAAGGCAACTTCGCGCCTGACGCTGAGCGGCTCGGCGGCCTATACGGATGCGAGGCTCACGACCACCGCCCCTGGGATCGGTATCACATATCTCGGCGCGCGTCTGCCGATCTCGCCTAAATACAACATCGCCGTTACCGCAAACTACGGCTTCGAGCTGCCGGGGGGGCGTGCGGGATCCCTGCTCGTCAGTGACAGTTATGTCGGAGATCATACGACCGGATACGCAGGAAGTCTGATCACGCCGCTTTACCGGATGCCCGGATTCAATACCGTGAACCTCGACCTGGACCTGCGGTTGCAGTCTCATCTGGAGCTCGATTTCTACGCCAAGAACCTGTTCGATACCGCAGGTCAGGTGTCGGCGACGACGCTGGCCAACGAGTACGATCCGGCCGCACCCGTTCCGGTCACGCTGTCGCGGCCTCGTACCATCGGCGCCATGCTGAAGGCCTCATTCGGGGAGTGACCGTGGCGCAACGCAACGCAGCGGTCGAGGATTGCGGCGGCTCGGCATTCTGCATCGCAGAGACTCGCTATGGCCGCGTGCAGGGCTTCAGCGACTGCGGCGTGCACCGGTTCCTGGGAGTCCCGTACGGAGCGCCGACAGGCGGGGCGAACCGGTTCCGGCCGCCCCGGCCGCCGGCGCCTTGGACCGGCTTACGCGAGTGCTTCGGGTACGGCCCGGTTTGTCCGCAAACTCTGACCCCGCTCACTCATCCCTATGGAAGGCTGATCCAGCTCGATCTTGCGGTGGCTCAGGGGGGCATGGGGGAGGATTGCCTGCGTCTGAACATCTGGACGCCGGGCCTCGAAGACGGGATTCGCCGCCCCGTCATGTTCTGTATTCATGGGGGTGGATTCGCCATCAGCTCGGGCAATGCATCCCTCTATGACGGCGCTCAGCTCGCCCACAGCGGTGATGTGGTGGTGGTGTCGGTCACGCATCGACTGGGAGCGCTCGGGTTCCTGAGCCTGGCCGATGCCGGTGGGCCAGAGGAGGAGTTCGCGGCCGCCGGCATGGCCGGAATGCTGGACCTCGTGGCTGCCCTCGAATGGGTTCGCGACAACATCGAGCACTTCGGCGGCGACCCGCGCTGTGTCATGGCCTTCGGCCAGTCGGGTGGCGGCTGGAAGATGAGTGTGCTGCTTGCGATGCCGTCCGTCCAGGGACTCGTTCATCGCGCCGCGGTCCAAAGCGGCTCATTGCTGCAGGTGCAAACGCGGGAGGCCGCCGCAGCGAGTGCGCACGCGTTGCTCCAGGATCTCGGCCTCACGACCGGGACCGCGACTCGAATCCAGGATCTCTCCTGGCAACACATCCTGGCAGCCCAGGCACGCGTCGGAGCGCACCGCTTTACACCCGTGCTGGACGGAATTTGTCTGCAGCGGCATCCGTGTGATCCGGAGGCGCCGGCAGAGAGCGCTGACATTCCGCTCATCATCTCGACCACTCTCGACGACGCGAGTCTCTTCTTTGACAACTTCTCGCTCGATGAGGCAGGGCTCGCACGCTGGCTGGAAGCGCGGCACGGCGAGATGGCCAGTCAGATCCATGAGCTCTACCGTGCGCGCTGGCCGGGGAAGACACCTTTTCTGCTGCAGGCGCAGATCGTCACCGACAACGGATTTCGCCGCTTCGCTCATCATCAAGCGGAACGCAAGGCAGCCCAGCAGCGCGCGGCGGTCTATTGTTACCGCTGGGATTGGGCGACTCCCGCTCTCGGGGGGCTCTATGGCGCCGCCCATGCCTCCGACGTGGCCGCCTCTCTCGGCAACTGCCGCGAGGCGCTCCTCGGTGGCGCGGTCGGAGCTGCGAAAGAGCTCAGTGAGGCGTTGACCTCCGCATGGGTGGCGTTCGCGCGGCACGGTGATCCGAACAACCCGCGCACTCCGCGCTGGCCGGCGTACACGCAGCAAAGTCGTTCGACGCTCATTTTCGACGAGCGACTGCGGATCGAAAACGATCCGGATGCGGATCTGCGCGTCTTGTGGGAAGGGCTTCCCGCACCCGCGACCGTCTTCGGCTGATGGGAGAGGCAATCATGTCTACCGACCATGAAGCATATCGACCGCTTGATCGCTACGGCCACGGGAACTGGCGAGGCGCTCTGACCGCCATCGCCTGGGCTTGTACGGCCGTAATGTGCATTGCGACCGCTCCCGCGCGTGCAACCGGCGCAGGCAACGTCCAGCTCCTTGCTACCTACACCTCGGTGCAGTACGGCTGGGCGCAGGTCGATCTCTGGAACGATACCTATGCGAGCTGGCCGCTGCAGCAATACCCCAACGACAGCCGCGACGACCAGACCGGACAGCGAGCGACGTTCTTCGGTTCCGGCCGGCCGCCAGGCTCAGAGTTCCTGCTCTACTATGCTCCAGGCTGGAATACCGGCTCGCACGCGGTCCCGGTACTGTTGGTAATGGGAGCGAATGACACCGTCGATCGGGAGTACGCCGATCCGAACCTTGGTGGCAGCGGCACCTGCGGATCATTTTCATGCCCGAGCACCGGCCTGATGCAGTACCTGTCAGGCAAGGGCTACAGGGTCTTTGCCGTGAATTTCGCCAACCCGCAGGGCGACAACTATCAGTGGGCGCAGTCGATCGCGGACGCGATGGGTGTGGTAAGGCAGCGAACCGGCGCGAGCAAGGTGGACCTCCTGGCCTGGAGCAAAGGATCGTTCGCAGCTCGGATGTACGTCGCGAGCGTCGCGCCGTCATGGGGCAGGCCCTATCAGCAGGATGTGCGCAAACTCATCCTGTTGGGCGGTCCGAACGGCGGGCTCGACTATGCCTTCGCGCATGGAACTGAAGGTGACGCGCTCGTCTGGCCGGAATGCGGCGGTACGCTCAACGGTCCGACCGCGCATACCGATTACACGTGCTATTACGTGTACCACTATCACCCGGAGCTGTCCATCTACAACACCGGCGGCTACGACGTCTATGCGGGGCAGCGGCAGATGCTCGCTCGTTGGGACGGGACGTATGGAGTAGATGAGACCCAGCAGGACTGGTACACGACCTACTACGGAGGGCAGGGTTACGTCAGCTACAGCTACGGGATTCAGTACGCAATGAATCAAGGCTCGCTGGTGAGCACGATGCGATCGCAGCCGATCCCCACGGCGGTAGCGACCTACCTGCTGTGCGGCGGCAATCCGGACCTCCCGTATTTCTACAATGAGAACCGCGGTCCGAGCGACGGTTTGCTGTTTGAATCCTCGTGTTTGAGCACCACCGGCATACCGGGACCCGTGACGACCGCATTGGTGACCGGCGACAACCATCTCCAGCTGGGCTGGGAGGCCACGGCGGCCGGGAAGATCCTGGGCTGGCTGGGCAATTGAGCTCCATGCGGCTGAAGGACAAGGTGGCGGTGGTCACCGGTGCGGCGGGCGGCATCGGTCTCGAGATCGCCTGGACATTCGCACGGGAGGGTGCTCGCATCGCGGTCGCCGATCTCGACGGCGATGTGGCCGCAAGAGTTGCCGCCGAGCTCACGGGTCAAGGCCGGCAGGCGATGGCGCTGGCCATGGATGTCACCCGCGAGGATCAGGTCGATTCCGGCATGGAGCGTGTGCGCGAGGCACTCGGGGCCGTGGAGGTTCTGGTGTGCAATGCAGGAATCCAGATCATCTCACCGCTCGAGAAGTTGTCGCTCGCCGACTGGCGGCGGATCATCGCAGTGCACCTCGACGGCGCATTTTTGACCACGCGCGCTGCGCTGCGGCAGATGTACGCTCGAAACGGAGGCAGCATCATCTACATGGGATCGGTACATTCGAAAACCGCCTCCGTTCTCAAGGCTCCCTATGTAGCGGCCAAGCACGGCCTCATCGGGCTCGCCAAAGTCGTTGCCAAGGAGGGCGCGGCGCGTGGGGTGCGCGCCAACGTCGTCTGTCCGGGGTTCGTGCGCACACCGCTGGTGGAGCGGCAGATTCCCGAGCAGGCCAAGGCTCTGGGCCTCACAGAGGAGGCCGTGATCCGCGATGTGATGCTCAAGGAAACCGTGGACGGACAATTCACGACCACGAAGGATGTCGCCGAAGCAGTCCTTTTCTTCGCCTCTTTCGAATCCGCCGCACTCACGGGCCAGTCGCTCGTCGTGAGTCACGGCTGGTGCATGCAGTAACCCCGTCCCGGCGCGCAGATCTGCGCCTGCGGCTGCCGAGCCGAAGCACAGCGGGTCGACAGGCGAGGGCGACCCGCCCCGGTGGGCGGACCGGATAGCGGGCGATTTGTTGAAATCGCCCGCTATCTTCGCCCGCCATCGCGCCTACATGTGGTGCTTGTGCTTCTTCGGGGGAGGCTTCAGGGCCGGGGAATGCGAGAAGAACGTTCCGGAGGTGTGTTTCGTGGTCACGTTCGCAACGAATGTGGGTTGGAAGCGCGCGTGGGTAACGGCTTCAAAGCCCGAGGCAAGAGTGATCAACTTCGGCTCGCTGAACGCTGTGCCGATGAAGCTGACTCCCACCGGCATGCCGAGAACATCACCCGAAGGCACATTGATGATCGGATATCCCGGAGGACCGGCGAGACCGGAGCTGGCAAAGATGAAGTGATCGGCAAGGATCAAATCGGTGGTCCAGCCCGGACTGTCGGTCGGGGCCACGACCGCATCCAAGTTGTAGGTCGAAAGAGCGGAATCGAAGCTGACGCCAGCCAAGTGATCAATCTTCAATGCGTCGTTGTAGGTGATCTCTGTGGCGCCTTGTCCCGCCGACGGGCACGCGGCATCCGGAAAGGCGGACGAGGTGAAACCTGCCTGACAGACGCCTGGACCCGTTGCGAGGGCTTCGGCTTGCAAGAAGATATCCTGGCCGAAATAAGGCATTTCGACGTCGGCATGTGCGTTGTCGAAGTCGATGGCGGTCTGCAGCGTTCCGCCCGCAGCCGGCACGCCTATGCGGCTCGCGAAATAGCTGGCCAAGTCGTTCCTGAAGTCGAATTCGAGGACGAGCAGCTCGCCGTCAGCCGGGGAAAAGCCGCTGAACGGAGGGCTTGCGTCGGAACAGGAACTGGTATCGCTGAGGCCGCTGCAACCCTGGTCATCGAGGTCGATAATGGTTGCACCGGCGTGTTCCATCGCCACGACCGCATCATAAAAAGCCATTTGTACCTGGGGCGGCGCGTTCGTGACCCCGGAGCGCGTCATGCCCAGCCGGGCTTCCATTAGGCCATTCGGATTCAGGAACGCGGTGTAGTCGGGCGGGATTGGCGGGCGGTTGTGCTGGCCGTCCTGTATCGGCTTGGCCGGCGAGCACGCGTACGGCGCAATCGTGCCATCGCAAGCCTCCCATCCCAGCGGAACGCCGCCGGTATACGGATCGCGAGGGTCGACGCTCCTCGCAGCGATGGCGTTCAGCGTGATTGCTGCATCCGCCACCGTTCGCGTGTGCGGGCCCACCGTGTCCTGATTGTGCGAAATTGGGACGCCGCCACCGCGGCTCACGAGTCCCACCGTGGGCTTGAGGCCAACCACGCCGTTAACGTTCGCGGGACACACAATGCTGCCGTCCGTCTCGGTGCCGATCGAGAGCGCTGTGAAGTTCGCCGATTCAGCAGCGGCAGAGCCGGAGCTGGAGCCGCACGCATTGCGGTCGAGCGAATACGGGTTGTGCGCCAGCCCGCCGCGGCCCGACCAACCGCTGGTGGAAAAGTTCGACCGAAAGTTCGCCCACTCCGACAGAGTGGTTTTGCCGAGTATCACGGCGCCTGCGGCCCGCAAGCGGGCGGCAACCGTCGAGTCGCGAATGGCCGGCGCGCCAAACAGCACGAACGATCCTGCAGTTGTCTGCATCTTGTCGCCCGTATCGAGGTTGTCCTTCAGGAGAACGGGGATGCCGAGCAGGGGATATTGTGCCAGGCTGACATGGCTGCGCATGCGGTCGGTCATCATGGCGATCCTGAGAGCGTCGGGATTTAGCTGAATGATGGCATTCACACCCGGATCCAGGGCGGCAATGCGGTCGAGATAGTAGTGGACCAACTGCACGGACGTGAGCGTGCCGGAGCTCATGTCTGCCTGCAGCTCGGCGACAGTGGCTTCGTTGTAATTGGTCCGAACTCCTCTGTCGTCTCTCGTCTGCGCCTGCGCCGCCGATAGGCCGGCCAGCAGCAGGACGCCGAGAACTACGATCAACTGCACGATCCCCAGCCGAATGGAATTCGAACAGCTGAGACTACCGGAATAATCTACCTCGGGTGACGACATGGTTGTTCCTCCGACGAGTTACCTGTGTCTCGGATGAAGATTCAAAGGCTCTATCTGGACTTCCCAATGACCTCATCTGGCTTCATCGCGGGCGGACTTGGCGCATGGATGTGACGAGCAGCGCGTCCAAAGGACGCGTGTGTAGAAGCGGTCTATCCGTTGGCAGGGCGAAGTTGAAGGTCGAGGTTGAATAGTTAAGCCAGTGGTCTCGCTCGCCCTGTCGCGATTATTGTAACCCCGAGTTGAGTTGGATTCCAACAGAGGCGGATACGAAGGTCGGAAGAAAGGCGTCAATCGCAGACTCCGCGTGGATTGAGATGACTCGGGTTTGATGGCCGGTCGCGCCGCGACTGATGCGCGCGATGCCGGTACTCGAACCTGCCGTCGGCGGAGGCCATAGAATCCGCTGCACGATTTAAGGCGCGACGCAGACGACTCGGATGTGCTCGAGGCCGATCCCGAGCCGCAGCCACTACACCGATAGCTTGCTCATCCCGACAAAAGCGCTGCAGCTGGCGAAGGGGGTGCAAATTCGTCGGGCGGCCGCGACGACCCGTCCGCGTGAGCTGGATCGGGCGGTGAACTGATCACCCTGACCGGGGTGACATCTCCAAGCCGGCAGTGGTTACCTAGGCTTTCGGCGATTCGCGAATAGCGAATGTAGCCAAATCCCGGCTGGAGAGATCTGTCGCTTGATCAGCTATCGGCGCTCTTCCCGGCGTCCCGGTTGCAGCAGGGGCATCACGAGTGCGCGAAACAGCCTGTCGGCTTCCGCGGCCGGTGCCGTGTCGCCTCGATCCAGCCACCAATGTAGAACGAGGACGAATGTCGAGGCGATGTGTCGTGCGAGCAACTCGGGCTCAATGGGTGACCGTCGCCGCCTGCGGTGTTGAAGGCCTCCATCATCCAGGGATTGCACGATCCATTCAGAAATGACGCGACGGAGATGCTGGTGCAAGATGGCGCGCCCCCGGTCTCCCAGCTTCACCTTTGCGGACCGTCGATGCTGTTGGACATGCGCGAGGAGCGGCAGGCTGAAGGCGACCATCCTCTCGGCCGGCTCGGTGACCGCGTTCCTGTCATCTGACAAGATCATCACAAGAAGCGCCCGCATGGCGCTCGCCAGCAGGTCGTCCTTGTCACGAAAGTGGATGTGGAACGTCGACCGGCTGACCTTCGCGCGTTCGAGGATCTGAGCGACCGTGATACGGTCGTACGTCTTCTCGCGTATGAGTGAGCCGAGCGCCTCGTGCAGGAGCGTCCGCGTCCTCTGAATGCGCCGATCCAGGCGCTCCTCGCTGAGCCGTGCGGTTGGCGAGGTCACTGAAGTACCTGCGAGCGCTGGATCTGCCGCAAGTCGGGCGCACGGTTGCCGGACAAAGTTGACGCTCTTGTTCGATATCGCACTGATTCACGTTTCCGTTCTTCAGCCCAACGTCCCAATGAGCCTACACTCGAAATCGATATCGAACAAATGTCCATCTTCGAGGAGCTGCGGCAGATGACCACTGAGCATGCGATGCTGCGAGGGGTGGGGGCCGTCCTACACTCGCCGAGATTTTATGATGCCATCGTCTGGTTCGCGTTGCAGGGGCGCGAGCGGCGGATGCGCCAGCGTCTTCTCGATCTTTCGCGCATACGGGTCGGCGAGTCCGTGCTCGATGTGGGCTGCGGGACTGGTACTCTCGCGATTCTCGCGAAGAAGATCGTCGGGCTGTCCGGAGCGGTCTGTGGCGTCGACCCCTCCCCAGAGATGCTCGTGCGAGCGAGCGCCAAGGCGGCGAGAGCCGGAGTCGAGGTTCGATTCGAGAATGCTGTGGCTCAAGCGCTCCCGTTCGCCGATTCGAGCTTCGATCTGGCACTCAGCACGATGATGCTCCATCACCTGGGCCGTGCTGCCCGTTGGGCGCTTGCTGCCGAGATGCGAAGGGTGGTCAGGGTCGGCGGCCGAGCTCTGATAGTTGACTTCGCGAAACCGGCAGGGAAGCGGCGGGGAGCGCATTTCCGCCACCGCCACGGCCACGTAGACCTGGGTGAGATCGCCGGACTCCTCGAAGGTACCGGTTTCAGTTCTCTCGAATCCGGCGCGGTCGGCATCAAAAGCCTGCAGTTCGTGCTCGCGGCTCGCCAGTCATGATACGTGGCGTTGGTGTCACAGGCGGACGAGCCTGAGTCGCAGCGCATTGGCGATCACGGACACCGAGCTCAAGCTCATCGCTGCCGCGGCGATCATGGGGCTCAAGATGACTCCGAAAGCCGGAAACAGCGCGCCGGCGGCAACCGGAATCCCGACCACGTTGTAGACGAAGGCGAGAAAGAGATTCTGGCGGATGTTGCGCATCGTCGCGCGACTCAAGGCGCGTGCGCGGACGATCCCGGCCAGATCGCCTTTCACGAGGGATACGCCCGCGCTCTGCATCGCCACGTCAGTCCCAGTGCCCATCGCAATGCCGACGTCGGCTTCCGCAAGAGCCGGGGCGTCGTTCACACCGTCTCCCGCCATCGCGACGGTGCTACCTTCGTTGCGCATGCGATGGACCGTCTCGTTCTTGTGCTCGGGAAGGACCTCGGCTTGGAATTCCGTGATCCCGAGCTTCCGTGCGACGGCCTCGGCTGTGGCGCGGTGATCGCCCGTCACCATCACGACGCGAATCCCCTCTCGCTTGAGACTGTCGAGCGCCGCAGGGGCGCTCGCCTTGATGGGATCGGCGACTGCAATGACGGCGGCCGGCTGCCGATCGATCGCGACGAATGTCGCAGTCGCTCCATCGTGGCGCAGAGCTACGGCGTGCGGCTCGAGCGCGGCGGTCGGGATATCGAGCGAGCCCAGGAGGGTCGAATTCCCGACTGCGACAGCGCGGCCGCCCACCTTCCCCGTGACCCCCTTTCCGGTCACGGAGCGAAAGTCGGTGGCGTGTTCGAGCCCGATGCCGCGCTCTCTCGCCGACTGGATAATGGCTCCCGCGAGCGGGTGCTCGCTCGAGCCCTCGAGGCTCGCTGCGAGGCCGAGCACCGTTGCCTCGCTGAATCCCGCTGCCGGGACTATCGCCATTACGCGGGGCTTTCCTTCAGTCAAGGTACCTGTCTTATCGACGACCAGGGTGTCGACCTTTTCCAAGCGCTCGAGAGCTTCGGCATTCTTGATGAGCACGCCGGCTGTGGCGCCCTTGCCCACGCCGACTACGATCGACATGGGCGTCGCAAGTCCCAACGCACAGGGGCATGCGATGATGAGCACGGAGACGGCCGCAATGAGCGCATGGGCGAACTGAGGCTGTGGTCCGACCAGAAGCCAGATGGTGAATGCCGCGACGGCGGTTAGGATGACGGCGGGCACGAACCATGATGAGACGACATCGGCCAGACGCTGAACGGGAGCGCGGCTGCGCTGCGCCTCGGCGACCATCTGTACGATGCGTGAGAGCACGGTATCGGCACCGATGCGCTCGGCCCGCATGACGAGCGACCCGGTGCCGTTGAGGGTGCCGCCTATGAGCTTCGTCCCCGGCCCCTTGCTCACCGGTATCGACTCGCCCGTAAACATCGACTCATCGACTGCACTCGCGCCTTCGAGCACCGGGCCGTCCACCGGGACGGCATCACCCGGTCGCACGCGCAGAAGATCTCCGGCCCGCACTGATTCCAACAGCATCTCTTCGTCCGTGCCGTCCGACCGGATGCGACGAGCCGTCTTCGGCGAGAGGTCGAGGAGGGCGCGGATCGCGCCACCTGTGGCTTCGCGCGCGCGCAACTCGAGCACCTGGCCAAGCAGCACGAGCACCGTGATCACCGCGGCGGACTCGAAGTACACCGGAATGAGACCGCCTGCGCCGCGCACGGTCATCGGGAATGCGCTGGGCGCGAACACTGCCGCGAGGCTATAGAGATAGGCGACGCCGACCCCGAGTGAGATGAGGCTGAACATGTTGAGCGAGCGGTGCCTCACGGACGCCCATCCGCGCTGGAGCAATGGCCAGCCGACCCAGAGCACCGTGGGTGTGGCGAGCGCGAGCTCGATCCACATCGAGACGAGGGGTGAGACATAATGATGCAAGCGGAGCGCGCGCACATCGCCGGCCATCTCGAGAATCACGATGGGTAGGGCGAGAATGGCACCCAGCCAAAAGCGGCGCGTCATGTCGTGCAGCTCCGGATTGTCGCCGGCGTCCACGGTCGGCTGCGAGGGCTCGAGCGCCATGCCGCAGATCGGGCAGCTGCCGGGGGCACTGCGCCGAACTTTGGGATGCATGGGGCAGGTATAGACCCGGTCGCTCGGCGACGGAGCGGTGGGACTCCCAGGGGAGTGTCCACGGTGGCCCGAGTCGTTCGGATGGGAGTGATTGCAGCACGCGCTCATTCCGGAGCCTCGCTGCCCAGCGCTCGGAGTATGGGACAGTCGGCGGCGCGGCCGTGCCCGGGACAGGCATCTATCAACGTCGCGAGCCCCGCGCGCATGCGCTCGAGATCAGCGATCCGCCGCCCGACGTCCGCGAGCTTCTGCTGCGCTGCGGTCTTGACTCGCGCCACATCGCGCCTGCTCGAGAGCTCGAGCAGCTCCTGGACCTCCTTCAGCGTGAAGCCCAACGCCTGCGCCCGGCGGATGAAGCGAAGCCGCGACAGCTCCGTCGCGCCGTAGCGCCGATATCCGGACGCGAGCCGTCGCTTCGGCGCGAGCAGGCCGTGACGCTCGTAATACCGAACGGTGTCAATCCGCACGCCGGCGTGGCGCGCCAATGCTCCGATGCCCATGGATTCCATGCTTCACCTCCGGATACATCCTAAACCCTGGACTATGGTCCAGAGTCAACGGGCGGCGGGATCACCACGGGGCGGATCATGGGCGGCTCGAGCCGTTTGGAACAGACCCATGAGTCCGAAGTCCGTGACGATAGCGGAGCCCTCGAAGTCAGTCCAACGATAGTGCAGTTGACATCAATTATCGACTTCCGATAATTGTCAGCCTGGCAGGCTCAGGTGGGCCCATGACTGTCGAAGAGTTTGTGCAAACCGCGCATTGTGCTGGCGCGCGCCCCTTCATGGCGTCGAGCGGTGCATTCTCTCTGCCGCAGCGTTACCCTGACCTCGAGCATGCCGGGCGCGTAATGAGGTGAGAGCACCATGAAGGTCTGTTGCGATTGCAATGCAGGCGGGCTCCGTACGCGACTGCCCCGACAATTCGCTGGATCGAAATTAGGCTGGCGGAGCTCGGGAGCAGACAGCACGATCGGAGCACTGGCGCCTCGTGTCACAACGGCGTTGACGTCGGCGGCAACTCGTTCCGCAAGTTCGGTGTGGTCGAGGACTACTGGAAAGCGACGGGCAGCAGGCAGATCGACAAGGGCCGGTACACCGTGACGCATGATCCCGCGGACATGTACGTATTCAAGGTGGCGATGTTGCGCAACGTTGCGATGATTCCTCCTTATTTCCACGACGGGTCCGTGGCGACTCTGCCGCAAGCGGTTCGCGTAATGGCGCGGGTGCAGCTCGGAAAGCGACTCGCCGATGCGCAGACTCGCGCGATAGTCGGGTTTCTCGACAGTCTCACCGGGCCGCTGCCGGCCGACTTCGCGGCTTCCCCTGTGCTGCCCCAGGGGCCTTACTCGGAAGGGCGCTGAGGCGCCACTCGCTCTTACCTGCGAGCCCCCGGCGGTCTCATCTCCTCGAAGAGCTCCTTCACGTAGCGATATCCCTCTGCAAGCGCGCGGCATCCTTTGGCGGTTGCGTAATATCGCCGCTGACGGCCCCTGTTGCCGGCACGTTCTCGCAGGTACCCACGCTCGCTGAGCCGATGCAGCAGCGGATAGAGCGTACCGGGCCCGATCGAGTAACCGTGTCGGCGAAGCTCTTCGATGAGGCCCAGCCCGTAAACGTCCTCCTCGGACGCGTGATGCAGCACGTGGAGCTGTATCAGGCCGCGCCAAAGGTCTCCGTGATGGCTTCTCGCTAACTCCTGAGCAGGTTGTCCAACTGTTCTTCTCATGCCCATTCTTCAGGCCGAGCGCGTTTCGCGGAGTAGAATGGCGTCCGCCACGGTGCCCCTCATTGGAGCCAACATCGCGATTGTAGGAGCAGCAGCGGGGATTTCAAGGCGTCAGTTCGGACTGCCGGCTCTGCGGGGACCTGGTATATCGGTTACATTATGCCGGCGGTAATCTCGCATCGGTGGGGAGTGAAGTCATGAACGTCAAATGGCTCGTCATGCTGGCCGCGCTCGCGGTCGCTGTATTGACGTTGGCGGCTGGCACATCGGTTGCCGTTGCCGCGGGTCGCACCGATCTCGGCGCCGAGAGCAAGCGCACGGAAATCCTCTTTCTCGGCACCGCCGGTGGGCCGCCGTTGCGCCTGGATCGATCCGAACCTGCCACGCTGCTCATTGTCGACGGCCGGCCCTATCTGATCGACTGCGGCATTGGTACCATGCGCCGGATGCTCCGGGCCGGCATCGAGTCCGAGCAGGTCAGGACGATCTTCTTCACCCATCTTCATGGCGATCACGATCTCGGCCTCGCCGATGTGATGGCCAACGATTTCTTCAAACAGAGCACGGTCGGCCGGCCGGAGCGGATCAACATCTACGGGCCGCCGCAGACCAAGGAGCTCGTGGATGCGGCGTTTCACTTCATCACCGTCGCGTTTCGGCCGTTCGAAAATATCCCGCCACGCCCAAACGGGACCTACCCGAGTCCGTTCGTGACTCACGAGTTCGATCGGGACGGCGTCGTCTTTCAGGACGATGAGATCCGCGTGACCGCCGCGGAGAACTCGCATTACGCGCTGATGCCGCCGCAAAGACGCTCGCAGTTCAAGTCCTTCTCATATCGCATCGAGACGCCGCACGGCGTCATTGTGTTCACGGGCGACACCGGGCCGAGCGAGGCGGTGGAGCGGCTGGCGAGGGGCGCGGACGTGCTGGTGGCGGAAGCGAACAGTCGCGATCCGCAGGATGCCCAGAGGTTCACGGCCTCCATGGCTGCGCGCAGCCATTGGTCATCGCAACAGGCCAAGGCGTTCCGGGCGCACTTCGAAGTGGAGCACCTGAACACCTACGAGATCGGCCATCTGGCGGCCAAAGCGCGGGTGAAGTCCGTGCTGCTCTACCACTATCTTCCCGGGAACAAGGCCGACCAGGCAGCTTACGTGGCCGGCGTTCGGAGGTCGTTTCCCGGGCCGGTCTTCGCGCCCGACGACCTGGACCGCTATTGCCTGGGCGGTGGCGGCCTCTCGCGCTGCCCTGACTGATCGCGTGCGACCCGCGCGCGGGCATCGGACTGCGGGGGCAGCTTCGCCTACGTTCCTGCGGCGGAAGCAACGGCGATCGCGACCCCGGGGATCCACTAGTTCCTCGCTGCATTCTCCAAAAGCTCTTTCAAAACATCCAGCTCCACGGGCTTCACCAGGTGCTGATGAAAGCCGGCCGCCTGGGTTCGATCGATATCCGACGGCTGTCCCCAGCCGGTGAGCGCGACCAGGCGTGTCGCGCGCGCCCAAGGCTGCTGCGCGATCCGGCGCGCCGCTTCGTATCCATTGAGCTTTGGCATCGACAGATCCAGGAAAACCAAGGACGGCTGAAACTCATCTGCCGCGGTAACGGCGGCTTCGCCGTCGTAAACGACCCGCGCCTCATGACCCATGCTCGTAAGGAGCATGGCGAGGCTCATGGCGGAATCCTTGTTGTCATCGGCGATCAGGATCCTGAGACCGCCCGGCGCCGGATCCGCCCCGACCGGAGTGTCCGCGGTGGCTTCAGTCAACTTGGCGAGCGGCAGGCGCACCACGAACTCGCTGCCGCGCCCCTCTCCGACGCTGTGAGCCTCGATACTTCCCTGGTGCATTTCCGTGATGCGCTTGGCCAGGGTCAACCCGATTCCAAGCCCGCTGTCGCTCCCTATGCGGGACCTCGGAACCTGCGCGAACAACTCGAAGATGTCATCGAGCATTGCGGCGGGTATGCCCATGCCATCGTCCCGGATGCGAACCACGGCGTCTCCACGATCGCGCGCCAGCTCGACATCAATGTGGCCGCCCTCCTGCGTGTACTTGTTTGCATTGTTCAGCAGGTTGGAAAAGATCTGGATCAGTCGTGTGCGATCGCCGACGACCGTCAGAGTCTCGCCGGCGAGCGACAGCCCGATCAGCTGCCCCTTGGCCTCGAAGGCATGACGCAGGGATTCGACGGTATTCAGGAGCAGTTGCGGCAGCTCGATCGCTTCCTGACGCAGCCTCAGCTGGCCGGAGCTGATCCGTGACACATCGAGCAGATCATCGACCAGATGCGCCATGACCCGCACCTGCCGGCGCAGGATCTCGCACGCGACCTGCGACTCCGGGTGTGCATGCTCGATGCGGCACAGAACCTCGGTGGCGTTGCGGATGGGAGCGAGCGGGTTGCGCAGCTCGTGGCCGAGTGTCGCCAGGAACTCGTCCTTGCGCCGCTCCGCGTCCCGCAGCAGGCGCTCTGATTTTTTCTGGCGCGACACATCGCGCGCGATCTTGGAGGCGCCGACAATCTCACCGCCCTCATCCATGATGGGCGAGATCGTCAGCGACACATCGATGCGTCGGCCGCTCTTCGTCAGGCGGACCGTTTCGAGCTGCTCAACGCGCTCGCCGCGACGCAATCTCTCCAGGACTTGCATTTCCTCCTCGGCGAGGTCGGGCGGAACGATCGTCATGATCGGCTTGCCGACGATCTCCGCGGCACTGTAGCCGAAGAGACGCTCCGCTGCAGGGTTCCACGAAGTGATCGTGCCGTCGAGCGACTTGCTGACGATGGCATCAAAAGAGGAGTCGACGACAGAGGCGAGCCACGCCCGCGCGTGCTCGGCGCGCTTTTGCTCCGTCACGTCGCGAAAGACCAGGATCACGCCGAAGAGCTCGCCTTCCGGCACGCGAATCGGCGCCGCGCTGTCATCGATGGGAATCTCGCTGCCTGACCGTGACAGAAGGACTGTGTGGTTGGCGAGCCCGACGACGTGTCCGGACTCGATGACCTTGGCTACTGGATCCTCGACGGTCTGCCGCGTGCGCTCGTTCACGATCCGGAAAATCGTCGCAAGTGGCCGATGGCGCGCCTCCTCGAGCGACCAGCCGGTGAGGGCTTCCGCCACACTATTCATGAAGCTCACGCGTGCGGACGCGTCCGTGATGATGACTGCATCGCCGATGCTCGCCAGCGTGACCTCGAGAATTCGGCTCTGGCGGCGCAGCGAGTCCTCGATCTCCTGCCAGTGCTGAGGATGGGCATCCAGGTGAGTGACGGGGTGCGGTGCAGTTTGCGCACCGGCCTCCCGCATAGCCTGCAGGCATAGGAGCACGTGCGAGGCGGACGGGGCGGCCTGCGGGGGATAAGCCACGCCACGGGCGCGGTAGGGGATGGCCGCGGCGCGGCGGCGGAAAAGAAGCGCGCCCCCCAAGGCCTTGTCGCTTCGCGCGCAGGCCTGTAGGTACTCCTCGATGGCCGAGGCGGACAGCGCGGCGAGCGTTTCCAGACGCTTGCCCGCGAGTTTCTCCGCCGTCAGGCCAAACTGCTCCGCGAACGGCGGATTCGTTGCCTCGATGGTGCCGTCGACGGACACCAGGAGCATGGGGTCCGCGAACACGTCCGCGGTTTCGAGCAGCTCCTTCATCGACATCGCTGGAACCTCGCTGCGAGAATGCCTGCCTGTCGCGCAGACGGTCGGCCCAATTCGGGGCTAGACGTGAGCTGCCGAGGTCATCGGGCTCAACGACCCAATACCTGAGACTGATTCTTAGCTGTTGACCAGTGCGCGCTCGGCTCGCGCACTGTGGTCGAGCGCGCGAGTCTAGCGCAACGCCACCGTCTCGGTGTACAGGATGCCGACTCGCCGTGCCAAATGCCTGCCGACCTTTACATAGACGTGACCGTGGCGGATCGGGGAAGCCCCGCCCGCGGGACGCGGCGACTAGCTCCAGCCGCCACGCGCTTCCTCGATGTTTATCTCAGTGTTTCCCCACTTGAACGAATCAGATCCGCCCCCAGCGGTGGGCCGCACGGAACTCGAGAGTCGCAATAGATCGTTGGCCAAAGTAAGTATCGATCCGCATTTTTCTCTGGAGGCGTCATGGCACTTCCGGACGAAACGGCGCTTCGCCTGCTTGCCAAACATAAAATCAAATCCGGTGCGCTGCCGCACACGGCGCCGGAGACTGCCTTTGCCGGCAGGGGCTCCGGTCTGCCGTGCTCGCTATGCGAGCAGCCTATCGCTGCGAATGACTACGAGTTCGAATACGCCAACGGCGACGGCGAAATTCCTCGGTTTCACGTGCGCTGCCAAGCCATCTGGCAACTGGTTCTGACTGAGTGGGAAAAGTCGAATCGGCGCGAGCGCGAGTGAGCAGAGTGGCCGCCTCAGTCGGCCCGCGGCCCCTTGTAGGACTGATCTGACTGACGCAGACTACGAAATCCGCTCAAATCGGTCAGTTCGACCGCGTTTGTCCAGACCATAGGGGGAGCCGTTCAGCGATGGCGCGTGAATCGCATCCGAATCCGAGAATTCAAGCCCCGGCCACGGGTGCTGCAACAGTGCCGCAGCCGGCTGAGCTCCTGGCCGCGATCATCACATCATCGGAGGATGCGATCGCAAGCAAGACGTTGCAGGGAATCGTCACATCGTGGAACGGCGCGGCGGAGCGACTTTTCGGATTTACAGCCGAGGAGATGATCGGCCAATCCATCCTGCGCATCATCCCGCCGGAGCTTTACCCGGAGGAGGACCGCATCCTCGGCCAGATCCGCAACGGGCACCGCATAGAGCGATACCAGACGGTGCGTCTGCGCAAGGACGGAACCCGCGTACATATATCGCTGACCGTATCGCCCATTCTGGACTCCGCCGGGAATATCGTCGGCGCTGCCAAGGTTGCCCATGACGTAACGAAATTGCACGCGCTCATGGCGGATCGGGAGCTGCTCCTGGAGGCCGAACGGTCCGCACGAGGACAGGCCGAAAGGATGAGCCGACTGAAAGATGAGTTTCTGGCGACTCTGTCGCATGAATTGCGGACGCCACTCAACGCCATTCAGGGATGGTCTGAGCTCCTGCAACATCCGGGAGTCAAGCCGGAGGACCTCAAGCGCGGGTTGGAAGCAATTTCGCGAAATGTGCGCGTCCAGGCGCAGATCGTCAACGACCTTCTCGACATGAGTCGGGTGGTATCGGGTCAGGTGATGCTGGAGGTCCATCCGACGAGGCTGCAGGACGTCTTGGGTCATGCCATCGACGCCGTAAGGGCTTCAGCAGACAACAAATCCATTCGCATCCATACGTTGATCGACTCCAAGATCGGGCCGGTGCGCGGCGATCCGACTCGCCTCCAGCAGGTGATTTGGAATCTGCTCAGCAACGCCGTGAAGTTCACGCCCAAAGGCGGTCGCATCAAAGTCCTGCTCGAGCGGGTCGATTCCCATGTGGAAGTTGCGGTGGAGGACACCGGCATCGGCATCGAGCCGGACTTCCTGCCGTTCGTTTTCGATCGCTTCCGCCAGGCGGATTCCGGAATCTCGCGCCGACATGGCGGCCTCGGGATCGGGCTTTCCATCGTCAAAAGCCTGGTGGAGCTGCACGGGGGTTCCGTCAGGGCCAAGAGTCCGGGTAAGGATCAGGGCTCGACCTTCTCAGTTGCACTGCCTCTCTTCCACGTCCGTCCCGAGGAGCACGGATCATCGGCGGTGAGCCCAAGTGATCCGTTGCAGACCATCGACTTGCCCCGCCTCGACGACACTCGTGTCCTGCTCGTGGACGACGACGCTGACGGATGCGATCTCGTGTCCGCCATACTGGTTGCCAGGGGCGCCCACGTCCGCTGCGTTACTTCCGGCCCGGCGGCTCTCGAGCTCGCGGCACAGGAGCATTACGACGTAGTTCTCAGCGACATCGGCATGCCGGACATGGATGGCTATGAATTCATGCGCGCGCTCAGAAAGGCCGAAGAAGGACGCTCAAAGCTGACACCGGCGATCGCAGTCACGGCATATGCTGGTGCCGCGGATAGGCAGCGCGCGCTTTTATCCGGGTATCAAATGCATATTGCGAAGCCGGTTGAAGCCACCGAGCTCATCGCCGCTATCGCAAGCCTCAAGCCCCTGAAGCGGACATAACAGGCGCCAACCGTTCCGCGCGTGCTCATCCCCTCCGTCCCCACTCTGATCGGCCCCATTTCGCGACCACACCCGGCTCGGACCCGCTGGCGCTGGAGTAACCCCGCGGACCTTTCCTGCCGTGATGACGATCCGGCTCGCGCGGCCGCCGGCATCAATGTTGCTTTACGCCACTCAGGCTGCAAGGCGGCCGCCCGGCGCACGAACTGACGCGGTTGCGAACCTGGCGGACATGACATGACAACTGCAAAGCTATGCCGGCGCACCTGCTAGGCCGCAATGCTGGCCGGTCTCGGGCTGGTTCTGACGGGTAACGTGCTGGCGGACACGCCGACCCACTGTCCGGTCACCTATCAGCAGCTGGAGCGGGCACTGCGCGAGAGCGTTCATGCCAGCGGCGGTCCCGAGAACGGCGGACTGCCCGTGAACGAGTGGGCGGCGGTGGTCGATCGCGCCGGTGCCGTGTGCGCGGTTGCTCGAAGCGGCGCGAAGGCCGGAGATCAGTGGCTCGGCAGCCACGCAGTCGCGGTCGAGAAGGCAGACACCGCCAATGCGTTCGATCTGGACAGCCATCTCGACGGCGAATCTCTGGGCAGCATCGCAGCCCGGGGGCTACCTCTACGGCGCCAATGTCAGCAATCCGGCAGTCGCGGTAGATCTCTATGCCGGACCGATATCACGTTGGGGGACGCAAACCGATCCCCTGGTGGGTGAAACCGTCGGTGGCGTCATCGGCTTCGGCGGCGGACTGGGTCTTTATGACAGCAGCGGCGTGGTCGGCGGCCTCGGCGCCAGCGGGAACACCTCGTGTGCCGATCACAACATCGCATGGCGCATCCGCGAGAAGTTGCACCTGAACGAGGTGCCCAATGGCCCGAGCCCGCAACACGATGATGAGATCGTCTATGACGTCGGTCCGGACGGGAAGAGCAAGTCGGGCTGGGGTCATCCGAGGTGCGGGGGTCTGGGCGCAGCTCACGTCGCGCAGGCGATTCATTACGGTGTGGTCACACTCGCAGCGGCCTCTGTCGGCGAGGGCGGCAAGCGAGCGCGCTGAGTCGGACGGGGGCGGTGCTCGCAACGCTGGACGGGCTCGCGCGACCTATCCACTGGCGCTACCGGCGGGAGTGAGTCAAACGAAACTGCACGCCGGCAGGTGAGGATGACAGCGGAGGTTCGGGGTCCTCGTCAAGTCGCGGCACAAGTCGGTTCCGAGCTGGATCATGCCGCAGCGCGGAACGCCGCCGTTGGGCGGCCGTTGTGGACTCTTCGGTAAGGTGTTCGAAGCCAAACGAGGAGACAGCCATGACGACATCGCAACGGTCAACCGGAAAATCGGAGCGCGAGCGGGCGGCGCCCGGCGGCGTAGAGCTTCTTGCCCTCGAGCTACAGCAGATACAGAGTGCCGAGAGCCAGCTGTCGAGCGTCCTTCCTTCCCTTGCGGAAGCGGTCGAGTCGGAGCAGCTCAGGGAGTTACTCGAGTTGCGTGAGAAGCAGGGGGAGCGGATCCTGGGCGAGCTCGAGGCGGCGTTCGGTGAGCTCGAAGAGGATCCGCCGAAGAAGAAGAACGTCGCAGCCGAGGGCCTCATCGAGGCTGCTCAGGAGCATATTCGAGAGCTCGAAGAGGGGCCGGCGCTCGATGCGGCCCTCATCGCCGGGATCCAGAAGGTCGAGCACTACTGCATCGCGGCTTGGGGTACCGCCAGATCGCTGGCCGAGGCCACCGGTCACAAGACGACGGTACGTGCCATGGAACAGGAGCTCGAGGACGGCAGGAGCCTGGACGAGAAGCTCACCGAGCTTGCGGAAAAGGAGATCACTCCAGCCCTGCTCTCCGAGGAGGTGGAGGGCGAGGGCTCGGAAGATGAGGAGGGTGAGCAGGTTGGTGAGCAGGAAGGCAAGCAGGCCGGCCGGAAGGGTGGGGGCAGCGGCTCACGCCGTCAGGAGCCGAGGCACTGAGCCTTGGCGGGGGGCGCGGCGCGCTTCGTTCGCGCGCGCCTGCACCACCCCCGCTAGGCGCCTCATCACCCGGCGGCGGGCGCGTATCCAGGCCTCGTAGCTCGGCGGGCCTTGATTTTTTTTTGCCCACCCCTAGGTTTCAGGCGCCCAAGCGGCTCATTGAACCGATAGGAGGTCTCATATGTTCGGTATACCCTCGAATGTGCCGAGCTCGGTTTTTGACGAGCTTTGGCGATTGCAGCAGGAAGTCGACGAGCTTTTCGGGAGCTGGAGCTCTCCCCTAGGCATCCGATCGCTGCCCCGGGGTAGTTTCCCCGCGGTCAACGTCGGCCAGACGCCCGAGCGCGTCGACGTCTATCTCTTCGCGCCCGGCATCGATCCGAAGAGTCTCGACATCTCCATACAACAGAATCTGCTCACGGTATCGGGCAAGCGGGAGCTCGGAACCGAGGATACGGCGGCCTACTATCGCCAGGAACGCTTCTCCGGCGAGTTCCGGCGGGTGATCAGCCTCCCCGAGGACCTCGACCCCGAGCGGGTGCAGGCGAAGTACGTCGACGGCATCGTGCAGATCGCGGTCCAGCGGCGCGAATCTGCGCGGCCGCGCCAGATCGAGATCCATTGAACCCAGCGGAGGTCGCTCACATGGCTACCCATACTGAAGTCACCCGCCGCGGCTCCAGCTCCGCGACTCAGCAGGCGTCCGGCCAGGCGCAGCAACGCGCGCAAGGCGCCGAGGCGCCCATCCGGCCACCGGTGGACATCTGGGAGGACAAGGACGGCATCACCCTGTGCGCCGACATGCCGGGCGTGTCGAAGGACCGCCTGAACCTGCGCATCGATGGCAACAACCTCGTCGTCGAGGGGCAGGTGCGGTTGGAGCTCCCGGAAAATGCGGAGGCGCTCTACGCCGACGTGCGTTCCAGCCTGTACCGACGCACCTTCTCGCTGAGTGGTGAGCTCGAGTCCGGGAAGATCGAGGCGAGCCTCAAGAACGGCGTGCTGACCGTGCGCATTCCGAAGCGCGCGGAGCTGCGTCCGCGGAGAATCGAGGTGCAAGCCTCCTAACGGCCGCCTCATGGAGCGCCATGGGCCCTGAGCGGCTCATGGCGCTTCGTGAGCGTTCGCCCGCTGTCCTCCGAGCACCTCATCGAGGTCCTCTACATCCAATTCGAATACGTGGTCGTCGTAATCGAAGAAGTATAAGGCCCTGTTGGCGCGCGCCCTGATGAACTCGCGCCCCATGGTCTGAAGTTTGGCGGCCGTGGCCTCCAGGATTTCCGGCGTGGCGCGAAAGGCGACATGATCGCCGGTCGGGACCCGTTGCACCGGCGCGCCAACCAGCACGATCCAGACACCTCCCAGCCTGACGAATGTCTCGAGATGACCTTCGTCGTCCTCACGCTCGATCGGCCGGGCGCTGAAGAGATCGTGAAACAGGGTGGCGGTCCGGCGAGGATCCTTTACCACGAGGGCTATGTGGCTGAGCGATTCGAGCATGGATCACCTCGCGGCAGGCACAATATGTGTATAATGCACATGACTCGAGGTAGCCTATGCCGGCGACGAGAAAAGTGCAAGATACACATATTTCGGCGCAATTCCGCGAGCTGCACGCGGCAATGCTCAGCATCGTCGATGCCATGAACCGCCCCGGGAACGACCAGGGGCTGATTGGCGAAGCCGGCGTCGCGCTCGACCGGGCGCTCTTCCCACTGCTGGTCAGGATCGAGCGGCTCGGGCCGATCGGGGTCGTCGATCTTGCCGCCCGTGTCGGCCGCGACTACACCACCGTGAGCCGGCAGGTCGCGAAACTGCAGAGTATCGGTCTGGTAAAGCGCCAGGCGGGCAGTGCCGACCGCCGTGTTCACGAGGCAGTCGTCACCCGAGAGGGGAAGGCGATGACTGATGCTCTGGACGCCGCGCGCGATCGGCTCGCCCGGAGGTTCTTCTCGAAATGGAGCAAGCGCGACCTGAGTGAATTGGTGCGTCTCGTAGGCAAGTTTGCCCAGCAGATCGGGCAGTAGCCGTCCGCAGTCGCGTGCACCTGCCGCCGTGCAGGTGGACATCACAACTCAGAACAATCGATGTAGTGGAGCCCCGCGTGATGAAGAGACACTTCGCAGTGACGTGCGCGCTCGCCGCCCTGGGCGGTCCAATCGCCACGCTAGCCGCGCGCGCCGATGTGCCGATGCCGACGATAGGCAGCACGATCTTCGCCGACTTCACCAACCTCGATATGGAGAGCGACAGGGCCAGGACGGGAGAGAGTGGCACCGGCATCGACGTCACCCGATTCTACCTCATCTTCAACGAGACGCTCGACGACACCTGGTCGGCGGATGTCATTACCGATGCCAGTTACAGCAGCAGCGGCGGTGCGACGGATGTCTTCATCAAAAAGGCGTACGTGCAGGCCACGCTTTCCAGGGCCCTGTGGGGTCGGCTCGGAAGCGCGGATCTGCCGTGGGTACCGCTGGTCGAGCGCCTGTACGCCTACCGCTTCGTGGAGCACGCGCTGCTCGATCGGCTGCACTTCGGCACCTCGACCGACTGGGGTCTTCACGGCGGCGGTGATGTCGATGACCAGCGGGTGAGCTACGCGGTTTCGGTCATCAACGGTAGCGGATTCAGGAATCCGAGCCGCTCGAAGAGCGTGGACGTCGAGGCGCGCCTCGCGGTGATACCGATCGACGGCCTCACGGTTGCCGTCGGCGGTTATAGCGGCAAGCTCGGCAAGGAGCAGTATGGGGAAAGCGCGCCGCCTGTCTTCCATACCGCCAGCCGCGCCGATGCGCTCATCGCCTATGTGGGGGGCGGGTGGCGCCTGGGGGGAGAATACTTCTCCGCCAGCAACTGGAACAATGTGACGACCGCAGCTTCGGACAAGGCCGAGGGCGCCTCGCTCTGGGCCTCATACCAATTCACGGCGCTCTGGAGCGCGTTCGGGCGCTGGGATGAGGCGAAGACGAGCCGTGATCTCGCGCCGAGCCGCAAGGACCAGTATTTCAACGCGGGCGTTGCCGTGCAGCCGAGGAAGTTCCTGGACTTCGCGCTGGCCTACAAGCACGAGAAGGCCGGCGGCGGCGGCTTCATCAACACCGCTTACGGAAATCTCGGTGGCACCGTCGAGGGCACGGTCGATGAGGTCGGCCTGTGGGCGCTGGTGTCGTTCTGACGCGGCAGGAGCGCCGCAGGACGTTTCCGGGGCCGTTCCGGTTTGAGAGCTAGTTCGGCGCGCGCCTCACCGCGCTCGAAAGTTGCGGCCGCTCCGCCATGCCCGGAAGCTCGGGTGTCAAATAATTGAGGCTGCGGACGTGGGTCCGCCAGATCTCCCAACACTGCAGCACTTCATCGCGGGATGTCCTTCTCTGGCGATAGACGTCAATGGTGAGCGGGATGTAATGAGCAACATCGTTGCTGGCCAGTGTGAGATCGCCGTCTTCCAGGTTGCCCCGAATCAGGCTGTAGGGCAGCCAGGCGACCCCCAGGCCCGCGAGCACGCCGGCTCGCAATGTCTCCGAATAGGCGCTCCTCGCATGCGCCGTCAGCCTGTCGACGATGTGGGCAAACGCCGGGTGGTTTTCCAACACCTTGCCGAGATGCGATTCTTCCGTGTAGCCCAGGTACGGCAGCGGCCGCTCGCAGGTGCGCGTGATCGCGTAGTAGGGGTTGGTGCTCTGCTTCGCGGGTATGCTGACCGGGACCAGATAATCAGTACCCAGTGTCAGCTTGGAGTGCTCGTCGTGATCGAGAGCGATGCTGTGCACTGGGCTGTCATAGCACAGGAAATAGTCGCATTCGGCGCGCTCGTATCGCGACAGTGCTTCTCTGAAATTGTTCGCCGCGACGTGCAGGCACACTGTCTGGTTTGACAGCTCCTCATAGAGGAGCTTCGACAGCACCGGCACGAACGTCGCGGACAGCGAGTGGGTGGAGGAAACGTAAATGTTCTTGCTGGCCACCTTGTTGTTCGAGGCGGCCCGGCGCGCGGCATTGAGCAGTGTAACGATTTGCGATGCCGTCTCTTTGAATGACAGCCCGGCGCTGGTGATTCCCAGCGGATTCGTGGACCGGTCGAGCAACGTGCCCGCGCCCAACCAGATCTCCAGCGCCTGCATGTGCTTGCTGAGCGCCGATTGCGTGAGGAAACGATTGCGCGCCGCCTCGGTAAAACTACGCGTTTCGCATACGGCGAGGAAGTCTTCTAACCATCTCAGGTTCATGCAAGTGTCGCTTGCTTGGTAGACACTTTCTCGCGTCCGGGATCGGACCTCCGGAACTCATCTGCACAGGAGAACGGTCCGAAAGTAATGCATGGGGATGGGCGTCGTCAAGAAATCTCCGCGACCACCCTCGCAGGATCCTCCGCGACGTCGCCGACCAAATGCGTCACGAGCGCTTTCTGCGTCAGCGTTGCATGGCGCTCGCGATGACGCACCAGCGCGAATTCCCGTTGCGGCAATTCGATCGGAATTTCCACGAGTGTCCCCGCCGCTATCGCCGATGCGACCACGTGGCGCGAGATGATCGTCGCACCCACGCCGGCTTCCACAGCCTCGCGCACTGCTTCGTTGCTCGGCAATACGAGAAATATGTTGAGATCCTCGAGCGACAGGCCCTGCCGCCCCGCGAGGTCCTCGAGGCCCCGGCGCGTACCCGAGCCCGGCTCGCGGATCACCCAGTTGAGCGCACGAAGATCGAGCTTGCGTGGAGGCTCGATGGGCAGCGGCGCGCGATCCGCCGCGACCACCAGCACCATCTGATCGTAATCGAGATGCGTGCGCAAAAGGGCGGCGTGCTGTGTCGGTCCTTCGACCAGTCCCATACTCACCTCGCCGTCGGCAACCGCCGTCTCGACCTCACGCGTGTTGCGGATCACCACATCGAGCCGCACGCGGAGGTTGACTGCATGGAAGGCGGCCAGGCGCCGCGGCAGCCAGTAAGTCGCGATGGTCTGGCTCGCTGCGAGGGCAATCGGGCCAGGCGGAGAGCCGGCGAGGTCCTGCAGCACGGCGCGCGCAGTCGAGGCGCGGTCGAGCACCGCGCGCGCTTCGCGCAGGAATATCCGACCCGGCTCGGTGAGCTGGATGCCGCGGCCCACGCGATCGAACAGCCTGATTTGATAGAGATCTTCCAATGAGGCAATGGCCGCGGAGGCGGCCGACTGGCTCATTCGCAGCGCTTCCGCAGCGCGCGTGACATGCCCCCGCTCGGCAACCTCGACGAAGACACGCAGTTGGTCCAACGTCATGATCAATCAGTCTAGCATATCAGAGTCATCTATTTTATTCATTGAAACGATTATTGCGGGCGATTGCTGCGGAGGATAGAGTTTTGCCATCGAGGGGCTTGCAGATCGCCAGGCGCGGATTTCGCGTCGGCGTCACGCTGAAAACCGACACCCATTGTGGGGGGGATAGCCAGTGTTCGTGCACAACCCATTCGCCGCGCTTCCCGCGTCCATACCGCCCATCGCGAAGCAGATCTACGTAGCGGTCATGTTCCTGCTGGTCGTCTGCGGCACGCTGTTCGACCTGGCTCACAAGGGGAGCGCCAGCTACTTCTTCAGACATCGGCGCGTCGTGAGCTTTGGTGCCAGACGCCGGGTGAGCACAGGTGAAGCAACGGCACTCGCCGTGGAGACCCTCGTCGTCTCGGTCCTGGGCGCCGGCGAGTTCTGCGGCATGTGGCGCAGGATCACCCACCTCCTGACGATGTACGGCTTCGTGCTGTATGTCCTCACCACGGCCATCATGGTGTTTGCCTATCCCACGACCGCCGCACCCGGGCCTGCGGTCGTGGCCGAGCTCTGGTACCTCGGCGCCCTGTTGGTCTGCATCGGCGGTTACTGGTTCTGGTTCCTACAGCGAGTCGACGTCGCGGCAGAAGGTCAGTCCCGGTTCCGACTGGTCCGGGCCGATCTCTTCGTCGTGTCGCTGCTCGCCAGCGCGACCTTCGCCCTCATCTGGGCCGGTTTCCAGGGAGCGGGCAGCGATGTCTGGGCAAACGTCTTCTTCGGCCTCTATCTGCTCGCGAGCACCGCCCTGTTTGCCTCCGTCCCGTGGTCCAAGTTCGCCCACATGTTCTACAAGCCCGCCGCGGCGTTTCAGAGGCGCATCGAGCATGCCAACGGCTTCCGCGGCAATCTGCCCGCGCCGGCCGATCGCCCCGCGACGTTCGGCAGCGCCCGTCGTCAGCCCCAGAACTACTAGGAGCATCGTCCATGCCAACGTTTGTCTACATGACGAGCTGCGACGGTTGCGGGTACTGCGTCGACATCTGCCCGTCCGACATCATGCACATCGATACCACATACCGGCGTGCATACAACGTCGAGCCTAACATGTGCTGGGAGTGCTACTCGTGCGTGAAGGCATGTCCGCAGCAGGCCATCGACTGCCGCGGCTATGCCGATTTCGCTCCCCTCGGTCACAGCGTGCGGGTGCTGCGCGAGGAGGAGAAGGCCACGGTCTCCTGGCGGATCAAATTCCGCGATGGGCGCGAGAAGAATTTCGTCTCACCCATCAGAACGACACCCTGGGGATCGATCAAGGGGCCGTCCGAGTATGCGCCGCCGACTGCGGCGGCGATGAGCTCGCAAGAGCTCGCCCATGAGCCCGAGGGGCTCAAAGTCGATGTCCTGCCGACGCTGGCGCGCAGCCGCCTGAAGAAAGGGTTGGTGTAATGAGCCGCAAAACCGTATTCGTGGACGCCGACATTCTCGTCGTAGGCGGCGGAATGGGCGGCTGCGGCGCCACTTACGAGTCCCGATACTGGGGACGCGACCTGAAGATCGTCTGCGTCGAGAAGGCGAACATCGAGCGCAGCGGCGCGGTCGCCCAAGGCCTTTACGCGATCAACTGCTACATGGGCATGCACTGGAACGAGAACCAGCCCGAGGACCACGTGCGCTACGCGCGCAACGACCTCATGGGTCTGGTGAGGGAGGATCTCGGCTACGACATCGCCCGGCACGTCGATGCCACCGTGCACAAGTTCGAGGAGTGGGGTCTGCCGATCATGCGGGACCCCAAGACGGGCAGGTATCAGCGCGAGGGCAAATGGCAGATCATGATCCACGGCGAGAGCTACAAGCCGATCGTCGCGGAGGCTGCGCGCAAGGCTGCGAGCGAAGTCTACAACCGCATCATGGTGACCCATCTGCTCATGGACAGCAGACACCCCAACCGGGTCGCGGGTGCCGTAGGATTCAACGTTCGCAACGGCGATTTCCATGTCTTTCGCGCCAAGGCGGTCATCGTGGCGGCCGGCGGCGCATCGCACATCTTCAAGCCGCGCGCGGCCGGGGAAGGCATGGGCCGGACATGGTATGCGCCCTGGAGCAGCGCCTCCGCCTACGCCCTGCCGATCCTCGCAGGAGCGAAGATGACGCAGATGGAAAACCGCATCGTCCTGACCCGATTCAAGGACGGCTACGGCCCGGTGGGCGCCTACTTCCTGCATCTCAAGACCTACACGCAAAACGCGTACGGCCAGGATTACGAGGCCTTCTGGCGGGACTCGATCGAGAAGCTGGTCGGCGATTACGTCAATCATCATCCGGTGCCGACCTGTCTGCGCAATCATGCGCTGCTCGAGGAGGTCAAGGCAGGCCGGGGCCCCATCCGCATGGTGACCAAGGAGGCATTCAAGGATCCTCACAAAGAGACGGTGGGCTGGGAGAACTTCCTCGGCATGACCGTAGGTCAGGCGGTCGTTTGGGCCTCGCAGAACATCGATCCGAAGGAGACCAACCCGGAGCTCACGACCTCCGAGCCATACGTGATGGGCTCACACGCGACCTGCTCCGGGGCCTGGGCGAGCGGGCCGGAGGACTACGCTCCTGCGGAATACCAGTGGGGCTACAACCGAATGATGACCGTCGAGGGGCTGTTCGGTGCCGGTGACACCATCGGCGGTACCGCGCACAAATTCTCCTCGGGCTCTTTCACCGAAGGCCGCATTGCCGCGAAGGCGGCTGTCAAATACGTCATGGAGCGAAGCAAAGACCGCCCGGAAATCAGCGAGGCGGAATACACGCAGCTCAAGAAGGTCATCTACCAACCGCTCGAGAACTACCGTATCGGCCGTAACGAGATCGTGGGCGGAACGGTCTCTCCGAGCTACCTCCTGCCGCTTCACGGGCTGCAGCGCCTCGAGAAGATCATGGACGAGTATGTGGGCGGCATCGGTTCCCACTACACCACCAATGAGCCGCTGCTGACGCGCGGACTCGAGCTGCTCGCGATGCTGAAGGAAGATCTCGCCCTGCTCGGAGCGTCGGACCTGCACCAGCTGCAGCGGGCGTGGGAGCTGCAGCACCGCGTTCTCGCCTCGGAGTGCGTGACGCAACACACACTGTTCCGGCAGGAGACGCGTTGGCCGGGCTATTACTACCGCGCCGACCATCCGCATCTCGATGACAAGGATTGGCACTGCTTCACTCTCTCGCGTTACGACAGCCAAACCGGCCGGTGGGACATGGAGAAAGCGCCCGTGTACCACATCATCGATTGAGCGTCACCGCATGCCACAGCTCGTGAGTCCCCACGGCTCGGATGCGGTCAAACCGCTGCTCGCGCCGCTGACGGAGCGGGCAGAGGGGCTCAGGCGCGCCGAGCGGCTCAGAAGGATTGCGCTCGACTCGCGCGCGGTGTCGGATGTCCTCATGCTCGGGATGGGCGCATACACTCCGCTCGATGGCTTCATGGGACCGGATGACTGGCGCGGGGCGTGCGTGGACATGAGACTGGCCAGCGGCCTTTTCTGGCCGATCCCGATCACGCTGCCGGTCGCGCAGGATGTGGCCGACTCGATCGGGCTGCAGGAGGAGGTGGCTCTCATCGGGAGCGAGAGCGGTGAGTTACTCGCGATCCTCGAGGTCTGCGCCAAGTACCGGATCGACAAGGCGCTCGAGGCCAGGCACGTCTACGGCACGATCGACGCGAAGCATCCGGGCGTCGCCAAGGTCATGGGTCAAGGAGAGGTCAACCTCGCCGGCCGGGTGTTGGTTCTGAGCGAAGGCGAGTACGCCCGGCGTTACCCCGAGCTCTATATTCGGCCCGCCGAGGCGCGGATTCTGTTCCGCGAGCGGGGCTGGGCGCGTGTCGCCGCCTTTCAGACGCGCAACCCCATGCACCGCAGCCACGAGCATCTCGTGAAAATCGCGCTGGAGGTGCTGGACGGTGCCTTCATCCATCAGGTGCTCGGCAAGCTGAAGCCCGGGGATGTGCCCGCCGAGGTGCGTACCCGGGCGGTCCAGGCCATGGTCGACAACTATTTCCGGCCGGGAACGGTGATCCAGGCGGGTTACCCCATCGAGATGCGCTACGCCGGTCCGCGCGAGGCGCTGCTGCATGCCCTCATCCGGCAGAATTTCGGCTGCTCGCATCTCGTCGTGGGGCGCGACCATGCCGGCGTCGGTAAATACTATGGCCCGTACGACTCGCAGCGCATCTTCGATCAGCTATGGGAGGGTGCTCTTCAGACCCGGCCGCTGAAGCTCGAAGTCACCTTCTACTGCCGCAGGTGCGCGGGAATGGCGACGGCGCGGACGTGCCCCCACGAGGCGCAGTTTCAGATCGCCATCTCCGGCACCCGCTTGCGGGAAATGCTGTCGAGCGGCGTCGAGGTGCCCCCGGAGTTCAGCAGGCCCGAGGTCGTGGCGATTCTCGGGGAGTACTATAGAGACAAGCAATCGGGAGACAGCGGCACCGCGGCATGATCATCGCGCAGATATCCGACACGCACCTCGCGCTCGGCACAGCCGATGCCGGCCGCCGTGCCGCGGATCTCGAGCGCACGCTCGCCGATATCAATGCTCTCGATCCGCCTCCCGATGTGATCATTCACACCGGAGATGTCACGCACGGCGGCCGTCGCGAGGACTATGCGGTGGCGGCTTCTCTGCTCGCGACGGCACGCGCACCGGTGTATGTCGCGCCTGGAAACCGCGACGACAAGGAGAACCTCCGCCACTTGCTGGCGCGCTGGCTGCGCCCGGACCCCGACTCCGTGTTCCTCGATTACGGGGTCGAGGACTTTGCGGTGAGATTGATCGCGCTCGACACCGTGAGCTCAGGCACCAACAAAGGTGATTTCTCGCCCGAGCATGCCCGCGGCCTGATGCAGCTCATCGATGCCGAGCCCGGGAAGCCGATAGCGGTCTTCATGCATCACCCGCCGGTCACCGTCCGTGTGGGGCCCGATCCGCTCAACTTCGTCACACCTGAGGCGATGGCCACTCTCCAGCAGACCCTGGAGCGGTCCGGCCGCGTGGTGGCCGTGTTCTGCGGTCACGTGCACCGCTCGACCTGGGGCTGGATCGGCAACATCCCGGTGATGGTGGCGCCCTGTACGGCTACTACGCTGCGCAAGGGCGATTTCCCGCAGGAGATGCACAGCCAGCCGGTCTATCACCTTCATCGGCTGAATTCCGCCGGTGAGCTTGCCACTGAGGTACGGATGGTCGCAGCGGCGATGTGCGATCAGGTCGCCGCCACGTAGCTCAACCAGCCGGTTTCGGCGTCTGCTCGATCTCGGCAAGCGTGCGCGCCGCGAGCAGGTCGAGTGCGTCCACGACGGTACAACCCCAGAGATGCAGAGGGCCGAGAACGCTCAGATCCGTGCATCCGAGGAGCACCGTCTGAGCTCCACGTGCTACCAGAGATTTCGCCACGGCGAGAACATCCGAACGGGCGCTCTCTCCCTTTTTGATGGAGTAGATCGCACGCATCAGCGCTTCCTGGTCCTTCTCCTCCGGCACGATGAGCGAGCTGTTGCGTGCCGCGAAGGCCTTCTGGAAGAGATTCATCTCGAGCGTGGTGGTCGTTGCGAGGAGGCCGACCACGCCGCTGGCGACCGTTCCCGCTCCCAACGCCTCCGCGACGACATCCGGCATGCGGATGAGCGGAATGCCGGCCATCTCCTCGAAAGACTCGACGAAGCCGTGAGCGGTGATGCAGGCCATGACGCAAAAGTCCGCGCCGGCCTGCCTGAGGGTTTGTCCCATGCGCGCGAGTGCGGCGGCGGGACTGGTGCCTGAGCCGCGCCAGGCCTCGTTCCGGTCCGGCACCCCAGGGTCGATGTCCACCAGCAGGGCAGGGCGCGCCTGCTCGCGGCGGCCGCGAGTGAGGGAGTAGAACTTCTCCAGAAACACCACCGTCGCCTCGGGGCCCATGCCCCCGAGCACGCCCGCCCGCCGGATCTTCGCGTGAGATCCCTTCATGCCGCAGTGCCGTGAGCCTCGAGATAATCTCCGTATGCGAACAGTGCCGGCCAGCCACCGGTATGCCAGAACAGCACCTTGCCGCCCTTGGGGATATCGCCGCGCCGAATCATGCCGATCAACCCTGCCGCGGTCTTGCCCGTATAGACCGGATCGAGAAGGACACCTTCCTCGTTCGCGAAGATGCGGATTGCCTCGATCGTGCGCTCATCGGGGATCGAATAGCCCGGCCCGACCCAATCATCGCCGACGCTCACCCATTCCGCGGGGATCGTTGCCTTGCTTTCCAGGAAGGCGAGCGTCTCACGTGCGAGCGACTCGATGTGCGCTTTCTGCACCGCCGTCGGATGGCGAGTGCTCACTCCCAGTATTCTTCCGGGAAAGCCGAACAACGCCTTGCCCGCAAGCAGCCCACCGTGAGTGCCGCCGCTGCCGCTTGCGACGACGAGATTGTCGAAGGAGAGATGCTGACTCGCGCATTGTCCGAGGAGCTCCAGCATGGAGGCTGCATAGCCCGATGCCCCCAGGGTGTTCGAGGCGCCCCCGGGAATGAAATAAGGCTCGACGCCCGTGTCACGCCGGACCGTCTCACGGGCTTTGGCAATCGCCGCCTTTATGTCTGCTCCAAAAGGCGAGACGAAAATGCCCTTCACTCCGAGCAGGTGAAACAGCATGTTGTTGCCGCTCGCCTGCGGCGAATAGCTTCCCTTGACCCGTTCCTCGATCACCAGATAGCAGTCGAGTCCTTCCCGCTTCGCGGCGGCGAGTGTCAGCCGGCAGTGGTTGGACTGCACCGCCCCGACCGTCATGACCGCTTTGGCGCCGTCATCGAGCGCAGCAGCCATGACGTATTCGAGCTTGCGCGTCTTGTTGCCGCCGCCGGCAAGTCCGAGCTGATCATCCCGCTTGATCCAGATCTCCGGGCCGCCCAAAGCCTTGCTGAGGCGCGGCAAAGGCTCCAACGGTGTGGCGAACTCCGTGTACACCCGTCGCGGCAAATCGAATAGCTTCATGTTGTTCTCCAGATACGGCTCTGCGGACTATTGCGGCGGTGAGCTCCGGAAGCGCGCATAAAAGTCACCGCCTTGCGATATCGTGCGTCTGTGCGCCCTGAGGGCGAGTGCGACCGAAAGAAGAACGGCCACGGCGAGCTGGAACCAAGGCTGTAAATACCAGCCCGTGCCGCTCTCGTGAGCCACGGACGCGGCGAGCACCGCGCCGATGAGAACCGCACACACGGCCATGGCTTTCACGAACCCACCGCGCGTGCAATGCAGCGCGAACTCGCGTTTCCCCCGCCAGCTCGGCCACCATGCAAGCAGCAGGGTCCCGACTCCGAGCCCGGCGAACACCAGGGCGATGCTTATCGCGCGCAAGGCCACGCCGATCTGCCATCCCCCAAACACCGCATCGAGCAGAAAGAGGCTGCCGATGACGGCCGAGAGCAGCACGGCTGCCGCGGGCGCATGCGCCTCGTTGGTGCCGGCGAGTCGATCCGATACGAATCCATCCTGAGCCCAGGCGAAAAGAAAGCGGCTGGCATCGAGCAACTGCGGCGCGATGGTTTTGACGACCACCAGAGCCACGAGCATGTTCAGGAATACATCGACGGCCCGCGGCGTGAGCATTCCGACCAGCGCAGGCGTGGTCAGGAGATACCCGTGGCCCGATTTGACGATCGGCAATGCGGTCCACCACGGCACCGCATGGAAGAGCGCATAGGAAACGAGCGTATAGAGCACCAGGGCGATCGCCCATCCGGCGACGATGCCGCGCGGCATGTTGCGGCTTGCGTCAGCCACCTCGCCGGCAAGCGACGTGGAGGCATCCAGCCCACCGTAAGCAAACATGAACAACCCGATCACCGAAACGAACGCCGTCAGCGAGGGATGTGAAGGCTGTGGCATCGCGTGAATGCCGGCCATGGCGCTGATCCTGCCGACTGCGCTCACCGGTGAGGCCGCGAATCCGGCCGCGATGACGATCGCTGCCGCAACGACTACCAGCACGCCGGCCGCGTAGATGAGATAGCCGTAATTTTTGACGCCGCTCACGTGTAGCGCGGTCAGCAGCCAGATCGCGATCAAGCCGGTTACCAGATGCCCCGTGTGTGTGGTGAACCACTGAGTCGCAAAGCCGCTCGCGTGCGCGGCATCGCCGAGAAACGTGCCGGTCGCGTAAGCCAGAAAGCCGATCGCGCCGCAGATGCCTATGAACCAGAGGAAGGCGATGGCAAATCCGCCGTAGGGACCCAGCCCGCGAGTGAGCCAGACGTAGGTGGCGCCGGCTGTCGGCATGACGATCGAATAGCGGGCGAAGAGTACGACCTGCGGAATCAGCACGATGCCCGCCACCAGCATCGCCAGCGGCACCAGCCCCTCCACTCCGGGATAGCTCTCGAGACTGTGCGGCATCACGAAGTTGATGCCGCTGCCGTACTCCTGAGCGACGGCAGACAATGCCACGACGACGACGCCCACGGCACGAATCAGGCCGCTGCCCGTTGGAATGAGCTGCTCTCGCGCCCCGTGTTCCATTCTCTCAGCGTCCATGGCCATCGTCAGCGGCTGGCGGCGACATCTACGCTCCGCAACTCGTCGCAACTCGCGCACGTCAAGAAATTGTCGATCCGCGACATACAGCCGAACAGGCCAATGTTCCCTCCGGTGTGTAGGAACAGGATGTTTTCACCCTTTCTGAAGTGTCGATCGTTGACGATGAGACCTATCAGCCGGTCCATCGCTTTGGCGGTATAAATCGGGTCCAACAATATGCTCTCGTAGCGCGCCACCGTGGTGAGGGCCGCAAGAGTACTTGCCGTCGGCGCGGCATGGCAATCGTCGATGTAATCAGAGTCCACCGCGACGTCACTCCTCGATGGAATCTCCTGCAGCCGGAGATGCTCCGAGGTTTGCCGGACCAAGTCGTATACCTTCTGTTCCTGGGCCAATCTGGGCTGCCCTATGCTGATGCCGAGGACCGGGATTTTAATCTGAGCGAGCTGGAATCCAACGATCAGTCCAGCCTGCGTTCCGCCGCCAACTGTAGCATGAACGACTCGGTCGATTCGCAATCCCTGTCCACGAAGCTGCTGCGCGATCTCGAAAGCGCAATTGACATAGCCTAGCGTGCCCACGGCATTGGAGCCGCTGCTCGGGATCAGGTAGGGACGCTTGCCAACGGCCTCGTACCTCTTTGCCAGCGCGCGCGTGGCCGAGTCCATGTCGAATCCGTCGGGGAAGCGGTGGATGTCGGCCCCGTACAGGCGATCGAGCAGCACATTGGCCGAGCCCGAGCAGCAACTGTCATCGCCCTCGGTTCTGTCTTCGAGGGCCAGAGCACACCGCATGTGCAGCTTGCTCGCAATCGCGGCGGTCTGGCGCGCGTGATTGGACTGGATCGGGCCTCGGGTGATGACCACGTCCGCTCCGGCGGAAATGGCGTCCGCCATCAGGAATTCCAGCTTCCTGGTGCTGTTTCCCCCGGTCGCGAGCCCCGTGCAGTCGTCCCGCTTTATGAACAGGTGAGGCCCTCCCAGATAGCGTCCCAACCGGTCCATCGGCTCCAACGGCGTCGGCAGGTGAGAGAAGTGCAGCCGATCCTGTTCACCGGTTGGATTCACGCATTTCTCTCCTGGTCAACCGCTGCCGAACGCTCTCCACCGATGCAGTTGCGGAACGCGGATCTGCGGCAACCGGTATCACCTGGCGCTCCATCGGCCGCGCAGGGCAGCCGCTCTTGGCTTTTTCATAGTAGACCGCGATGGATACGCCGTGGTTTCCAATCCGGAATCGCCCTATTCCAACCCCGACTGAACCTCTGCCGCCGATTTGTGCAATCCTGAATACGCTTCCGCAGTGATTACGATCAACCGGGGTGGAAGACGCGGTGAGGCGACATGTTGCCTCGCCACGCGGGAGTCGAGTCCTGGGTGTCGGAGTATCCCTGTAGGCCATCCTCGAGGGTGGGAGCTTCATCCGTGACAAGAACTTTAGGAGCTTCTTCCGTGAATACAACCGTTCATCGCGGCGTGCAATACGCGCTGGTAAGCTGTGCCCTGGCGGCCCTCGTAGCCCCGGCCGCGCTCGCTCAAACCGCTGCGGCGAGCGGCGGCCCGAATGCGACCGCCGCCGCTCGGGAGTCGGCTCAGGCCGGCCCGGCCAACGACGCCGGGCATACGCCGGTCATTGCAGAGTTGTCCACGGTACTGGTTACCGGAACGCACATCATGCAGCCGGGCGCGGAAGCGACGCAGCCCATCCAGAGCATTTCGGCCGACCAGATTCTGCAGTCGGGATACACGAACGTCTCCTCGGTCCTGCAGAACATTCCGCAGGCGGGCGCATCGCTGACATCGCAGGCTCAGTCCGACAGCAGCAACGGCGATGCCACCGAGATCAATCTGCGCTATCTGGGCGCCAATCGCACGCTGGTGCTGGTCAACGGCCAGCGGTGGACTCCGCAGCTGGACGGCACGGTAAATCTGAGCGCGATACCCGCGTCCATGATCGAGCATGTCGATGTCCTGCAGGACGGAGCTTCTGCGATCTACGGTTCCGATGCGATCGCGGGCGTGGTGAACATCATCATGAAGCGGGACTTCAACGGCGCCGAAGCTCATGCCTATACCGGCGGGTACGATAATCCGGGCACGGGCTTCGATGGCAGGACCAACGAGTACGACTTCGCGATCGGCAAGAGCGATGAGCGCTCCGGCATCATGGTGAGCGGCGAGTTCCAGCAGAACAACGGAGTCTTCGCGCAGAATCGCTTCGAAAGCGCGCCCGGGCCGTTCACGCAGAGCACTTATCTGCCCGGCTATGTCCCGCCGACCCTGACCATTCAGAGCCCGGCGCTGGCGAACCAGACGATCGGCGGCGCCACCTGCACCAGCAAGGGCAGTTGCGCGCTGCAGCCCGGATCGGGGCCCAATTTCGATCCGACGCTGGACAACTTCACCAAGCAGCTGTTCAACACGACGTATGGCCCGAGTCAGTTCCTGTTGACCAAGCCGGATGAGAACGAATCCCTGTACGTCAATGCGCACTACCAGCTTGCCCCGAACGTGACGTTCACCACCCTCGCGGCCTACAACATAGAGAATTCTCTGGGCCAGATCGGCTCCGCCTGGAGCGCCGGCACCGGCGGGGCGTACCAGGTGAATGGCGCCGGCTACGGCATTGGCGCCAACAACCCGTACAACCCGTTCGGCGTGGATCTGGTCGGAAATCCGGCACAGTACTGCCCGGACGGCAAGACGCTCGGTGGCGTGCCTGTGGCCTCGTGTACGCCCAATTATCTGCTGAGTCTGTTCAGCGAAACGATACCGCCTGCGTACGATCGCGTCTCCCGCGACAATATCGATACGGCCACCCTGCGCATGGGTCTGCAAGGCTTCTTCAACGTGTTCGGCAACAAGTGGAACTGGGAGACCACCTACAACTACGGCAAGACGCACGACTCGGCGCAGGATACCGGCTTTACCAATAACGAGAGGCTGTCGGAGCAGCTGGACTCGCCCGGGGGTCTGCAGTGCAACGGCCCGGGGCAGGCTGCGCCCGGAAGCTCCGGCACCTGGGACCAGATCAACGGCAAGTACTATCAGATCCTGATTCCCGGATGCGTACCCGTCAATCCATTTGGCGGCTACAACTCGGTGAACGGCCAAAGCGCCATAACGCCGGACATGGCGAGCTGGAATCAGGCGGTGGAGAACTTCATCACCGCGGTCACGATACGCGATTTCTCTGCGGACCTCACCGGGCGACTCATGACGCTGCCCGGAGGACCGTTGGCGCTGGCGGCCGGGGCGGAATCCCTGCAGGAGCAGGGATCCGAGATACCCGGCAACCTGCTGCAGGAATGCCTCACGACGCTGCGGTGCATCCAGCCGACGTTCGGGCGGACATGGACCTATGCCGAGTATCTCGAGCTGAGCATTCCGATACTCAAAGACGTCCCCTTCGCCAAGTCTCTCGGCGTCGACCTGGCGAACCGGTGGTCGCAGTTCAGGTGGCAGGGCGGCACCCCGGGGACTCCGGAGGCAGGGCTCAAGAATGGCACCTCGGCCAGCACCGGGCGTGTGCAGATCCACTGGCAGCCGGTCCAGGATCTGCTGGTACGGGCGAGCTGGGCACAGGGCTTCAGGGCGCCCAGCGTTTCCGACTTGTACAACTCGGGCGGCGCAAGCTACAACATTCTCGAGGATCCCTGTGCGCCCTCGACCCAGAACGGCGATTGGGTCGTCGGGACACCTCTGCCTTCGGGTTGCCAGGGCATCGTGCATACCCAGGGGTCGAATCGGATACAGACGAAGACCGGCGGTAATCCGTTGCTCACTCCGGAAAAGGCCATCTCCCGCAGCGCCGGGTTCACCTACAGCCCGCACTGGATCGACGAGCTCACCTTCGGTGCCGACTACTACGACATCGACCTGACGAACGAGATCGGGACCGTACCGGCTCAGTACATCCTCAACGAGTGCTACGACAAGAACAGTCCGCAAAACTGCAATCTCATCACCCTCACGAGCGGCTCGATCACGCTGATTGACAACATCGAGCAGAACATCGGGGGCGAGAAGACCAGCGGCGTCGACGTCAACGCCAGCTATGCGCTCGGGCCGACCCGTCTCGGGAGCTTCGGTGTGACCACCAATTGGACTTTCGTGCGGTCGTTCATCGAAAGCCTGCCCTCCGCCACGGCCGCAAGCGGCTTCACGTCCGTGCAGGAGCTCAGTTACGCGACCAACGAGATTCCCAAGGTCAGGGGTACGATGAGTCTGAACTGGAGCCTCGCAGACTTCTCCGCCGTATGGAACGTCACCTACATCGGCAAGATCTTCGAGAACTGCTCTGCGCTGACGACGCAGCTGCATGAATGCACGCTGCCGAAGACGGTCTACCCGCCGACGGGCAGCATTGGCGAGCACGAGCTGAATAGAACCATATACAACGACGTCGCCTTCACCTACAACATCGAGCCGCTCAGCGCGAACATAACGCTGGGTGTACAGAACGTGTTCAATCAGCAGTTCCCGATCGCATACACGGCCGGTGCGCCGCCGAACTTCGAGGGTGAGATGGGGTACCGCATTCCGGGCCGCTTCCTCTACGGCCGGATAGGGGTGAAGTTCTGACGGGCGGTTCTCAGGGGAAAATGCCATGCACAAGAGCACGACCTTCGCCGCAGTCTCCGGTCTCGCCTTCGCTCTCTCGGCCGCCGCCGGCCTCGCCGCCCAGCCCGCGGCTGGCCCGGTGGCGCCGGCGCCCTTCGATGCGCCATTCAAAGCCGAGCCCTTCGGCAGCGGACCCGTCAAGGTCGGCCCGCCGAGCGGTACCGTCATCGCCGTCGGCGGTGGCGCACAGGGGCCTGAGATATACAAGGCGTTCATCGATGCAGCGGGCGGCCCGGACGCGCTAATCCTCGATGTACCCAACAACAGTATTCCGGAACGCACGAACGCCGCCCCAAAATGGGCGGGCGAAGGACTTCGCAAAAACGGTGCTCACAACGTCCGCGTCCTGTTCACGCAGAGCCGCGAAGTTGCCGACAGCGATGCGTTCGTGGCCGTGATCAACAGGGCCAAAGGCATTTGGTTCGATGGCGGCCGCCAGTATCTCGATGTGGCGGCCTATGGCGGCACCAGGAGTGAGCGTGCATTCCGCGGCGTCCTCGAGCGTGGCGGGGTCATTGGCGGCTCTTCGGCTGGCATGGCCGTCCTCGGCGACTTTCTCGTTCGCGGCGCGCCGAGCAACAACAACTACATCGAGGATTATCCGGGACACGAGAAGGGATTCGGCTACCTGCGCAATACCGCCGCCGACATGCACGTCGTGGCTCGTGAGCGTCTGCCCGATCTGACGGACGTACTCGCGAGGCATCCGGGCGTGCTCGGTATCTCCGCGGATGAGGGAACGGCATGGGTTGTCCAGGGGGACGTGGGACACATCATTGGCCGTGACAAGGCGTTCGTCTATGCTGCCAATGGCCCTACGGACAAGGGTATGCCGTATCTGACGCTCTATCCGGGCGATTCTTACAATCTGTATACCCGTAAAGTCGTCAGTCGTGCTGCCGATAAATCTCCGGTCACGAGCCAATTCATCACGGCGCTATTCAAGAAATACGACGCGCCTCTGTTGGGTGGCGCGACGGTGCTCGTTGCACAGGGGGGCGAGGTATTCGTTGACCGTGCGTTTGGCATTCCTCCGCAGGACCGCGACATGCCGAAGACGACGCTCCCGCAGTTCCCCCTCGGCGATATCGGAAAAATCTTCCCTGCGCTTTGCGCGCAACTTCCGGCGAAGGTTCCCGCTCGGAGTGGTCCTGGCGGCCCCCCGCGGCCCACGTACTATTCGTCCGCGCTCGAAAAATGCGTTGCCCGGCTCTCGGCGCCGATCGGCATGCACCGCACGACGGTCCCTCCGGGTGCTCAGGGAGTCGTGTCGGATGTCGATGAGCTCTATCGCATGGACCTGGGGCTCGAGTATCCCGCGACCTGGCCGAAGGCCGATTACTCCAGAGGCTGGGTGGTCGACACGTTCGACGGTGTGCAACGGTTCGCGGCTTACGCGACCAAGGACGGCAAACGTGCCGCCTTCATTCGCATCCCTTCACGCCATGCGGCGGTGATCATCCTGACCAACGACCCGAATGCTGATGCGCGAGGGATGGCGGAGCGCATTACCGGCCAACTTCTGGGCTCGGCACACTGAGCAGTGATCGTGCCTCAGCCGCTGGGCGGGGGCGACACCGATCCGGATATGCGGCTGCTTCAGAACGAAAAGCGACACACTCCCAGCGATGGAGTCGTTGAATACGCGGGGGAGGCTCGAATATGAAGAGACTCGTGGGATCATTGCCGATTGCACTCCTCGCGCTTTGGGGCGTTTCGTCACTGGCGACGGCGAAGCCACCGGTCAAGGGCCCCAGGCCGGCCGGCACATCCTCCTCCCCGAAGGCTGTCGAATCGGTTACGCAGGGGAGCGTGACGGTCGAGGGACGCAGGATCGACTACGCCGCCACTGCCGGCACCATCGTGCTCGAGAATGATCGTGGCGAGCCCACGGGCAGCATGTTCTACGTCGCATACGTGAAAAGCGGGGTGAAGGACCAAGGCCGGCGTCCCGTTACGTTCTTCTACAACGGCGGCCCGGGCTCCTCGAGCGTTTGGCTGCACATGGGCGCGTTCGGGCCATGGCGCGTGGTGACGAGCGACCACACGCATACGCCCGCGGCGCCTTACAAGACGGCCGACAACGAGTACAGCCTGCTGGATGTCACGGATGAGGTCTTCATCGATGCGATCGGCACCGGCTATAGCCGCATCATAGGTAAGGACGAGGGCGGCGTCGGAGCGACCAAGGACTTCTATGGTATCGATGCGGACGTGGCGTCCTTTGCCCAGTTCATCAGCCGCTACCTCAGCAATAACGATCGCTGGAACTCACCCAAGTACATCTACGGTGAGAGCTACGGAACGTTGCGCAGCGCGGCTCTGGTCGACTATCTGCAGGAGCGGAATGCCACCGACATCAATGGCGTCATCCTGCAGTCGACCGTTCTCACCCATCTCACGAACAGGTTTTGGCCAAACAACGATGTTCCTTACGAGGTGTTCCTGCCGTCGTATGCGGCCACGGCATGGTATCACCATCGGTTGCCGAAGCAGCCGGTCGCGCTGGAGCCTTTCCTCGAGGAGGTCGAGCACTTCGCGCTCAACGACTACGCTGCCGCATTGAACGCCGGCAATGCATTGAGCGCCGACCAGGTCGGCGCCGTTGCGGAAAAGCTGCACGAGTACACCGGCCTCAGCACGGCCTTCATCGAGAAGGCCAATCTGCGCGTCACGGATCAGGAGTTCTTCCACCAATTGCTAGCCGGTGAGGACGCAACCATCGGACGCCTGGATTCGCGCTTCTCCGGTCCGAGCATGGACCCACTGAGCCAGGGCGCACTCTATGATCCGCAATCGGCGGCCATCAGCTCAGCGTACGCGGCCGCCTTCAACGCTTACGTGCACGGCACGCTCAAATTCGGCCGCGACCGGGTCTATTTGCTCGAAGGGAACGTTCGTCCCTGGAGCCTGGAGCATTTGGATCCGCTCACGCGGCGGCCGCAGGATGGCTTCGCGACCGTCGCCGTGGATCTTGCGCAGGCGATGAAGCGCGATCCCGGCCTGCAGGTGCTGGCTCAAAACGGCTATTACGATCTTGCGACGCCGTACTTCGGGACCGTCTACATCATGAATCATCTGAACATACCGCCGGACTTGCGCTCCCACATACACATGGAGTTCTATGATTCGGGTCACATGATTTACGCGCATGCTCCTGCGCTGAAGAAGTTACACGACACCACTGCGGCTTTCATAACGGCGACCGACAACGGTGGCTAGCTTCGAGGTGACTGGTCATGTTCAAGATGAATGATTTTCGGCCGCTAGGGATGCTCGCTGGTGTGCTCCTGGCCGTGCCGCCGGCATTCGCGGCCGCCGTCCCCCCAGCGGAGCTCGCTCACGCCTTGCAATGGCGTAGCCTCGGCCCATATAGAGGCGGCATCGTCGAAACGGTCGCGGGCATAGCCGGCGAGCCCAACCACTACTACATGGGTGCGGGCGGCGGCGGCGTGTGGGAGAGCAGGGATTACGGCAGCAGCTGGAAGAACATCTCCGACAAATATTTCAAGAACAACAACATCGGCGCGATTGCAGTTTCGCCCTCGAACCCGAAGGTCATTTACGTGGGTACCGGCAATCCGGCTTTCCGGAATACGTTCCTGACCGGCGACGGAATGCACAAATCGACCGACGGCGGCAGAACCTGGAGCAACATCGGGCTGGAGAAGACCGGAATCATCAGCTGGATCATCGTCGATCCAAACGACGCGAACGTCGTGTATGCGGCGGCGCTGGGGCAGGGCTGGGCATCCAACCCGGACCGGGGCGTGTTCAAGAGCACCGACGGAGGGACCACCTGGAAGAAAATCCTCTATGTCGATGACAAGACCGGAGCCATCACCTTGGCAATGGCCCCGTCGAAGCCGCAGGTGCTGTACGCCTCGATGTGGCAGGCCTATCGCCGCCACTGGATGCTTTCGAGCGGCGGACCGGGAAGCGGCCTTTACAAGACCACGGACGGGGGAGCCACATGGACCAACATTTCGCACCATTCCGGGCTTCCGCCGGGCATCTGGGGAAAGGTGACGGTGGCCGTCGCACCGAGCGACCCCAATGTCGTCTACACGCTGATGCAGGTCAAGTATCGGGGCGAGATCGGCGGCCTGTTTCGTTCCGCGAACGGCGGGGAAAGCTGGACGCTGATGAACAACAGTCCGGCGATCACCCAGCGTGCCATGTACTACATGAGGGTGTACGTCGATCCCAAGGACCCCAACACGGTCTATATCCCGAACACCAGCATACAAGTGTCGCATGATGGCGGTAAGACCCTCGCGGAGATCCAGCCTCCGCACGGCGACAACCACGCGTTCTGGATCAATCCGAACGATCCGAAGATCTTCGTCGAAGGGAACGACGGCGGCGCGACCGTGACGCGCGATGGCGGCAAGACGTGGAGCTCTGAGCTCAATCAGCCGACCGGGCAGTACTATCACGCCAATCTCGATGAACGGTTTCCGTTCAACATTTACGCCTCTCAGCAGGATGACGGCTCATACTTCGGGCCGAGCGCGGTTCCGGCAGGTCGTCTGCCTCCGGTATGGCCCAGGGTCGAGGGTGGTGAAGAGGGCTGGGTGGTGCCGACACCGGGGCGGCCGTGGATCACCTACGCCGATGCTTACTACAGCGATGAGTTCCGCGACGATCAGCGGACGGGACTCATCACGAATGTGAGCCCGTGGCCCGAGTTCAAGTTCGGTCTGGCAGGGACGCAGATCAAGTATCGCTACGGCTGGTGGCATCGGCCGGTCGTGTTCGCCCCACACAATCCGCATGAGCTCCTGGTCGGTGGGAACGTGGTGTTCGAGTCTCTGGATCCCGGTGTCCTGCCCTGGAAGGTCATCAGCCCGGACCTGACGCGCAACGACAAGAGCAAGCAGATCCGCTCCGGCGGCCCGATCAGCGCCGACATGACCGGCGAGGAGATGTTCGACTCGCTGTCCACGATTGCCTTCTCGCCGCTCAGCGACAACATCATCTGGACAGGCTCGGATGACGGCCTGGTGTATGTGACGACGGATGGCGGGGGTCATTGGAGCCAGGTCCGTCCGCCGGCCTTGGCGACCTGGTCAACCATTACCTGCATCGAGCCATCCCACACCGACGCTGGCACGGTCTATATGGCGGCGAGCCGTTTTGAGTGGAACGACTTTCACCCATACGTGTACAAGACCACGGACTACGGGAGGCACTGGACGGAGATCACCACAGGGCTGCCCGCTGATCAGTACGTGGAGAGCGTACGCCAGGACCCGGAGAATCCGGACCTTCTCTTCGTCGGGACGAGTGCAACGGTATTCATGAGCCTGGATGGCGGCAGCCAGTGGGTGCCGCTGGGCCTCAACCTGCCGCCGGTGCGGGTGACGGACGTGGCCATCCAGTCCGCGCAGCACACCGTGGTGCTATCCACATTCGGACGGGCGTTCTGGGCGCTCGATGACCTGCAGTTCCTGGAGCAACTGACCCGTGCGCACGTAGCGGATGATTCACCGTACCTCTTCAAGCCGCAGCAGACCTGGCTGGTCAAGCGCAGTACGTTTGATTTCGGCGAAGGGGGCGGCGGCAGTGTCGGGGGTGCCAATCTACCCACCGGCGCTACGGTATTCTTCAACCTGCCGGCCGATTACGCGGGACAGCCGGTGAAGCTGAGCTTCACCGATGCCGACGGGAAGCTGATTCGCAGCTTCATGCTGCCGCAGAAGCCGAATGAAGCCGGCTCCGGCCCGCGGAGGCGGGCCGCGAAGCCCGAGAAGCTCCACCCCGGCGTGAATCGCTTCATGTGGAATCTGCGATACCCGGACGCAGTGGATGTGAGAGGGGCGTATCACGCAGGCCGTTCGGTGACGGTGCCGATCGGTCCGGAGGTCGTGCCGGGAACGTACTACGCGGTGCTGACCTATGGCGGCGACACCCAGAAACAGCCCTTCGTGGTCAAACTCGATCCGAATCTGAGCACCACCCAGGCCGGATTGCAGCAGCGCTTCGATTTGCTGATGAGCATCCAGGCCTCGATGAACCGACTCGATATCGCGCTGAACGATGCAACCGATGCACGGAGCAGGATCGAGAGGGCCGTAGCGGACAAACAGGTCTCCGCGAGGCGGGCACAGAAGGCTCTTGCGAATCTCAATCGTGACATCGACGCCGTGATCGATTTCAAGATCCAGTCCAGCAGGGGCTTCGATGTATTCCCGCCGCGGCTACGCTCCTGGCTGAGCGCGATCTACACCCGCGTCGATTATGCCTACGTGCAACCAACACCTGAGATGGTGCAGGTGGCGAATGGGTATATCGATGACGAGCATAGAGGAGTGGCGCGTCTGCAAGCTGATGTCGTACGGGTGCGCGCAGTGTTGAAGCACTGACGGGCGGGGTATTGCAGTGGAGTGCTCGCGCTCCAACGCCGCTCGAAAACGCGTTACTCGCGGTTTCAGCGACTGGAGCGCGAGACGCGTTGCGCCATCACGCCAGGCGTAACGGCCGCGTGCACGTATTGCCGATCCTCCGCCCAGTCGATCCATGGGCGACCCGCGCGTGCCTCGCTGACTCACCCAGCCTGCCGCCAAAACTGACGGCCCGCCGATAAATCCCCGATCTGCGCGGTCCGCCCGAGCATCCCCGTGGACATTTCCTTGATCGCTCTTGCGGCTATTGCCACTGCATGGTACCTTTACGAAACAAGGTAGCTTTGCATTTCAATGGGTGAGGATCCAAAACTCGGGGCACTGCGCAAGGGATTCCTGGAGTTCCTGGTCCTGCGCATCATCAGCGGCTCCACGGTGTATGCCGCCGACATACTGAAGAAACTCGATGGGACGGACTTCGCGACTCAAGAGGGAACGCTGTACCCGCTGTTGAGCCGCCTGCGGCGCGAGGGACTGCTCGATTACCAGTGGCAGGAATCCGAGGCCGGTCCGCCGCGCAAGTATTACCGCCTCACTGCCGCCGGGCAGCGGCAGTTGGCAGAGTTCGACGCCTATTGGGCGCGCCTGAATCAGACAATCGATTCGATGGGGACTTGATCCATGCGACAGGTCATATCCGTGAGCTTGAACGGCCGGGCCTACCAGCTCGAAGATGACGCGCACGCAGCGTTGGCAGAGTACCTGGACCGTGCCGCTCGCGCGCTCGCTGGCAATCCGGATCAGACGGAGATCCTTGCCGATCTCGAGCAGGCGATCGCGGACAAGTTGGAGCGCTGTCTCAACCCCCACAAGACCGTCATCGTTCGCGGTGAGGTCGAGCAGGTCATCCGCGAGATGGGGCCGGTGGACTCGGGCGCCGCAAGTGGCACCGTGCACGCGGGTGCCCCGGCCGATGCGGCAGCCGGAGATAGCGGGCCTGCTGGCGCAGCGGCGGGTGCTGCGCCCCAAACGGGCACTGCGGGCTCGAAGCGGCTCTACCAGATCAGCGATGGGGCATTGATCAGTGGAGTGTGCAAGGGCATTGCCGTCTACATGGATATCGATGTGCCGCTGGTGCGGCTCCTGTTCGTGATCGCAGCAGTGCTCTCCGGCGGCCTCGCAGCTCTACTGTACGTCGCCATGATGTTCATCGTGCCGTACGCCAACACCCCGGAGGAGTACGCTGCAGCCAGAGGGTTGCCGTTCAACGCGCGGGTGCTGGTGGAGCAGGCGAAACTCAAGGCTGCGCACCTGGCTGACGTTGCCGCTCAAGCGGCGATGCACAACCATTCGCCTGAGGCGCGCGCGCAGTGGAAAGCGGAGTGGCGCAAGGCCAGAGCGGAATGGCGCCAGGAGTGGCGCAGGAGCCGCGCCCATTGGCGCGCGTATCGATGGGCAGGTGTCCCGCCGAGCCCCATTCCGCCGACACCTCAGCCGCCGCTGCCACCACTGGCGCACGTCATCTCCGGCCTGATATGGGCCGCGCTGGGCCTCGTCGCAGTGTTGGTGACGGTAGTCTGGCTGCTCGCGCTCTTCTCGCTGATCACGACGGGCGCGGTGTTCGATTGGATGCCGTTTCATCTGCCGCTGTGGGCCGCGATCATCGCGCTCGTCCTCATCTACCAGGCGGTGGTATGGCCGCTGCGGGCCGTTCGACATGGCCTGATGCCGCGCTTCTACGGTTATGCCTATCCGTGGCACTCCTTCTGGGACGGGCTCCTCGGCGTGTGTCTCTTCATCTTCGTGGTGTGGTACTTCACTCATCACGGCCACGATCTGCGGCAATCGTTCGGCTCGCTGCAGGAGAGCCTGCGGCCGGCATGGCAGCAGCTGGTCGGAGCTTGGCAAACCTTGGTTCAAGGGGCGCATTGACCGCGGAGGGGCCGATCCTGGCTATTTGCTCCCTGCGTACGGCCCCCAGAACCGCTCGGAAAGGAAAGAGAGCGCAGCCACAGCGAGGCTTCCATTGACTGCTTCCCCCAGCGCGTTCCTGCCGGAGAGCACACCCAGTGCGACCAACGCGGTTGCGAGGGCGCCGAGCCACAACACCGGACCGGAGATGAAGCAGTGGCGGCGGCCGCAACGGACCGCATTGAGGACACACCCCGTTCCCATCCACGCCAAGGCGACTGCCCACGTGACGGCAGTCCATGAGAGCGGCAGATGCCGGAAGTTCGTTGACACCCCGAGGGCAAGCGGCAACACCCACCAGAAGAGGACGCCGACTGGCTGGCGCAGCCAGTCTGTGGAGGGTGCAGAGGATATGGGTGAGCCGCTTCGGTGCTCGATCGTCATTTCGGGATCACCCACAACAAGCCGGATCACCTGCGGCCCGTGCCAGCTGAACGGGCGGGCACGGCAACGAGCCGTAGGAGCAGAACACGCAGCAATCGCCCGGCTTGGGTCTGAGCAGGTAGCCGCACGCGAGACATTCGAAGAAGTAGATGCAGGCGTCGGTCGGCATCGTCTCCCTGTGGAGCGCCGCGCAGAATGGGCAGGTCAGCTCCGATTTCGTCACTGGGATGCTGGCGGGGGTATGTGCCGTCATCGGGGAGCCGCGGGTCGACCGAGCCCGTCCACCATCGTGTGCACTTTGGCAGCGAAGGTCCGGGCGTCGAGGTGCGGAAACTGCGCGGTGTGCGGCAAACCTCCGAGCTGATGCATCAAAAAAGCGGGCTCGGATGGTGTCGCGCCGCTCCAGGTGGCGTCGGGTCCGTAGATGAGCCACGTATCCCACGCGTACACCCAGCGGTGGCCATTCCAATAATTGAGCGCGTGCGACATCTTCTCACCGAAATCGCCAGTCGGATTCCAGTAGAGCCTGGGTGCCGACGATCGGAGTAGCGCCGCCGCGGCCGGAATGTCCTTGGCCCGGCCGCCAATGACAGGCTCGAACACGACGTACACTTTTACCGGCGCGCCAGCGGCCAGCTTGGAGATGAGATCGTCACCCATGTCGGCCAATCCGCGAAGGCAACCCGGACAGATGGGGTCCACGAGGAATACGAGCCTTACGTTGCCCCGATCGCGATTGAAGTCTTCGCGCAGCGGCTGCGCGTCGGCGTCGAGTGCGGCGTAATGGATGTCGGCGGCAGTCGCGTCGCGGCCATGACCGCATCCTGTGAGACAGAGCGTGGTGATGACTACCATCATCACGAGCAGAAACCCGGGCCGCGACATCACGTCTGCATTACCAGAACGATGCCAGACGCGGCACGTAGGACGCCACATCGATACAAACCACGACCCATGCGCCGATCCACAGCGCGATCCGCAAGCCCCTGCGATCGTCCACCGGACAGGCCTCGCTCTGTGGGCCGGACGGCTTGCGATAGGCGTACCAGAAGCCCAGCCCGGTGAGCACCACCGTCAGCGCCACGAGTGCCGACTGCAGGCCGGCGAGCCTGGCGAGCATCACGGCGCCGCTCACGCCGAGCAGGCCCACGGCCCAGGGTGCGACGCAACAGGCGCCCAAAGCGAGCGCCAACCCGCTCAGGGCCACGGCCCCGCCAGTGACACCAAGAATCTTGGGTTTGTTACTCACCGCTGTCCTCCGCATGTTCGGCGTCACCCAAGGAGTCTGTCGCGATATCTCGTGCGGGCGTAACCTTAGGCCCGTAGTCGACTACGGAGTCAATATGGCCGCGCGATGCACCATCGGTACTCTGGCCCGACGGGCCGGGGTGAATGTGGAAACCGTCCGCTATTACCAGCGGCGCGGGCTCGTGCCCGAGCCGGTGAAACCTTTGGGCGGCATTCGCAGCTACGCGCCGGAGCACGTGCAGCGGCTCCGTTTCATCAAGCGGGCGCAGCAGCTGGGATTCAGTCTGGAAGAGGTTGGGGAGCTGCTGTCCCTGGAGGATGGTCTGCGTTGCCACGAGGTGGAAGAGATCGCCGGGCAGAAGCTGGCGGCGGTGCGCGAGCGGATCGCTCAGCTGACCACGATGGAAAGTGCCTTGGCGAGACTGATCAGGAAATGCAGCAGCAACACGGGGAAGGTGCGCTGTCCTCTCATCGCGGCATTGGAGAGCGCTACGGACTGACGGAGGCGGGCTTCCCGGGTGCCATCTACCGGATCCCTGGCTCAAACGGGAGGATCGTCACCCCTGATCCTGACAGGCACACTCATGCTTTCTTCTTGTTGCGGGTCGCAACGCCCCTGATGTAGGTTCTTCGGGTACGCTGGGCTGCCATCGTCGGATCTTCATCGTCTCCGAGGGCAGAGTGCAGCACGCGCAATGCGGGCTCTCCTACGCTGGCAAGAGCGGCGCCCATCGCTGCAGCCAGGAACCCCAGCCACCAGTGCAGCCGATCCCCGGGCCCCAACGAGGCGATCTTTTTCCGTTGCGCCGTCAGCGCAGACATGGCGCACTCGTGTCCCTCCTCAAGCGCCTTCTCCTCACTCTGCTCGCTCATACATCCCCCGATCAGGTCCAACGTCGTGCGTGGATACGCCAGCGCACGAATCATACTCAATCCTCGCGCGCGGCGTCGGCGGGTGCGAGCTCACTACGGGACCGTCCGGCTCTACCGGATGGCAGCCCGTTCGGATCGGGTACACCGCCGCGCAGGGTGCCTGGCCGCCGCGCGAGCAGGACCGGCGGTTCCTTGTGCGGGGCAGCGGCAACCCGGTCCGCGCGCATCAGCACGGGAGAGCCGGCCACTGCGGTCAGCCCGATGGCGCGGCTTGCAGACTCCGCCACCCGCAGGGGTGCCGCCGAGCCGCAAACGCGGTGCAGGGCCATGGGCAGCACGAACTGTTTCGATACGGCGCCCACTCTGTAGCCATGCGACAGCAGGACCTGGTTCAGCTCCCGGGCGGAGAAACTGCGGTAGGTGCGAGTATTACCCTCCAGTCTCTTCTTCACCTCGAATAGCAGAGGTGTCAGCGCGTTGATGCCGGAGGTGCTCGGATAATCGACGACCACCCATCGCGCCGAGACGCGACAGAGCTCCCCCAGAAATCGCTGCCAGTCCTCCATGTGCGACAGCAGGCGCACGGAGGTCACGAGCTCGAAACTGGCATCCGGAAAGGGAAGGTGGAGGATGTCGGAACAGATGAACTGGCAGTCGCGCTTCCCGTGCAGGATGCGGAGGTTATGGCCGCATTCCTCGCTGCTTCCGGCGACGGTGACGGACCATCCCAGGGATCGCAAAGGATCCACGAGTTGCCCGTGGGCGCCGCCGACATCCAATACGCGGCCGGGCGGGCAATCGCGCAGAGTGCGAATCAGGGCGTTTTTCTGGACCTCGAGAAGGTAGCGCCCTGCGCGCCCGGAAAACCGCCGCGCATAGCCGGCGGAAGAGGTCTCGACGTCGGGATGGTTCACGTGACGGCCCCGTAGAGCTGACCGCCTGAGGGCGGGTGCCAACGTGCCCCAATTCAGCAATCGGCATGCCCATCCTGCTTGCGAGCATATTCCCTTGCCTTGAATCCATCCAATACGGCGCCCCGGGAGCCCGGCTAAGGTCGGGTCCTGTTACGACCGGGGATGACTCGATGCCTTTGCAAGCCACAGTGTTGGACCTGGAGATAGGCAGCACCCGATTCACCGCCACGCTTCGCGAGGATCTGGCGCCGCACTCCTGCGCGCGCCTGATGAGCATGCTGCCCTATCGCGCCACGGCCATACACGCCCGCTGGAGCGGGGAGGCGCTTTGGTCGCCTCTCGGTGATTCATGGCCCCCCGGCGTGCGGTTGCCGCGCGAGAATGCGACGCGTGAGCCGAGACCGGGCGAGATTGTGCTCTACGCCGGCGAGCTGAGCGAGCCGGAGCTCCTGATCCCGTATGGCATGGTGCGCTTCGCCTGCAAGGTCGGCCCGCTCGATGGCAATCCCGTACTGAGGATCGACGATCCGATCCCGGCTCTCGCCGAGATCGGTCGTCAGATCCTGTGGAACGGCGGGATGAGCTTCAAAGTCGAGAAAGGACTCGGGTAACAGGCTGGCCCACTTCAGCCAAACCCCGGAGGACGCTCGTCTTCCACCGCGAGCGCCTGCTCCAGGGCAAGTCCGACGCGGCCGATCGTGCCCTCATCGAACAGACGCCCCACCAGAGTGACGCTCTGTGGTACGCGCCGCGGCGGATCGAAGCGCGGCAGTGGGCGGTGCGGGTCCGGCGCCCAGTCGCTGCGGGCCTGACTGACGGACATGAAACCCGCGCGCAGGGTCAGCGACGGGTAGCCGGTGAAATTGCCGATCGTCAGCATTTCGTCACGCAATGAGGGTACGAGCAACAGATCGACCTTCGCGAAGAGTTTCTCCATCTCCTGCGCCACCGCGCGCCGGAAGCGATCGGCTTGCACGAAATCGACGGCCGACACGAAACGGGCCTGGCGGAACGAGTTGGGCCAGGCATCGGGCGTCTGCATTCGCATCTGGTCCACCTTGCCGCTGAGTGTGAGCTCTTCGAACGCCGCGCCAGCCTCCGCGAACAGGATCGCGTTCAGCGAGTCGTAGGGCCAGTCCGGCAGCTCTACCTCCACCGGCTCGAGGCCGAGCGGCCTGAGTTGCTGCACGGCGTGCCGATCGACATCCGTCGCCTCGCGCTGCCAGCGGGGGAAATACCCGACCCGCAATCCCCTGATTTCGGCACGCGCATCGAAATCGAGGGTGCTCGGCACGCTGGAGAGGTCACCTGCATCCGGCCCCGAGATCGCCTGCAGGACGAGCAGGGTGTCTTCGACGCTGCGCGCGATCGGACCCAGCTTGTCGAGCGACCAGCACAACGTCATCGCTCCAGTCCGAGGCACTCGTCCGAAGGTAGGTCGCAGACCACAAACACCACAGCGGGTACTTGGATCGACGATGCTCCCCTCGGTCTCGCTGCCGATCGAGAAGCCGACCAGGCCGGCTGCAGTCGCGGCACCGGGGCCGGCACTGGAGCCGCCCGAGCCTTCCTCGAGGAGCCAGGGGTTCATGGTCTGGCCGCCGAACCAGACATCGTTCAGCGCCAGCGCACCGAGGCTCAACTTGGCGATGAGCACCGCCCCGGCCTCGTGCAGTCGCTGTACGACGGCTGCATCCTTCGCCGGCACGCGATCCCTGAAAGGCTCCGCGCCATAGGTGGTGCGGATACCGGCCGTATCCAGGAGATCCTTGCCTCCCCAGGGGATGCCGTGCAGCGGGCCACGGTACCGGCCTGCCGCGATCTCCCGGTCCGCTTGTCTGGCCTGCTTCAGGGCAAGGTCGCGGGTGAGGGTGATCACGCACTTCAGACGCGCGTCCCAGGTGTGAATGCGCTGTAAATAGATCCCGGTCAACCGCTCGGATTGCAGTTGCCGCGACTGCACCCACCGGGCGAGCTTCCACAGCGGCGCAAAAGCAATGTCGGCATCGCTGGAAGGCAGGGGCCCGGGGTCCCGTCCGCTGCCGACGAACTGAGCCGGCCGGGACGCCGGACTGGGTCCGGAAAGCACGGGATTCCATCGGGAGTAGGGTGCGAGACCTGGGTCGAGATCGACTCTGCGTGGACCCGTGCGCCGCTCGTAGAGCGGCGCCATGCTGACGCGCCAGTTCTCTGCAGCTTCCGCGCGGTCCTTGGCGCTCATCCGCACCTGCATCAATTTTTCTGCCTCCGCGAAAGTGGCAGCCGTCACTTCCGGCCCGACGCCATTCGCAGTCCCGAATACTGGTGGTGAGCCGGACGGCAGGCTACCCTCCGGTGCCCCACGCTTGGCAATGCGCTTGGTGGCACCTTGCGAAGCACCGGCGCTCGCTGCGAGCAACGCCGCTGACGACGCCAAAAATTCGCGCCGGGATTTCGACATGGTTCTCCCCTCTAGAGGAACGTTCGTGATTGTCTGTGCCGAAGGATGGCTCAATCACCGTATGCCTTCAAATCCTACGTCAGGTGGCGTACCTGTAACATCCACTCTCGAATGCCGAGGTAACTGACGATGACGAAGCTCGACAAGCCGCTCAAGCGGGAACTATTGATCGATCAGAAGCCGTATGTGCTCACGATCGAGCCCGAGCGTTTCAAGCTCGTGCTCAAAGGACATCGCAAGGGACTGGAATTCGCGTGGCACGACCTGGTCAGCGGCGAGGCGGCGCTCGCCACGGCACTCAACGCGTCCTTGAAGCATCGCCCCTGATCGCCTGCTCATTGCAGCTCCGCTGGCTGACCTTGAATCCGTCCAAGACGCTGTGCGGGTTGCGCGCTAAAAAAGAGGCCTGTCAAGGTGAGGGCGCTCCAATGTCGAGGTCTTTGCTCCCAGGCACTGTAGCCGCTGCCGCGCTGTGCGCCTTACTCGCGGCAATCCCCGCAGTGCATGCACGCGAGGCGCAGGACTGCCGAGTAGGCAGCTATCGGCTGGCCGATGGAAAGGTGGTCGACATTTCGGCTGACGATGACCATACGCTGGAGTGGCTGCAATTCGATGGCGAGACTGGCGTACTGCACAGGAGTGCGACTGGAGAGTGGAAGAGCACTCTGGGCGCGACCGGACGCGCCGACGGCAACACTGTCTCTTTCTCGGGGTGCGGCGCGGGCCGCATCGACTTCGCTGGGGTTTCCGGCACGCGGATCGCATTCACCGTGAAGAATGCGACGTTCAAGAGTCACGGCACCACGCTCGCCGGCCGCCTGACTCTGCCCCGGGACACGGGCAGGGTCGCGGTCATCGTGTTCGTGCACGGGTCGGAGAACAGCTCGGCGGTCGATGATTGGGCCTTGCAGCGCATACTGCCCGCGGAAGGCGTCGGCATGTTCGTCTATGACAAGCGAGGCACGGGCAGATCCGGAGGCACCTACACGCAGGACTTCAGTCTTCTGGCTGACGACGCAGTTGCAGCGGTGAAAGAGGCGCGGCGTCTGGCGGGCGCTCGCCTGAGCCGCATCGGCTATCACGGCACGAGCCAGGGCGGATGGGTAGCGCCCATTGCCGCCAACCGCGCCCCGGTCGACTTCGTCATCGTCGCCTACGGACTGGCGGTCAGCGTGATCGCCGAGGATCAGGAGGCAGTAGCGCTGCAACTCGGCGAAAAGGGCTATTCCGCCAGGGACATCGCCGATGCCCTGACGGTCGCGAGGGCAGCCGAGGCCGTGTTCGTCAGTGACTTCAAGAGCGGCATCGACGAGTTCGACGCCGTGCGGTCCCGTTATCGGAACAAACCTTGGTTCAAGGACATGCAGGGCGACTTCATATTCCTCGTGTTGCCGCGTTCCAAGGCGGAGCTGCGGGCGATGGGTCCGAAGTTCGACTGGCACACACCCTTCAACTACGATCCGATGCCGACGCTGAGGGCGGACGAGGTCCCGCAGCTATGGGTGCTGGGCGGTGAGGATTATCAGGCCCCGAGCGCCGAGACCCGCCGCCGTCTGGATTCACTCATCGCGCAGCGGCGCCCCTTCACCATCGCCTACTACCCCAAGGCGGAGCACGGCATCAAGTTGTTCGAGACCGGCCCGGACGGCTCGCGAGTCTCGACCAAAACTGCGCCGGGCTATTTCCGCATGCTCCGCGATTTTGCCCGGGATGGGCGGCTGCACGGCAGTTATGGCGACGCCGAGCTGACACCCGCCGCAAGCAGGCAATAGTAGGCGGGCGCGCTCGCGCGCGAGCACGCTGCCGGCCGCAGGTACGTGAGCGTCAGGCAGCTCGCGTCCGGTGTAACAGCACGCCGCCGATGACGAGCCCGATGCCGGTGAGCTCGGTGATACCCGGAATCTGATGGAGCACCAGCGCGCCGATCAGACTCGCCATTGCCGGCAGAAGCGAGAGGAGAAGCGCAAACGTGGCGCGCGGCAGGCGAGCCATGGCGAGCTGGTCGCAGACGTATGGAATCACGGAGGAGCAGATGCCGACGCCGATGCCCGCCGCGAGCAGCGTTGGGCTCTGGAAGGCCGGCAGAGCATCACGTATCCCGATCGGGAAGGCGACGATCATGGATACGAGCATCGCAACGCCCAGACGGTCGATTCCCGCGGCGCCGCCGTCGGCGGCGAGGCGATGGCCGAGGATGATGTAGAGAACGAACAGGGCGCAGTTCGCGAAGGCAAAGAGGAATCCCACCGGCTGACCGGAAAAACGGACGTCGGCGAGCAGGTAGACACCGGCGACTGCGAGGGCCAGCGCCCCGATGTTTCGCGCGCTGCGCGCGCCGAATGCAGCGAGCCCGATCGGGCCGACGAACTCGATCGCACCGACCGTGCCGAGCGGAACCCGGTCGATGGCCAGATAGAAGCATATGTTCATCAGCGCGAGCACGCCTCCCAACATCAGCACGCTCCGCCGGGCAACGGAGCTCAGCCCGCGGTAGTAGCGCCACGGCCGGCGCCACGCCGCGAACACCACGGCAGCGCTCGCGATCCGCAACCACGCCACTCCGAGTGGCGCGACGCGCGCAAACAGCAAAACCGCGAAGGCAGGGCCAAGGTAGTGGAATACCGCGCTGGTCAGGAAGAAGGCGAGGGGCGGAATGCGCTCGGTGGGGCGGGATACCGCCGGGGATGAGGGGAAGCGGATCGAGGGCGCTGGTGCGGGCTTCATAGGGGGAGCATAATCGCATCCCAAACCCGCATTTATAATGGGAACACTAATGTCAATAGCGAGAAAGCGCGTCAATGTAAAGGTAGATCGCCGATTAGGCCTTCAAGTTGCGCATCTGCTCCAGGATGAGCTCAACGTGAGGATCCTCGGCCTGCTCATGGAGAACCCGCGCATCACGGTTTCGGAGCTGGCGCGGCGCGTGGGGATGTCAGCTCCCGCCACTCGTGAGCGGATGGATCGCTTGCAGGAGGCGGGAGTCACCGGTGGCTGCCGGCTCGAGGTCGATCCGGCGGCACTCGGCTACCCTCTCGCGGCCTACGTGCGCGTGCGTCCGACGTTCGGCAAGCTCCCGAAGATCATCGAGCTGGCGGCGTCTCTACCTCAAGTCGTGGAATGTCACCGGATCACCGGTGAGGATTGCTTCATCCTCAAGGTGTACCTCGAGTCGCTCGACAAGCTCGATGTGGTCCTCGATCAGTTTCTCGCCTACGGACAGACCACGACGTCCATCGTACAGTCGACGCCCGTTCCTCCACGGTACCTGCCGCTGCCGGGAGTCCGGTCGCCGTAGACGAGAAAGTCCCGAGGCCTTTCAGCCGCTGCGTCATTGCTTGGCGTGCGCCCCCGCAATGAGGGTTTTGTACATACCCGGATGATAATTCCCGGCAACCGTCCGCAGTGCGATGTTGAGACGATTCCACGCGTTGATGTTGGTAATCGCCAGCGTGAGGTCGACCAGCTCCTCCTCGGTGAAATGCGGCTTGACACGCTCGTACACCTCATCCGGCACGTGACCGGCCGTGACCAGCGTCACCGCCTCGGTCCACTCGAGCGCTGCCCGCTCGCGCTCGTCGAAGAACGGCGTTTCGCGCCAGGCATCGAGCGTGTAGAGGCGCTGCTCGGACTCGCCCTCGGCACGCGCATCCTTGGTATGCATATCCAGGCAATGGGCGCAGCCGTTGATCTGCGAGGCGCGCGTCTTGATGAGGTGCAGCAGGCGGGGCTCGAGTTTCGTGGCGTGCAGGTAGGCTTCGATCGCCAACAGGAGCTGCATCACCTTGGGGTTGGCGTTCCGGAATTCGATGCGGGGTTTCATGTCGGTCTCCTTGGTGGACGGGATGTCTGTTCCATAGACGGCGAAAAGCGCCTGTTTGTGACAGGAACGCTCAATCGCCCGCAACGACTGCCTGCGTGCCGAGCTTGCTCGGGTTCAGAACCGTGAAGACATCGAGTATCCGCACGCCGTCGGTGCGCACGGTAATGACCGAAAACAGCGTGTCTCCGGCCCGCAGCGCAAGCGCCGGCTCGCCGTTCACCGCCGTCATCTCGAACGTGAGTCGATCCAGGTGGCGTCCCACGGCGCCGAGCGCAAAGCGCACGACCCGTTCCCGCCCCCGGATCACTTTGAGCGCGGCTCGAGCCCGGCCGCCGCCGTCCGAAGTCCAGCTCGCACCCTCGGCCACGAGCTTGAGCAGCGCGGCTTTATCCTGTGTTTGGATCGCATGCACGAAGCGCTCGAGGACCGAGCGGCGAGCCGCTTCAGTCACTTCGGCGCGGGGCCGCTGATCGCGCACGCGCTTACGGGCGCGGCTCACCATCTGGCGGCACGCAGCCTCGCTCTTGCCGAGTATCTGGGCGATCTCGGGGTAGTCGGTGTCGAACACCTCGTGCAGGAGGAATGCGGCGCGCTCATCCGGGCTGAGCTGCTCGAGCACCACCAGGAATGCGATGGAAAGGCTGGATGACAGCTCGGCCTGCGCGTCCGCGGCGGGCGCGGATTCGCCGATCAGGGGCTCGGGAAGCCAGGGCCCGACATAGTGCTCGCGCTCTGCGCGCGCGGCGCGCAGCCGGTCGATGCACAGCCGCGTCACGGTGGTCACGAGCCAGGCCTCGGGTGATCGCAGCTCGTCCGATGCCCCGCGATGCCAGCGCAGGTAGGCATCCTGCAGCACATCCTCAGCATCGACGCGCGAGCTGAGCATGCGGTAGGCGATGCCGAACAGCCGCGGCCGATGGCGCTCGAATTCCCCGGAGCGATCCTGAATCGGGCTCACGATCGGAACACCCTTCGGATAGCCACTCCCTCACTATAGACGGGCGGGGGGCGCCGTCTGTGACAGGCGCGGCCCATTGCAGCATGCCTGCCGGGGAGGTCGCTTTGGGCCCCTGCGGGGCGCCGCGCATTCGCTGGATCCGGCCGCGAGCGGCGGGTGAGCCGCGAATGCGGGGCCCAGGCCGCCGCAGTAACTTTTCGCGTGTCTCCGTGTTCTGGCGCATGAGCGGTGTCGCCGACACCACGGTGGCCTGCTGGCACCGCTACTCGAGTACTATTCGCTGACGAGGAATTCGAGATGTCCTGGACTCCATCGAAACAATGGGTTGCGGTCCCCGTGGCCGCGCTGCTCCTGCTCGGCGCATCGAACGGTGCCGAGGCGAAAGGCTGCCTGAAGGGTGCCGCCGTAGGCGCCGTTGCGGGCCACGTCGCGCGCCATCACGCCGTGATGGGCGCGGTAGCCGGCTGCGTCGTCGGCCACCACCTCGCGAAAAAGAAACAGCGCGAGGAGAAGGAGCGGCGACGGGAGGAGCAGCGGCAGTTGCAGCCGGCCGCGCACTCGACCCCGACCTGGTGAGTCCTTCCCGGCCGCGCGCTCATCTGGCCCGATAGATATCGGGCTTCCGAAGCTCCATGTGCCGCTCGGGGTGCGCGACGGGCACGAAGCCGAATTGGCGGTACAGGCCGTGCGCGTCGTCGGTCACCAGACTCCAGCGGCGAAGACCTTGAAGCAAGGGATGCTCGAAGGCCATCTGGAGCAGGGCCTTCGATAGACCTCGGCCCCGATGGTCCTCGAGCACGTAGACGTCGCAGACGTAGCAGAACGTCGCATAGTCGGAAACGAATCGGGCGAGACCGACCTGCGCTCCGCCGGCATCATAGGCGCCTATGCACAGCGAGCCGCCGACCGCACGCTCGACCACCTCGAACGGGACGCCTGGCGACCAATACGACCGACTCAAGTACGCGTGTATTGCGTGCAGATCGAGGCGGTTGCGCTCATCGGAGATGGTGTAGGAACCGACGCGATGGACGGGCAAGACACACCTTCAGATCCAGACATCATTGGGCGCCGTGCGCTCGCCGCCCTCGGCTCCGGTATTCACGAGGCCTTGCGGCTCTATCAAAAGGAGCTTCACCTCTCCCTCCGCGCAGGGCTTGTGTCTCACGCCTTTCGGTACGACAAACATCTCCCCGGCGCGCAGCCGTACTGCTCCATCCTCGAAGTCGATTCGCAAGGTCCCGTCGAGAACGATGAAGGTCTCATCCGTCTCTTCGTGGTTATGCCAGATGAAATCGCCTTCGATGCGCACGAGCTTGAACTGGTAGTCGTTCATCTGCGCAACGACCTTGGGCTGCCACTTCTCCGTGATCAGCTCGAATTTCTGCGCGAAACCGATTGCCCGATAAGCCATGGGTCAATAGCGTGAACGATGCCCATGCGCGATAACAGATACAATTTGCAGGCGGTCAGACCAGAACAGATTGCGGGCGAAGGGAGCGGGTCGCGCCGGTCCCGAGGTGGAGCTGTGCGGGTGCATGTGCTATCATAAAGGGCTCTGCGTGCGCAGAGTATCCCACGGCGCGCCCGTAGCTCAGTTGGATAGAGCGCATGGCTACGAACCATGAGGTCGGGAGTTCGAATCTCTCCGGGCGCGCCATTTGGTGATCAAAAAACCCTAGGTGGTACTGCATAAAGCTCACCAGCAGATCCTGCCTCGATCTGCTTGACGCCGACCTTCTGGCCAGCGAACGCCTGGCTGAGATTGATCTTAAGCTTCCCCATGCAGATCCTGCCACCGCGCCCGACGGCCTTGTGAGCATGCCGCGGGATTACACCCACGTCCCTCAACTTGGCGCGCCGCTGCCGGGCGATCTGGGACGGCCCGTTCTGAAAGCCGGAGAGCAAACCTCCGGCGACACCGACCGTCGATCCCGTGCAGCAGCAACTCGCCGAGGAACGGGAAAGCGCGCGGATCAGCAAGCTGTTCGCCAGCACCGCGGTGCGCGTCGTCGGAGCGCCAGCCGCGATCCCCAGCCTGGCGCCGATCCTGAAGGTTATGCGGGCCTTGAGGACGAGGTCGACAATCATTGGGGCGCGTTGTTGAAGGCCGCCCAATGCGCCATGTAGCCGAGCCGCCACGGCCCATCGCCCCCGGTCGTGACGCCCGCATAGTGGACGCCGAGATAGGCATCGCAGGTGATGCTGACGCCGAGGCCCGCGCCGACCAGGCTTTTGATCGTCTCGCCATTGACCTCGTGCTGAACGACTTTCGGCAGGTCGCCCGGCGAACGATGCAGAGATCGACGCCGGGATAGCGCTGGCTGTAGTCGAGCAGCAGCACGCCCAACTCTTCTTCCAGCTCGCGCACGCGGCGGCTTAAGGTTGACTGCTTGAGATGGAGCGGCTCCGCAGCACGGCGCAGGCTGCGGGAGTCGGCAGCCGCAATTGCATAACGCATGTGCCTCAATTCAATTCTCAAAGCGCACTCCCGTTGCTAGGGAGCTCGCGCCGACTGTCAACGATCTGAGTGTGGTGGTCCACTGCCAGCCGATGAGCGATTTTGCTGGCGACTTCCAATCCATCCAGCGAACCACGCGAGTAGAAGCCCGTAGCAAAAAGCCCAGATGAAGTGGCTTTGTGAACCAGAGCCGGCTCGCCATGCGGCGATCGCAAAGACAATTACGCCTACGATGAACGTCGCCCGCGTCGGCAACGAGCTGATCCAGGTCGATCTATCACTGACGGAGACTTGCCACTGCCTGCCGAACCATCCGAGGATGTAGCCGAAACAGAAACTCTCAATGGGTTCTCGCGCAACGGCATGGCAACCGGCATACACCAGAAGAATGGAAAGAACCAAAATGACGATTACGGTCTGTCCCCAAACCGTTTTGATGAATTGAGACCGAAGGCTGATGGCGAGGTCGTTCGCAAGAAACAGCCAGAGCTTCGCTTTGGATGGTGATGCTTGTTCGAGGTCCTGGAAATTCTGCAGCATCTCTGCTCGGTGTTGCTGCAAATACGGGCGCGGGTAGAGGTTCAGAAGCAATCCGTAGATTGCCATGGACCGAGGCGCTCTCTGCTCGGTGCGCGCCATGGAGCTATGTTGCCTTTAACTGCCGACGGGCTGTGGCAGCCACGGCCGACAGTCGGCCGCTTTCCACTTGCACCGTGGTCCGCCCGAGTGCGGTGAGTTTGTAGTAGATTCGGCGCGGATCGTTGGTGTCGCTCTTGACGACCAAACCTGCCTCGATCATTCGATCGAGCGATCCATAGAGCGTACCTGGACCCATCTTCACTGCGCCTTGAGAGTCCTCCTTGACCTGCTGCATGATGTCGTAGCCGTGGCGCTCCCGGCCATGCAGGGCCAGGAGGATATGGAAGACCGCCGGCGTAAGCGGGCCCGCGGGGCCGCCGTGGCTCACAGGCCGCACGATATATCCGTCACGGTTATAGTCAACGTCACCGCCATCTCGGTCACAGGGACCATCGCGGCGCTGGTCAAGGCCATGGCGCCTGCTGTGGATTTCAGTTTCAGTTTTTCGGAATGATGGGAGTTCACTTGACTTGGGAGCTTAGCCAATCCGTTAAGCGTAGGGGGCTTATAGATGCCTGAGAAATGCGAAATAGACGGCCAAAAACACCAAAACAATGCCGATATTTGCCATCAACCGCCCCCAGAAGTTGGTTTGCAGGAACGCGAAATCTACGCCAACGATGATAGCCACCATCGTCACCACGGAAACCACGATAGCTGCTTCTCTATCCATTTCAAAGTCCTTGCATCAGCCTCGTATCGAGTCTTGCCCGGCCCCGCTTTTCTAGTTTGGGCGCTATTGGGGGCTGAACTCGTTGGCCTATCTGTACAATGATATATCCGTTGCGGATATAGTCAAGATTCGGCAGCGTCTTCATTTCGAACCGCCACAGCAGTCTGGACTCCGATACTTCGAGAATGACTTCCCCGCGTGACGAACCTTATTGCCGGCCCTCACTCTAGCGGCGTGAGCTGTATCTGTTTTGCGAGATGATAAGCGGTCGGCAGGTCGCTATCGTTGTAGACGAGGATGCGGCCGATTACGAGGACCGAATTATTCGAGGAGGATATCCGCCTCATTCCTTGCGGCACCGGTCCCTGCCAACCCGGCCCCGTTAGAAGGTAATCGCCCGTATGCGTCCCGGTGGCGCGCGCGCCGACATAAGCAAAGTCAACGTTAAACGGGTCGGTGAACTGCACGCTGTAATAGCGCCCGGCGAAGTCCGGTACATGCAAAACCTGCGGTCCCTTACTGAGGTTCAGGACGCCTACCGTAAGGAGCGTGTCGTGGTTCACGCCAACGGTCATCAAGTTCGAGCTTCCAGGCGGTAGCGATGTGCGAAAAGGATCTCCAAAAAGCCTTTGAGATTCCGTATAGAGCGTGTTGATCGGGACCGGACCGTCGCCGAACCCTTGCTCGACGATCGCCCTTCTAAAGTGGTTGTAGGTGAGGTGCGGCCAGAAGTAGATGAGAAGGAACGTGCCGACCGCCCACGTCACAAACGTGGCCGAGCCAAACGTGATGAGATGCTTGTGCTTTATGGGTGATATCATCGTGCTTCAACGACCGGTGGCACCTTGTATGTGCCATCAAGAACAGATTGACCGGGAAGATACGCGCGCAGCCAGAGAATGAACGCGCCCGAGGGCGCGGGTAGCCAATTGGATTTATGGTCTGCCGGCGCGGTATGCTGGATGTAAATATCGACAGAACCGTCGGCGTTTTGCACAAGGCCGGTGCGATCGCTGACGCTGTATCGATTGATCGGGTTCGGCACAAAGCCTTGGTGAGCATCAGCCATCGTTAGCGACCAGAAAGCGTTGTTGGGCGGCAGGCCCCCCGGCGGAAAATGCAAAATGTAGTCGTGCCTTCCAGAGAGCTTTTTGCCTGCGCCATCTACCTTTGTCGTCCAATAGAAGGCTTCTTGCGACACGTTTATTGGGCCAGGGAATTCACTGGCACATGCCCCGCGTAGAAGAATGCTGTTGCTGGGCTCGCCGCATCCGAACATCGTGGTCCACCCGTCGACCCTGGCGACATAAGCGTGGGCGATGAATTTGAACGTGATGAAAGCGAGCACGCAACCGGTGATGATGCCTTGCACTATGTCCGTGAAGAGGTTCCTCTGACCCAGGGTCGCGAGCAATCTGAAAGCGCCTCGGCGATCCTGCGGACGACTTGGTTGATGTCCAAGCAAGTGAATCATCACACGGCTGATGACGATCCCCAAAACCAGGGAGACGACAATCCACCCCACCACATAGTTCATCCGCCGCTCCGACGGTCCGAACGGCCGTCAGAGCCAAGCTGACCCCGCCGGAACACAAATTCCGGCGAGCCGAGGCATATGGGAGTGTCAAAGACCGCGCGCGTTAGCGGTCGTGCAGAACCAAACTTGCTCATGACACAACGCTATATCCGTTGCAGATATAAATCAACGCCCCGGATGGTTCCGACGCGGGGCGCCAATTCACCTCTTCTTCGATTGGCGGCCGCGTCGACGGCGGCCGGGTCCTGGTCCATCCAGCGGAATACTTCGCCGTACCACCGCAATCTGTCGGCGGGGTGCTGTACCCAGTGATCCTCGTCGGGAAAGACCAGCAGGCGCGAGGGCACGCCCGGCAGCTGCAGCGCGGTAAATGCGGCGACGGCCTGGGTGGATGGCGAGCGGACGTCCTTCTCGCCGGTGATCACCAGCTGGGGAGTGCTCCAGGCGGCGACCGCATCGGCAGGATTCCATTTCTCATAGGCGGCCGGCGCTTGGAAATAAAGTTTGCCGCCGTGATCCCACCGATCCGCCCAGAGCTCATCGGTCTCGTACGCCATCGCCCGCACGTCGAAAATGCCGTCGTCCTGGATGAGACAACGGAAGCGGTGCGGCCAATGGCCCTCGATCCAGTTCATCATGTAGCCGCCGTAAGAGCCGCCAAAATCGCAGACGTCCTCCGCATTCAGGAATGAGAAGCGTTGGATTGCGGCCTGCAACCCGAGCTCGAGGTCCGTGAGCGGCTTGCCGCCCCAATCGTTGTTGATGGAATCGGTGAACGCCTGCCCATAGCCGATGCTGCCGTAGAAATCGACGGAAACCCCGCATAGCCGCGCCCGGCCCAGGCCGCCAGATTCACACGATCGGACCAGGCATCGCCCATCGTTCCCTGCGGACCGCCGTACACGAAGAGCGCAACCGGCGATCTCGCCCCGACGGAATCCGTCGGCCGCACCCCGAACGCCCACACCGTATCGCCGCCGGCGCCCCGGAACGCAAAGCGCCTCACTACCGGCCAGCTGATTCCGGCGAGCCGCGCGCCATTCACTGCGGTGAGCCGCGCGGCCGTTCCGCGCAAATCCAGCCGCCACAGATCGTCCGGTGCGGTCAGGGTGTCGAGCAGGTAGATGAACCCTCCCTGCGGCAGCGGCATGATCCCGCTCACGTGGCCCGCTCCAGTCAGCCGTTGGACCTCACCTTTCCTGATAGCGAAGCGCCTCGCGCCGAATGAGCGGGTGGCCTGTGCCTCGCCCGCTTATCTTGCCGGCCGGGGTGAGCCGCGCACTCCGGAGGATCTCGCGGCGCACAACTGCATTGCCCTGCGGGAAAACGACGAAGACGTGACGTTATGGCGCTTCACCCATGTCAAAGAGGGACGCACGGCAACGATCCGGGTGAAGCCCGTCATCTCGAGCAACGATGGCGACGTGGTGCGCGGCTGGGGACTCGGCGGGCTGGGGGGTGATAGTCCGGTCCGAATGGGATGTCGCGGACTGTCTGCGCACGGGAGAGTTGCTACGCATCCTGCCGGACTGGCGCCTGTCGGCAGCCGATGTGCTCATCCTGCTGCGCTCGCGCGCCGGGCGTACGGCGAAGATCGGGCGGTTCGTGGACTGCCTGAGAGAAGATCTCGAGCCGGTTCCCTGGCGCTCCTGAGTCATTGCGAAGGGATCAGCAGAAAGGCCCGCTGCCATCCCGGATCGGCGTCATCCGTGCCGTTCGCCGCGATCAGCCCGTTGGAGCTGATGCTGACCGCTTCCTGCAGGCGCACCGATCCGGCGAGCGGATCAGCCGGGTCGATCAGGGTGTTGAGATCATAGATGTGGCCGCTCTCGTAGAGGAAGGCCCGGGCCGAGTCATCCACCGCCGTGTTTTCCGACCGGCCGACGATCTGTCCGCCGTCATTGATGGAATTCGCCGAGCTGTCCGTGTCACCGTCCAGGGTTCCCAGGTCGAGCATGGCGCCCTGGCGATAGAGAAAGGCGTGGGAAGGAGCTCCGGAGGCAACACCCACTCTCGAGCTTCCAACGACGTCGCCGCCGCCATCGACCGCGAATGCGGCGCTGTAGCTCGCTCCCTGCAAAGCACCGAGTGAGGTGATGTTGCCGGACTGCCATTCGACGGCATATATGCCACCGCTCACGTACTGTCCGCCGTTGTAGACGCTCGCGTTGCTGCTGCCGACGATGGTGCCAGCGTCGTTGATGGCATTGGCGGAGATCATGATCGGATCGCATTGGTCGCAGCGAAGTCCCGGAAGCACCGTCTGCGCATATTCCGGCCCGCTCCAGAGGAGGGGCAGACTGGAGATGCTGCCGGATTCACCGAAGTTGCCAATGATGGCGCCGCTGTCGTTGGCGGCGAGGGCCTGGGTGAACTCCTGATATTGGCCGGTCAGCAGCATTGCGCCGCCCGCGGCAGTCCAGAAGCCTGCCCGGATCGATGCCGTGTTGGCATCTATCTCATAGCCCGCGATCGTTCCGGTATTGCTGATGCCGCCTGCCGCAGCGCCGGTCTCGGATGGCTCGAAGGTGAGCTCGTTGAGCGCGCCGGAGCTCTGCTCATACATCCACGCTCTCGGCGAGGTCGAAGTCTCCTGATTGCCGACCACGATTCCATGATCATTGACCGCGCTCGCAGTGATCGAGCCGGTCGGAGCCAGGCGCGGGACCTCGACGATGCGGTACGAGGCCGGAGCGGGCGAAGCCGGCGGGTCCTGCGGGGGCGGCGGTGCGGGAGCTGACGGAGCCGGCGCAGAGGAGGCCGGCGGCATGGGCGCGGGATTGCCGGCTGATGGTGATGTTGCGGCTGCAGCTGCTGATGGGGGTGATGCCATCGATGAGCCTGTCTGCTCTGAGGAGCCACCGCCGCAAGACGTACAAAGCAGCGCAGCCAGCACGACTGCTGCCGATTTCATAGCAGCACCTCCCCCGAAAATGTCCAGATGGAGGCAAGGTCGCAATCGGCGTGCCTCGAGCATGAGCGACAATGCTCGTCCCGGGTGAGCCTCGGGCGCTTCTGGCGTATGCTCGGCCGTGGAGGACAGGATCGATGGACGGCGAGGCGATCAACCGACTGTTGGTGGTGGACGACGAGGCGGCGCAGGTGCAGGCGCTGTGCCGCACGCTCGAGGATGAGGGCTACGCGATAAAGGGCTTCACCGCCACCTCGGCGGCGCTCGAGGCACTGCGCTCGGGCCCATTCGACATCGTTCTGACGGACCTCACCATGCCCGGCATGGACGGCATCGCCTTCCTCAATGCCGCCCGTGAGATCGATCCCGGCCTTGCGGGAATCGTCATGACCGGCCACGGCACCATCGCTACGGCGGTGGAGGCGATGAAAGCCGGTGCACTCGATTACATCCTCAAGCCGTTCGACCTTCGGGTGATCCTGCGGGTACTGGCGCGCACGCAGGCGATGCTGCGGCTGCGGCGGGAGAACGCAGCGCTCCTCGAACGATTGTCGCTGCGGACCGTCGAGCTGGAAACGGCCAATCGGGAGCTGGAGGCAGCAAACCGAGAGCTCGAAGCGTTCAGCTACTCCGTGTCGCACGACCTGCGCGCGCCGCTGCGCACTATGGATGGCCTGCTGAACGTCATTCAGGAGGACTTCGGCGCAAGCGTTCCGGCAGAAGCGCGCCAGCACATCGAGGCGATCTCGAGCCAGGCGACGCGGATGGGTGAGCTCATCGAGGATCTGCTGCGGCTCTCGCGGCTCGGCCGTGAGCCCCTGCAGAAGCGCTCGGTCGACATGGGCGCCCTGGTGCAGGAGGTCGTGGGTGAGCTGCGCGCCGGCGAGACCGCGCGCAATCTCGAGATCCGCATCGGAAGCCTTCCGCTCGCGCAGGCCGACCCGTCGCTGCTGCGCCAGGTCTGGGTCAACCTCCTCGCCAACGCGCTGAAATTCACCCGTCGCCGCGAGCAGGCGATCATTACGATAGAGGGTGCAGAGGGGGCCGAAGGCAGGCTCTACTCGGTTCGCGACAATGGCGCCGGCTTCGATCCGCAGCGCGCAGACCGGCTCTTCGGCATCTTTCAGCGCCTGCACGGCGCGAAGGAATTCGAGGGCACCGGAGTCGGGCTCTCGATCGTGCGCCGCATCATCGAGCGCCACGGCGGCAGGATCTGGGCGCAGGGCGAGCCCGATCGGGGCGCGGCGTTCCACTTCACCCTTCCGTGACGTTACGCGAGCGTGAGCCGCGCGGGGATGCCATAATTTTCCGCCTGATGACGCACTGCTCATTGCCGTCCCGCTGCAAAGCGCTTCCCCTGCTCCTTTTCGCTGCCGCTGCTTCAGCCGGCCTTCCGGCGCACGCGCAGTGGCGCGCGCTGCACGCGCTCGAGCAACGCGGCGCGCTGGTCTCAGCCTCCGCCATAGACCTCGAGGACGGAAGCGTCATCGAGGAGCTCAACGCGACGAGCCGCCTGACGCCGGCCTCATTGACCAAGCTCACGACGACGGCCATGGCGCTGCAGACGTGGCCCGCCGACAAGATGTTCCAGACGAGGCTGCTGGCGAACGCGCCCATCCTCCACAGCAGGGTCACGGGCGATCTCATTCTCGAAGGGGCCGGCGATCCATCGCTGGATGATCAGTCGTTGTGGCAGTTGGCCGCGCAGGTGCGCGGCACCGGTGTGACGATCGTGAGCGGTGACCTCTTCGTCGATCCAGCCCCCTTCGGGGTCGTCACCTGCGAGACGCAGGATCGTTGCCACGCGCTCGAGCGCAGTGACTCGGCGTACAACGCGCCACTCGCCGCGATCGGTGTGGATTTCGGCAACTGGTGCATCGTCGTCCGGCCGACGGCGCCGGGCACGGCAGCGCAGGTGCGCGGTTGCGGTGTCACGCAGCTTCCCGTCGAAGTGCAGGGCCTCATCCGGACGGTGGCACGGGGGCACAGGCAGACATTCTGGATCGAGCGGCGCACCACCGCCGCCGGCGGCGACGTCCTGCAAGTCGGCGGTGACATTCCGCTCGGCGACGACCAGACGGTGTACCGCTCCATGTCCAATCCGGCGCTCGGCGCGGGCCTGCTGCTCAAGGAAACCCTGCGGGAAATCGGCGTCGTGGTCGACGGGCCGGTGGTCGTGCGCGCGAGCCGGCCGCCTGCCGGCAGCTACTCAATGGCCACCGTCGAGGGGCTGAGTCTGCGCGAGCAGCTCGGACGGATGCTCCGGTTCTCCAACAACTACATAGCGGACGTGCTCACCATGGACATGGCCGCGAGCGTCGATGATCACCCGCCGCAGGCGCTGGCGGCAGCCGGCAAGCTGCTGTCGGATTTCGTCCAGCGCGTAGAGGCCCGCGATCGGCCGGCCTCCCGCGTCCCCCCGCCCATCTACAGCGGCAGCGGCCTCACCACTGACAATCGCCTGTCCGCCAACGATCTCGTGCGCCTGCTGGCGTATCAATATCATGACCCGCGGCGCTTCCCGGCTTTCTATGGGGGACTCGTGGTGCCGCGCGATGCGCCCTTCGTATTCCTGCGCCAGGGCGGCGCGGCATGGCTGGATCGTGTCGCGCTGAAGACGGGTACTTTGGACAACCCGCGCTCGGTCTGCGGAATTGCCGGCTATCTTCGCAAGCGCAATGGCGGCTGGGTGGCCTTTGCGGCGATCGTCAATGGGGGCCCGGACTGGAAGCACGTGCCGCTCTTCCAGGCGATCGAAGCGGAGCGCACGGACATCGAAGCGTTACTCAAAAAATACTAATGGACTCACGCGCGCCCCTCGACGAGCCCCGACCTGATCCATCCGCCGATCGCTGGGGAGAGCGCATGCCGCGCTCGCTGGGTCCGTGGGGCGCGACGGCCATCGTCGTCGGCATCACGATCGGCAGCGGCATATTCCGGGTTCCGGCGACCCTGGCGGCGCAACTGCACGCGGCCGGCCCCGCGATGCTCTGCTGGGTGCTCGGCGGGATCATCAGCCTCTGTGGCGCTCTCTCGGCGGCCGAGCTCGGCGCCGCCTTACCGCGGTCGGGCGGCGTCTTCGCCTATCTGCTCGAATGCTACGGACCGTGGCCGGCGTTTCTGTATGGCTGGGCGTGTCTGACGGTCATGACGCCCGCCGCTCTCGGCGCCACCTCGACCATTTTTGCCGAATATCTCGGGTACTTCCTGCCCATCTCGGCGGCGGGCGTGCACTACGTCGCGGCGCTCACGATCGCGCTGATGGGTGTCATCAACTACATCGGCCTGAAGCGCGCCTCCGCCATCATGAATGTCACGACCGCGGCGAAATTCATCGCGATCATGGTGTTGGCGCTACTGGCGTTCACCGCGGTGCGCGCTCCGGCATCCTTGCCCGCCCCGGTGGCCGCCGCGCACGGTGTCGGTCTGTCGCTGATCGCAAGCGCGCTGATCCCCGTCCTCTGGACGTATGACGGCTGGTCGAACCTCACTTCGGTGGGAGGGGAGGTCTCGCGCCCGCAGACCACGTTACCCGTCGGCCTCGTTCTCGGTACCGCGTGCGTCGTACTGGTGTATGTCCTACTCAACCTTGGGTTCTGGCACGCGCTGTCAGCCTCAGAGATGGCGGGCTCCCCGCTCGTCGCCGCAAGCGCGGCTGCGCGCATACCGTCGATTGGTAGCGCCGGTGCGGCGGTGATCGCGGGGCTGGTGCTGGTGTCCGCTTTCAGCGGGCTCAACGGCTCGATGATGACCGATTCGCGGATAATCTACGGCATGGCTGATCGCGGCCTTTTTTTCGGTGCCGTTGCCCGCGTGTCGCCCCGGTTTCAGACGCCCTCGGTTGCGATCCTGCTGTCGGCTGGCCTCGGCTGCGTGTTCGTGCTGCAGAACAACTTTGCGCAGCTCGCCGACCGGTACATTCTCGGCGTCTGGCCCTTCTATGCGGCAACCGTCGCGGGCGTGTACGTGCTGCGGCGCAAGCGCCCGGACCTGCCGCGCGCCTATCGGGCCTGGGGTTACCCGGTCGTGCCGGCGCTCTTTCTCATCGCGGCACTGGCCATGATGGGCAACGCGCTCATCACCAATCCGCGGGATACCGGTTTCACGCTGCTCATCACCGCGGTGGGCGTGCCGGCTTACGTGATCTGGAAGGGCCTCGAGAGATTCTCCGCCCGGCGTCGGGCTGGCTGAAAGAGCGCAGCGGAATCCGCTAGGGGTTGGTGGCTGGCGGCGGAGTGATCTCGCTGCGCCCGGGCTCGTCCAACACATCGCCGAGCATCCGGCGCACTGCGACATAGCACACGGGGATCAGCAACACGCCCAGCACTGCCGCGGTGAACATGCCGCCCACCACGCAAGTCCCGATGTCATGACGACCGTTGGCGCCAGCGCCCGTTGATACGACCATCGGGAAAACACCCAGAATGAACGCAAACGAGGTCATGATGATGGGCCGGAACCGCAGTCTCGCAGCCTCCAATACGGCGTTGTGGAGGCTCCGCCCGTTGCGCTGCTCGGTGACCGCAAATTCGACGATGAGGATGGCGTTTTTTGCGGTGAGCCCGATGATGGCGATGAGACCCACTTTGAAATAGACATCATTGGGCAGCCCGCGGGCGAGGGTCGCGAGCGTACTGCCGATGAGGCCCACGGGCACCGCGAAGAGCACCGAGACCGGAATGCTCCAGCTCTCGTAGAGCGCTGCCAGCGCGAGGTACACGACCAGGATCGAGAGAGCGAAGAGCGCCGGCGCCTGCGCGGCGGAGACCAGCTCCTGCAGCGACTGGCCGGCCCAGTCGTAGCCGAAACTGTGTGGCAGATAGGTGCCGACCAGATGCACCATCTCGCTCATCGCCTGGCCGGAGCTGTGCCCCGGTGCTGCAGAGCCGACGACCTCCACTGCAGGATAGCCGTCGTAGCGGGTCAGCGAGGGCGGCGCGATGACCCACTTCGTCCTGACGAAATTCGACAACGGAATCATGGTGCCGTTGGAGCCGGCGAGGTAGTAGTGCTGCAGGGCGTCAGGTCCCATGCGGTACGCGGCATCGGCTTGCAACAGCACCTGCAGCACGCGTCCATCGTATATGAAGTCATTGGCAAACACCGGCGCGAGCATGAGCTGCAGGGCCGTATACGCGTCGGTTACGGAGACGCCCATCGACTGCGCCTGCACGCGATCGACGGTGAGCAGCAGCTGCGGCTGCGGCGCCAGATCGTTGACACGGACCTCGGACAGCACCGGATCGTTGGCGGCATGTGCGATGAGGCTGTCCTGTGCCTGCGCCAGCGCCTCGCGGCCGAGGCCGCCGCGGTCCTCCAGGTAGAAGTCGAAGCCGCCGAACTGACCCAGGCCGCGGATCGCCGGACGGTTGGTGACGACCACCTGTGCATCGTGGATCTGGTGCTGTACGGCCGTGTTGGCCCAGTTCACGAAGTCATCGGCGGTTTCTTTGCGCTGGCCCCAGGGGATGAGGTGAATGTAGGCGCGGCCGGCGTTCTCCGCGTTGCCGGCGAATCCGGAGCCGGCCACCTGGAACACATCGTGGGCGCTGTGATTGCCGCTGAGGATGTGATAGACCCGCAGCAGCACGTCCTCAGTGCGCTGCAGCGTCGCGCCAGCCGGCAGCTCGATGCTGGCGATCGCCTCGCTCTGGTCCTCCTCCGGCACGAAGCTGCCCGGGAGCTTCACGAACAGGAATACGCCGAGGACCACCAGCACCGCGTAACCGGCCAGCCAGCGCGGCAGGTGCGTGACCGACTGGAACACGCGCCGCACGTAGGCGGCGCGCGTACCCTCGAATGCCCTGTTGAACAAGCGGAAGACGAAGTTCGCCTTCAGGTGCTCGTGCCGCAGGAGGGTGGCGCAGAGCGCGGGCGTCCAGGAGAGCGCAAAGAACGCCGAGAACAGCATCGAGAGGGCGATGGTGAGCGCGAACTGTCGATAGATGACACCGGTACTACCGGTCTGCATGGCGCTCGGGATGAACACCGCGGCGAGCACCAGCGTGATCGCCACGATGGCGCCGCTGATCTGGCGCATTGCCTTGCGCGCGGCCTCCTTCGCCGGCAGGTGCTCCTCGCGCATGATGCGATCGACGGCCTCGACGACCACGATGGCATCGTCGACGACGATGCCGATGGCGAGCACCATCGCAAACAGGGTCAGCTGATTGATCGAGTAGCCGAGCGCATACACGCCGATTGCCGCGCCGAGGAGCGCGGTCGGGACGACGAGCATCGGGATGATCGTGGCGCGAAAGCTCTGCAGGAAAATCAGCATGACGATGAACACGAGCCCGATCGCCTCGAGCAGCGTGAACATCACGTCATGGATGGCGGCATTGATGAAGAGCGTCGAATCCACCGGGGTGAACCATGTGACGCCCGGCGGGAAGGACTGCTGCAGCCGCGCCATCTCGGCATTGACGGACTTCATCACCTGCAATGCGTTGGCGTCCGGCAGCGCCTGGATGCCGAACGCGGCAACCGGGGTTCCATTCACCTTCGTGGCGAAAGAGTAGTTCTGCATCCCGAGGCCGATCGTCGCCACATCACCGAGGTGCACCGAGGTGCCGTTGGGATTGGTGCGCAGCAGGATGTTCCTGAACTGCTGCACCGAGTTGAACTCTCCCTGGGTAGTGACCGTGGCGGTGGTCCCCTGCCCCTCGACCGCGGGTGCCGCCCCGACCGAGCCGGAAGCGATCTGGATGTTCTGTCCTCTCACGGCGTTGAGCGCATCGGCGGCGGAAAGACCGTAGGCATGCAGCTTGTCGGGATTGAGCCAGATCCGCATCGCGAAGTCGGAGCCGAAGAGCGTCGCCGAGCCGACCCCGGAGATGCGCTGAATGGCATCGAGGACGCGCGAGGCGACCAGATGATTGAGCTGCGCGGCGTCCGGGCCGCCCGCGCCCGATCGCAGCGCGATGGCCGCCAGGAAGCCCGCACTGGACTTATTGACCCGGATGCCCTGCTGAGTCACCTCCGCGGGCAACAGCGGCTCGGCGAGGGAGACGCGGTTCTGGGTCTGCACCGCCGCGATGTCAGGATTCGTGCCGGTGGCGAACGTCAAAGTGATCTGCGCCTGGCCGAAGCTCGACTGGGCAGTGAAGTAGAGGAGATTGTCGATGCTGGTGAGCTGCTGCTCGATCACCTGGGTGACGGTGGTCTCGACCGTGCTGGCATTCGCGCCGGGGTAGTTGGCGCTGATGTTCACCTCGGGCGGTGCAATGTCGGGATATGAATCGCTCGGCAGCCTGGAAAGACCGATGCCGCCCATCAGCATGACGAGGAGTGCGATGACCCACGCGAAGACCGGCCGGTCGATGAAAAACTGCGCCACCGGCAGCTCCTACTGTCGCGCGTCGGCGGTAGCGCGCGGGCCGGTTTGACCCCGAACACCGGGCCCGGGTTCCGTGCCGCCGACGGCAGCGCTGCGAATCGCGACCGGGGGCTCCTCGGTCGCGGCCACCTTGGCGCCTGGGTGAGCACTCTGGATACCGGCAACGATGATCCGGTCGCCGTCCTCGAGGCCGCTCGAGACGATCCAGTTGGTCCCCTCGGAGCCCTCCGTCTGCACCCGCTTCAGCACGACGGTGCTGTCGGAGCCCACGCTGAGCACGTAGGCGCCCTGTGCATCGCGCTGCAACGCCACTTGGGGCACGAGGAATGCACGGTTGGCGATACCGACCGTCAGGCGCAGGCTGACGAACATGCCGGGCAGCAGGCTGTGGCTGGGGTTGGGAATGATCCCGCGCAGCGCCACCGCGCCGGTGCTCGGATCCACGGTGGCGGCGCGAAAGTCGAGTGCACCGGGCATTCCGTACGGCGTGCCGTCCGGCAGGGTGAGCTGCACTTTGGCCTGCTCGCCGCTGACCGCGCGCACCCGGCCGGCCTGCACGGCACTCGAGATCTCCTCGACCTGAGTCGAGGGCTCATCGAAGTTGACATAGATCGGATCGACCTGGTCCACCGTCGTGAGCAGTGTTGGTGTGCCCTGGCCCACGAGCGCCCCCTCCGTCACCTGCTGCTCCCCGGCAATGCCCGTGATCGGCGAGGTCACGTTGGTGTATCCGAGATTGATGCGTGCGCTCTCGACGTTTGCATCTGCCTGCTGCACAGCTGCGGCGGTCGATCGCTCCGCCGCCTCGTCGGTGTCGAGTTGTGACAGTGACACGAGATGGCTCGGGATGAGCTCGCGATCGCGCTGTGCCGTGATGTGTGCGTTGGCGGCGTTGGCTTTGGCCTGGGCGAGCGCCGCGAGCGCCGCATCGAGCGCTGCCCGATAGGGCGCAGGGTCGATCTCGAAGAGCGGCTGGCCGGCCTTGACCTGCGCGCCTTCCTTGTAGAGGCGCTTGCGCAGGACCCCCGACACGCGCGCGAGCACGTTCGCCTGCCGGTAGGAGGACAGGCGCCCGGTGAAGGTGCGGGTCATCGGGATCTGCTCCGGCGCCACTGCGATCACCGTGACCGGCGGAGGCGCAGCGGCCTGCGGGGCACCACTGCCGGCGGACCCGCAGGCCGCGAGCGATGCGGCAGCCGCGGCGAGCAGCGCGCCGGTGACGCGCCTCTTAACTTTTCTTGGCAAGCTCATTGCGGAATGGGGAAAAATAACTGCCACAGCAGCGATTCTCGCGGCAGTAATCTCGCGAGCGGTAATTCTTACCGGCGCTCCGCTCGGTGGCAAGCAATGGTCGATAGCCCGAGAGGTTCACGCGGCAGGAGCCGCGGCGCGGACTGCGCGGCGCCCGCCCTGAAAGCGACGTCTCGGCCGCCACATCGAGCGGCCTACACCCCGCAGCCGCGGAGGCTCGCCGCGCCTGCCGGCCGAGTCAGGCCGCGCTCTGCGCCGCGTGGATGACCGCCGCCGATTTCAACCCGCGCTCTCCGCTGCGTGGATTACGTAGCCACCTGACTTCTCGTCGCGCTCGATCGCGAGCAGATTGCGCTGTGCGGCTTCCTCGAGCAGCTTGTTGAAGGAGCGGAAGCCGTAGTAGCTCTCGTTGAATCCCGGCCGGCGACGCTTCAGGGTCTGCTTCACCATCGAGCCCCAGATCCGGTCGTCCGCGCCGCGCTCCGCCAGCAGCGCATCGAGCGTCGCCAGCACCAACTCGAACGCCTCCTGCTTGCGATCCTCCTCCAGATGGCCGTGCTCGCCGTCCTTCGCCTCATGCGTGCCATGCGCAGTATCGGGCGCGTGCGCCCGCTTGCGGGGCGCTCGCCGCGGCTTCTGCTGCTCGCGCACGAGATCATCGTAGTAGATGAACTCGTCGCAGTTGGCTATGAGCAGATCGGAGGTGGAGTTCTTCACACCAACACCGATCACGCCCTTGTTGTTCTCACGCAGCTTGCTCACCAGGGGCGAGAAGTCCGAATCGCCGCTGATGATGACGAACGTATCGACGTGCGTCTTGGTGTAGCAGAGGTCGAGGGCATCGACCACCATGCGGATGTCCGCCGAATTCTTGCCCGACTGCTTGACGTGGGGGATCTCGATCAACTCGAAACCCGCATGATGCATGCCTGCCCTGAGATCCTTGTAGCGCTCCCAGTCGCAGTAGGCCTTCTTGACGACGATCGACCCTTTGAGCAGCAGCCGCTCCAGCACACGGGTGATGTCGAATTGAGCGTAGCGCGCGTCGCGCACGCCGAGAGCGATGTTTTCGAAATCGCAAAAGAGCGCGAGGTTGGCGTCATCGGGTGCGGTTGACATGGTGCTCGTAGGATATATCCCGTGGACCGAAAGCCACAAGTAAAAGAATCATCGTGCCCGCAAAGGGGGGATTCTCCGCGCGGCGCATCCACGGGACGCAGAGCGCACCCGGAAACCGCCAATCGCCGTCGACATGCAGCCGGATCATATCGCAACCGCTTTCGGCCGGGTGCTGCGTGAGCAGCGCGAGGCTCGCGGCATTTC
>DASRDO010000082.1:0-6241 GCA_035652555.1 Steroidobacteraceae bacterium | reverse complement strand
ACGAGCCAGTCCGGAGACAATTTTCTGCCCGCGGACGAGGCTTTTCGCTTCGATGCAGTGGCGGACGGCCCGGACCGGATCAAGCTCGTCTGGGAGATCAGCGAGGGCTACTACCTCTATCGCGCCCGGATCAAGGCCGCGACCACAAGCGACCACGCCCAGCTCGGAGAGCTCGCCCTGCCAGCCGGCGAGACCAAGATCGATGACTACTTCGGCAAGCAGCAGGTCTACCACCACCAGCTCGTCGGCACGATCACGGTGGCGCGAGCCGGGGCCGGACAGTTCGAGCTCCCGCTGAAGGTCACTTACCAGGGTTGTGCGACGGCGGGGCTTTGCTATCCGCCCATCACCAAGACTGTCAACGTGAGTCTCCCGGCCGGAGGGGGCTCGGGCTCTGCGGCCGGCATGGGCTCGAGCGCCACCCCCGCCGCGCTCGCGGACGGGACGCTCACGGCCTCGCCTGGCGCCGCAACCCACGGGCCAAGCGCGGTCGCGGTTGGCTTCGTGTCCGAGCAGGACCGGCTCGGAACCCTGCTTCGTGACGGCAATCTCGCAGTCGTGCTGGCGACCTTCTTCGCTCTGGGGGCACTCCTCTCGCTGTCGCCGTGCGTGCTGCCGATGATTCCGATCCTGTCGGGCATCATCGTCGGCCAGGGCGGGAAAGTGACCGCGGCTCGCGGCTTCTCACTTGCGTTCGCCTATGTTCAGGGAATGGCGCTCACCTACGCGGGCGCCGGTGCCGCCTTCGTGATCGTGTTCAAGCAGGCGCCGCAGGCCTTTTTCCAGCAGCCCTGGATCATCATGTTGTTCGTGCTGCTGTTCGTCGCTCTGGCGCTCGCAATGTTTGGGGCCTACACGTTGCAGATGCCGAGCTCGCTGCAGACGCGGCTGACCGATCTAGGCAACCGCCAGAAGACCGGCTCGTACGTGGGTACCTTCGTGATGGGGGCGCTCTCTGCGTTGGTCGTGACTGCGTGCGTCGCCCCGGCGCTCATTGCGGCGCTCTCCGTGATCAGCCAGACCGGCAAAGTGGCGCGTGGCGCGCTCGCTCTGTATGTGACCGGTCTGGGGATGGGCGTGCCGCTGCTGCTGGTCGGTGCCTCCGCCGGCTCGCTCCTGCCGAAGGTCGGACCCTGGATGGATACGGTCAAATGCCTCTTCGGCGTGTTATTTCTCGGCGTGGCGATCTATTTTCTGCAATCGCTGGCGCCACCGGCCATCACGATGCTGTTGTGGTCCGCTCTGGCAGTGATCAGCGGGTTCTGGATCTTCGCTCTCAAGAAGCGCGATGGCGGTCCCGCGCCCGCCGCGGTCCGCGCGGCCGGATTGCTGGGCCTGGTGTATGGCGTGATTCTGCTGATCGGGGTCGCTGCCGGGAGCCAGGATCCGCTGCAGCCGCTGAGCACACTTCGAATGGGTACCGCGAGTCCAGTCGCGGGTAGGGAGCCCGCGCTGGCGTTCGAGACGGTGAAGTCGGTAAATGATCTGCAGCGCCGCATCGCCGCGGCGAGTGTCGCGGGCAAGCCGGTCATGCTCGACTTCTATGCCGACTGGTGCGTGTCCTGCAAGGAAATGGAGAAGTACACGTTTTCCGATCCCAGCGTACAGCAGGCCCTGTCTCAGGCCGTCCTGCTACACGCGGATGTGACGCGCAATGACGAGCAGGACCAGGCTCTGCTTCGCTACCTCGGAATCCTCGGCCCCCCGACCATCGCGTTCTACGGTGCAGACGGCCACGAGCGACGCAACTTCCGGGTCGTCGGCTATATGAAGGCCCCTGAGTTCGCCTCCCTCGTGCGCAATGCGCTGCAGTCCAATCTCAGCGCCTCCGCCGGTCCGATTCCCGGCACGATGTGAGGACAACTCACGCTGTCCTGCTCGCCCTCGGCGTCATCTGTCTGGGCGCCGCCGCCGGCTTCTTCGCAGCTCATGTCCTTGGCCCGCCCGCGCCGTCCGCCGCGCCGGTCGTGGCCTCTCACCGCGAGGCCGTTGCCACCTCGCCCGCAGGCGAGGAGCCGGATGCCGATCACCCGCCTCAGCCCCGGACGGTGCCCAGTACCCTTCCGCAGATCACCCTGCCGGATATGCAGGGCACGGCACGTTCGCTCTCCGACTGGAAAGGGCACCCGCTGGTACTGAACTTCTGGGCCACCTGGTGCGCCCCCTGCCGGCGTGAAATACCGCTTCTGAAGCGACTGCGCCAGGAACGCTCGGCCGAGGGCGTCGAAGTCATCGGTATCGCGGTGGACTTCCGCGACGCCGTGCAGCGCTACGCGCGCGAGATGCACATCGACTATCCTGTCCTGATCGGGGAGCAGGATGGACTCAGTGCCATTTCGGCTTTCGGGATGGATACGGTCTTCCCGTTCACGGTCTTTGCTGACGGCCGCGGCCGGATCCTGACGCTCAAGGTTGGCGAGCTGCATCCGGACGAGGCCCGCTTCATCCTCGATCGGCTGCTGGCGGTCGATCGAGGGGCGCTGGGGCTACCCGCCGCGCGGCGCGAGGTGGCCGAAGGAATAGCCCGACTGGCAATGCAAAGGGCGCGCGCCGAGGCCGCGCCAGAGAGTCTGGAATCGGCCGGATCGGCGCAGAGCCCGAGGACGGCCGACCCACACGAAGCCACCACTGCCGCCCCACGCGCGTCCACTTCGGGCAGCCCGCGCGGCCGTTGATCCTCACCGATCGCACCCGGATGTACCCTATTCCCTGCGAATTAGGTTACATTCGCGACTTTTCAGGCCGATACCTCGCATCCCTGCCGCAGAGTGATGAGCCGGATGGCGCGCGTGCTGCTACTGAATGGCCCGAACCTGAATCTGCTCGGCACGCGCGAGCCGGAGCTGTACGGGGCTGAGACACTCGAATCGATCGAAAAGCGCCTGACGGAGGTTGCGCAGGCGCAGGGCCACGAGCTGCAGACTTTCCAGAGCAACGCCGAGCACGAGCTCATCGCACGGATTCACGGGGCCCGCTCGGCCGGCATCGGCTACCTGCTTTTTAATCCTGGGGCCTTCACACATACCAGCATCGCGCTGCGCGATGCGCTGCTGGCCGTGCGGCTGCCGTTCATCGAGGTTCATCTCTCCAATACGCACGCGCGCGAGGCGTTCCGGACCCATTCTCATTTCTCGGATATCGCTGACGGGGTGATCTGTGGCCTGGGTGCTTTCGGCTATGAGCTGGCACTGCAGGCGGCACTCCATCGGCTTGCACGATCGGCCTGAGTACTCGGCAGATCTCGACCAGCGGATCTCATTCCCGTTCACGGAACCGCAAGAGGGGAGCGTTCCAAGCATGGACATTCGAAAAATCAAGAAACTGATCGAGCTGCTGGAGGAGTCCGGCATCGCGGAGATCGAGATCAAGGAAGGCGAGGAAGCCCTGCGGATCAGCCGCATGCCCACCGGCAACATGGCCGCGCATGCCCTGGCGCCTCAGCTCACAGGTCTGCCGCTGGCTGCTCCGCTGCCCGTGCCGACGAAAGCCGCATCAGCGGCCGACGAGCCCCCCGCGCCCAAGCCCAAGGCCAACGAACACGTCATTACCGCCCCAATGGTCGGGACCTTCTATGCCTCCCCCTCCCCGGGGGCGAAGCCCTTCATCGAGATCGGCGACGAGATCAAGGTTGGGCAGGTCCTGTGCATCATCGAGGCCATGAAAATGATGAACCAGATCGAGGCCGATCGCGGCGGCCGGGTCACCTCCATCATGGCACGCAACGGCGACCCGGTTGAGTTCGGTCAGCCGCTGTTCGTCGTCGAATAGCGCGCTGCCATGCTGGAGAAGGTCGTCATCGCCAACCGCGGCGAGATCGCTCTGCGGATCCTGCGTGCTTGTCGCGAGCTCGGCATCAAGACTGTCGCCGTACATTCGACAGCGGACTACAGCCTGAAGCACGTGCTGCTGGCGGATGAGTCGGTCTGCATCGGACCGCCGCCCTCCTCGGGCAGCTACCTCAACATGCCGGCCATCATCAGTGCGGCGGAAGTCACCGATTCGGTCGCCATTCACCCGGGCTATGGATTTCTGTCGGAGAACGCCGATTTTGCCGAGCGGGTCGAAAAGAGCGGTTTCGTGTTCGTCGGACCCAAAGCCGAGACCATCCGGACCATGGGCGATAAGGTCTCGGCCATCCGCGTGATGAAATCGCACGGTGTGCCGTGCGTGCCCGGATCGGATGGTCCGCTCGGCGAAGACCAGGATGAGAATCTGCGCGTCGCGCGCGACATCGGCTACCCGGTGATCATCAAGGCCTCGGGCGGCGGAGGCGGACGCGGCATGCGCGTGGTGCATAGCGAAGCCTCCCTGTTGAATGCGATCGGCATCACCAAGGCCGAGGCGCGCGCAGCCTTCGGCAATGACCAGGTCTACATGGAGAGATTCCTGGAGCGGCCGCGGCACATCGAATTTCAGGTGCTCGCCGATGGCCAGGGCAATGTGATTCATCTAGGGGAGCGGGACTGCTCGATGCAACGCCGCCACCAGAAGGTCATCGAGGAAGCCCCGGCGCCCGGCATCACACTGCGGCAGCGGCGCGTCATGGGCGAGCGCTGCGTGGAGGCCTGTCGTGCAGTGGGCTACCGCAGCGCCGGTACACTCGAGTTCCTCTTCGAAGATGGTGAGTTCTACTTCATCGAGATGAATACGCGCATCCAGGTCGAGCACCCGGTCACCGAGCTGATCACCGGGATCGATCTGGTGAAGGCGCAGCTGCTGATCGCGGCCGGCGAGCCGCTGCGGTACGTGCAGAGCGACGTGCAGATTCGCGGCCATGCCATCGAGTGCCGCATCAACGCCGAGGATCCCAAGTCGTTCATGCCCTCGCCCGGGCCGATCCGGCTGTGGCATGCCCCCGGGGGTCCCGGTGTGCGGGTCGACAGCCACATCTATTCCGGCTACAACGTGCCGCCCAACTATGACTCGCTCATCGGCAAGATCATCGCCCACGGTGACAGCCGCGAGGCCGCGATCGGGCGCATGAAGAATGCGCTCGCCGAGATGGTGATCGAGGGGATCAAGACCAACGTGCCGCTGCATCAGGAGATCTTCAACCACGCGGCATTTCAGAAGGGCGGCACCGACATTCACTACCTCGAGCGCAGATTGGGTCTGAGGTAGCGCGACGGGCACCCGCTCCTTTCTGCAGCTCTCATTCGAGCTCGGTACGCTGGATCCGGACCTCGCGGAGCACGCGTGCTTCGAGTGCGGCGCGATCTCCGTAACACTTCTGGACGCTCGCGATGACGCGGTTCTCGAGCCTTTGCCGGGCGAAGTGCGCTTGTGGCCCGCGACCTGTGTCCTGTCGCTTTTCTCGGGCGATGCAGATGCTGCCTGCGCGGCGGCTGTTCTCGGTGCGGCACTTGGAATACGCGTCGCCGACATCGAGGTGACCTGGATCGAGGATCGCGCGTGGGAGCGCGAGTGGCTGAATGACTTCCACGCCATGCGATTCGGCAAACGCCTGTGGATCTGTCCTTCGCATGAGCCCGTCACCGCTCCAGAGGCAGTCACTGTCCAATTGGATCCGGGGCTGGCCTTCGGCACCGGTACGCATCCGACGACCGCACTGTGCCTCGAGTGGCTCGACAGCTCCATCCGGGGCGGCGAGCACGTCATCGACTACGGTTGCGGCTCTGGGATACTGGCCATCGCCGCGGTCAAGCTCGGTGCGCAGCAGGCTCATTGCGTCGATATCGACTCGCAGGCGCTCCTCGCCACAGAACAGAACGCGCGCACCAACGGCGTTGAGTCGCGTATCACCGTGCACCCGGATGCCGACACGCTGCCCCAGGTCGAACTGCTGCTGGCGAACATTCTTTCGGCCCCGCTCTGTGAGCTCGCCCGCTGTTTCGGGGCGCACGTCCATGCGGGTGGCAGAATCGTGCTGGCGGGCCTCCTGGCTCATCAGGCCGGCGACGTGACAGAGGCTTACAGCCCGTGGTTTGATATGAGTTCCTTCGGGGATCGCGAGGGTTGGGTCGCTCTGGCGGGGACGAGGCGCTTGCCGGTTCCCCGAAGCTGAGAAAATGTTTACGGTCTGCCCCAAGTGCGCCTTGACGCTGGTCGTGACCGCAGCGGACTTGCGGGTTGCGCAGGGCTATGTCCGTTGCGGGCGCTGCTCGAACGTCTTCAACGCCCTGGCGCGCCTCTCGGAGGACCGGCAAGCAGCCGGGGCACAGGCCGCACTCCAACAGTCGACGCCCCAGCAATCCCCGCCGCAGCCAGCCGAACAGCCGCC
>DASRDO010000081.1:0-39801 GCA_035652555.1 Steroidobacteraceae bacterium | reverse complement strand
GGGCGATTCGCAGGTCGTCTGGTTCGAGGGCAACTACCAGGAGTACGTCGAGGACTTCAAGCGCCGCAAGGGCGAGGAAGCCGCGCAACCGCACCGCATCCGCTACAAGCCTCTCACCCGCTGAAGCGGCCTGAGACCCGCTCTTGCAAGCGCGGAAATCCCAGGACACTCACTCGCCCGCGGCGGCCGCCGGACATGAGAGCGAGCGCGCCCGGCTGCTGCGCTGGGTCGGGCCGCTCGCCGCGCTGCTCGTGTTCGGCGCGGTCGCCTACATCCTGCATGGCGAGATCGCGCGCCTGCACTTCGACCGGGTGTTTGCGCACCTGCAGGCCATCCCGCGGCGACACGTCGTCGCGGCGCTGTGCTTCACCGCCACCAGCTACTGGGTCTTGAGCGGCTATGACGTGCTGGCGCTGCGCTACCTGCGCAGGCGCCTGCCCTATAAGCAAATCGTCTTCACGTGCTTCATCGCCAGCGCGTTCGGCCACACGCTCGGGTTCTCGGCGTTCACCGGCGGAGCGATCCGCTTCCGGCTGTACGCGAGCGCCGGCGTCACAGCGGTCGAAGTCGCGACCATTGCTGCATTCGCCAGCCTCTCGATCGGCATCGGCCTTTCCACCCTGGCCGGCATCTCCCTCTTTCTCTCGCCCGCGCAGGCCGGGACGGTCCTTCATCTCGACCATAGCCTGACATTCCTCGTCGGCGCATTGCTGCTCGCCGCAGTCGTCGCCTATGTGCTGTGGTCGACGCTCTCGCGCGGCGTGCTCGAGATCCGCGGGTGGGCGCTGCGCGCACCCGGGCCGACGATCGGACTGCCGCAGGTAGTGCTCGGTGTCATCGACCTGAGCCTTGCGGGCTCGGTGCTCTGGTGGCTGCTGCCGGCCGGCTCGCATATCGCCTTCATCCCCTTCATCGGCGCCTATGCGATCGCGGTCATCGCCGGCATCGTGAGCCATGTGCCCGGTGGGATCGGTGTCTTCGAGACGGTGATGCTGCTCATCCTGCGCGGCATTCCTCCGGAGGCGCTCCTCGGCTCCCTGCTCGCCTACCGCGCGATCTATTACCTGGCGCCGCTCCTCTTCGGGGCAGTGCTCTTCGGCTACAAGGAGCTCAGCGCCACTCGCTCGCACCTCGCCCGGGCACGCGAACGGGCTGCCTCGTACGTCGCGCCCGTCGCGCCCCAGATCGCGAGCGCCCTCACCTTCCTCGCCGGCACGGTGCTGCTCGTTTCGGGAGCGACGCCGGCAATCAACTCACGCCTGGCGCTCCTGCATCGCTTCATCCCGCTCGCGGTGCTGGAAGTCTCGAACCTCGTGGCGAGTGTCATCGGACTCGGCCTCCTGGTGCTCGCCCGCGCGCTCTTCCGCCGCGTGAAAGCCGCCTATTCCATTTCCTTCACGCTGCTCGTCTGCGGCGTGATCGCCTCTTTGCTCAAGGGCCTTCGCTACGAGGAGGCGATCGCGCTGGCGCTCGTGCTCGCCGTGCTGGCGCTCGGGCGGCGTGCCTTCTACCGGCCGACGGCGATTCTCGATGAGCGCTTCAGCCCGGCCTGGGTCGCGAGCATCACCGGAGTCATCATTCTCTCCGTCTGGATCGGCTTCCTCGTCTATCGCAACGTGCCGTATTCCGATGAGCTTTGGTGGACCTTCGCGCTGCACGCCAACGCGCCGCGAATGCTGCGAGCCTCGCTTGCGGTGATCGTGCTCGCGACGGCTTATCTCATGTTGAATCTGCTGCGCCCGGCGCGGCCGGAGCCGGCCGTGGCGAGCGTTGAGGACCTGGCCCGCGCCCGTGCCATCATCAACCGCTGCGATCACAGTCTCGCGAACGCCGCTCTCACCGGTGACAAGCGGCTGCTGTTCAACGAGTCCGCGGACGCTTTCCTCATGTACCAGGTGGCCGGCAACAGTTGGATCGCGCTCGGCGATCCGGTGGGCTCGCGCGCGGGGGCCGAAGACCTGGTCTGGCGGTTCCGCGAGCTCTCCGATCGCCACGGCGGCCAGACGGTGTTCTATCAGACGAGCGCCGAGCGGCTCTCCCTCTATGTCGATCTCGGTCTCGCGCCCCTGAAGGTGGGCGAGGAAGCACGGGTGCCGCTCGCCGACTTCTCGCTCGAGGGATCGGGCCGCGCGGCGCTGCGGCACGCGTACCGGCACGCGCAGCGCGAAGGCCTCACATTCGAGATCGCCCCGGCCGGTGAGCTCGATGCGCTGCTGCCCGATCTGCAGCGCATCTCCGATGCGTGGCTCGACAGCAAGGCGACCGGCGAGAAGCGTTTCTCGGTGGGCTACTTCTCGGCGCAATATCTGCGCAACTTTCCGCTCGCCATCGTGCGCGCGGCGGGTGTGCCGGCCGCTTTCGCCAACCTCTGGACGACCCACACGCGTGCCGAGCTCGCCGTCGATCTCATGCGGTTCGCGCCCGAGGCGCCCGCTGGGGCGATGGACTTTCTTTTCCTCGAGCTCATGAGCTGGGGCCGCGCACAAGGCTACGGCTGGCTCAATCTCGGCATGGCGCCGCTCTCGGGTCTCGACCGCCACCCGCTCGCGCCGGCCTGGCATCGCGTCGGCAATTTCGTCTTCCGCCACGGCGAGCATTTCTACAACTTCGAGGGGCTGCGCCGCTACAAGGCCAAGTTCGATCCGCATTGGGAGCCGAAATACCTCATCGCCCGCGGCGGCATCGCCCTGCCGCGCGTGCTGATGGATGTCTCGGTACTGATCGCCGGTGGCGTCAAAGAGCTGTTCGCATAGCAGGGAAGCGACCTGCGGCGGCGGGGCGCATCCTCGTGCCCGATGCGATGAATATGACATAACGCATTGGCTTGAAAGGCCGAACGATGTGTCGCCAATGAGCTACAATTGCCGGCGCCGGGCGTGCAGAACAATCAGGAGGCCCTGAGCCGCCATCCCCGGTGCGCGAGACAATGTCCATTCATATCGACCCGTCGAGCCGCCTCATCAACAGCCAGGAGAAAACCCTGGCGCTGACGTGCCCGCATTGTCAGGTCATCGCCCACCTCACGGTGAGCGCGGTGCCGAATTTCGAGGAGCTGCAAATCTACCGCCCGTCGCAGGTGGGCATCGTCTACCGGTGCGATGCCTGCCACGCGCCGATCTTCCTGCGTTTCACCGTGCGCATGTACGCCGCGAGCCGCATCGAGCTGTCGCCGCAGTTCTTCGAGGTCGAGCGCGCGCGCGAGAAATTCTCCTTCACGTACGTTCCGGAAGAGGTGGAGCAGCTCTTCCGGGAGGCGCTGACCTGCTTCTCGAGCGGCGCCTTCAACGCGTTCGCCTCGATGTGCCGTCGCACGGCGCAGGCGGTGTTCGCCGATCTCGGCGAGGCAGGGAAGCTGCGCCTCTTCGATGAGCTCAATGAAGTGCGCGAGCTCGCGGCGCTCTCGGCCGATACGTTCGCCAAGCTGAAGAGCGTTCTTTTCGGTACCGCCAGCGACCCGCGCCCCAACATTCCCCTGCTCGATGGCTACGAGGCGGGGGTCGCGCTCGAAGTCGTGAAGGACCTCCTCTACGAGGCCTACGTGCGCAAGGGCAAGCTGCAGCAGGCCATGCTGGTCCGCCGCTTCTTCCTCGACGAGACCACCCAGACCAACATCACGCCGCTGAGCAACGCCGGCTGATGGGCCGGCCAACTGGCCGGCTGATTGGACATAATGGGGCGGGCCTCCTAAAGTAGAGGCCGTCTGCGGCCGATAACCGGGCATGTTCGACGGAGCCGATACGGTAGTCCTGTACGAGGAGCTCGCCTTTCAAGACGTGCTCCCGGTGCTGTGGCGTCCGTCCCCGGGACCCCTCGATCCGGATACCGCCGCCGGCCTCGCCGACCGCAACCTGCAGGTACTGCAGGCCTGGGATGCCATGGAAGAGCACGGGCCGGTCGAGAAACCGGACGAGAACACGCCCTACGCCGCGGAGCTCATGCGCCTCGAGCGCAAGATGAACCTCCTCCTCGACCTCGTCGGCCAGATCCTCGCCACCAATCGTCCGCGCCCCATACCTGCCGCCGTGCGCTTCAATGCTCTCGGCGCCGCCTGGCGCGGCGCCCCGCCGCTGCCCGAAGCCGGCGCGCAGGGCGTGCTCGAAGTCTATCTGCACGACTGCATCGCGCAGCCGCTGCGCCTCCCGGGTCGCGTGACCAACGTCACACCGGACGGCAACGTGAAGGCACGTTTCATCCCCATCGGCGAGCCGGTCGCCGATCTCATCGAGAAGATGGCGTTCCGCCGCCATCGCCGTCAGATTGCCGGCACACGCACCCGTCCGCGAGGCGCGCACGACTAAAGCGATTGAACAATATCACTGCGCCCTTGTGATAGCGGTCACGGGGCTTGAGCGAGGCTGTCATATCTTGTGCGCAACCGGAAGCGCATCACAGCCCCCGCCCGCGTGCGTGCGCAAGATTCGCCGCGCAAGAAGAGCAAGATGGTCACGCGGGAGTCTAAATGTCGGCAGCGCAATGTTTCTCGGGCTTCGCACCGGGCAGCGACGCGAGCGCGCCATCCGACCTAACAGGGTTCCCGCCGGCCGCCGCGCGGTTCCTGACCGGCAACTCCGCCGCCATTCGTGAAGTCAACGCCCTGCTGCGCCAGGTGGCGGCTCATGACTCCACCGTGCTCATCCTCGGCGAGTCCGGCACCGGCAAAGAGGTCGCCGCCCGCGCCATCCACGATCTGAGCCCGCGCCGCAACCGCCCGTTCGTCGCGGTCAACTGCGGCGCCATTCCATCGGAGCTCCTCGAGTCCGAGCTCTTCGGCCACGAGAAAGGCTCCTTCACCGGCGCGCTCGCCGCCCGCAAGGGACGCTTCGAGATCGCCGAGGGGGGCACGCTCTTTCTCGATGAGATCGGCGACATGAGCCCCTCGATGCAGGTGAAGCTGCTGCGCGTGTTGCAGGAGCGGGTGTTCGAGCGTGTCGGCAATCACGTGCCCATCCGCTGCAACGTTCGCATCATCGCCGCGACGCATCGCAATCTCGAGGAATCGATCGGCCGCGGGATGTTCCGCGAGGATCTTTTCCACCGGCTCAACGTATTCCCGATCGACATGCCGCCGCTGCGCAAGCGTGCCGAGGATCTGCCGCTGCTGGTGCGCGAGCTCGTGGCGCAGAACGTATCGGACGGCCGAGGCAAGGTGCAGCTGGCACCGCGCACCCTCGCCGCTCTGGCGCTGCATTCCTGGACGGGAAACGTGCGCGAGCTCGGCAACCTGATCGAGCGGCTGTCGATCATCACCGCCGGCCGCACCGTCGATGTCGAGGACCTGCCGCTGAAGTATCGGCCGCCGGAGAGCTGGGTGTGGCAGGAGCCGCAGCCGGCCGCCGAAGAGGACACGGAGGCTCTCGGTGAGGAGGAGACGATTGCCCTACTCGAGACGGGACTCGCCACCGCTCAGCCGGGTGAATCCACCGCCCACGCACCCAACTCGCTGACTTCGTTGCCGGAGGCGGGGCTCGACCTGCGGGCACACCTCCTCGCGATCGAGCGCGCGCTCGTACAACAGGCTCTCGAGCGCGCCAACGGCACCGTCGCGCACGCCGCCCGCCTCCTCAATCTGCGCCGCACGACGCTCGTCGAGAAGCTGCGCAAGCTCGGTCTCGAGGCGGCGACGGAAGATTGACGCACCGGCGGCAGATTCCTGCCGCCAACGTGACAGCGTTCACGCTTTCCCGCCGGTTTGCGCCCGGCACGCCTTTTGCACCCTCTCCCACGACGAGTGGTCCCGTACCTGGGAGGTTCGATGTCCGAGACTGACGAAAGACCGTTGGCGTGCACCGGCGATGAGCCGTTCATCAAGCGCCTCGATTCCGATCCGGTCGCCTGTGCGCCGAGCTCGCGGCGTCTCGTCGATCTCGCCCGCCGTGTTGCCTCGAGCGACTGCACGGTGCTCGTCGTCGGCGAATCGGGCACCGGCAAGGAGATCCTGGCGCGCTACATCCATCGCCGCTCACCGCGCGCCGGCCGGCCGTTCGTCGCAGTCAACTGCGCCGCCATTCCCGAGAACATGTTGGAAGCGATGCTGTTCGGCTACGAGCGCGGCAGCTTCACCGGCGCGCACGCCGCCCACCCGGGCAAGTTCGAGCAGGCGCAGGGCGGCACCCTGCTCCTCGATGAGGTGACGGAGATGCCCCTCGGCCTGCAGGCAAAGCTCCTGCGCGTCCTGCAGGAGCGGGAAGTCGAGCGGCTCGGTGGCCGCATGCCGGTGAGCCTCGATGTGCGCGTCATCGCCACGACCAACCGGCGCCTGCGCGAAGATGTGGCCGCGGGCCGTTTCCGCGAGGACCTCTACTACCGCTTGAACGTCTTCCCGCTCGCCATCGCGCCGCTGCGCCTGCGCCGTGACGATGTCCTGCCGCTCGCGATGCAGCTGCTCACCGCGCGCTGCCGGCCCGGCGAGCCCATTCCGGCGCTGAGCGCCGAGGCCGCGCACCTGCTCCTCACTTACGAGTGGCCGGGAAACGTGCGTGAGCTCGACAACCTGCTGCAGCGGGCGCTCATCCTCGTCAACGGGCCGGTGATCCGACCCGAGCACATCCAATTCGAGCTCGCCAACGAGGCGCTGCAGCCGCCGCCGGGCGCTGCCCGCACGGCGCTTGCATCCCAACAGGATGCGATCCGCTCGCTCGCCGGCTCGCTGGTACAGGCGGAGCGCGATCTCATCCTCGATGCCTTGCGCACCCACCAGGGGTGCCGGCGCGATGCGGCCGAGCGCCTCGGCATCAGCCCGCGCACCCTGCGTTACAAGCTCGCACGGCTGCGCGAGGCCGGCATCGACGTGCCGGCTTCCTGACGGAGTCCACCATGAGCCAGATGGAAATCGACCGAGTTCTCGCCCAGATCCGCTCCCTCTCGACCCAGGTGCGCCCCAACGCGGCGCAGCCTGCGGCGACGGAGGGCAGCAAGCCGAGTGATTTTGCGACGCTGATGCGCCAGGGAATCGATCAGGTCAATCAGAGCCAGCAGCGCGCCACTGAGCTCGCCGATGCCTTCTCCCGCGGCACCCCTGGCGTCGAGCTGCCGCAAGTGATGGTGCAGATGGAGAAGGCGACGGTGTCCTTCCGGGCCCTGGCCGAGGTGCGCAATCGCCTCATCAGCGCCTACCAGGACATCATGAACATGCAGATGTAACGAGACGAGCGAATAACGAGACCTTATGGCTGCCGAGTCCGCCACCCTAGTCAACGTTCCGGCGAGTTCGCCCGGAGCGACCCTGCTGCCCGCGAGCCTGCGGCCGCTGCTGCTGCTGATCGGCATCGCCGCTGCCGTCGCGGCCGGCGTCTGGATCGTGCTCTGGTCGCGTACACCGACCTACAGCCTGCTTTATGCCAACCTGTCGCCGCAGGATGAGGCGCAGGTCGCGCAAGCGCTCGATGCGGCGCAGATTCCCTATCGCCTCAATTCCGGCACGAGCGGCATCGAGGTGCCGGCCGAGCGTCTGGACGAGGCCCGTCTGAAGCTCGCCGGCCAGGGAGTCACTGACAGCGACAGCTTCGCCGCCCTCGAGAAGAGCTCCGGCTTCGGCGTCAGCCAATTCATGGAGGACGTGCGTTACCAGCATGCGCTCGAGATGGAGCTGGCGCGCACCATTGCCAGCTTGCAACCGGTAGCGGGCGCACGCGTCAATCTGGCCGAGCCCCGGCAATCGGTCTTCGTCAGCGACAACCGCACCGCCAGCGCGTCGGTGTTCGTGCAGCTCAAGCCGGGCTCGAACCTCGAGGCCGAGCAGGTGCAGGCCATCATCAACCTCGTCGCCTCGAGCGTGCCCAATCTCTCCCCTGGTCAGGTCACCGTCGTCGATCAGCAGGGACGTCTGCTGTCCGCGCCCAACGGGCACGATGCCTACGCCTTGGACGAGCGTCAGTACGACATGGTTCACCGCATGGAGACCGACTACGCGCGGCGCATCGAGGCGCTGCTCAGCCCCATGGTGGGGCCCGGACTGGTGCATGCGCAGGTGGTCGCCGATCTCAACATGGGAGTGAGTGAGCAGGCGAAAGAGCTCTACACCCCCAACAGCCAGATCGTGCGCAGCGAGCAGCTCTCGGAACAGAGCGCCGGCGGCCCGGGCACGGGCGGCGTTCCGGGGTCACTTTCCAACGAGCCTCCCGCGCCGGGTGTGCTCGTTCCTCCGGCTGGCGCGCAGTCGAGCGCCGCGGCAGGGCCGAACGGCGCAGCCGCTGGAGGTGCCACTGCGCAGACCGCAGCGCAGAGCACCGCTCAAAACGGCGCGGCCAACGCGGCCGGCGCACCGGTAGGTGCATCAGGACAGCCCGCGACACAGCCTGTGGGTGGCGGTGTGGGCGCGATCCCGGGTGACAAGACGGTTTCCCGCGATGTCACTCGCAACTACGAGATCGACCGTACGCTGGCGTACACCAGCCAGCCCGCCGGCACCATCCGGCGGCTGACTGTCGCCGTACTGATCGGCAACCGCAGCGTGACCGGTTCCGACGGCAAGGTGACGAAGGTACCGCTCGACGCACAGGAGCTCGCGCGGGTTACCCAACTCGTCAAGGACGCCGTCGGGTTCGATGCCGCTCGAGGTGACAGCGTCAGTGTCGTCAATGCGTCCCTCGATACCGTCGCCGCGGCCGCACCTGCCGGTGATGGCAGCTTCCAGGCGCCACCGCTCTGGCAATCCCCCTTCGCCTGGAGTCTCCTGCGGATCGTCGCCGGGCTCGTGGTGGTGCTCGTGCTCGTCCTGTCAGTCCTTCGGCCGCTCGTGCGGACGCTGATCACCCCGCTACGCCTCGCTCCGCCAACGGGTGCACAGCCTCTGCAGGCCGCGGCAGCGGACGGAGCGGCGCACGCCTTGCCGTCCGGTCAGAGAGAGGCGGTGAGCACCGTGTCGCACGAGCAACAGCTGGCGCAGGCGCGCACGCTCGTCACCCAGGATCCGAAGAGAGTCGCGCAGGTCGTGCGCGGCTGGGTAGGCCAGGATGAGTGAGCGCGCCGACCGGCGTGAGGCCAGCCGCAGCGGCACCGAGCGTGCCGCAATCCTGCTGCTGACGCTCGGCGAGACCGAAGCCGCCCAGGTGCTCAAGCACATGGGCGCGAAGGAAGTGCAGCGCATCGGCACCGCGATGGCCAAGCTCGCCAACGTCTCACGCGAGGAAGTGCGCGGCGTGATCTCGGATTTCGCGCAGACAGTCGAGAGTCAGACCTCCGTGGGCGTCGGCGCCGACGAGTTCCTGCGCAAGGTCCTGGTCAATGCGCTCGGCGAGGACAAGGCCGCGAGCATCATCGACCGGATCAACATCGGCCGCTCCACCAAAGGGCTCGATGCGTTGAAGTGGATGGACTCTCGCCAGGTGGCCGAGCTCATCCGGCTGGAGCACCCACAGATCATCGCCATCGTGCTCGCCTATCTGGATGCCGACCAGTCGGCCGAGATACTGGGACATCTGGCTCCTAACGTCCGCGCAGACGTCGTCGCACGCATCGCAACCCTCGACGGCATCCAGCCCAGCGCGCTCACCGAGCTCGATGACATCATGGAAAAGCAGTTTGCCGGCAAGTCCACCGGCAAGACCTCGGGTCTCGGAGGCGCCAAGGCGGCCGCGGAGATCATCAACTTCCTCGAGCCGAGCCAGGAGAGCGCGCTCATGGAGCAGATCGAGAAGAGCGACCAGGCGCTCGCCGCGCGCATCCTCGACCTGGTATTCGTATTCGACAACCTGATCGACCTCGACGATCGCAGCATGCAGGAGCTGTTGCGCCAGGTGCCGGCGGAGCGGCTGCTGCTCGCCATGAAAGGGGCAGACGAGGGTCTGAAGGACAAGATCTACAAGAACATGTCACAGCGCGCCGCCGAAATGCTGAAAGATGACCTGGAGGCGAAGGGTCCCGTGCGCCTCTCCGAGGTCGAGGGCGCGCAGAAGGAGATCCTGACGATCGCCCGCAAGCTCGCCGAGTCGGGCACCATCGCGCTGGCCGGCAAGGGCGAGGAATATGTCTGATCCGCGCCGCGCTCCGGCGGCCTCGACCATCGAGCGCTGGCGACTGCCCGAAGTCGAGGGTCCCATCATCGGACGCTCGCTCGAGGACCGCGGCGCAGCGGGCGAGGAGTCGGCTCGGCTCGTGCTGAAGGAGGCGGAAGCGCGCGGCTACGAGGCCGGCATGGCCCGGGCGCGCGCGGAGACGGGCAAGCAGCTCGCGGCGCTCGAAGAGCGCGTCAAGCGCCTGGGTGCGGCACTACACCTCCTCGCCCGACCGCTCGAGCAACTCGATGCCGAGATGGAAAGCGACCTCGCGCAGCTCGCCCTTGCCGTCGGCAAGCAGATCGCGCGGCGGGAGCTACGCATCGAGCCGACGCAAGTGATCGCGATCCTGCGCGAGTCGCTCGCCCTCCTTCCCGCAGCAGCGCGTGAGGTGCGCGTGCACCTGCACCCGGAGGATGCCGCGACGGTGCGGGAGCATCTGACAGCCCCGACGAGCGGGGAGGCATGGGCTATCGTGGAGGATCCTACGTTGTCGCGCGGGGGCTGTATCGTTCATAGTCAGTCCTCACGCATCGACGCGAGGCTCGAGAGCCGCATCGCCGCGGTTGCCGCGAGCGCGCTTGGCGATGAGCGCACCACGACGAGAGAGACGCCATGAGCACGACTCCCGAGTTGGCGCGCGGCGCGCTCTGGCGCGAAGGGTTGCGGCGCAAACTACGTGCCGTAGAGGAGACGGAGCCACCTCCCGTCGAAGGCTCTCTGACCCGCATGGTGGGACTGACACTCGAGGCCGCGGGCTGCCAGGCATCGGTCGGCGACCACTGCGATGTGATTGCCGGCGACGGATCACGGACTGCAACGGAAGTCGTCGGGTTTGCCGGCGACCGGCTGTATCTCATGCCCTCGGGCGATGCGCATGGCCTCGGGCCGAACGCACGCGTCATTCCGCGGCAGCGTGCAGGCACCGTACGCGTAGGACCTGAGCTCCTCGGACGCATCGTCGATGGCGCGGCGCAGCCACTCGATGCGCTCGGACCTCTCACTGGCAGCGCGTCCGTTCGTCTCACGGGCCGGCCCATCAATCCGCTCTTGCGTCATCCGATCAGTGAGCCGCTCGACGTCGGCATCCGCGCCATCAACTCGCTTCTGACCATCGGCCGCGGTCAACGCGTGGGCCTCTTCGCAGGCAGCGGCGTCGGCAAGAGTGTGCTCCTCGGCATGATGGCCCGGTATACCAGCGCAGATGTGATCGTCGTCGGTCTGATCGGTGAGCGCGGCCGCGAGGTGAAAGAGTTCGTCGATCGCATCCTGGGTCCCCAGGACCGGGCCCGCGCCGTGGTCGTCGCTACGCCGGCGGATCATCCGCCGCTCATGCGTCTGCATGGAGCTTGGCTCGCGACGGCAGTGGCGGAATATTTCCGCGACCAGGGCGCGAGCGTGCTGCTGTTGATGGACTCCCTGACCCGCTTCGCGCAGGCGCAACGCGAGATCGCGCTCGCCATCGGCGAGGCACCGGCCACCAAGGGTTATCCACCCTCGGTGTTTGCGCGTCTGCCGCAGCTCGTGGAGCGCGCCGGCAACGGCGCCAGCGGGTCCGGCTCCATCACGGCGTTCTATACCGTGCTCACCGAAGGCGACGACCAGCACGATCCGATCGCGGATGCCGCTCGCGCCATTCTCGATGGGCACATCGTGCTCTCCCGCAGGATTGCCGAAAGCGGCCACTACCCGGCAATCGACGTCGAGGCGTCGGTGAGCCGTGCCATGCACGAGATCACTTCGAGCGGGCACCAGGTGGCGGCCCGGCAGCTGCGCCAGATACTCTCGACATACCAACAGCATCGCGACCTCATTGCGATAGGCGCCTACCAGAAAGGCAGCGACCCACGCGTGGATCAGGCGCTCGTGCTCTGGCCACGCATCCAGCGGTTCCTGCAGCAGGACATGCGCGAGCAGGTCAACCTCGCTGCGAGTCTCGCGGCGCTCAACGAAGTTCTCTCCGAGCAGGCCAAATGAAGAAGACTGAGCGCATCGGCATGGTCCGGCGTGTCGTAGAGACCCACGAGCGCCGCAAGGCGGAAGCGCTGGCGGAATGCGAGCGCAACGTGCGCGCAGCGCAGGCGAAGCTCGATGAGCTCGAGGCCTACCGCGCCGCCTACGTGCGGGATTTCACCCGCCGCGCCGAATCCGGCATGAACGGCGCCGGCGTACGCGAGTATCAGGTATTCCTCGGCCGCCTCGATGAGGCGCTGCGCCATCAGGCGCAGATCCTCACCCAGGGCCGCCTGCAGCGCGATGCAGAGCTCGAGAGCTGGCGCAATGCAGCCCGGCGCGCGACGGCGGTCGGCAACCTCGCAACCCACTGGCAGGCCGAGGAGCGGCTGGCATCGGAGAAGACCGAGCAAAAGGAAACCGACGAGCGCTCGCAGCAACTCTGGTCCCGCAGGACACTCGCCCATGGCAGCTGACTCCATGCTCACCTTGAGCTCCCTACCGGTACCCGGCCCGGCGCCCTCACCCGCGCCCGCGCCTTCCCCGATCGCAACTTCTACGAGCCCTCCGCCGACGGCCGCCTCGAGCTCCCGCAGCGGCAGCAGCCCTGCGAAAGCGAACGCCTCCACGCCGAAGGCTGCGCAGCCCTCCACTCGCGGCCCTTCGAAGGCGGGCCGGCCGGGCAACGGCAGCTCCCATCCGGGGAGCCCGCAGTCCGCGAGCTCTCATTCGGGCGGCTCGCATTCAGCCAGCTCGCATTCGGGCGGCTCCAATTCGGCGAGCTCCAAGTCTCCAACGAAGGACTCGCGGCGGTCCGACAAGCCAACGGGCGATTCACGATCCGGACGGCAAGCGACGCGTGCATCCGCGGCAACCTCGACTTCCTCCACGAGCACGACGACGACACCGACGGCGGTCACTGACGACTTCTCCGCAGCGCTCGCGCAGTCCCTGGCCGCAACATCATCGAATAACGCCGCACCGGCCGGCACCGCAGCCACCGCGAGCGCCGACTCCAATACCGACGAGTCGAGCGACCCGCCCGCGAAGCATGCCGCGTCTGATCCGGCATCGAGTGCGCTGACGCTCCTCGAGAACGCGCTCGCCGGCGCGCTGGCCGGTGCAATCGTCGGTGTTCCCCCTGCGGCTGCTTCGAGCACTCCGGCCGTATCTGCGAACAGCAGCTCCTCGTCCAGCAGTTCCTCACTCGGCAGCGTACCGAGTGCCACGGGTGATGGCGCCGCCGCGGCGCTCGATACCCTGCTCACGGAGAATCTTGCGGTCGATCCTCGAGCCGGCGGCTCGAGCACCGCCGCGCACAGTGGCGGTGGTACATCGAGCACCGCTACACCTGTGCCGGCCGCGATCGCCGCCGCCACCGCGCTCGCGGCAACTCAGCTGATCGCACCGACCCATGTTGGATCGGCACAGGCGCGCGGCGATGCCTCCACGATGGCGCTGAGCTCACCTGTCGGCACGAGCGCGTGGACGGATGAGCTGGGCGCGAAAATCACCTGGATGGCGCACCAGGGCATCGAGTCCGCCTCCCTGCAGCTCTCGCCCGAGCACCTCGGCCCCGTGCAGGTCTCCATCTCCGTGCACCAAGGCCAGGCGAGTGTCTGGTTCGGTGCCGCACAGCCGGACACGCGCACGGCGCTGCAACAGTCTTTGCCGCAGCTCCGCCAGCTCTTTGCGAGCCAGGGACTCAGTCTTTCTGACGCCGGCGTGTCGAGGGAGCCGCCCCGCGGCCAGAGCCGGCAGCCGTCCGGGCGGACGACCGCACCGCTTGTCGGCATCGCGGCAGTGAATTCCGATGGGTCCGCCGGCCGCGCCGCGACCGGACTCGGTCTCCTCGATACCTACGTGTGAGTAGTCGGCCCGTCCTGGGCCCGGCCCCCGCTCGCGGGGCCGACAGGCTGCCGCGCGTCATTGCTGATGGCTCCGGGCCATCGAGTCAATAAACCGTCGCACCCCGTCGACTGCGACGCATCTCACACTCCCGGATCCGCGACAAAACCCTTACCGCTTAGCGACTTAGGCACGTTCCGACTCCCGTGGCATGGCCGTTGCACCTCCGGGTGCAAGAACCAACTTGCCGAGCGCAGGAGTCGAGAGAGCGATGGCCGACGTATCCGTCCCAGCCCAAGCGGCGGCAGACCCGGCTGCCCCCACCGCGCCTGCAGCAGGCAAACGCGGGCTCCCCTTGCTGGTCATCATCATCGGCGCCGCGGTGCTCCTCGTCGGGCTCGGCGCTGCATTTTTCCTGATGCACGGCAGCTCCGCGGCAAGCCAGAAGGCCGCCGCGGCGCACAAGCCGCTCAGCCCGCCGCTCTACCTGGCCCTCGATCCGCCGTTCGTCGTCAACTTCCAGGCCGATCAGCTCGTGCGCTTCCTGCAGGTATCGATCGAGGTGATGTCGCGCGACCCGAAGACCCTGGACCTGCTGAAGGCGAACGACCCGGTGCTGCGCAACGACCTGCTGATCCTCCTCGCCAACCAGAAATACGCGGTGATCTCCACGCCTGCCGGCAAGGAGCAGCTGCGCGCCGATGCGCTCGTCTCCATCCGCAAGGACCTGGTGCAGGCCGGCGGTGACCCGAAGTTGGTCGAAGCCGTGTATTTCACGAGCTTCGTGATGCAGTAGCTCCGAGCCGCGTGCGATACCCATGAGCCAAGAGAAGATTCTCGATCAGGCCGAGATCGATGCGCTGATCCACGGCGTCGATACCGGCGCCGTGAGCACCGAGGCACCGCCCGCTCCGGGCGAGGCCAGGTCATACGATTTCAACAGCCAGTCGCGGATCGTGCGCGGCCGGATGCCGACGCTCGAGATGATCAACGAGCGCTTCGCCCGCCTGAACCGCGTGAGCCTCTACAACCTGCTGCGCCGCTCGCCGGAGATCTCGGTGGGCGCGGTCGAGATCAAGAAATTCAGCGAGTACGTGCACACCCTGCACGTGCCGACCAGTCTCAATCTCGTGAAGATCAATCCGTTCCGCGGCACCGCCCTCATCGTGCTCGACCCGAAGATGGTGTTCGCCGTGGTGGACAACTTCTTCGGTGGCACCGGCCGGCACGCCAAGATCGAGGGGCGCGAGTTCACCGCGACCGAGCAGCGCATCATTCATATCGTGCTGCGCAGCGTATTCGCCGACCTGCGCGAGGCCTGGTCGCACGTCGCTTCCATCGAGCTCGAGTATCTCAACTCCGAGATCAACCCGCACTTCGCCAACATCGTCTCGCCGTCGGAGATCGTGGTCGTCACCACCTTCCACATCGAGCTGGATGGCGCGGGGGGTAACCTGCACGTGACCATGCCCTACGCCATGATCGAGCCGATGCGCGAGGTACTCGATGCCGGGGTCGCGAGCGATCGGGTCGAGAAGGACGAGCGCTGGATGAACTGCCTGCGCGAAGAGATGGAGGATGCGGAAATCGAGCTCACGACGATCCTCGGCCGCTCCTCGCTGACGCTCGCAGAGCTCCTCAATCTGAAGTCTGGCGACGTGCTCCCCTGCGACTTCAGCGGCAAGGTGACGGTCGTCGCCGAGGACGTTCCCGTGTTTCGCGGCGGCCTGGGAATCTCCCGCGGCCGCCAGGCGGTAAAGGTGCAGGAGCGCATCCGCCGCGGCAAGTCCGCGGGCGAATCACCGGCCTTCTCCGGCAAGTAATCCCAGATCAACGACGAGAGCAACTGAGGTCCCCATGTCCGCCAATCCTGCCGAAGCACGTCCCGCTGAGCTCCACGAGCTCACCGAAGACGGTGCGCCGGGAGCCAACCGTGACGTCAACCTCGAGGTCATCCTCGACGTCCCCGTCACACTCTCCATGGAAGTCGGGCGCACGCGCATCCCGATCCGCAACCTCCTGCAGCTCAACCAGGGCTCGGTCGTCGAGCTCGAGCGCGCCGCCGGCGAGCCGTTGGACGTCTTCGTCAACGGAACTCTGGTGGCCCACGGCGAGGTCGTCGTCGTCAACGAGCGGTTCGGCATCCGCCTGACCGATGTCATCAGCCCTGCAGAGCGCCTGCGCAAGCTGAAATGAGCCCCCTCTTCGCCGCTCCGCATGCTGCCACTACCGCGGCACCCGTAGGCGCGGGCGGTCTCGCTTCTGTCACTCTCGCACTGCTCATCGTGCTCGCGGCGATCTTCGCGATCGCCTGGATCGCGCGCCGGGTTCGCGGCATCGGCAACCGCGTCGGCAACGCCATCGACATCCTTGCTGATGTTCCCCTCGGTCCCAAAGAGCGCGCCGTGCTGATCAAAGTAGGCGCCGAACAGATCCTGATCGGCGTCGCCCCCGGCCGCGTGAGCGCCCTGCACGTGCTGCGCGAGCCCGTCGAAATCACGAAATCCGCTACGGCCACTACCCCCACCGCGACGTCATTCAGCGCGCTCCTCAAGCGGAGTTTGGGCAAGTGAAAATGCCGCCGAATATTCCACAGAGTGCAGCGCGAAATGAGCCCTGGCGGGGGCTTGTGCAGCCATGGATGGCGGAACTGAGCCTCCATGGATTGGTGAGCCGGCGCGAGCCGGCGCAACCCGGATCCACGGCGTCCCCCGCCAGGGCTCATTTCGCGCTGCGCTCGAACATCTGCAAAGCGATATTCGTGCTGCTGGTGTTGACGATGCCCGCGGTGGCATCCGCTGCAGCGCCAGGCATCCCCGCCTTCAGCGTCCAGACCGGCGCCGGCGGCGGCCAAACCTACACCCTGACGCTGCAGGTCCTCGCGCTGATGACGGCGCTGACCCTGCTGCCCGCCATCCTCCTCATGATGACGGCCTTCACCCGCATCGTGATCGTGCTGGGAATCCTCCGCCAGGCGCTCGGAGCCGGTCAGACCCCGCCCAATCAGGTGCTGCTCGGCCTCGCGCTCTTCCTCACCTTTTTCGTCATGTCGCCCGTGATCAACCAGATCGATCAGGCGGCCTATCAACCCTATGCGGCCGGCAGCATCGATGCCCCCACCGCGCTCACCCGGGCCGAGGCGCCGCTGAAGGAGTTCATGCTGCACCAGACGCGCGAGAGCGACATCGCCACCTTCGTGCACATCGCCGGTGGCAAAGGCTACGCGACGCCGCTCGACGTGCCGCTCAGCGTGCTCGTTCCCGCCTTCGTGACGAGCGAGCTCAAGACCGCGTTCCTCATCGGGTTCCTCCTCTTCATCCCGTTCGTGATCATCGATCTGGTGGTAGCGAGCGTGCTGATGTCCATGGGCATGATGATGGTCTCACCCGTACTCATCTCATTGCCGTTCAAGCTCATGCTGTTCGTGCTCGTCGACGGCTGGGCGCTCGTCATGGGCACTCTCGCCCAGAGCTTCTATCACTGAGCCAGAGGCGCATCGTGACACCCGATACCATCATGACCATCGGCAGCCGCGCTCTCGAGATTGCGCTCGCCCTGGCCGCGCCGCTCCTTCTCGCCGCGCTGGTCACCGGCGTCGTCATCGGCGCTTTCCAGGCCGCCACGTCGATCAATGAGATGACGCTCTCCTTCATCCCGAAGCTGCTCGCGATCGCGCTCACCCTCGCGGTCGCAGGCCCCTGGATGCTGAAGACGCTGGTCGGTTACACGCGCGAGCTCATCGTGAGCATTCCGGGGCTGATCAACTGAGATCGCGCCGCAAGCCAATGATCACGGTTACTGCAAATCAATTGGACGGCTGGGTCACCGGCCTCTTCTGGCCGTTCGTGCGCATCGGCTCGTGCTTCATGATCGCGCCCGCATTCGGCGCCACTGCGGTGCCGGCGCGCATCCGCATCGTTCTGGCCGGGGCCGTGGCCCTCCTCGTCGCACCACTCGTATCCGTGCCCGACGTAACTCCGTTCTCCGCCGCCGGCGTCGTCATCACCGTCCAGCAAGTGATCATCGGCGCCGCCCTCGGATTCTCGCTGCAAATCCTCTTCGATGCCGTCTCCCTGGGTGGCGAGCTCCTCTCCAACAGCATGGGACTCTCGCTCGCCTTCAACCTCGATCCGCAGAACGGTGCGAGCACCCCCACGGTCGGTACGCTCTACTCCATCCTCGTGACGCTCATCTTCCTCGTGTTGGATGGACATCTCGCCCTCATCCGCACCCTCGTCGACGGGTTCCATACCCTGCCCATCGGCACGGCCGGCCTCGGCGCCAATGGCCTCTGGTCGGTGGTCAACTGGGGCTCGGAGCTCTTCTCCGGCGCACTCGCCGTGGCGCTGCCCGGGGTCACGGCGCTCCTCATCGCCAACCTCGCCTTCGGCGTGGTGAGCCGTGCCGCCCCGACGCTCAACGTCTTCTCCGTGGGATTGCCGGTCTCGCTCGTCTTCGGGCTCCTCGTCATCATCACGACTCTGCCCGCGCTCGAATCGAGCTTCATCCGCCTCCTCGCCGGCGCGCTCGCTTTCCTGCGCCACCTGAGCGGAGCCTGACACCGTGGCCGAAAACGATCAGGAACGCACGGAGCGACCGACAGCCAAGCGCCTGGAGAAGGCGCGGGAGGAAGGTCAGGTTCCCCGCTCCGCGGAGCTCAACGCCGCGGCGGTGCTGCTCGTAACGGCCGCAGGCCTGCATTTCCTCGGCGGCTCCATCGGCGCGGCCCTCTTCGACATCATGAAATCGGCGCTGAGCATCAGTCCCGCCGAGGCGGTCGATCCAGGGCTTGCCCTCTCCGCCGCCTCCGCGCAGATGCTCCGTGCCCTCATGGCATGCGCGCCGGTTCTCGGCCTGACGATGGTCGCGGCGCTCGTGGCGCCGCTCACCCTCGGCGGCTGGAATCTCAGCTTCGGCGCGCTGGCGCCCGACTTCACGCGGCTCGATCCGATCGCCGGCTTCGGCCGCTTCTTCTCCACCCGCGGCGCGGTCGAGCTCGGTAAGGCGTTCGGCAAGTTCCTGATAGTCGCAACCGTTGCGGTGATCGTACTGCGCAAGCAGTCGCCGCATCTCCTCGCACTCGGCGCCGCGCCCCTTCCGGTAGCGATCGCGCAGGCTGCGAACCTGGCTTCGGATGCCCTGCTCGCCGTCTCGGGCGGCCTCGTGATCATCGCGGCAATCGATGTGCCCTGGCAGCTCTGGCAGTACTCCGACAAGCTGAAGATGACCCGGGACGAGATCCGCCAGGAATTCAAGGAAAGTGAAGGCGCACCCGAGGTCAGGTCCCGCATCCGCCGCACACAGCGCGAGTATGCGCGGCGCCGGATGATGCACGAAGTGCCCAAGGCGGACGTCGTCGTCGTCAACCCGACGCACTTTGCCGTGGCGCTGCGCTATGACGAGAGCCGCATGCGCGCGCCGCTCGTCGTCGCCAAAGGCACGGACCTGGTCGCGGCCCGCATCCGCGAGATCGCCACCGAGCACTCCGTTCCGATCTTCGAGGCGCCGCCTCTCGCGCGGGCGCTCCACCATAACGTCGAGATCGGCGGCGAGATTCCGGCGACGCTCTATGTGGCTGTCGCCCAGGTCCTCACCTACATCTACCAACTCAAGTCGGCGCGCACCTCCGGCGCGCGGCCGCCCGAGCCTCCCGCCATCGATCCGGGCATCGATGCCGTCCGTCATTGATCCATGAGCGCCACCACCACATCCAGCCCCAACATGCCGACCTGGCGGGACCTGCTGCGTGCCGGAATCGGCGTGCCGGCCGGGGTGCTGGGCGTGCTGGCCATGGTGATCCTGCCATTGCCGCCTTTGGCGCTCGATGTGCTCTTCACCTTCAACATCGCACTCTCGATCGTGATCGTGATGGCGGTGTTCTACGTGGCACGGCCGATCGAGTTCGGCGTCTTCCCGACCGTGCTCCTGCTCGCAACGCTGCTGCGCCTGGCGCTCAATGTGGCCTCGACCCGGGTCGTGCTGCTGCACGGGTACAGCGGTCCGCAGGCCGCTGGCCACGTTATCCAGTCGTTCGGCGAGTTCGTGGTCGGCGGCAACTTCGCCGTCGGCGCGGTGGTGTTCATCATCCTCACGATCATCAACTTCGTCGTGGTCACCAAGGGCTCCGGGCGCATCTCCGAGGTCAGCGCCCGCTTCACGTTGGATGCCATGCCCGGCAAGCAGATGGCGATCGATGCCGATCTCAATGCCGGCCTCATCACCCAGGATGAGGCACGCACCCGCCGCTCCGAGGTCCGCGCCGAGGCCGACTTCTACGGCTCAATGGACGGCTCGAGCAAGTTCGTCCGCGGCGATGCCATCGCGGGCATCCTCATCCTCCTCATCAACATCATCGGCGGGCTCGCGATCGGAACGGTCGGCCACGGGATGGCGGTGACCGACGCGATCCATACCTACACCCTGCTCACCATCGGCGATGGCCTGGTGGCGCAGATCCCGGCGCTCCTCCTCTCGACCGCCGTGGCGCTCATCGTGACCCGCATGTCGCGGCCGCAGGACATGGGCGGGGAGCTGCGCCGGCAGCTCTTCGGCAACCCCAAGGCGCTCGGCGTGGCGGCGGGCCTGCTCGGCGTCATGGGGCTCATCCCGGGGATGCCGAACGTCGCCTTCCTCCTCATCGCCGCGCTCTGTGGCTCGGTCGCCTACTTCATCAACAAGCGGCGCGCGGCGGCCGCGGTAGCCGCTGCCGCGCCGAAACCCGCGCCGCCGGCGCCCGAGACCCGCGAGCTCAGCTGGGAGGACGTGCGGCCGGTCGACCTCGTCGGGCTCGAGGTGGGCTACCGTCTCGTGCCCCTGGTCGACAAGCGGCAGAACGGCGGCGACCTGCTCGGCAGGGTGCGCGGGGTGCGGCGCAAGCTCTCACAGGAGCTCGGCTTCCTCGTTCCGGCCGTGCACATCCGCGACAACCTCGACCTCGCTCCCAACGTCTACCGCATCAACCTGAGCGGCGTGCCGGTCGGCGAGAGCGTCATCTATCCCGACAAGGAGCTCGCGATCAATGCGGGGCGCGTCTTCGGACCGCTGCAGGGCATCGCAACCCGCGATCCGGCCTTCGGCATGGAAGCGGTGTGGATCGATGCCGCGAGCCGCGACCACGCGCAGGCGCTCGGCTACACCGTGGTCGATCCGAGCACCGTCATCGCCACTCATCTCTCCTTCGTCATCCAGTCGCACGCCAACGAGATCCTCGGTCACGAGGAAGTCCAGCAGCTGCTCAACGGTCTGGCGAAGAGCGCGCCGAAACTGGTGGAGGATCTGGTGCCGCGCGTGCTGCCGCTCTCCGCCGTGGTGCGGGTGCTGCAGAGTCTGCTTGCCGAGCGCATTCCCATTCGCAACATCCGCACCATCATCGAGACGCTGGCCGAGCACGCGCCACGCGCGACGGACCCGGCAGTCCTGCTCGGTCACGTTCGCGTCGCCCTCGGGCGGCAGATCGTGCAGGACATCGCCGGCATCGCGGCGGATCTACCCGTCATCACGTTCGAGCCGGAGCTCGAGCGGCTGCTGACCGGCTCACTCACCGCCAACTCCACCAGCCCGGGCCTCGAGCCGGGGCTCGCGGAGCGGCTGCAACAGCGCGTCGCCGAAGCCTCACGCCGCCAGGAGGCCTCGGGCGAGCTGCCGGTGCTCCTGGTGCCGCCGCCGCTGCGCGCGCAGATGGCGCGTTTCCTGCGCGCGGCGCTGCCGAGCCTGCACGTCCTCGCCTGGAATGAGATTCCCGATAACCGCAAGGTCCGCGTCGTCACCGCGGTCGGCAGGTAAACATGAAGATCGTACGACATACGGCCCCCGACATGCGTCAGGCCCTGCGCTCCATCCGCGAGCAGCTGGGCGAGGAGGCGGTGATCCTCTCCTCGCGCCGCTTGGCCCAGGGAGTCGAAGTCACTGCGGCAGTCGATTTCGATCCCGCGAGTCTCGAGAACGCAGCGCCACTCGCCGTCGCAGCTGACCGGCCCGCGGAGCAGACGGTTCAGGCCCGCACGCCTGCCACTGCGCAGCCGGTGCGGCACCGGCCGGGCACAGCCGCCGTCAATGGTGCGCCGATCGCACCTGCACACGCGCCGCTCGAGCACAGCTCATCCTCGCCTCCCACGCACAGCGCACCCTCGCTTCTCGAGCACAGCGCACCCGCGCCTCTCGAGCACAGCTCACCGCCTGCCGCGGCGGCCCTGCCGCCGCTGTTGGAACCGGAGCAGGAGCATGCCTCGAATGCCATGGGCAAGGAGCTGCAGACGCTGCGGCGCATGCTCGAGACCCAACTCGCACAGCTCGCCTGGAACGACCGCACGCGGCGCGCACCGGTACATACGGAGCTGCTGCGCGAGCTGACCGAGATCGGCATCGCCCAGGACCTTGCCGACCACCTCGTCGGCCAGCTCGATGAGGGCATCGACCTCACACAGGGCCGCCGCTTCGCGATCGCTGGATTGTCGCAATATCTTCTGGTGACCGGCGACCGCTGGCTGGAGACCGGCGGCCGGGTCGCCTTCGTGGGAGCCACGGGTGTCGGCAAGACCACGATGCTCGCGAAGCTGGCAGTGCGTTGGATGCTGCGACACGGGCCGAACGACCTCGCGCTGGTGGCTTCCGACACCGTCCGTATCGGGGCGCAGGACCAGATGCAGGCGCTGGGCCAGCTGCTCGGCGTACCCGTACACGTCCCTGATAGCTTCGAGGCTCTACCGGATCTGATCTCGCGCCTCGGGCATCACCGCCTGGTACTCATCGACACGCCTGGCTCGAGCGTGCGCGATGCGCAGCTCGCCTCGCGACTCACGGTGCTCGCCAACTGCGCCTCGAAGATGGAGATAGCGCTGGTGCTCGCGGCGAGCACTCAGGCGGGTGCCCTCGAGGAGGCGGTGCAACGCTTCCGCCCGCTCAACCCGGCCTCGTGCGTGCTCACCAAGCTGGATGAGGCAGCGAGCCTCGGCGGCGCGCTCTCGGTGCTGATCCGCGCGCGGCTGCCGCTTTCCTACACGAGCGACGGGCAGCGGGTGCCGGAGGACTTGCGGCCCGCGCGGGCGCTCGAGCTCGTATCCCAGGCCGTGCGGCTCGCCAAGGCGAGCGGTGCGGCCGCTGACGAAGATCTGCTGCGCCGACGATTCGGAAGGCTGTCACATGCCGGTACCTGAGTTGAGTCTCATCAACAACTCCAAGCTGCAGTCTCTGGGGCAGCCCGTGCAGGTGATCGCCGTCACCGGCGGCAAGGGCGGCGTCGGCAAGACGAGCGTATCGGTCAATCTGGCCACGGCGCTCGCGGCTGCGAGCCGCCGCGTCGTGCTGCTCGATGGAGATCTCGGCCTCGCCAATGCCGATGTCTTTCTAGGCCTCTCGCCGCGCTACACACTCGCGCACGTGATCTCCGGGGAGCGCACGCTGGATGAGGTGATCGTCGAGGCGCCGCAGGGGTTTCACGTCGTACCCGCGGCCTCGGGCGCCGCGGACCTCGCGAGTATGGGCGCCGCAGAGCATCTGGGCGTCGTACGCGCCTTCAGCTCCCTCGCGGCACGCCTGGACGTGCTCATCGTGGACACCGCGGCGGGGATCTCTCAGGGGGTGCTGCAGTTCTCCCAAGCCGCTCAACACGTCCTGATCGTGATCTGCGACGAGCCGGCCTCGTTAACCGACGCGTATGCGCTCGTCAAGGTCCTGAGTCGCAATCACGGAGTCGGACGGTTCCGGGTGCTGGCAAACCGGATTCGCTCCCCGGGCGGCGGCGCCGAGCTTTTCCGCCGCTTCGAACGCGTCACGGCGCGCTTCCTCGATGTTGTGCTCGAATTCGCAGGCGAGATACCGGAGGACGAGTACCTGCGCCGCTCCGTGCGTGAGCAGCGCCCGGTGCTCGAGGCCTATCCGGCGAGCCCCGCGGCCCGGGCGTTCAAGAAACTGGCCACCACGGCCGATACATGGCCAGTGCCGCCCGGTCCCCGCGGGAACATTGAGTTCTTCGTGGAGCGGCTGGTCCGACGGAATACGGTGCGGCTGGAAGTAGTGCCATGAACGCGGCGAGCGCATACGGTGCGGGCCGCGCCGTGGGCGAGGCCAGCGAGCTGGTGACCCGGCACGCAGAACTGGTGAAACGGATCGCCTACCATCTGGTCGGCCGGCTGCCGCCCTCGGTGGAGGTCGACGATCTGATGCAGGCCGGAATGCTGGGGCTGCTGGAAGCGGCATCGAACTACGCGCCCAACCGCGGAGCCAGCTTCGAGACCTACGCCGGCATCCGCATTCGCGGCGCCATGATCGATGCGCTGCGCAAGCTCGACTGGGCGCCGCGGTCGGTGCACCGCAAGGCACGGGCGGTGGCGGCGGTGGTGCAGGAGATCGAGAGGCGCACGGGACGCGATGCACGCGATACGGAGATCGCCGAGCGCATGGGAGTGCCGCTCGAGGAGTATCACTCCATCGTGCAGGACGCGGCGAGCTGTCGCCTGGCGACACTCGATGACACGACGGCGGCAACGGCCGAAGGCGCGGCGGACCCTTTCCGGGAGACCGCGGAGGAAGGATTCCGGGGCGCGCTCGCACAGGCGATCGAGGGGCTGCCGGAGCGGGAGAAGCTGGTGATGTCCCTGTACTACAGCGAGGGACTGAACCTCAAGGAGATCGGCGCGGTGCTGAAGGTGACTGAGTCGCGCGCCTGTCAGCTCCACGGGCAGGCGCTCGTGCGGCTCAAGGCGCGGCTGGCGGACTGGCGTGACGGTGCGGCCGCCACGAGTGCAACGAGGCGAGGCAGGCAGTGACCAAAGATCTGAAATTCCTGGTGGTCGATGACTTCTCGACCATGCGGCGCATCATCAAGAACCTCCTGCACGATCTCGGCTACCCGAATGTCGCCGAGGCGGACGACGGCAAGACGGCGCTGCCGATGTTGCAGGCGGGCGGCTTCGACTTCCTCATCACCGACTGGAACATGCCCGGCATGCCCGGACTCGACCTCATCAAGGCGGTGCGCGCCGATGCCAAGCTCGCCAAGATGCCGGTTCTCATGCTGACCGCGGAGGCCAAGCGCGAGCAGATCATCGAGGCGGCGCAGGCGGGCGTGAACGGCTATGTGATCAAGCCCTTTACCGCCGAGACGCTGAAAGAGAAGCTCGACAAGATCCTCGGTGGGGGAAAGTGAGACCATGATGTCGAATTTCCAGGTCATGAAGTTGGAATACGGCTCGTGCGTCGAGGCCCTTTCCGAGGCGCTGCGCGCCAACGACGAGGCCGCGTTCTTCGCCGCCGTCGATCACATCGTGCGCATGCGCGAGCCGCAGACGGTCACCGAGATCCGCCGGCTCACCGGCGACCTGCAGAAGGCGCTCGAGCGCTTCAGCATCGAGTCGCGCCTCGCGGACCTGGCCGAGAACGAGATTCCGGACGCGCGAACCCGCCTCAGCCACGTCATCAAGATGACCGACGAGGCCGCACACAAGACACTCGATCTCGTCGAGCAGTCCGGGCCGCTGGCCGAGCGCACCGCGCGCGAGGCCGGCGTCCTCATCGATTCCCTGAAGACCTACCGGGAGCGTCCGTCGAGCGGCTCCGGCTTCGAGAGCGCCGTCCGCTCCATCGATGCTTTCCTGCCCGTGGTGCGCGCGGTCGAAGCCTTCCTGCCCTCGGCGCGCACCGACTCTGACCAGATCCGCAGGAATCTCGCCGACGTGCTGCTCGCGCAGGGCTACCAGGATCTGACGGGCCAGATCATCCGCAGCGTCATCAAGCTGGTAGGCGAGCTGGAGGAAGCGCTCGCCAGCCTCACCAAGCTCTCCGGAGATGTCGTCGAGCACACCACGCTGGGCGAGAGCCCGGACAAGGGCCATGGACCGGTGGTGCCTGGTGTCACCCGAGGAGATGTCGCCGCAGGCCAGACAGACGTCGATGAGCTTCTGTCGGGCCTCGGCATGTAAGGCATCACGATGGATATCCTGAGCATCATCGGACTGGTGCTCGCCGCCAACGCCGTACTGCTCGGCGCAGTGCTGCGCGGCGCCGGCCTCATGGCGCTCATCTCCCTGGAGGCGTTCATGGTGGTGGGCGTCGGCACGATCGCCGCGACCTGCATCCAGACACCGTTCCCGGTGATGAAGCATGCGCTCAGGATCTTTCCCTGGATCGTGCGCCCGCCGTCACGCGATGGGCGTCACATCATCACGAAGATCGTCGAGTGGAGCAATACGGCGCGCAAGCAGGGGCTGCTCGGCCTCGAGCCGCTGATCGCGCGCGAGTCGGACCAGTTCGTGCAGAAGGCGCTGCAGCTCGTGGTCGATGGCAGCGAGCCCGAAGCGATCAGCAACGCGATGTACGTCGAGCTCAGCATGCGCGAGCATGCCGACATCACGGCGGCCAAGATGTTCGAAGGCGCGGGCATCTACTCGCCGACGCTCGGCATCATCGGCGCGGTGCTCGGCCTCATGGCGGTGCTGCAGAATCTCACCGACCCGGCCAAGCTCGGCGCCGGCATCGCCTCGGCGTTCACCGCCACGATCTATGGCATCAGTCTCGCCAATCTCTTTTTCCTCCCGGTCGCCGCCAAGCTCAAAGGCATCATTCAGCGCCAGACCCAGATCCGGGAGATGATCATCGACGGCATGATGTCGATCGCCCAGGGTGAGAATCCGCGCGCGATCGAGGCGAAGCTGCAGGGGTACCTCCATTAGGAGCCCACCGTGCGCCGCAAACGAAGACACGAGGAGGAGCACGAGAACCACGAGCGCTGGGCGATCCCCTATGGCGACCTGCTGACGCTGCTGCTCGCCTTCTTCGTGGTGATGTACTCGATCTCCTCGGTCAACGCCGGCAAGTACCGCGTCCTCTCCGACTCCCTCTACGCCGCATTTCGCGGCGAGCCGCGCACCCTCGAGCCCATCCAGGTCGGCCAGAAGCGAGCCGGCTCCGGCGCCGACATCAAAGTGAGCATCGTGCAGCAGGCCATACTCAAGGGTCAGCCGCGCTCGCTCCTCGCCCCGGTGCCGCTCGCCGTCTCCACTCCGATCCCCAACGCTCCCTATCACGATCTCTCGCCGCCGCCCGGTAACGACAACGGCGTCAGGGCCGCCACGGGTCCGGCGAAACCCGCCGACGCCGAGCAGGCCGAAAAAGCCCAGGCGGCTGCGATCATGCTGACGCGCGTCGCGGACGACGTCGCCAAGGCGATGTCGGGACTCGTAAAGAAGAATCTCGTGGTGGTGCGGCGCAAGCAATCGTGGATCGAGGTCGAGATCCGCACCGACATTCTCTTCCCGAGCGGCAGTGCCCGGATTTCCCCGAAAGCCGTGGACATCATCCAGCGCCTCGCCGCGGTGCTGGCCCGCTTCCCCAACCCGATTCGCGTCGAGGGTTTCACCGACGACAGGCCGATCCGCACGGTGCAGTTCTACTCCAACTGGGAGCTCTCGGCAGCGCGCGCGGGCACCGTCGTGCACGTACTGTCCGACCACGGAGTGGCCAGCGACCGTCTGGCAGTCGTCGGCTTCGCCGATCAACATCCCGTCGCGAGCAACACAACCTCACAGGGACGCAACGCTAACCGCCGGGTGTCGGTCGTCATACTCTCCACCGCGCCCGGCACTCCGTCCGATCCCGCCGGACTCCCCAACAACGAGTCGGTCGCGGCCAGTGGCACGGATCCTGCACGATAACACCTGACGCGCACCGCTTAGCGCCGGATTTCCGACACGGTCGGCGCGTCATGTGACCTACATCACGGGAGCTGCGCCGCATGACTCTGCCTTCCGCCGAATTCCTGCTCATTGCGGGACGCGCGGTGTTCCTCGTCTTCTCCTTCATCGTTGCCGCCGTCAGCTTCACGGCCTGGCGCCGCGCGACCCGCCGGCAGACCGCCGAAGTGCTGTCGCAGACGCAGCTCGTATTGCAGCGCCTCGCGGAGCTCGAGACACGCGTGGACGCCACGAAAGCCGCGATCGGGCAGCTCGGCGAGCGCCTCGGGCGCCCCGCCGCAGCCGCTCCCGCCCAGGCCCCTTCCCCCGGCTACCAGATCGCGATCCGCCTGGCGCGTGGCGGCGCGAGCCGCGAGGAGCTCATGTCCGGCTGCGGGCTGACGCTCGCCGAGGCCGACCTCGTGCGGCGGCTGCATGGACCACACGCTCCGGAACTACGTCAAGTTTCATAGCGCCCACCTCAAGAGGCACGTCACACGCGCCGATACCGGCGCTGTACCGGCAGTCACGCTCCAAACTCGCGCGCCCGACCAGATTATGAAAACTCGCAAGCAGCAGACGCTGGTCAAGAAGCGCGCTGATCGCCGCCCCCCGGCGGGCAGCGCGAAGCGACGACGGCCGGCCGCCGCGCGGGCCAAGGCCCCGCGGGCAGCAGCACTGAGGCTGGCGGCAGAGTGCACGGTCGCCGAGGCGGACGCTCTCAAAGCAGGCCTCGCTCGCCTCGTCGACAAAACCAAGGCGGTCACCCTGGACGTGGGCGAGCTCCAGCGCATCGACACTGCGGGCCTGCAGCTCCTCGCCGCTTTCGTGCGAGACCGGCGCGCGGCCGCACGCGCGGTCGAATGGCGTGGCCGCGCGCCCGCCCTGGATGCTGCGGCCGACCTACTCGGCCTACGCGGCATGCTCCAGCTTCCTGGTGAGGACGGCTGATGACAGTCGATCTGACACAGTTCCACGACGCATTCTTCGAAGAGAGCTTCGAGGCGCTCGATGCCATGGAGGCGGCCCTGCTCAAGCTCGATGTCGGCTCGCCGGAGCCCGAGCTGGTCAACACCATTTTCCGGGTGGCTCATTCGATCAAAGGAGGGAGCGCGACATTCGGGTTCTCGGAGATCGCCTCCTTCACCCACAGCCTCGAGACGCTGCTCGATGAGCTGCGAAGCGGCGCGATGGCAGTCACCGTGGCGCTGTCCGACCTGCTGTTGAAGTCGGTGGACGTCCTGCGCGCCATGCTGCGCGCGGTGCAGGCGAAGCAGCCGATCGACGCACAGCGGGTCTCGGATCTGCAGTTCGACCTGGAAGTCGCGATCGCGAAGAAGAGCGAGCTGGTCGTTGAACCGCCGGCTGCCGCTCGCTCGGCATCCACGCCGGCTCAGCAGCCGGGCACGGCCGGCGACCCGGCTCCGGCCGGCACGGCGCCGCGCTGGCGCATCCACTTCCGTCCGTACCGAGAGCTGCTCGCCCGCGGCAATGACCCCCTGCGCATGTTGCGCGAGCTCGCCGCACTGGGCGATCTCGACGTGCGGGTCGACGCGCAGGCGCTGCCCCCGCTCGGTGACTTGAATCCGCAGGACTGCTATCTCGCGTGGTCGCTCGAGCTGCCGGGAGAGGTCGCGGAGGAATCGATCAGACAGGTGTTCGAGTGGGCCGAAGGTGACTGCGACCTGACTGTCGCGCGCCTTTCCGCCGAGACTCCGGTGGCCGCAGCGCCTGCCGTGAGCGGCGCACAGCCGGCAGCGCCGACGGCCGCATCGCCGGCACAGGCCGCCACTCAGGAACCTACCCCCTCTGCGACACTCGCTGTCGTTCCCCCCGCGCCCCGTCAGGATGCGGCGAAACCGGAAGCCTCGATGAGCGGCCTCGGTGACTCGGGCTCGATCCGGGTGAGCGTCGAGAAGATCGATGAGCTCATGAATACCGTCGGTGAGCTCGTGATCACGCAGGCGATGTTGAGCCAGCTCGGCTCGCATTTCGACGGGCCGGACGCAGAGAAGCTGCGTGGCGGCCTGGGACAGCTCGAACGCAACATACGCGAGCTGCAGGAAAGCGTCATGCGCGTACGCATGCTGCCCATCAGCTTCGTCTTCAGCCGCTTCCCGCGCATGGTACGCGATCTCGCGCAACGCCTCGGCAAGCAGATCGAGCTCAAGCTCACCGGCGAGCAGACCGAGCTCGACAAGACGGTGCTCGAGAAGATCGGCGACCCGCTGGTGCACCTCGTACGCAACTGCCTCGATCACGGCATCGAGTCGCCGGAAGTACGCATTGCGGCGGGCAAGCCCGCCGAGGGTACCGTGCACCTCGACGCCTCGCACCGCGGCGGCAACATCGCCGTGGAGGTGAGCGATGATGGCGGCGGCCTCGATCGGGGACGCATCCTCGCCAAGGCGCGCGCCCGCGGGCTCGTCGGCCCGAACGACTCGCCGACCGATGCCGAGATCTACGAGCTCATCTTCGTGCCGGGGTTCTCCACCGCGGAGAAGACCACCGATCTCTCCGGGCGCGGTGTTGGCATGGATGTCGTCCGGCGCAACGTGAAAGAGCTCAACGGCAAGATCGAAGTGAAGAGCGAGCCCGGGCGCGGCTCGCGCTTCATCATCACCCTGCCTCTGACGCTCGCCATCGTGGACGGGCAGTCCGTTTCGGTGGGCAGCGAGACCTACATCGTGCCGCTCATCTCCATCGTGGAGTCGATGCAGCTCAAGGCGACCGGCGTCACCCGCCTCTCCGGCCATGCCGAGGTCGTCTCTTTCCGCGGCGATTACCTGCCGATCATCCGGCTGCACGAGCTCTTCGGCGTCGAGCCGCGCTCGCGCGCGCTGCACGAGGGCCTGGTGGTCATAGCCGAAGGCGACGGGCGGCGGGTCGGTCTGTTCGTCGATGACCTGCTGGGACAACAGCAGGTGGTCATCAAATCTCTGGAAGCCAACTACGGGCACATCGAGGGCGTCTCGGGCGCGACCATCCTCGGCGACGGCTCGGTGGCACTCATTCTCGATGTTCCTGGGCTCATCCGCGCGGCCTCCATGCGGGCGGCAGCGTGAGCTCCATGGCAGTGCAGGCGAGGCATCACAATCATGTCCACTAAGACGGTCGACCCACAACAGGGCTCCGGCAGCGGATCCCACCAGGTTCTGACTTTCGTGCTCGGCGAGGAGACCTACGGGGTCGACATTCTGCGCGTCCAGGAAATCCGCGGCTGGTCGGCGGTGACCAAGATCCCGCACGCGCCGGCACACGTACTCGGCGTGCTGAACCTGCGCGGCTCGATCGTTCCGATCGTCGATCTGCGGATGCGCTTCGCTCTCGACCGCATCGAGTACACGACGGTCACCGTGATCATCGTGATGTCCGTCAACACACCGGCCGGACGCCGTGACTTCGGTGTCGTCGTGGACGGCGTCTCGGATGTCGTGGACGTCAACTCGGCCGAAGTGAAACCGGCACCCGAGCTCGGCTCGCGCTCCGCCACCGACTACATCCGTGGCCTCGTATCGGTCGCCGAGCGCATGGTCGTGCTCCTCGACATCGACCGCCTCATCGGCAGGGATCTCGCCCTTTCCACCGGCGTCGAGGGCGAGGAAGCGCTCGCCGCCAGTGCCGCCTGAGCAGAACAGAGAATTCAAAATGAGCGTCACGAGAAACATCATCGAGGAGACCCGCGCGGTGATCAGCGCCGCCTCGCAGGGCGACCTCTCCCGCCGGCTCGATACCCGCATGGACAGTCCCGAGCTGCGCGCCATGGCCGAGGGGATCAATTCGCTCCTCGAGAGCATGGCCGGCATCGTCCGCGGCATCAGATCCACCGCCACCGAAGTGAATCGCTCGGCGGAGGAGATCTCCGCCGGCAACACCAACCTCTCGCGGCGCACCGAGGAGCAGTCCGCCTCCCTCGAGGAAACCGCCTCCTCCATGGAGGAGATGACCACCACGGTCAAGCAGAACGCCGACAACGCGGCGCAGGCCAGCCAGCTCGCCCTTGCGGCGCGCGATCAGGCCGAGCGCGGCGGCGTCGTGGTGAACCAGGCGGTCACCGCGATGTCCGACATCAAGCAGTCATCGAAGAAGATCGCCGACATCATCGGCGTGATCGATGAGATCGCCTTCCAGACCAACCTGCTGGCGCTGAACGCGGCCGTCGAGGCAGCGCGCGCCGGTGAGCAGGGCCGCGGCTTCGCGGTGGTCGCGAGCGAGGTCCGCAGCCTCGCCGGCCGCTCCGCCACGGCCGCCAAGGAGATCAAGGGACTCATCCAGGACTCCGTGCGCAAGGTCGAGGACGGCTCGGCGCGGGTCACTCAGTCGGGCCATACGCTCGAGGAAATCGTCGCCTCGGTGAAGAAGGTCTCCGACATCGTCGCCGAGATCGCCGCCGCCTCGCGCGAGCAGTCGGCCGGCATCGAGCAGGTCAATCGCGCCGTCGTGCAGATGGATGCGCTCACACAGCAGAACGCCGCGCTGGTGGAGCAAGCAACCGCCGCGGCACAGAACATGGCCGGTCAGGCTCGCGAGCTGGGCGAGACCATGGGCCGCTATCGCCTCGGGCACGAAGTGTCGCACGCGCCGCGCGCCCCGCGGGCCCCATCCATGGGAGCTGTGCGCTCTGCGCGCAGCGCCTGAGTACGCCAACATGACTACCACGTTGCTCGGCCGCCTGAACCTCTGGCAGAAGCTGGGAGCCATCGTCGTCGCAATGCTCGTGCCGACCCTGCTGGTCGGATTCTTCTATTTCACCGCGATGGGCGCGGAGGTGAGCCAGGCGCGCGCTGAGCTCGAGGGCGTGCGCTTCATGCAGGCCATCGACTCGGCGCAGTCCAACCTGTTGACGCACGGCGCCCGGGCGTTCGTCTTCGCAAGTGGCGACAAGGCACGCGCCGCCGCCGTGCAGAGCAAGCAGCAGGAGGTCGATGCGGCTCTGAGTCGCCTGCAGGAAGTCAGCGATCGGCTGGGTGCCCTCTATGGTGTCGATGACGATGTCGCGACCTTGCGCTCCCAATGGCGCACGGAGGCTGCGGCGACGCTCAGTCAGTCGGCCTCGCAGATCGCGGATGCGCACGGCACGCTGCTCGATCGCCTCAATCAGATCGCCGCCGCCGTGGCCACCGGCTCGAGAATCGCCTCCGACTCCGACCAGACCACTCGCACTCTGCTCGAGATCGGCTCCGGGTACGCGCCGTCGGCGCTGGCTCAGCACGACGCCATGCGCCGCTTCGCAGTCGATGCCGCCTCCAAGAGCTATCTCGGGGGCGATGACCGCATGGGCGTTGTGATCTATCGCGGCCGGGTGCAGTCGCAGCTCGAGCAGATCAAGGCGGGAATCGCGCAGCTGCCGCCGGAAGTGGCCGCGCCGCTGCAGGCGGATTTCGAGCAGGCGGAGCAGCTCTTCGGTCAATTCGGCGCTGTGGTCGACTCCCAGGTCATCAATGCAGCCAGCCTCAAGGTAAGCGGCGGAGCGCTCTACGACGCCGGCATCCCGGCGAGTCATGCGCTGCAGAGGCTTTCCACCGACAGCCTGCAGGCGGCCGCGACGGCGCTGCGCGCACGCGCTTCCGCCGTCGCTGCGCATCGCAACCTCACCGGCTCGCTCGCGCTGCTCGCGCTCGGCGCCGCCCTGATGCTCGGCAGGCTCGTGAAGCTCTCGCTCTCGCGGCCTCTGAAGCACGCCATCAAGGTCTTCCAGCACATCGCGCAGGGCCATTACGACAGCCGGATCGATACGCGCCGCGCCGATGAGGCCGGCCAGGTGCTGCTCGCGCTCGCCACCATGCAGGAGAAGCTGCGCGGGCAGATCGAGAACGAGCGCGCGGTTGCCGCGGAGAACTCGCGCATCCGGCACGCGCTCGACAAGGCCTCGACCTGCGTCGTGCTGGCCGACGCGCAGCACCGGATCATCTACCTCAACGACACGGCGCAAGCCACCTTCGAGCGGCACGCCGCCGAGATGCGCAGCTCCCTGCCCGCGTTCGATGCCGCGAGCCTGCGCGGCGCGAGCCTCGAGACCCTCGCCACCGATCCTGCCGGCGAGCGCCGCATTCTCGATGCGCTCAGCGGCGAGCGGGTGCAGGAGCTCACGCTCGGTGCGCTCTCCTTCCGCACGGTCACCAACCCGGTGCGCGGTGAGCGCGGCGAGCGGCTGGGCACGGTGATGGAATGGACCGAGCGTACCCAGGAGGTACGCGTCGAGGAAGAGCTGCAGGGCGTGCTCGCCGCGGTGAACGGCGGCGATCTCACCCGGCGCATCGATCTTTCCCGCAAGTCGGGCTTCTTCGAGGCCCTGGGCGCCGGTGTCAACCGCCTGGCCGAGAGTCTGGTCGAGATCGTCTCGCGGGTGAAGGGTGCGGGACGCGAGATCGCCCTCGGCGCCGAGGAGATCACTTCGGGCAATGCCAACCTCTCCATGCGGACCGAGGAGCAGGCCTCCTCGCTCGAGCAGACCGCCTCCTCCATGGAGGAGATGACCACCACGGTCAAGCAGAACGCCGACAACGCTGCCCAGGCCAATCAGCTCGCCCTCGCCGCGCGCGATCAGGCCGAACAGGGCGGCGCCGTCGTCGGCAAGGCCGTGGACGCCATGTCGGGAATCAACGAGTCGGCCAAGAAGATCGCCGACATCATCGGCGTGATCGATGAGATCGCCTTCCAGACCAACCTGCTCGCGCTCAACGCAGCCGTCGAGGCGGCGCGCGCCGGCGAGCAGGGCCGCGGCTTTGCGGTGGTGGCGAGCGAGGTGCGCAGCCTCGCGGGCCGCTCCGCCACGGCCGCCAAGGAGATCAAGACCCTGATCGAGGACAGTGTCAGGAAGGTCGAGGACGGCTCCGGCCTCGTGACCCAGTCCGGGCGCACGCTGGGTGAGATCGTCACGTCGGTGAAGAAGGTTACCGACATCGTCGCCGAGATAGCGGCCGCCTCGCGCGAGCAGTCCTCGGGGATCGAGCAGGTGAACCGCGCGGTCGTGCAGATGGACGAGCTCACCCAACAGAACGCCGCGCTGGTCGAGGAGGCGACGGCCGCCTCGCAGTCCATGACCGGACAGGTACGGGAGCTGAACGAAATGCTCGCCCGCTACGAGCTCGGCGCGCAGGACGGCGCGGCATCCCTCGAGGCTCGCGCGCCGGCGGCCGCGGCCAGGACAACCCCGCAGTCCGCGCCAGGCAAGGCACGGTTGGAACCCCGACGCGCGACCGGCGCGGGCGGCGAATGGATAGAGGCCTAGAGGTAATCCCATGCAATTTCTCAACCGCTTGCAGCTCTGGCAGAAACTGGCGCTCCTGGTCGCCGCCATGGCGGTGCCGACGGCGCTGCTCGGAGTCTTCTACCTGAGCGCCGCCAACAGCCAGGTCGCGCAGGCCCGCAACGAGCTCGCCGGTGCCGACTACGCGCACCAGGTGGGCGCAGTGCTGGCGGACGTCGCCAATCACCGCAGCCTCCTCTTCTCCGTGCTCACCGGTGATGCGGCGCGCCGCGACGAGCTCACCGGATCGGAGCTGCAGATCGATCAGGAGATGGCCGACATCGACTCGCACGATTCGACTGCCGGATCGCAGCTGCGCCTCACCGACGAGTGGCAGGCAATCGAGAGCGACTGGAAGCAGTTGAAAGCAGGCGAGCTGAAGCTGTCCGCCGACGATGCGGTGGCCCAGCATGATGCGCTCATCGGCCGGATCGTTAAGCTCGGCAACCTGGTGGTCGGCCGCTCGGCGCTCAACGTCGATCCCTCGCCGCAGACTGCCTCGCTGATTCAGATCGCCACCCGCGACGTGCCGGGGGCGCTCATCGCCTCGGGCAACGTGCAGTGGTACGCCACGCGTGCCAGCATCAAAGGTTACCTCGGCGGCGATGATCAGATGGCCCTTCACCTCTATCACGATGAGGTGATGAGCGACTTCGCAGCGACGACGCGCGATCTCAACGGCGCGCCGGCCGCAGCCCGCGCGAAGATCACACCCGCCCTCGAGGCGGCGCACGGTGCATTCGAGGCCTCCTACGGAATCATCGAGACGCGAATCATCAACGCGCAGAAGATGACCATCACCACCTCGGAGCTGTTCGCCGACTCGCGCACGATCAGCTCCAGCCTGAAGAGCCTCGCCGATCTCGGCTACTCGGCGATGAACACCGCGGTGAGGCAGCGGCTGTCGCAGGTGACGACCTGGCGCAACCTCACGGCCGGCATCACGGTGCTCGCGCTCGGCGTGGCGCTCGCGCTAGCGTGGCTCATCACCCGCTCGCTCGCCGCACCGCTCGCGCAGGCGATCGACGTGTTCGGGCGCATCGCCGGCGGCAAATACGACAACGCGATCGATCAGGCGGGCTCGGATGAGGCCGGCCAGGTGCTGCGCGCCCTCGATGACATGCAAGGGAAGCTGCGCACGCAGATCGAGAACGAGCGGCTGGTGGCCGCCGAGAACGCGCGCGTGCGCCAGGCGCTCGACAAGGTCTCGACCTCGGTGGTGCTGGCGGATGCCGATCACCGGATCATCTATCTCAACGACACGGCGAGCACCACCTTCGCCCGCAGCGAGCACGAGATCAGGAGCAGCCTGCCGGGCTTCGAGGTCGGGCGGCTGCGCGGCGCCAGCCTCGAGACGCTCGCGGCCGATCCGGCCGCCGAGCGCCGCGAGCTCGACACGCTCGGCGGCTCGCGCTCGGTGGAGCGGGCGCTCGGCGCCTGCACCTTCCGCACCGTCACCAATCCGGTGCTCGATGAGAGCGGTGCCCGCATCGGCACGGTCATGGAATGGACCGACCGCACCCAGGAGGTCATCGTCGAGAACGAGATGCAGGGCATGCTCTCGGCGGTCGTCGCGGGCGATCTCGGCAGCCGCATCGAGCTCGCCGGCAAGACGGGCTTCTTCGAGGCCATGAGCCGGGGCGTCAATCAGCTCGCCGACAACATGGCCGAGGTGGTCTCGCGGGTGAAGGCAGTCGCCGCCGAGGTCCATCGCGGCGCCGATGAGATCTCCTCCGGCAACGCCAACCTCTCGCAACGCACCGAGGAGCAGTCCTCCTCGCTCGAGGAGACCGCCTCCTCCATGGAGGAGATGACCACTACGGTCAAGCAGAACGCGGACAACGCCGCCCAGGCCAACCAGCTCGCCCTCGCGGCGCGCGACCAAGCGGAGAAGGGCGGCTCGGTGGTGAGCCACGCGGTCGCCGCCATGGCCGGGATCAACGACGCATCGAAGAAGATCGCGGACATCATCGGGGTCATCGATGACATCGCCTTCCAGACCAACCTGCTCGCGCTCAATGCTGCTGTCGAGGCAGCCCGGGCCGGCGAGCAGGGGCGGGGCTTCGCGGTGGTGGCGAGCGAGGTGCGCAGCCTCGCCGGCCGCTCGGCCACGGCAGCCAAGGAGATCAAAGAGCTGATTCAGGACTCGGTGCGCAAGGTCGAGGACGGCTCAGTGCTGGTCACTCAATCCGGCCAGACGCTCGAGAAGATCGTCGCCTCGGTGAAGAAGGTCTCCGACATCGTCGCCGAGATCGCCGCCGCCTCGCGCGAGCAGTCCTCAGGGATCGAGCAGGTGAACCGCGCAGTCATGCAGATGGATGAGCTCACGCAGCAGAACGCCGCTCTGGTGGAGGAAGCCACCGCGGCCTCTCAGGCCATGGCCGAGCAGGTCCGCGGCTTGAACGGGATGCTGTCACGCTTCCAGGTCGGCATCGCCGAGATCACCGCGCCGGTCGCCGCTCCCCGCAAGCCTGCGCGGACGGCCGCCGAGCGTGGCGCGCGCCTCGAGCGCCGCAGCGCCAACCGGCCCTGGGCCGGGCGCAGCAGCCCCGCGAAAACCGTAAAGCAGAAGCCCGAGAGCATGCCCGCGGCCGCAACACCGCCCGCGAGCGCCGCCCGCGGCAACGGCACACTCGGCGCCGGCGATGCCGGCGATTCCGAGTGGCAGGAGTTCTGAAGTCATGTCCACACCCCTACCGATTGGAGCGCCGTGATGGCCCGGATACTTGCAGTAGATGACTCGGCGGCGATGCGCCAGATGGTCGGCATCACGCTCACGGGCGCGGGCCATGACGTGCAACAGGCCGCCGACGGCGCCGAGGCGCTGCAGCTCGCCGAGCGGCAGAAGTTCGACCTCGTGATCACCGACGTCAACATGCCGAAGATGGACGGCATCACGCTGGTGCGCGAGCTGCGCAACCGGGCGAGCTACCGCTACGTGCCGCTGCTCGTGCTCACCACCGAGGCGACCCTCGAGCGCAAACAACAGGGCAAGGCGGCCGGAGCGACCGGCTGGCTGGTCAAGCCGTTCAACCCCGAGCGGCTGCTCGCGACCATCGCCAAAGTGCTCGGCTGATCACCCGCTTATTTATGTCGAAAATGAGGAACGCACCCATGAAGTCCCCGAAGCGAATCCTGGCCCTGGCCGTCCTGTCGGCTGCCTGCGCCGTGAGCCTCCAGGCACACGCGGATCAATGCAGGCTGCCACCGGCGCCGAGCAAGATTCCCGACGGCAGTACGGCCACGCAGCAGGAAATGGTGACGGCCATGGAGACCATCAAACAGTACAACAGCGACGTGCAGACCTACCTGAAGTGCCTGGACTTCTAGGCACGGCAGAACCAGTTGAGCCCGGGCGATCAGACGACTCTGCACAATGCGGCGGTCGACCAGCTCTCGCACGTCGCCGACCAGTTCAACGCGCAGGTGCGCACCTTCAAGTCGAAACACGGTTGAGGCACGCGTGTCGCTGCAGGCACGGGGCTCGCGCAGCGCGAGCCCCGTCAATTCCGCTTGCGACCTCGCGTGTGCGGCGGCCACCGCCGCCGCGCTGATCGAGCTCGCACTCTGCGAGTCGCAGCGGCCCGTGGCCGAGCTCGGCGAGGCGCTGGCGCGCGTCAACGCCGCGGTGTCGGCCGGCACTGCGCCGACCGCCCGGGACCTCGAGACCTGCGTGGAATGCCTGCAGTTTCATGACCGGATGGTGCAGCAGCTCTCGCAGGTGCGTGACCTCCTCGCCGCGGTTGCGGCCACGGGCTCCGCCGATACCAGCCCCGGCGGGCGGCAGAGCTGGCCCGTGCTGATGGAGAACCTGCGCGCACGCTTCACCTCCGAATCGCATCGCATCCTCTTCAACCTGCTGATGCCGGATTCCGACGGTCACAATCATGCACCCTCGCTCCATGCGAGCGAGGGCAGCGTGGAGCTCTTCTGATGACTCCGGTACCCACCGCCCCGGCGCGTGACAGCAGCATCACGCAGCGGCTGCGCGAGTTCGCCTTCGGAGACGAGGACTTCCAGGCGCTGCGCGTGCTCATCAAGTCACTCACCGGCATCCACCTCTCCGACCAGAAACGGGAGCTCGTATACGGACGACTGACACGGCGGCTGCGCACGCTGCAGATGCGCAGCTTCGCGGAGTACCGCGAGCGGCTGAAGCGCGATGCGCAGGAGGTGGCGGAATTCTGCAACGCGATCACCACCAACCTGACTTCCTTCTTCCGCGAGCCGCACCACTTCCAGTATCTGCGCGATCACGTGCTCGCGCCATTCGCGGCCCACGCACGGGGCGGGCGGCGGCTTCGCATCTGGTCCGCGGGGTGCTCGACGGGTGAGGAGCCCTACTCTATCGCCATGACGATACTCGAGGCGTTGCCGGACGCGAGCCAATGGGACGTGCGCATCCTCGCCACTGATCTCGACTCCGACGTCCTCGAGCGCGCACGCCGCGGAATCTACCCCGCGGAGCGCTCGGCGAACCTCTCGCCCGAGCGGCTGGCGCGATTCTTCACCGAGCGTCAGGAAGCCGGCGGGCTCTGCCGGCAGGTAGCGCCGGAAGTCGCGGCACTCGTCACGTTCAAACAGCTCAATCTCATTCATCCGCTGCCGATGAGAGGGCCATTGGATGCCATTTTCTGCCGCAACGTCGTGATCTATTTCGACAAGGAGACCCAGCGGGACCTGTTCGCGCGCATCGCTCAGCTGCAGCGTCCCGGCGACCTGCTCTTCCTCGGTCATTCCGAGAGCCTGTTCAAGGTCTGCGACCTCTATGGCCTCATCGGTAAAACCATCCACCGGCGCGTCTGACGGCGAGCCGCCGCCGCCCCCGCCGCTGCCCGGCTTCGAGCAGTTCCAGCGCTTCTGGGACCGCGAGAACGGCTGCTGGATGGTCAAGATCCTGCCGGGCGAGTACTACGTGAGTCGCACCGTCGAGGCGATCTCCACGGTGCTCGGCTCCTGCGTTTCGGCCTGCGTGCGCGATCCCGCCTGCGGGCTCGGCGGCATGAACCACTTCATGCTGCCGGAGGATGCCACCGTCGGCCCGAACGACTGGCTCGATCCGTCTGTCGGCCTCGCCACCCGCTACGGCTCGTAC
>DASRDO010000080.1:0-11391 GCA_035652555.1 Steroidobacteraceae bacterium | reverse complement strand
AGTCGATGCCGAAGTCGATGCCGAAGTCGATGCCGATGCCGGAGTCGGAGGTGGCGTCGGGGTGTGCATCGCCTGCGCCGAGCTGCCGTTCACGGGGTGACCTGCCCCAGCAGGCTTGCCTTCCCCCGCCGGCTGCATCGCTCGCGACGGCTTGCGCCCCATCTCCTTGTCGTAGCACGCCAGGCGGCGCGCAGGGTCGGATTCCGCGGCGCACGCCCGAAGGCCCGTGCTCGCTTCCTGTGCCAACGCACCCACAGGAAGGCCGTAAAGCACCACCGCGCCGGCGGCCGGCAATACCAATCGGCGCCATGGCGCCACGACACTCTTGGGCAGCAGCTCGGGCATGGGTGCTCTCGATAGGCCTCGCCTCGCGGCGGCGGTAGAAGCCAGTCTAGCTCGGCCTCGGCCAGCTGGCACGGCACGCTCGGAATGCCGTCCGCGAGCGAAGGCTTTGCTCGGGACGCCGCGAGCGAGGGCAGCGGCCCTGCTTGCATACCTCATCGAGCGCTACGCCTGTCAGAAGGAGCTTCGAGGCATGGCCCATAGCTGCCGCGCAGGCTACGTGCTGGCGCCGCTGCTCGGTTTCCTCGGAATATCCGTCGCAGCGATGTGGTTGCTGGTCACCATCGTGACTCACCTGCCTGTGGCATTACACCATATCCAGGTGCCGGGCCTCCTGACCAACGGCGTCGATTTCACGGTGAGCACCTTTTTCCTGTGGGTGCTCCCGGTCGCGGTCGCCACGGGCTTCGGCGCGCTGGCCAACAGACAGCGGATCGCGTTTCGCTGGCCGTTGGCGGGCATCGTGCTTCTGTGTCTGGTCAGCGCGCTGGCCAACGTGTCATTCGTGCTGACCGGCGGACCACAACCTGGCTTTGCGAGAGCTGGACTCACGCTCGACCTTGCAAGTCTGCCGAACCAGTTGCTTCATGCCGCCTGCACCGCGGTTCTGGCCCTGGCCCCGGTGGCCTGGCTGAGACATCGAGCATCCCAGAGAGGACTCCCGGAACGGTCATCGATGTGACCGATCGCTGCGCGCTCGTCACGGAGCCTGAGCGCTCGCGGCGGCGCCCTTGGACTGTCCATTCACCGTATCCCGATCCTCGGGACCCCGAATTGTCCCTGCAGCCGCGCCAGCCTGGCGAGGTCGATGGAGCCGACGATGTTGACGATCGTCAGCTCGCGGGGCTGCGCGGCGATGATCGCGACCCCGTCGGTTTTGTTGCCATTGCGCCGCAGGTAGATGTCGACGTGACTCCCGTCCTTGAGGTCGTGGGTCGAGACCACCGGCTGCCAGTCCGGAGCGACTAGTTGCGCCAGCACTGCTTTGACGTCGGCCTTGGAATACTCTCCGGGCCGATCGAACGTGTAGCTGCGCACGTAGATGCCTTTGAGGCCTCTCACCAGATCACCGACCGCCTGATCGTTGGCGTCGCCATCGTTATCGCTGTTGATGGCGAGGCCGGCCAGACGAAGGAGCGATGGATCGAGCGAGATGTCCACCGACTGCGACGCTTTCTTCGATAGCGCGGTGAAATCCGGCAGCGCGAGCTGGCCGGGATCCGCCGCGGCGGCGAGAGCCGGCAGCGCGAGCAGCGCGGATGCCACGATGAGAGGTCGAAGTCGCATGACGGTCTCCAGGTACGAATGTCGGTGAAGGGCGCGGCAGGCTCGTGCAGGTCAGGAGTCGGGGCTTTCCTCGCGCGCGACGGTGGCGCGCACGATGTTGACGTTGTCGCTGGCAATGCTCAGTGCCTGCAGGAGCTGTGCTCGAGCCTGACTCGCGCGCTCGGCATCGAGTGCGTGCTGTCGCAGCTCGACGAGCCCGACAGCCGCAATGACACAGGCGGCGAGGGCGGCGGCGACCCAGCGCAACCGCGGCGCAGGCGACCGCTTCGACTCGAGTCTTGCCATGGTCGCTGGCTCGCGCGCGCTCGTATCGAGCCGCGAGAGGACCCGTCCGGCGAAATCCGCACCGGGGCGCCGTGGCTGCAGAGCGCGGCGCAATGTCTCCTCGAATTCGTGGCTCATGACGGGCCTCCTGCGGAAGTTGACAGTCCCAGCTCATCGCAGCGGCGACGCAACAGCGCGAGGGACCGTTTCAGATGGCTCTTCACCGTGTTGAGCGGCATGTCGAGCATTCGTGCGATCTCCGGCGGATCGAGATCCTCCTGGTATCTCAGCAGCACGACGGCGCGCGCCGCGGGCGGCAGCCGTTCGACCATTTCACGCAGCCGCCGCTCGAGCAGCGGATCGCCGCCCGTGTCAGGACCGTCAGGGCCTGGCATTTCCGCTGCGCTGTCGAGTGTCACGGACAGGCGGGGAAGCCGGCGCCGCAGCCGGTCGATGGCCCGATGGCAGACGGTCCGGCGCAGCCAGAAGAGAAGGTGCGTCTCGGACTCGATCCCACCGATGTGTCGGTGGGCCGATACGAAAACATCCTGCGCAAGCTCCTCGGCGTCCTCCGGCACCCGCAGCATCCGTAACGCCAGCGTGTAGACGGCATCCTGGTAGGCGCGGATCAGCTCTCTGAAGGCGGCGAGCTCCCCACCCCTGGCTCGCGCGAGTCGGTCGGTCTCGGGTGCGCTGACCGCGCTCGGCATCGCCCCGGTCGCGGATTCGGATGAGCCGGGCGCGCTTGCCGCTGCAGCAGACAGACTCACGGAATCAGCTTCCATATACCCCTATATACGAGAGTCCCCTGGCTCCGGGGTGCAGGCGATCCCGCGGCCCGCCATTTCCGGGGCTTCAGGGCCGCAGCAGCCCGGGCGGGACGTGCCCGGCCGCCGCCTCAGGCCGGCCGGGTCGTCAACGGCACGTGCCGAGGCTCGCTCGCGACACGAGCCAGCCAGGCCCGCACCGCAGGGCAGGGGCCGAGATCGTGCTGCGCCTCGTGGGCCACATGGGTATAGGCATAAAGCGCGATATCCGCGATCGAGTAGCGCTCTCCCACGAAGAAGTGACGCCCGGCCAGGTGCCCCTCCATGACCCCGAGCGCGGCACGGCCCTGCTCGAGGCGCTTCGGCAGCTCCGCGCGGCGGGGCGAGTCCTCCGGCAGGTGCTTCAGGATGTAGCGCGGGGTCGCCACGTAGGGCTCGTGGCTGTACTGCTCGAAGAACATCCACTGCAGGACCTGCGCGCGCTCGAGCTTTCCCGCCGGGAGATAGGGTGTGCCGTCGGCGAGGTACCAGAGGATGGCGTTCGACTCCGCCAGGCACGTGCCGTCATCGAGCTGCAGTGTGGGGATGCGGCCGTTCGGATTCTTCGCCAGAAAATCCGCGGTGCGCGTACCGCCCCGCATGATGTCGAGCTCCACCCAGCGGTAGTCCCGTCCCAGCTGCGCCAGCAGGAGGCGGATCTTGTAGCCGTTGCCGGAGTCCAGGTAATCATAGAGGATCACGCGCGGCACTCCTCGTCAGTCGACCGGTGGGAGTGCCAGTCTACGGCAGAGAGGCCCGCGGAGGTCGCGAGGCGGGAAGCGCATGAGCGATTTGCGAAAACCGGATTGGGCCATCGATGCGGTCGCGCGGCGTTTTTCCGCCAGCTGGGAACCCTGCAAGGGAAGCTCACCCGCCGGTTACCTGATCATGAGCCGCAGGCGCACTGCCGTGGACATCGCGGTGATCGGCCCGAAGCGCGCCATCCGTCGTGATACCACCAGACCTCGGCTGCGGTTCGACAGAGTCGCACTCGGTTTCATCAGGCGTGTGCGCGAGGCGCTGGCCGCGTCGGTACCTGAGGGCCGGACGATAGTCGTGAGCGTGACTGCCCCCATACGGATGGCATCCAAGACCGCAGCCGTCGTGGCTCAGACGATCCGGCAGCGCCTCGAGCGGCGGTCGACGCACCTCCAGATCGAGGAGACGATCAACGGAAATCAAATTCGGGCTCGACTGGCCCAGGATGTCTTCGGGCGCGCCGCGAAGGTCGTCGGTTACGTGCACAACCCCGATTCGGATCCGCAGATTCTCTTCGACATCACCGAGGCGCTCCTCCGGCACGTCGGTGCCGCGGCAAACAAACGCATGCAGGAGAGGTCGCCGGGCGATCGCTGGCTCATCCTCGCCTGCGACGGCGGGCTCCCGCATGCCGAGACCTATGAGCAGGTTCTTTCGCAGCTCGCCATCCCGGGCGGTTTCGAGAAGCTTTTGCTGGTGCTGCCCGACGGCCGGGTCGAAAGCCTGGGCGATTGAGCCTCAAAGCCGCTCGAGCGTCAGCGGATCTTCCTCGCCCCCGAAGTACTTGCGCAGCGCGTCCGCGAAGACCCGATCGTCATCAGCGGCGTGTGCAAAGAGCGTCATGCAGGAGCGGAACTTGAGGTAGTCCGGGTGACCGAAGATCTCCTCGATGCTGCGCCCTTCGACCGCGCTCACCAGCCGTGTGCAGTCCCGTAACCTCGGGCCCAGCACGGGATGTCCCAAGTAGGCTTTGGCCTCGGCAAGGGAAGAGAGGGCGAAGCGCTGTGCCATCGGGCTGTGGCCGAGTCCCTGGATCTGCGGAAAGACGAACCACATCCAGTGACTCTGCTTGCGTCCCGCGCGAAGCTCCGCCATGACCTCATCGATGGCAGGCTGCTGCGCTTCGATGAAGCGCTCGAGACTCGACGAGTGGCTCAACGGGGAAGCTCCGACGCTCGTCCGCAGCGAACGTTCCATCGGGTGGCAGGTTCCCCGGGCCGGAATCAGGCGGCGATGAGCCGCCTCACGCGCGGCTCGCCACCTGTCGCACCCCGTGACGGACGGGCTTCGCCTTCATCCACTGCGCGACCCGCCGCGCATCGGCGACGCGCGTGTATTTTCCCCACGAGTTGAGCAGCACCATGACGACGGTGCGGTGGTTGATGACCGCCTGCATCACGAGACAATGCCCGGCGGCATTCGTGAACCCGGTCTTCTGCACCACGATGTGCCAGGAGCGGCGGTCCACCAGAGAGTCGGTGTTGTGGTAGGCCACCATGCGCCGGCCGGAGCGGATGGTGTAGCCGCGGCTGGTGGAATATCGGCGAATGACGGCGTTCTGCGACGCGGCCATGACCAGTTTGGAGAGGTCTTCCGGCGTCGAGGTGTCGCTGCTCGAGAGACCGGTCGGCTCGACGAAATGCGTATGGATCATCCCGAGCTCGCGCGCCTTGGCGTTCATGGCCGCCACACAGGCCGCGACGCCGCCCGGATAATTGCGGGCCAGCGCGTGGGCTGCCCGATTCTCCGAGGCCATGAGCGCAAGGTGAAAGAGCTCCGCACGGCTGAGGTGGGTACCCACGGCCAGGCGGGAGGAGGCGCCGCGGCCGATGGCCCGATCGGCCGACGTGACGTCCAGCTCCTCATCGAGCGGTTGCTTCGCCTCGGAGACGACCAGGGTCGTCATCAGCTTCGTGATGGAAGCGATGGGAACGGGTACATCGGCCCGTCTCGCGTAGAGCACCTTGTGGCTCGTGGTGTCCAACACGAGCGCTTCGGTCGAGCGCAGGTTCGGCTGCACACTCACGCCGCGGTGGCGGCGATGCAGGTGATGGTGATGCGGGCGTGAGATCGAGGCCAGATGGATCGGCGCTGCGGCGCAGGTGGCCGAGGCCGCGAGAAGCAGCCAGCCCCAGGCGAAAGACAGCAGCCCAGTGCGCTTGTCGTGCCCCGTGGACGACTTTGACGGTAAACCCGACCCCATTTTTCAGTATTCCCCGTTGTCCGCAGTCGACGCGGAATCTCTAAGGTAGCAGATCACGATCCGCGCGCTGCCGCCGTGACGCACGGCGTGTTTCAGCGCGCGGCAGTGAGAAGCCTACAACAATGTTGCGGTGTCAGGCTACGCCGCGAGGGGAATAGCGACCTGCACGCGGTTGCGACCGAGGCGCTTGGCGGCATAGACGGCCGCATCGGCCTGCGCAATCAGCGCTTCTCCCCAGACGCCGAGCGGATCGCTGCTTGCGACTCCGATGCTGCAGGTGAGCTGAATCGGCGCTCCGTGTCCTTCGATGCGCACCTCCGCCACCCGTTGGCGGATGCGCTCGGCGATCGGCTCCGCCGCGGGGGCATGGGCGCCGCTCAGAACCACGACGAACTCCTCACCGCCGTAACGGCCGATGATGTCCGATTGACGCAGCTCCGCCTGGATCGGACGGATGACCGCCGCGAGGCAGGCATCGCCTGCGGCGTGCCCGTAGGAGTCGTTGATGGATTTGAAGAAGTCGAGGTCGAGGAAGAGCACCGCCACGGGAAGGCCGTTTGCCCGGCTCGCACGACAGGCCGCCTCGAGCTGCTCGAGTAGTGAGCGGCGGTTGAGTACGCCCGTGAGGGCGTCCGTCTTTGCGCGGCGCTCTGCCTCTGTCAGTGCATGGCGCTGCTGGCGCAGCCGGTCGGCAACGCCGAGAGACGTGAGAATGGCGGAGGCGACCATCGAGCCGGGAAGACCGTAGTAGAAAAGTGCCTCATCGGCAGCGGCGCGGGTCACGAGGAGCCGCGCCGAGGTCACGATCGCAAACGTCTCGAGCAGCACCCAGGCGAAGAGGAACCAGCCGGCTGCCCGATTGCCGCGCCGCCAGGCGAGGAAGGCGACGACCAGCACGAAGACGCCCGCGCCGAGGAACATCAGGTTGCCGATGTCGACCACCACCTCACCGAGGCCCACCAGCTCTCCGACATTGGCCACCGCCAATACCGCGAACCCCGTGGCCAGCCAGCCGAACGCCCGATAGACGCGCGGGGAGGTATGGCGAAGGTCGGCGATCTCCCGGGCGAAGAGGCTCGCCATCGCGCCACTCAGGGCGACCGGAACGTTCCACGCATAAGGTACGAGCGCGCTGCCGGCGGCGAGCCACGGCCAGCGAAAGCCCTGACCGGAGAAATAGGCGAGGTAGAGCGCCTGCAGACCGGTCATGGCCGCATAGAGGATGAAGAGCCGGTCCGAGAGCACGAACCACATCGCCGCGGTCGCGAGCGCCAGCGCAGCCAGCGCCCCGCAGGCGAGCGAGATCATCAGGGCATGGCGCGCGCCGCGGGCGAGCTCCCTCTCCAGGGTGGCCGCGACGAAATAGACCCGGTCGGCGCCGGCGTCATTTGCCTGAATACGGGCATAGAACACCTGCCCCGCCTGCAATCCGGCCCCCGGGACCAGGAAGGCGGCTTCGTGCGTGGCCCCAAATTCCGGGAGCGTCAGCCCGCGAATGAGCGGTTTGGGGCCCCCGGCGCCCGCGGGGTAGACGCTGACCTGCAGATCGCGGCTGGAGCCCACCACCACCACCGGGAGCGCCGAGGCGGGGATGCTCCGGGTCGCCTGCAGCCGTACCCAATGAGTGCCGCGCACCTGGCGCACGGGCGCCTGTGAAGCCGGTGCCGCGAAGCGGGTATCGAGGGCGCCGCCGGTCACATCGGCCGTCGGCGGCGCCGGGCCGGTGGCGGCCAGGGTCCTGATCTGGAACGAGGAGTCGCCGGCGGCAGCGAGCCCCAGCGAGGGCAGCCACAGGCAGGCCCAAAGCACCCACGCCCGGATCGGGCGCCGGGGCTGGCGGTGAACATCGTCCTTAGAAAGGGCGAGACCTCGGGACACGGAGGGAGAGGCGGATTTCCTGCCGCGGATCAGCAGTGGATGCGAATGGGTATCATCGTCGCAGGGATTCTCCTGGGGCGCAATCTCAGCCGTGTCACGGGCCGCGACGGGTGCGCTGAAGCCCCTCGAGCCTCGGCGGCGCGAGCCTGCCGTGACCCGGGAACGGTTGACACTCCCCGCCCCCCTACCTAGAATCGCCGGCCTTTCTCGGTCCGGACCTGATTCATGCCGGCACCGGAAGCAGCGAGACATATTCCACCGGGCCGCCGAGCGACCAGCAGGCGGCCCGGTCTTTCTTGGAGACAGAATGGCGACCACAGGTCAGCTCATCCGGCAACCCCGCCGGACGAGGGCAGAGAAGACAAAGGTGCCGGCACTGGGGGCTTCACCCCAGAAGCGCGGCGTCTGCACGCGCGTGTACACCACGACGCCGAAGAAGCCCAACTCGGCCCTGCGCAAGGTCTGCCGTGTTCGGCTGACCAATGGGTATGAAGTCACGAGCTACATCGGTGGCGAAGGACACAATCTCCAGGAGCACTCGGTAGTGCTCATCCGCGGGGGTCGCGTTAAGGACCTGCCAGGCGTCCGCTATCACACGGTGCGCGGGACGCTCGATTGCGCTGGCGTAGGCGAGCGCAAGCAGGGTCGCTCCAAGTACGGCGCCAAGCGCCCCAAAAAGTAAGAGGCTGAGATGTCCCGTCGAGCCCAAGCGCCGGTCCGCACCATCCTGCCGGACCCGAAATTCAACAGCGACATGCTGGCCAAGTTCATGAACGTCGTCATGAAGGACGGCAAGAAATCCGCCGCCGAGCGCATCATTTATGGCGCGCTCGACCGTATCGCGGAGAAGACCGGCCGGAAGGGCTCGGAGGCGATCGAGGTGCTCTCGACCGCTCTCGACAACGTCAAACCCGTCGTCGAGGTCAAGTCGCGCCGCGTCGGCGGTGCGACGTACCAAGTGCCGGTTGAAGTTCGGGCCACGCGCCGCCAGACGCTGGCCATGCGCTGGATGATCGAGGCCGCTCGCGATCGCAGCGAGAAATCCATGGCGTTCCGCCTGGCTCACGAATTGATGGATGCCGCCGAGAATCGCGGTGCCGCCGTCAGGAAGCGCGAGGATACGCATCGCATGGCGGAGGCCAACAAGGCCTTCGCGCATTACCGGTGGTGACGCCCGGCGGCTGACACAGCCGGAAGACCCGCAAGAGGATCGTTTTACCGTGTCACGTGCGACGCCCATCGAGCGTTATCGGAACATCGGCATCTCCGCGCACATCGACGCGGGGAAGACGACGACCACCGAGCGCATCCTTTTCTACACGGGCGTTTCGCACAAGATCGGCGAGGTTCATGACGGTGCGGCCGTCATGGACTACATGGAGCAGGAGCAGGAGCGCGGGATCACCATCACCGCCGCCGCCACCACGTGCTTCTGGAAGGGGATGGACAACAGCTTCCCCGAGCACCGGGTCAACATCATCGATACACCGGGCCACGTCGATTTCACGATCGAGGTGGAGCGCTCGCTGCGCGTGCTCGATTCCGCCGTGGCGCTGTTTGATTCGGTGGCCGGCGTGCAGCCGCAGTCCGAGACGGTCTGGCGCCAGATGAACAAGTACCAGGTGCCGCGTCTCGCGTTCGTCAACAAGATGGATCGCGCCGGCGCGAACTTCCTGCGCGTCGTCGAGATGATCCGTACCCGCCTGCGCGCCAATCCGGTGGCGATCCAGCTCCCCATCGGCGCGGAGGAAAACTTCGAGGGCGTGATCGACCTCATCCGCATGAAGGCCATCTACTGGGACATGGAAACCCAGGGCATGCGCTTCGAGTACCGCGACATCCCGGCGAATCTCAAGGATGAGGCCGAGGAGTACCGCTCGAAGATGATCGAGGCGGCCGCCGAGGCCAATGACGGCCTCATGAACAGGTATCTCGAGGCCGAGGACCTGAGCGATGAGGAGATCCGCGCCGGACTGCGTCAGCGCTCGATCCGCAACGAGATCGTGCTGTGCCTCTGCGGCTCGGCATTCAAGAACAAGGGCGTGCAGGCGCTGCTCGATGCCATCATCGAGTTCATGCCCTCGCCGATCGAGATGCCCGACGTCAAGGGAATCAACGATCGCGACCAGCCCGACACGCGCAAGGCCAGTGACGAGGCGCCTTTCTCCGCGCTCGCCTTCAAGCTGCTCAACGATCCGTTCGTCGGCAACCTCACGTTCTTCCGCGTCTACTCCGGCGTGCTCAATTCCGGCGACACGGTGTTCGTGCCGACCAAGTCCAAGAAGGAGCGCATCGGCCGTCTGCTGCAGATGCATGCCGCCGAGCGCAACGAGATCAAGGAAGTTCGCGCGGGCGACATCGCCGCGGCCGTGGGCCTCAAGGACGTCATCACGGGCGACACGCTCTGCGATCTCGAGAAGGTCATCACTCTCGAGAAGATGGAGTTCCCCGATCCGGTGATCTCCGTCGCGGTCGAGCCGAAGACCAAAGCCGACCAGGAGAAGATGGGAGTCGCCCTGCAGCGTCTCGCGAAGGAGGATCCCTCCTTCCGTGTCCACACCGACCAGGAGTCGGGCCAGACCATCATCTCGGGGATGGGCGAGCTGCACCTCGAGATCATCGTCGATCGCATGAAGCGCGAGTTCAAGGTCGAGGCGAACGTCGGCAAGCCGCAGGTCGCCTACCGGGAGACCATTCGCGGCAAAGTCGAGCAGGAAGGCAAATTCGTGCGCCAGTCGGGTGGCCGCGGGCAGTACGGTCACGTCTGGCTGACACTGGAGCCCAACGAGGTGGGCAAGGGCTACACCTTTGTCAATGGCATCGTCGGTGGCACGATCCCGAAGGAGTACATCCCGGCAGTCGACAAGGGCATCCAGGAGGCGTGTCAGACCGGTGTCATCGCCGGCTACCCTGTCGTGGACATCAAGGTCACGCTGTTCGACGGCTCGTATCACGACTTCGACTCGAGCGAAATGGCATTCAAGATTGCCGGCTCCATGGGCTTCAAAGAAGGCTTTCGGCGTGCGAAGCCCGTCCTCCTCGAGCCGATCATGAAGGTCGAGGTCGTGACCCCCGAGGAGTACTCGGGCGATGTGATCGGCGACCTCAATCGCCGGCGTGGACAGATCCTGGGGATGGACGAGGGTCCTTCCGGCAAGGCGATCACCGCCGAAGTGCCGCTGTCGGAGATGTTTGGGTACGCGACCACCGTGCGCTCCATGAGCCAGGGCCGCGCGACCTTCACCATGGAATTCGGCAAGTACACCGAAGTGCCGCCCAACATCGCGGACGGCATCATCAAGAAATGAGATTTTTAAGGTAGCAGGCAGTCATGTCCAAAGAGAAATTCGAGCGTACCAAGCCTCATGTGAACGTGGGGACGATCGGGCACGTGGACCACGGGAAGACGACGCTGACGGCGGCCTTGACGAAGGTGATGGCCGAGACGCACGGCGGTCAGTTCATGGCGTACGACCAGATCGACAAAGCTCCCGAGGAGAAGGCGCGCGGGATCACGATCTCGACGGCGCACGTGGAGTACCAGAGCTCACAGCGCCACTACGCGCACGTGGACTGCCCTGGGCATGCCGATTACGTGAAGAACATGATCACGGGAGCGGCGCAGATGGACGGTGCGATTCTCGTGGTCTCGGCGGCCGATGGGCCGATGCCGCAGACGCGCGAGCACATTCTGCTGGCCCGCCAGGTGGGTGTGCCGTACATCGTGGTGTTCATGAACAAGGCCGACATGGTCGATGACAAGGAGCTTTTGGAGCTGGTGGAGATGGAGGTGCGGGAGCTGCTCTCGACCTACAAGTTCCCCGGGGAGAAGACCCCGATCGTGATCGGCTC
>DASRDO010000079.1:0-27400 GCA_035652555.1 Steroidobacteraceae bacterium | reverse complement strand
TCGTTCTCGTTGATCACCGGCAGCGCACCGAGGGAGAGCAGCGTTTCCAGGGTTGCCCGAGCGTTCAGGTAGCGACGCCTCCGCTCGCTGTCCTCCAGGGTGAGCAGTACCTGCGCGACCGTGACGTCACGGCTCTCGAGCAGATCCTTGTAGGCATGGGCGAGACGGATCTGCCCGACCGCGGCCGCCGCTTGGCTCTCCTCGAGCCGCAGCGGGCCCTTCGCCAGTCCGAGCTGTCGCCGGCCGAGTGCAATTGCGCCCGAAGAAACGAGGATCACCTGCTGACCCCGCTTGCGCAGCCTCAGGAGGTCCTCGACCAGGCTCTCGAGCCAGGCCCGGTTGATGCGTCCGGTGTCCGCGTCCGTCAGGAGTGCGGAACCGACCTTCACCACCACGCGCCGTGCGCTGGCAAGCGGCGAGGACGATGGCGGCCGGGGGATGGTCATGGGAAAACTATACGCTAAACTTGCAGCCGCCAACCTGAGGAAGCAAAGCGGTGAGCAGAGATTACGAGCCGGTTCCCGGACAGTGGTACGAGAACCTGGAAGACGAAGAGTCGTTCCGTGTTCTCACGGTGGACGAAGACTCGGAGCTGGTCGAGATCGAGTATCTCGACGGCGAGATCGAGGAGATAGACCTCGAGACCTGGCATGAGATGGACCTCGAGCAGACGGAGGAGCCTGAGGGCTGGGCAAAGTCGGACGAAGAGGATGAAGACGAGGAGGAAGAGGAGGACGAGGACGACGACGATGATGACGATTGGGACGACGACGAGGACGATGAGGACGACGAGGATTGGGACGAAGACGAGGAAAGCGGGCGCAATGAATACTGACCGCACGTTGGCTACTTGAGCCGTCCGAAAGCAAATGATGTAGCGGGCAAAGGCCGTCCCTGTGCCCGCGTGCACAAAAGAGCTCGACGGCTGGCTGCTAAAACGGCCGCAGGCCTGTTTTAGCCAATGAACGTAGATAGTTGGTATCACGAGAAGGAATCTGCATGGCTGTACCGCCAGGTCGCCGACGCCGAGGCCGATCCTCATAAGCAGCGCCTCTTCACCCAGTTAGCCGCCGCTGCCGAGGACCAGGCGGCCAAGTGGGAAGCGGCCTCCCGAAATACGGCCCGGGCTGCGACCACGGGCCGCGTGTTTCAACCTTCGATGCGAGCCCGCATCGTTGCAGGCCTGTTGCGGATGCTGGGCCCCCGCGCCATGCGCTCGGTGCTCACGGCCATGAAGCTGCGTGGCCTATCCATCTATACAGTGCCCGTGGCGAGCGGCCACGCAATGCCAACTACATTGTCGGAAGTCGGCGTCCGCCATCGCGGTGGCTTGGGCGGCAATCTCAGGGCGACGGTATTCGGTGTGAACGACGGGTTGGTGTCCAACGCCAGCCTGGTGCTCGGCGTGGCCGGAGCGGCGGCCCCGGGCTCCTTCGTTCTGGTGAGCGGGTTGGCAGGTCTGCTGGCAGGTGCGCTGTCCATGGCCGCCGGCGAATATGTCTCGGTGCGGTCCCAGCGTGAGATGTACGAGTATCAGATCTCACTCGAGCGGGAGGAGATCGCCGAGTATCCCGAGGAGGAAGCGGAAGAGCTGGCGCTCATCTATGAGGCCCGCGGCGTCACCCTGGCACAGGCCCGGGAAGTCAGCCAGGCGCTGCTCGCCCGGCCGGAGCAGGCGCTCGATGTGCTCGCCCGTGAAGAGCTCGGCTTGAATCCGGACAACCTCGGCTCGCCGTGGGGCGCGGCCGTGGCTTCGTTCCTGTCGTTCGCGGCCGGGGCAGCCGTGCCACTGGTGCCGTTCCTCGTCGGGATGAGCGCACGCGGTGCACTCACCGCCACCGCCGCGCTCACTGCCGTCGCCCTCTTCGCCGTAGGCCTCGCCCTCAGCCTGTTCACCGGCAGAGAGGCGCTCAGGGGCGCCCTGCGCATGGTGCTCATCGGTGGCGGTGCCGGAGCGGTGGCTTTTTGGGTCGGCCGGGCCCTCGGCGCTATCATTCACTGAGCGTCGCCCGGCGAAACGGGCTTGAAAAGCCGGTGTCCGGCCCCAGAGCAAGCGCCATGAAGCGCATTTTCCTGCTCCTTCTCACCAACCTGGCGGTACTCGCCGTCCTGACGATCGTGGCCCACCTGATCGGCCTCGATCGCTGGCTCGCCATGCGCGGGGGCAGCCTCACGGCTTTGCTCGTCGTCGCCGCCGTGTTCGGCTTCGGCGGCGCGTTCGTCTCACTCCTCATGTCCAAGTGGATGGCCCGCACCGCCATGGGCGTCAGGGTCATCAGCCAACCGACCACGCAGACGGAACGGTGGCTGGTGAGCCTGGTCGGGCGGCTGGCACAGGCCGCGGGCGTCGGGATACCCGAGGTCGGCGTGTTCGATTCACCGGAGCCGAACGCCTTTGCCACGGGCTACAGTCGCGATGGGGCGCTCGTGGCCGTCAGCACCGGTCTTCTCGCCACCATGAACGAGCAGGAGATCGAGGCGGTTCTCGGGCACGAGCTGACGCACGTCGCCAACGGCGACATGGTCACGCTGACTCTCATCCAGGGCGTGGTCAACACCTTCGTGATCTTCCTGTCGCGCATCATCGGCAACCTGGTGGACCGCACGCTCTTTCGCTCCGAGGACGGACGCGGGCCGGCGTATTTCCTTTGCGTGATCGCCTCGCAGATCCTCCTCGGGATCCTCGCCAACATGATCGTCATGGCCTTCTCCCGCTGGCGCGAGTTCCGCGCCGACCGGGGCGGCGCCCACCTTGCCGGTGTTCCCAACATGATCGCGGCGCTCCAGGCGCTCAAGCGGGCGCATGAGCCGCTGCCCTCGCAGCAGTTCGCCTCGTTCGGCATCACCTCGGGTCCCGTCTCCCGGGGTCTGCAGCGCCTCTTCATGAGCCATCCGCCGCTCGATGAGCGGATTGCGGCGCTGCGCGCCCTGAGCGTCGCCTGACGATACTATCTGCGTGCCAACCCTCACGCCCGCGCAAGCCCTGAGCGGCCTCGAGCGCATCCTCGGCGCGCAGGGCATGCTGACCGGCGAAGCCAGGGCCGGCGGCGATCTCGAGCCCTTCCTCATCGACCAGCGCCGGCTCTACCACGGGCGCGCTCTGGCCATCGCCCTGCCGCGAACCGTGGTCGAGGTGACGGAGCTGCTCGCTTTCTGCAACACTCACCGTATCGGCATCGTCCCGCAGGGTGGCAACACCAGCTACTGCGGCGGAGCTACACCCGATGAGTCCGGCCGCGAGATCGTCGTCTCGCTCTCACGCCTCGATCGCATCCGCCAGGTCGACCCGCTCAACTATTCGATCGTGGCCGAGGCCGGTTGCGTCCTCAGGGACATCCAGGATGCTGCGGACGAGGTGCAACGCTTCTTTCCGCTCAGCCTGGGATCTGAGGGCACCTGTCAGGTAGGCGGCAACCTTGCAACCAATGCAGGGGGCGTCCACGTGCTGCGTTACGGCATGATGCGCGACCTCGTGCTCGGCCTGGAAGTGGCGCTTGCCGACGGGCGCCTGCTTTCCTCGCTCGGGACGCTGCGCAAAGACAACACCGGTTACGACATCAAATCACTCTTCCTCGGCGCCGAGGGCACCCTCGGCATCATCACCGCCGCCAGTCTCAAGCTCTTTCCGAAGCCGCAAGCCTTCGCGACCGCCTTTGCCGCCATTCCCGGGCCGCGCGCCGCGGTGAGCCTGCTCGCGAGTTTGCGTGAGACGAGCGGCGATCGTGTCAGCTCCTTCGAGCTGATCCCGCGGATCGCAGTGGACCTCACGACGCGGCACATTCCGGGTGTGCGCGACCCGCTCGCGGCCGCTCATCCCTGGTACGTGCTCTGCGAGCTCACCTCCGCCCGGGCCGCCGATCCCGTCGAGGACCTGCTCGAGCAGAGCCTCGCCGGCGCTCTGGCGGAAGGCCTGGTGTTGGATGCAGCAGTGGCGCGCAGCGCCCGCGACCGGCAGGCGTTCTGGAAGCTGCGCGAGACCATTCCCGAAGCCCAGCGCCTCGATGGCGGCAGCCTCAAGCACGACATCTCCGTGCCCGTCGCCTCGATCCCCGCTTTTCTCGAGCGTGCCGCGAGCTGGCTCGCCGACAACGTGCCCGACGGCCGCCTGGTCGCCTACGGACACGCGGGCGATGGCAATCTGCACTTCAACCTCAACCAGGCTCCGGGCAGCGATCGCGCCGCCTTTCTCGCCCGGGAAGAGCCGGTCAAGCGCGTCATCCACGAGATGGTGAAGGATTTCGGCGGCAGCTTCAGCGCCGAGCACGGCATCGGCCGGCTGAAGGTGGGCGAGCTCGAGCGCTATGCCCCGCCCGTGGAGTTGGACCTCATGCGCGCCATCAAGCGCGTCTTCGATCCCAACGGCATTCTCAATCCGGGGAAGGTCCTGCGAGCGCCCTAGGCTTCGCGCTGGGCCTGACGCTCGCGCCGCAGCCGCACCAGCCCTTCCTGTGCGGTGCTCGCCACCAGACGCCCGTCGCGCGCATAGACGTTGGCGCGGGCGAAGCCCCTGGCCCCCGAGGCGCTGGGGCTCTCGACCGCATACAACAGCCAGTCGTCCACCCGCAGCGGGCGGTGAAACCACATCGCGTGATCGATGCTGGCCATCACGATGCTGCTCCTCAGGAATACCGACCCATGCGGCAGGGTAGCCGTGTCGAGGAGGAAGTAGTCCGAAAGATACGCGAGCAGCCGGCGGTGCAGCCTCTCGTCCGCGGGCAGCTGATCCACCGCGCGAAACCACACCTGCCGGGACGGCGGCGCGCTCTGCGGCGCCACGTAGTCGAACGGCTGCACCAGCCGGAACTCGAACGGACGCGGCTGCTCGAGAAACCGCCGCAGCCGCTCGGGCAGCCGGGCGAGCAGCTCCGGCGGCGGACGGCTCGAGTCCGGCAGCTCCTCCGGCGGCGGCACCGCCGGCATCGCGATCTGGTGCTCGAACCCCTCCTCGAGGACCTGGAAGGATGCCGCCATGTTGAAGATCGGCTCGCCGTGTTGGATGGCGACCACGCGGCGGTTCGAGAAGCTGTGGCCGTCGAGACTGCGGTCGACCTGATAGACGATGGGCGCGTTGAAGTCGCCCCGGCGCAGGAAGTACGCGTGCAGCGAGTGCACGATGCGCCCCTCGATGGTGGCGGAGGCGGCGGTGAGCGCCTGCCCGAGCACCTGGCCGCCGAACACCTGCGCGCTGCCGATGTCGCGGCTCTCGCCGCGAAACAGGTTCACCTCGAGCGGCTCGAGCTCGAGGAGCCTGAGCAGGTCCGCAAGCTGCACGTTCATCAGTCGGGGACGCCCAACCGCTGGTGCATGATCGGGCTGGTGGTGGTGTATTGCAGGAACTGTCGCTTTTGCGGATAGAGGTGATGCTGGATGGCGAAGGCCGCGAGCGCCGCCTCGTGAAAGCCCGAGAGAATGAGCTTCTTCTTGCCGGGGTAGGTGTTGATGTCGCCCACGGCGAAGACCCCGGGCAGGCTCGTCTGGAATTTCTCGGTGTCGACCTTGAGGGCTTTCTTCTCGAGCTCGAGCCCCCACTCGGCGATCGGCCCGAGCTTCGGGTGCAGCCCGAAGAAGACGAGCAGCCGGTCCGCCTCGAGCGCATGCACCGTACCGTCCGGTGTCTTGATGTTGACACCCTCCAGCCTGCCGTCCGCCGTGATCAGCGAATGGGGCAGCGCCTCGAAGCAGCGCATGCGCCCGGCCGCGACCAGCTCCCGCATCTTGGCGGCTGACGCCGGGGCTCCCCGAAACTCCGCGCGCCGGTGCACCAGCGTCAGGCTTCTGGCGCGCGGCGTCAGCTCGATCGCCCAGTCGAGCGCCGAGTCGCCGCCGCCGAAGATGACCAGCCGCTTGCCTTCCACCGCGCTGACATCCTTCACGCGGTAGAGAATTCCGCTGCCCTCGAAGGCCTCCGCACCCTCGATGCCGATCTTCCGCGCCTGAAAGGAGCCGACCCCGCCGGCAATCACCACCGCGCCGGCATCGAAGCGCGTGCCCGTGGCCGTGGTGATGGAGAATCGCCCATCCTCTCGGCGCCAGAACTGGACCACCTCCTGTCCGAGGTGCAACTGCGGCTTGAACGGCTTGATCTGCTGCATCAGCCGGTCGACCAGCTCCTGCGCGCCGCAGACGGGCAGCGCCGGAATGTCGTAGATGGGCTTGTCGGGGTAGAGCTCGGTGCACTGCCCCCCGGGATGAGCCAGGGAATCGATCACGTGGGCGCCGATGCCGAGCAGGCCAAGCTCGAACACCTGGAAGAGGCCGCACGGACCCGCCCCGACGATGACCACTTCGGCCGAGATCGGCTCGCCGGCCGCTGCTGATGGGTTGAGGCTCAATTAGGGCCCTTTCGGGTTTGCTTCTCGAGGAACGGCTCGCGCCGGCAGGAGCCGGGGGCGGCTACGCGCGGCCCGCGTTCGCGTCGGTGGGGGTGTGGAAGTACTCGCTTTCCGAGGCCAGCTGGTCGATCAGGCGCCTGAGCTCCGCCATGCGCCCCTCGGCCGTGCTGATCGGCATGCAGTCCTGGCAGCGCGGATCGCCGCAGGGCTGGCGCGAGTACAGCCAGTATTGCAGGGCGCCCGCCAGCAGCCCATCGGCAATGTCCCAGAGATCGGCATCTCTGTCCTTGTCCGCCAGGCGGTTGCCCAGATCGACCGCCTTCGTGAAGGCAGAGTCGAATGTATCAGCGATCTCGGTCATGGGCACGGCTCTGGGGGCATGCCGATAGTATAAGGCAATCACCGCATCCGTTTAGCCGTTAGGGCACGATGTCTTGACTCATCTGCGATGCCCGCCACGGACTCCCGGCGATCGACGGGAGCATGATGCCGCTAAGCTCGGGGGAGGCCTTGGCCTATGGGCCCGGCCGCTCGGGTTTATGTCGCATGCACAACGCAGAGCACATCAATCAGCGCCGGTTGCGGCCGCGATTCGGTATCGGCACGCGCCTCACATTGGGCCTCGCCGCAGTGGCGGCAGTGGTCGTGGTGGCCCATATTCTCGCAACCCGCACCACCCGCGAGGCCGTGGAGGCCGTGCGGAACATGCGTACCCAGCACGAGCCGCTCGCCCATCGCGCCAGCGCCATCCTCGAAAGGCTGAGCGCCTACGATAGCGCCGTCAGCGACAACCTTCAGTCCGACAACGGCGACTTCCTCGCGCTCTCTACCGCCGGCGATCGCCTGCAGAAGGCCGTCGACGCGTATTTCGACGAGACCGGGGCCCTGACCCCGGCGACGCAGCAGCTTCACGATGAGCTTCTGGCTCACATCCAGAACGGCCGGCAGCTCGCGCTCGATGCCGCGCAGCGGCTGCAGTGGCGGCAGCAACAGTGGGAGGCGCTCAATCGGGTTTACCAGCTCATCGCCAAGGCCGGAGGCACCGGACTCACCATCCACGGCCAGGTCATCGCGCGGCCCTCGCTGTCCGCACTGGCGAAAGCAATCGATGCCGTCCGCTACAGCTATGGCTCACCCACCGCGACTGCCGCACGCGAGCACAGTTTCGAGGCGGTGCTGCAGGCGCACACCGCGGATTTATCCCGCTCGCCCGGGCGAGCCTGGATGGATGTTGTGCAATCGGACTTCGAGCGCGCGGTCCGCCTGCGGCGGGACATCGGCCGCCTCGATGCGCGGGACACCACGGCGCGCCGCGCGCTGCTCGAGCAGAGCAACGTCCTGACTGCTGACGTGCAGAGCGAGCTGCAGGCCCCCGCTCGCAGCCGGCTGCTGGATGCCGCCCGATATGCGGCGACCTCGGCGGAGACTGCCGAGCAGACGGTCACCGTTTCCGGCCTCGCGATCCTCATCGTGATGGCGGTCGTCTCGGCCCTGCTCGTGGCGAGCATCAGCGTTCCGGTGCGCCGGCTCACGGCCGCGACGCGCCTGCTGGCGAGCGGCGATCGCACCGCGCGGGCGCCGCGCGGCGGCTCCGCGGAGATCGACGAGTTGGCCGAATCCTTCAACACCATGGCGGACCGGATCTCCCAGGCCGAGTCGGACCTTCGTGCCCACCAGGCGGAGCTCGAGCGCCACGTCGCCGAGCGCACCCGCCAGCTCCATCATCTCGCCCACCACGATCCGCTGACAGAGCTGCCGAACCGCCGGCAACTCGCGGGACGCCTCGGCGCCGCGCTGGCGCGAGCCAGGCAGACCGGCCGGCGCGTGGCGCTGCTCTTCATCGACATGGACAACTTCAAATCGGTGAACGACACCCTGGGACACAATTTCGGTGACCGGGTGCTGCAGGGAATCGCAGAGCGGCTGGAGGCGGCGGCCGGCACCAACAGCCTGGTGGCGCGCCTCGGTGGCGACGAGTTCACCCTCCTCATCGAGGACCTGCGTACCGTCGAGGAAGTCGAGCGGCGCGCCGCCGCGCTCGTCGCCACGCTGCAGGAGCCGCTCACCATCGAGGGCCGGGCGCTCGCAACGACGGCCAGCATCGGCGCGAGCCTCTTTCCCGATCACGCCGATGACCCCGAAGGCCTGCTGCGGGCAGCGGATGTGGCGCTGTTTCGTGCCAAGGAGCTCGGCCGCAATCGCTTCGCGCTCTACCGGGCGGCACTCTATGACGAGGCCGCGCAGCGCTTCCGCCTGGAGCAGTCATTGCGCCAGGCCGTGGAAGCGGACCAGCTCTTCCTGATGTTCCAGCCGGAGGTGACGCTCGGGGGCTGTGAGGTGACGGCGCTCGAGGCATTGCTGCGCTGGCGCAAGCCCGGCGGCCGGATCGCCACGGCCACGGAGTTCATCCACGTCGCCGAGAAGAGCGGTCTCATCCATGACCTCACCGGCTGGGTGCTGCGCTCGGCGGCAGCGACCGTGGCCGCGTGGCGCGCGGCCGGCTGGCGCGATGCGCGCGTCGCCATCAACGTGTCACCGCCTCAGTTTTTCGAGAGCGACTTCGTCGATCACATCGCCAGCACGCTCGCGGCCGCGCAACTCCCCGCGAGCGCTCTCGAGCTCGAGCTCACCGAGACCGTGCTGCAGACCGGCACTGCGACCATCGATGCCCTGCGGCGTCTGCGCGAGCTCGGCATCTCCATCGCCCTCGATGACTTCGGCATCGGCTACTCCTCGCTGACCTCGCTCGAGCAGCTGCCCATCAATCGCGTCAAGCTCGATCGGATGCTCATCGAAGGGGTCGATTCCAACCCGCGTTCCGCCACCATCGTGCGCTCCATCGTCACGCTCTGCCACGGGCTCGGCCTCCAGGTCGTCGCCGAAGGCGTCGAGCGCCCGAGCCAGCTCGAGTTCCTGACTCACTGCGGCCCGATGGCCGTGCAGGGCTATCTCCTCGCCCACCCCGTGGAGGCCGCGGCCGCCCCAGAGGAAGCGAAGGCCGCCTCCGCCCGCGCCCGCACCCTGCTCGCCGCCGCCGCCTCGACCCCGCCCCTCGTCCTGGTAGGCAACCGCAAACGTCCGCAGCCAGCCTGACAGTACCAACAGGACTAACAGTACCAACGGGACTAACAGTACTAACATGACTAACAGGACACTCCTCCGTGAATGCCAGGGAGAGAGGAGCGCAGCACAAAATGATTCCTGGCCGGAAGCTGATCGCCAGGACGGCGATCCGCTAGCCTACATGGACGTATTGCTCGGCTTCGTCCCTGCGCCGAGCCGTTACTCGGCCCTTCCTGGGCCTCGCCCCTTCGGGGCCGTCAACCGCTGACGCGCTTGACGTTGCAGATCGCTCCAGGCGATCTGCTCGGGCCGGCATTCGCCGTCCAAAATCGCTCCTGCGATTTTGTCACGGCGTTCCGGCCAGGGATCATTTTGCGCTGTGCTCCGGACCCCCTGTTGTGAATGCATCCCGCACGGAAACACCAACATCCGGCTGATCCGCGAAAAACCCGTCTATCCCCGCCGCCAGGAACTCACGCAGCTCCCCTGCGAGATCCAGCCCCGCCGGCAGAAACTCCCTCTCCGCCCTGAACGTCCACGGGTGCACCTGCAACCCTTTCGCGTGGCAGTCCGCAACCAACGTCGTCGGCCGTGTCAGCCTCCCGGCAGCATCACGCGGAATGACCAGCGACTTCGCCGGACCGATGGCAGCGGCATAACCGGCGATCTCCTCCAGCCCCTTCGGCGTCAGGAGGTCCGCATAGGTGCGCGGATCGCCGCTTCGAGCTAAATCGTACGGCGCACCGGCCGCCTCGATGAGCTGCACCAGCGGCAGCTCCGTCAGCCGGCTCAGCGCCGCGAGATTGCCGGTCTCGAACGACTGCAGGAACGCGCGTCCGCCGCGGCCCCGGTAGCCGTAGCGCTCGAGCGTTCCGACCAGCCCCTCCTCCATCGCCAGCCCGAGCCCCGCGAAATAACTCGGGTGCTTGGTCTCCGGATAGATCCCGATGGGCCGGGGCGGCGGCGACCCCAACTCCCGCGCCCGCACCTGACGCTGCCCCTCGACCCCGCGCACCAGCGCGAGAATCTCCTCCAACGTTGGAATCTCGAGCCCGCCATCGAGCCGCGTGTTGGCGGGGCGCAGCCGCGGGATCCGCTCCCGCGCCCGCAGGGTCTTCAGCTCCTCGAGCAGGAAGTCCTCGGTAAACCAACCGTAGACGCGCACGCCATCGATGACCTTCTCCGTCCGTCTGCCGGCAAACTCCGCGTGCGCGGCAACATCCGTCGTGCCGCCGATCTCGTTCTCGTGTCGCGCAATGAGAACACCGTCGCGGGTCACCACCAGATCGGGCTCGATGTAATCCGCGCCCTGCTCAATGGCGATGAAGTACGAAACCAGAGTATGCTCCGGTGCATACCCGCTCGCGCCGCGGTGCGCTATGACAATTGGCTGCGGCATTCGGGAATGGTAATTGCTAAACTCGCCAAGTGCTGCTCACCGATCACGACATCTATCTCTTTCGCGAAGGCACGCACGTGCGGGCCTACGAGAAGCTCGGTGCCCATCCGCTGCCACGCCGCGCCGATCGGGAGCAGGGCACCGACTTCGCCGTCTGGGCACCCAACGCCGCGAGCGTCTCGGTGGTGGGCGATTTCAACGGTTGGAATCCCACCGCACATTCTCTGACTCCGCGCGCCGACTCCTCGGGAATCTGGGAGACCTTCGTCGCCGGAGTTCGGGCCGGGAGCCTCTACAAGTATCACATAGTCTCGCGCCAGGCGGGCTACACCGTCGACAAGAGCGACCCGTTCGCCTTCCACTGCGAGACGCCGCCGCGCACCGCCTCGGTCGTATGGGACCTGTCATACGAATGGGGCGATGCGGAATGGATGGGCGCGCGCGGCCGCGCCAACTCCCACGATGCTCCCTGGTCGATCTACGAGCTGCACCTGGGCTCCTGGCGGCGGGTCCCGGAGGAGCACAACCGCTGGCTCACCTATCGGGAGCTCGCGCATGCCGTGGGCGACTACGTGGTGGAGATGGGTTTCACCCACGTGGAGCTGCTCCCCGTCATGGAACACCCGTTCTTCGGGTCGTGGGGCTATCAGGTCACCGGCTACTTCGCGCCGACCTCCCGGTACGGCACGCCGCAGGATTTCATGTACTTCATCGATCACCTGCACCGCCGCGGCATCGGGGTGATCCTCGACTGGGTGCCCTCGCACTTCCCGACCGACGAGCACGGCCTCGCGTATTTCGACGGCTCGCATCTTTACGAGCACGCCGACCCGCGCCAGGGATTCCACCCGGAGTGGAAGAGCTCGATCTTCAACTACGGCCGCGCCGAGGTGCGCAACTTCCTCGCGAGCAACGCCCTCTTCTGGCTCGACACCTACCACATCGATGCCCTGCGCGTGGATGCGGTCGCTTCCATGCTCTATCTCGACTACGGGCGGCGCAGCGGTGAGTGGATTCCGAACCGCTTCGGCGGCAACGAGAACCTCGATGCGGTCGAGTTCCTCAAACAGCTCAATCTCGCCGTCTATCGCGATCATCACGACACCCAGACCATCGCCGAGGAATCCACCGCCTGGCCGATGGTCTCGCGCCCGACTTATCTCGGCGGCCTCGGGTTCGGCCTGAAATGGAACATGGGTTGGATGCACGACACGCTCAAGTACCTGCAGACCAACCCGGTATTCCGCAAGTACCAGCAGAACCAGCTCACCTTCAGCATCTGGTATGCCTTCAGCGAGAACTTCGTGCTGCCGCTCTCGCACGATGAAGTGGTGCACGGCAAGGGCTCGCTCATCGGCAAGATGCCGGGCGATGAGTGGCAGCAGTTCGCATCGCTGCGGCTGCTCTACGGCTACATGTGGACTCATCCCGGCAAGAAGCTCCTCTTCATGGGCGGGGAGATCGGCCAGAGGCGCGAGTGGCAGCATGACGAGAGCCTGGAATGGCATGTGCTCGCGTATCCGTTGCACGAAGGCGTCCGCCGCTGGGTGCGGGACATCAACAGGCTCTATCGGGCGACTCCCGCCCTCTACCAGCGCGACTTCACGCCCGACGGCTTCCAGTGGATCGACTGCAACAATGCCGATCAGAGCGTGATCGTGTACCTGCGCAGGGGACAACGGCCCGAGGATGTAGCCCTGATCGCGTGCAACTTCACGCCGGTGCCGCGGAACAACTATCGCGTCGGTGTGCCTTTCGGCGGCTGGTGGCGCGAGCGCCTGAACAGCGACGCGGCGGAGTATGGCGGCAGCGGGATCGGCAACTTCGGCCGGGTGGAAGCCTCGCCCCTGTCATCGCACGGAATGACGCATTCGCTGGCGCTGAGCCTGCCGCCGCTTGCCGCCCTGGTTCTGACGCCCGACTGATACCGCGGTAGGGAGGCTGATGACCAAGGCTCGCGTCGTCATCGAGAGTTTGACTCCGCAGGTGGACTGCGGCCGGTTTCCGGCGCGGCGTGTGGTAGGAGACATCGTCGTCGTGGAGGCGGACGTGTTCGCTGACGGGCACGATGCGGTTGCGGCCTCGGTGTTGTATCGGCACGAAAGCGAAACGCAGTGGCGTGGCATGCCGATGAGCCTCGCCGGCAACGATCGCTGGCAGGGGCAATTCACCGTGCAGGCCCTCGGCCGCTACTTCTTCACGGTCGAAGCCTGGGTCGATCACCTCGAGAGCTGGCGGCGTGGGCTCGCGAAGAAACACGAGGCAGGGCAGAACATCGAGGTCGAGCTGCAACAGGGCGCGGCGCTGGCCCTTGCGCATGCCGGGCGCATGAAGGCGCCCGAGGCGCGCCGGCTGCGGGAATGGGCCAGGGCGCTGGCCGACCCGGTCCGTGATCGCGAGGAGCGGGCGCTCCTTGCGCAAAGCGATGCGCTGCACGGACTCGCGCGCCGCAGCCCCGACCCGCAGCTCATCGAGCGGCGGGAGCCACCCCTCACCATCGAAGTGGATCGCGAGCGGGCCCGGTTCTCGAGCTGGTACGAGATGTTCCCGCGCTCGGCCGCCTCCGCTCCGGGAGAGCACGGCACGCTCGCGGACGTCGAGGCGCGCCTGCCCTATGTCGCCTCGATGGGGTTCGATGTCCTTTATCTGCCCCCCATCCATCCGATCGGCGAGATCGAGCGCAAAGGGCCCAACAACCGCCCCGGCGCCGCGCCCGATGACCCCGGCAGCCCCTGGGCGATCGGCAGCCGCGAGGGCGGCCACAAGGCCGTGCATCCGCGCCTCGGCACACTCGAGGATTTCCACCGGCTGCTCGCGAGCGCGGGCGCTCTCGGCATCGAGATCGCACTCGACATCGCCTTCCAGTGCGCGCCCGATCATCCTTACGTGCGCGAGCACCCGGAATGGTTCCTGAAGCGCCCCGACGGCTCGGTGCAGTACGCGGAGAATCCGCCGAAGAAGTACCAGGACATCTATCCGTTCTGGTTCGAATGCGACGACTGGCAGGGGCTCTGGGCGGAGCTGAAGAGCGTCTTCGAGTTCTGGATCGCTCAGGGCGTGCGCATCTTCCGCGTCGACAACCCGCATACCAAGCCGTTCGCGTTCTGGGAATGGGTGATCGGCGAGATCCACCGGTCCCACCCGGAGGTGATCTTTCTCTCCGAGGCGTTCACGCGGCCGAAGGTGATGTACCGTCTCGCCAAGCTCGGCTTCACCCAGTCGTACAACTACTTTCCCTGGCGCAACAGCAAGCGCGAGATCATCGACTACTTCACCGAGCTCAGCTCCCGCCCGGTGCGTGAGTTCTTCCGCCCGAGCCTCTGGCCCAATACCCCGGACATCCTCACCGAGTACCTGCAGTTCGGCGGCCGGCCGGCCTTCGTCACGCGGCTCATCCTCGCGGCGACGCTCGGGGCGAGCTATGGCATCTATGGTCCGGCGTTCGAGCTCATGGACAATCGCCCGCGCGAGAGCGGCTCGGAAGAGTACCTGGACTCGGAGAAATACCAGGTGCGCTCGTGGAATCGGGACGAGCCGACGAGCCTGAAGGACCTCATCACGCGCTTGAACCGCATCCGCCGCGACAATCCGGCGCTGCAGAGCGATGCGGCCCCCAGGTTTCATCCGCTCGACAACGAGGCGCTGCTCGCCTTCAGCAAGGCGAGCGGCGAGGACTCGGTGCTCGTGGTGGTGAACGTCGATCCCCACCATCCCCAGACCGGCTGGGTGGATCTCGACCTGCCCGCGCTCGGCCTGCCGGCTGATGCGCCCTATCAGATGGATGACCTCCTCTCCGGGGCCCGCTTCCTGTGGCGCGGCCCCCGCAACTACGTGGCTCTCGATCCTGCGGGCACTGCGGCGCATCTGTTCCGGATCCGCCGCAAGGTGCGCACCGAGCGGGATTTCGATTATTTTCTGTAAATGAACGCCCACGCCGAGCCGCCGCCCTTCACCGGCGATCCTCTCTGGTACAAGGACGCGGTCGTCTACGAAGTGCACGTCCGCGCCTTCTTCGACAGTAACGAAGACGGGATCGGCGACTTCGCGGGCATCACCCGCAAGCTCGACTACATCCAGGAGCTCGGTGTCAACACCATCTGGCTGCTGCCGTTCTATCCTTCCCCGGGGCGCGACGACGGCTACGACATCGCCGACTATCACAACATCCACCCCCAATACGGCACGCGCCGGGAGTTCCGCACCTTCGTGCGCGAGGCGCACCGCAGAGGGCTGCGCGTCATCACCGAGCTCGTGATCAATCACACCTCCGACGCGCACCCCTGGTTCCAGGCCGCCAGGCGCGCGCCGGCCGGCTCGGCCAAGCGCGATTTCTACGTATGGAGCGAGAATTCCGAGCGCTACAGCGGCACGCGCATCATCTTCCGCGACACGGAGAGCTCCAACTGGACCTGGGATCCGCTCGCAAAGGCCTACTACTGGCACCGCTTCTTCAGCCACCAGCCCGATCTCAACTTCGACAATCCGCACGTGGTGCGGGCGGTGACCCGGATCATGGAGTTCTGGCTCGCGCACGGAGTCGACGGCTTCCGCCTGGATGCGATTCCGTACCTGGTCGAGCGCGAGGGCACGAACAACGAGAACCTGCGCGAAACGCACGAGATCATCAAGAGCATCCGCAAGGTGATCTCGGCCCGTCATCCGCAGGGGATGCTGCTCGCCGAGGCCAACCAGTGGCCCGAGGACGTGCGCGATTACTTCGGCGACGGTGATGAGTGCCACATGGCCTATCACTTCCCGCTCATGCCGCGCATGTACATGGCGATCGCCCAGGAGGACCGCCACCCGATCGTCGAGATCATGGACCAGACCCCCGACATCCCCGACACCTGCCAATGGGCGGTGTTCCTGCGCAACCACGACGAGCTGACGCTCGAGATGGTGACCAGCCGCGAGCGCGATTACATGTACCAGGCGTATGCCGCCGATACCCGGGCGCGGCTCAATCTCGGCATCCGCCGGCGCCTGGCGCCGCTGATGGAGAACGATCCTGAGCGCATCAAGCTCATGAACAGCCTCCTGCTCTCCATGCCGGGCTCGCCGATCATCTACTACGGCGATGAGATCGGCATGGGCGACAACTTCTATCTCGGCGACCGCAACGGCGTGCGCACCCCGATGCAATGGAGCCCGGACCGCAATGCCGGCTTCTCGCGCGCCGATCCGCAGCAGCTCTATCTGCCGCCCATCATGGACCCGATATATGGATACGAGGCCGTCAACGTCGAGGCGCAGACCCGCGACCGCTCTTCGCTCCTCAACTGGATGCGGCGCATGCTCGCCGTGCGCAAGACCTCGCAGGCCTTCGGCCGCGGCACTCTGCGCTTCATCCGCCCCGGCAACCGCAAGGTGCTGGTGTACCTGCGCCAGTACGCCGAGGACACGATCCTCTGCGTGGTGAATCTGTCGCGCTCGGCGCAGCCGGTGGAGATCGATCTCTCCGAGCACAAGGGCGCGATTCCCATCGAGTTGCTCGGGCGCACTCCATTCCCGCCGGTGGGAGAGCTGCCGTATCTGCTCACCCTGCCGGCGTACGGCTTCTACTGGTTTCGCTTGAGCCGTGAGGCAACCCCGCCGCCGTGGCACGATGAGCGGCTGCCGCGCGAAGACCTCCCGGTGCTGGTACTGGTGGAGGGTTGGAACAGCTTCTTCCCGGACAAGGTCGCGGCCTGGCGCGCCGGCCTTGCGAAGCGGCTGCGCGTCCAGCTGGAAGAGCGCATCGTGCCGCAATACGTCGCGGCGCAACGCTGGTTCGCAAACAAGGGCGCCCCCATCACGAGCGCACGCCTTCTCGATCACACCGAGCGCCAGGATCCGCTGCCCCGCTGGTTTGCCGGCATCTACAGCGTGGACACCCAGGATGCGAGCGAGCGATATTTCGTGCCGCTCGCCATTGCGTTCGAGGACACCGAAGAGGCGCGCTGGCGAAGGCTTCAGCCGGCTGCCCTCGCACGGGTACGACAACAAGCAACTGTCGGCGTGCTCGCGGACGCGTGCTCCGACGATGGGTTCGCCCGCGCAATCATCGATGCGATCGGGACGTCGGCGGAGCTTCCCACTCAGCACGGTCGCGTGCGCTTCACGCCGACCGCGCTATACGCCGAGATGCGCGGCGATGCGGCCGCGGAGCTGCCGGTCACGCCGACAGGCGCGCAGAGCAGCAACACCACGCTACGGATCGGCGATTCGTTCTTCCTCAAGATCTACCGCAAGCTGCAGCCCGGTTTGAATCCAGAGCTCGAGATCGGCCGCTACCTCACCGAGGTTGCCCGCTTTCACAACATCGTGCCAGTCATCGGAGCCGCCGAGTACACCGAAGGCGGTGCTGTCAGCTACACCATGGCCTTGCTACAGGCGTTCATCACCAATCAGGGTGACGGCTGGACCTACACACTCGAGTACCTGGCGCGGTTTCTCGAGGATCGCCGCAGCGGTGTCCCGATGCTCGACGACGCGCACGGTCTGTATCTCTCGCAGGTGAAGACGCTCGCCATCCGCACGGCGGAGCTGCACCGTGCGCTCGCCGCCCCCACGGACGATCCGGCGTTCGCACCGGAGCCTATTGCTGCCGAAGACGTCGCGGCATGGGGCGCCGCCGCGCGTGCCGCGGCGGAAGCCACTCTGACACTGCTCTCGGCTCGACTGTCGCAACTGCCACCCGCGGTGGCGGTGGACGCGGAAGCGCTCCTCGCGCGCCGCGGAGCTTTGTTACGGCGCATCGAGCGCTGCATGTCGGCTGCGCCTCAGGGTCTGAAGACACGCCGCCACGGCGACTATCACCTGGGACAGGTGCTGCTGAAGCGCAACGACTTCATCATCGTCGACTTCGAGGGCGAGCCCGGCCGCACACTCGCAGAGCGCCGTCTCAAGCACTCCCCGCTGACCGACGTCGCCGGGATGCTGCGCTCATTCGCGTATGCCCGCCACGCCGCATTCGACGGTTACTCACAGCAGGGAGGCGATGAGTCCGGCCGATGGGAGCAGCAGCTCCACGCCTGGGAGCAGGAGACACGCCGCACCTTCATCACCGCCTACGACGAGGTTGCAAGCGCCGCAGGCCTCTATGAGTCGCTGCAGCGGGCGCAGCCCCTTCTCACCCTCTTCGAGATCGACAAGGCTCTCTACGAGGTCCGCTACGAGCTCGGGAACCGCCCCGACTGGACCCGCATTCCTCTCCATAGCCTTCTCGCCATCACCGAGTAGGGACACGGGAGGCGCCCTTGGATCCGACATCATCCCGCCGACGCACCGCTCAAACGGAGCGGGAGGAAGTGCAACCGATCGGTGCCGTCTGGCCGGGCCACCCTTATCCGCGCGGAGCCACCTGGGACGGCGAAGGCGTCAATTTCTCGCTCTTCTCCGCCAGCGCCGAGAAAGTGGAGCTGTGCCTGTTCGATCCCGCGGGCCGGCACGAGCTGCAGCGCATCGAGCTGCGGGAGCGCACCGATGAGATCTGGCACTGCTACCTTCCCGAGGCCCGGCCGGGACTCCTCTACGGCTATCGCGCCCATGGACCCTACCGCCCGGAGCAGGGGCTGCGCTTCAATCCCAACAAGCTCCTCATCGAGCCCTACGCCAAGCGGCTCGAAGGGCCGCTCGTCTGGAGCGATGCGCATTTCGGCTACCGCCTGGGACACTCGAAGGGCGATCTCTCCTTCGACAAGCGCGACAGCGCGGCAGGCACGCCCAAGAGCAGGGTAACCGACTCTGCCTTCACCTGGGGCGATGACCGCCCGCCGCGGGTTCCCTGGCACGACACGGTGATCTACGAGGCGCACGTACGGGGACTGACCATGCGCCATCCCGAGGTGCCGGCACACTTGCGCGGCACCTATGCGGGCCTCGCGACCGCGCCGGTCATCGAGCACTTCCTGCGCCTCGGCATCACCACAGTGGAGCTGATGCCGGTGCATGCCTTCGTCGATGACCGGACCCTCCTCGAGAAGGGGCTGCGCAACTACTGGGGATACAACACCATCGGCTTCTTCGCGCCGGAGCGGCGCTACTCGGCCACCGGCCAGGTCAGCGAATTCAAGACGATGGTAAAGACGCTGCATTCGGCCGGGATCGAGGTGATCCTCGATGTGGTCTACAACCACACCGCCGAAGGCAACGAGCTCGGGCCGACGCTCTCGATGCGCGGCATCGACAACGCCGCTTATTATCGCCTGAGCCCGGAGAATCCGCGCTATTACATGGACTTCACCGGCACGGGCAACACGCTCAACCTGCAGAACCCGCGGGTGCTGCAGCTCATCATGGACAGCCTGCGCTACTGGGTGCTCGAGATGCACGTCGACGGCTTCCGCTTCGACCTCGCCTCCGCGCTCGCACGCGAGCTCTACGACGTCGACCGGCTGGGCTCCTTCTTCGATACCATCGGCCAGGACCCGGTGCTCTCGCAGGTGAAGCTCATCGCCGAGCCCTGGGATATCGGCAGCGGCGGCTATCAGGTCGGCAACTTTCCTCCAGGCTGGAACGAATGGAACGACAAGTACCGCGACAGCATGCGCGCCTACTGGAAGGGCGACGGCGGCCTCATCGGCGAGTTTGCGCGCCGCTTCACCGGCTCCTCCGACCTCTATGAGGCGAGCGGCAGGAAGCCGCATGCCAGCATCAACTTCATCACCGCGCACGACGGCTTCACGCTCGCTGACCTCGTGAGTTACAACGGCAAGCACAACGAGGCGAACGGTGAGGACAACCGTGACGGCGCCAACGAGAACCGCTCCTGGAACTGCGGGGTCGAGGGACCGACCGACGATGCCGCCATCCGCGCCCTGCGCTCGCAGCAGAAGCGCAATCTGATGACGACGCTGCTTCTCTCCCAAGGCGTACCCATGATGCTCGGTGGCGATGAGATCGGCCATACGCAGCTCGGCAACAACAACGCCTACTGTCAGGACAACGAGCTGTCCTGGCTCGATTGGGAGCTCGACTCCGAGCAGCAGACCTTTCTCGACTTCGTCGGCCGCCTCATCGCCCTGCGTCGGCGCCACCCGGTGTTCAGCCGCCGCCGCTTTCTCCAGGGCGACAGTGCCACCAGCGACGGTCTGCGGGAGATCATCTGGCTGAACCCGGACGGGCGCGAGATGGCCGAGGGGGAGTGGGACCTGCCGTTCGCACGCTGTCTCGGGCTCTATCTCGCAGGCGCCGCCATCGAGCGGCGCGACCGGCGCGGCCGGCTCGTGACGGACAACAACTTCCTGCTGCTCTGCAACGCGCATCACGAGCCCATCCCCTTCCAGCTTCCCGAGCAGCTCGCCGGGAAGGTCTGGTGGACGGTGCTCGACACCGCCGCCCCCGAGTCGTTCGCACAGCAGCGCCTCGAGACGGGGAACCCTTACCCGCTGCAGGGCCGCTCGCTCGCGCTCCTGCGCGAGACTGCACATCAATGAGCCGGCGGCGGCACGAGATGCCCTTCGGAGCACGAGTGCTGCCCGACGGGCGGGTACGCTTCCGGCTGTGGGCGCCCGCCGCCCGCAGCGTCGATCTCGTGCTGCAATCACCTGCGGTCCCCGAGCGGGCGCTGCCGCTCGAGGCGAGCGGCGACGGTTGGCGCGAGCTCATCACCGAGCAGGCTCACGCCGGCAGCCGCTATCGCTTCTCGATCGACGGTGAGATCTCGGTGCCTGATCCGGCATCGCGACGCAATCCGCAAGGTGTGCACGGGCCGAGCGAGGTGGTCGACCCCGAGTCCTTCGACTGGACGGACCTTGATTGGCGCGCACGGCCGTGGCAGGAATCCGTGGTCTATGAGCTGCATGTCGGCACGTTCACGCCGGAGGGCACCTTCGCCGGCGTCGCGAGCAGGCTCGAGCATCTGCAGCGGCTCGGCGTCACGGCGATCGAGCTCATGCCCATCGCCGAGTTTCCCGGCGCGCGCGGCTGGGGTTACGACGGCGTGTTGGCTTATGCGCCGGCTTCTGCATATGGCTCGCCCGACGACCTCAAGTCACTGGTATGCGCGGCGCACGCGCACGGCATCGCCGTGATGCTCGATGTCGTCTACAACCACTTCGGGCCGGAGGGCAACTTCCTCCACCGCTATGCGCCGCAGTTCTTCACGGGGCGCCATTCGACCCCCTGGGGATCGGCGATGGACTTCGATGGGCCGGCGAGCCGCACGGTGCGCGATTTCTTCATCCACAACGCGCTCTACTGGCTCGAGGAATACCATCTCGATGGGCTGCGGCTCGATGCGGTGCACGCGATCTTCGATGCCGGCGAGCCACACATCCTCACCGAGATCGCAGGCGCGGTGCGCAGCGGCCCGGGACGCGAGCGGCCCGTGTATCTCGTGCTCGAGAACCTCGGCAACGAGGCTCGCCGGCTCGGCCCGCCGGGCGCCCCCGCCACTTACGATGCGCAGTGGAACGATGACGTTCATCACTGCCTGCACGTCCTGCTCACCGGCGAGACCGACACTTACTACCAGGACTATCAGGAGCGCCCGCATACCCTCCTCTGCCGCTCGCTCGCGGAAGGGTTCGCGTACCAGGGCGAGAGCTCGCGCCATCTCGGCCGTCCGCGGGGTGAGCGCAGCGCGCACCTGCCGCCTGCGGCGTTCGTCAACTTCCTGCAGAACCACGACCAGGTGGGCAATCGCGCCCGCGGCGAGCGGCTCACGCAGCTCGCACGTCCCGAGGCCCTGCGGGCAGCAGTGGCGGTGCTGCTGCTCGCCCCCTCGCCCCCGATGCTCTTCATGGGCGAGGAGTGGGGAGCTCTCGAGCCCTTCCCCTACTTCTGCGACTTCGAGCCGGCTCTCGCGGACAAAGTCCGCGCGGGGCGTCTGCGCGAGTTCGCGCATTTCCAGGGCTCCATACCGGACCCGGGCGATGTGGCGACCTTCGCATCGGCGCACCTCGACTGGAGCCGCCTCGCCAAGCCCCACCACGCCAGGATGTTCGATCATTACCGCCGGCTTCTCGCGATCCGACGACGCGATATCGTGCCGCTGCTGCCGCGGATTCTCGGGGGTGCGTGTGTCGCCTTCGATCCGGGCGGGGCTTTTGCGGTGGACTTTCGGCTGCGCGACGACGGAGTGCTGCACCTCCTCGCCAACCTGAAAGATACCTCGGCGCCGGTCATCGGCCGGCCGGCCGGGCGCATGATCTTCGCAACTCACCCGGGGATCCGTGCGGCACTCGCCCGCAATGAGCTGGCACCGTGGAGCGTTACCTGGCTCCTCGAGCGCAGCCGTGCCACGCGCTGACCGCAAGCGCCCCGAGGAGCCCGCGGTAGGGCACATTCCACGCGCCACCTATCGCGTGCAGCTCAATGCCGGCTTCACATTCAGGGATCTGACGGCGATCGTCCCGTATCTGGCGGCGCTGGGAATCAGTCACGTCTACTGCTCGCCCTACTTCCGCGCGCGCTCGGGCAGTGCACACGGCTACGATGTGGTCGACCACAACTCCTTCAATCCTGAGATCGGCAGCGCTGAGGAGTTCGAGCAGCTCGTCGCAGAGCTGCGTGCGCACGACATGGGTCACATCCTCGACATCGTTCCGAATCACGTGGGTGTGATGGGATCCGACAATGCCTGGTGGATGGACGTGCTCGAGAACGGCCAGGCATCGATCTACGCGGACTACTTCGACATCGACTGGAATCCGGTGAACGCGGCGCTTGCCGACAAGGTGCTGGTGCCGGTGCTGGGCGATCCCTACGGTGTCGTGCTCGAGCGCGGCGATCTCCAGTTGCAATTCGAGCCCGATCTCGGTTCGTTCGCGATCCGCTACCACGAGCATCGCATGCCGCTCGATCCGCGCACCTACCCGCGCATCCTCGATGCGGTGCTGGCGATCGAGCACAATCCGGCGCTCGAGGACCTGCGGCGCCGCTTCGGCGCTCTCCCCGACCGGCGCGGACCGACCCCGGACCGGGTAGCCGAGCGCAATCGCGACAAGGAGGCGCACAAGCGGGCTCTCGCCGAGCTCGCCCGCGCCGACGCCGGCGTCTCGGCCGCGCTGAGCCGAGCGCTCACCCTGCTGGCCGGCACCCCCGGCGATGCCGCGAGTTTCGATCCGCTGCACGAGCTGCTCGAGTCGCAGGCGTTCCGGCTGGCCTACTGGCGGGTTGCATCGGATGACATCAACTATCGCCGCTTCTTCGATGTCAATGATCTCGCTGCCCTGCGCGTGGAGAATGAGGCCGTGTTCGAGGCGACGCATCGCCTGATCCTCGAGCTCGTAGGCTCGGGCAGGCTCGATGGGTTGCGGATCGACCACGCGGATGGCCTCTACGACCCGCTCGGCTATTTCCGCCGGCTGAGTGAGCGAATCGCACAAACGACAGCCGCCGCCGGCGGCGGCCGTCCCATCTATCTGGTGGCGGAGAAAATCACCGCCTCCTTCGAGCGCCTCCCTGCGGACTGGCCGCTCAACGGCGAGACCGGGTATCACTTCGCCAACGTGGTGAACCGGCTGCTGATCGACACCGGCAGCAAGGCACGGATGAGCAGAACCTACCGCTCCATCGTCGGCGAGCGCCGGGTGTGGCAGGACATCGCCTACGAGTGCCAGCACCGGGTATTGCGCAAGTCGCTCGCCTCCGAGCTCAACACGGCCGCAAACCTCCTCGCACGCATCGCGGATGGCGAGCGGCAGACGCGCGACTTCACGCTCGCCAGCCTCTGGCGGGCCCTGGCCGAAGTCATCGCCTGCTTTCCGGTCTACCGGACCTACGTGACGGACAATGTCTCTGAGAACGACCGGCGCTACATCGACTGGGCGATCGCGGGCGCGCGACGGCGCGGCTCCTCGACCGAGCAGCCCGTGTTCGATTTCGTGCGCAGCGCGCTCTTGCTCGAGCTTCCCGCGCAGAGCGAGAGCGCGCGCGAGCGCATGCGCCGCTTCGTGATGAAATTCCAGCAGATCACGGCACCCATCACGGCCAAAGGCATCGAAGACACGGCGCTCTACCGCTTCAACCGCCTGGTCTCGCTCAATGAAGTGGGCGGTGAGCCCGATCTCTACGGCTCGAGCGTCAGCGCCTTCCATGCCGACGCCAAATATCGCGCCCGGCACTGGCCGCACGAAATGCTCACGACGTCCACGCACGACACGAAACGCTCGGAGGACGTGCGCGCGCGCATCAGCGTGCTGTCCGAGATGCCCGCCGAGTGGCGGCGGGCGGTAGACCGCTGGCGGCGGTTCAACCGCATGCGCCGTCGTGAGGTCGGCGGAATGCCGGCACCCTCTGCCGATGACGAGTACCTGCTCTATCAGGCCCTCATCGGCAGCTGGCCCCTGACAGAGCCGGACGAGGCCGGGCTCGGCGCGTACTGCGAGCGCATCGAAGCGTACATGCTCAAAGCCGCGCGCGAAGCCAAGGTGCGCACGAGCTGGGCGGCCGCCAACACGGAATACGAGGAGGCGCTGATACAGTTCATCCGCGCGGCGCTCGAGCGCCGCGAGGGGAACCTCTTCCTCGCGGACTTCCGTGCTTTCAATCGGCGCATCGTGCGCTTCGGGCTGCTCAACGGCCTCTCGCAGACTCTGCTCAAGCTCACCGCGCCCGGCGTACCCGATGTCTATCAGGGTAATGAGCTGTGGGACTTCTCACTGGTCGATCCGGACAACCGGCGGCCGGTCGACTATGAGGTACGTCGCAGGCTCCTCGCCGGGCTGGCGGAAGGCCCCGCCGCCGAGCCGCAGCTCGTGCGCACGCTCGCCGGCGACCTGGCTGATCCGCGCTGCAAGCTCTTTCTGCACACGCGGATACTGGAGCTCAGGCGGCGCGACCCTGAACTTTTCCGCCTGGGAGAGTACCTACCGTTGAAGGTGACCGGACAGCGCGCGCCGCATCTTTGCGCCTTTGCACGCCGCCTGGAGGGAAGGCTGGCGGTGGTGTTGGCGCCGCGCCTGTACCTCAAGCTCCTGGGTGACCCGGGGGCGGCCGATGACGCGCAACGTCCGCCCTACGGCGGGGAAGTCTGGGCCGACACCTCGGTGCAGCTGCCGTCCAGACCCGGCGTGGCGCTGCGTAACGTGCTCGACGGAGCGGAGGTGCCCCTGACCAGCGAAGGCGGCCCACGCAGAATCAGTGCGGCTGCCGCCCTGCAGGCGTTTCCGGTGGCGTTGCTGACGGGCGGTGAATGAGGCGGGTCAACGCCGGTGGGAGCCCGTGCGTTGTGTATTTTGCGCGGAGCAGAAGGAGCCGATCTCATGTCATGGTCAACATCCTGTCGTCGATGCGCCTGGCTGCTGGTTGCGGCGGCGCTCCTTGCCTCCTGCTCGGGCATTCCCCTCAAACAGCGGGAGGCGGCCGAGCGCAGCCGCTTCGAGGCTTACGCCGGCAAGCCGGTCGATCACTTCACCTGGCTCACCCATTACGATGGCTGGGAGCCGATCTCGCACTATCAGCTCGTGGTGTGGACGGATATCAACCGGGCATACCTCATCAGAGTCTTCCCACCGTGCACCGACCTCATGTTCGCGAGGAGGATCGGGCTCACCTCGACGGCTGACACCGTGTATGCCCACTTCGACGCCGTCCGCGCCGACGGCTGGCGGTGTCAGATCGACACCATCCAGCCGGTCGATTACCTCAAGATGAAGCGCGATCTGCGCCAGCAGCAGCAGGCGGCCAAAGAGGCCGGGAAGAGCGGCGCCTGAGCGGGAGCGACGGTACTGCTCAACGATAACCCCGAGCCTGCAAGGTAAACAGGCGCGAGTAAGCGCCGTCGAGCCTCATCAGCTCCTCGTGGCTGCCCTGCTCGCTGATGCGGCCGCCCTCGAGGACGACGATCTGATCGGCCATCCGTACCGTCGAGAAGCGATGGGAGATGAGGATCGTGATGCGCTCGCGGGCGAGCTGGCGGAAGTGCTCGAAGACCTCCGCCTCCGCTTGCGCATCCATGGCGGCCGTCGGCTCATCCAACACCAGGACATCGGCGCGCGTGCGCATGAAGGCGCGTGACAGCGCCACTTTCTGCCACTGACCGCCGGAAAGCTCGCGGCCGTCCTGGAACCACTTGCCGAGCTGCGTGTGATATCCCTTGGGCAGCGTCTCGATGAAGGCGCTCGCCCTGCCCTTGGCCGCCGCCTCGCGCCACCGTACCTCGTCCTCGAAATAGCGCTCGTCACCCGCGCCTACGTTCTCGCCGACCCGCATCTGATAACGGGTGAAATCCTGGAAGATGACACCGATCCGCTCGCGCAGCGCCCCCTCATCGAAGCTCGCGAGATCCTCACCGTCGAGCAGGATCCGGCCGCTCGTTGGCGTATAGAGACGCGTCAGCAGCTTGATGAGCGTCGTCTTGCCGGAGCCGTTCTCACCGACCAGCGCGAGGCTCGTGCCGGGCCGCAGATGTAGAGTTACATCCTCGAGCGCCGGGCTCTGCGCCCCGGGATAGGTGAAACTCACGTTCTCGAATCTGACGCCATCCTCCGGATGCGGGCCGCGCGCCACACTGCCGGCGGGCGGCGGCACCTCCGTCTCCAGGTACTCGTACAGCGTCGAGAGGTAGAGATTGTCCTCGTACATCCCACCGATGGCGGACAACATGGCCGACACGGCCGACTGCCCCTGGCGGAACAGCGCCAGATACATCGTCATCTGTCCCAGGGTGATCGCCTTTCTGACGGTGCTCACCGCGATCCAGGCATAGGCCGCATACAAAGTCACGGTCGCGATGAGTCCCAGGCCGAAACCCCATGCATCCCGGCGCACCGTGAGCGCGCGATCCTCTTCGTACAGCGTGAGGAAGATGTCGCGGTAACGCTGCAGCAGGCGCGGGCCCAGGCCGTAGAGTTTCACCTCCTTGGCGTGGTCTTCCCGCGCAAGAACGGTCTCGAGGTAGGTCTGCATGCGCGTCTCGGGCGAGCGCCAGCGGAACAGACGGAAGGCATCTCCCGAGAACTTCGCCTCCGCAATGAAGGCGGGCAGGCCTGCAAGCAGCAGGACCGCGACCGCCCACGGGGAGAAACGGGCAAGCAACACGGCGTAGCTGACGAGCTGTATGCCGTTCTGTCCGAGGCCGAAGGTGCGGGTGACCAGGCTCAGCGGCCGGCTCGAGGCCTCACGCCGCGCGCGTGTCAGCTTGTCGTAGAACTCGGAGTCCTCGAAGTGGCGCAGCTCGAGGGTAAGGGCCTTCTCGAGGATCATCTCGTTGACGCGTTGGCCGAGCTGCACGCGCAGGAGGGACTGGGCGAGCGACAGGCCGCGCTGCGCAGCAGCGATGGAAGCCACGAGGATGCCTTCGAGGACGACGAAGCCGACTACACGACGGGTATCGACGCCGCCGGTACGGATCGCGGCGACGACCGCATCGACGATGAGCGAGCCGATGTAGGCGACCCCGGCAGGCAGCACTCCCGCGATGACAGTGAGGCAGGCTAGAGCGACGGTCAGCGCACGATTGGTGCGCCAGACGAGCTCGATAGCGCGGCGGCTGTAGCGAAAGACACCGAAAAACCCGCGGAGGGTGAGCTTTTCGGGCTGGGCGACCGGAGAGGTACGGCGAAGGCGGCCTGGAGCGGCGACTGACATCGAGGGTCACATGGGGGCATCGGGGCCCGAATCCAATGGGCGGCGCGCTCCTCGAGCGGCCTTCATCGGATCAGGGACCTCACGGGATCAG
>DASRDO010000078.1:0-3257 GCA_035652555.1 Steroidobacteraceae bacterium | reverse complement strand
TCCGGTGACCCCGACTGTGTGAGGCGCCGCAGCAGGTGCGGAACCGGTCCGATGCCTGTGTAGGCCGCCAGACCCACCATCCCGCTCTTTCCGGCGTGAATATCGACACGGTCCGATTGAGCGAAGACGGCGTCAGCCGTGGCGACAGCGAATGATCCGGCGACGGCATCCCCTCTCAAAACGAGAAGCCAGGTCTCTCGTTTCCCCTCCAGAGACCACGCGGCGTCCGGCGCCAGATCGATGCGCTCGAGCACGAAGTGCGCATCGGAGACGAGAAGTGTCCGTTCGTCGGTGAGGCGATTCGGTCGCACCTCAAAATGGGCCGGTCCGGCATCTGCCACCGCGATTGCGCTTTCGATGTGGAGTTCACGCTGGCGGCCGTGATCGAACAGACGGAACGTTGCGTCGCTGCGCTGTTGGATCTCTGCAATGACCAACCCCGCACCGATCGCATGAATCGTACCGGCGGGAACGAAGATGACATCATCTGGGAGGACGGTTTGCCACACGACAAGATCAGAGATCGAGCCGTCGCACACCACCTCACGCAATTGCTGTTGGGTTAGCCGCCGCTTCAGGCCCAGGGCGACCTTGGCTCCCGGGGTCGCACTGAGGACGTACCAAGCCTCGGTCTTGCCGTTCCGCAGTCCGATCGACCGTGCATAGGCATCGTCCGGATGCACCTGGATGGAGAGCGCCTCGCTCGTGAATAACAGCTTGAGCAGGAGCGAAGTACTTGGGCCGCGCTCGCCGGGCCGTTCGTACCAGATTTCGCCGATGCGGACGCCTTCACGGCCTGCGTGGCTACAAGGCCTCAAATCGACCACACCCCACGGCCTCGGATGCGCCAGTGCGCGTGCAAGTTCGATCGCCATGTCTAGTGCAACTTTCGGCAGACTGGGAGCTGCGACACCAATGGTGCGGTAACACCCCGAAAAGCACGGCGGCTTCTTTCCAGCGTGCCTATGCGGCCATCGCGGCCGCCGCTTGCCGGGAAACCTGGCGTCTCCAGCCCGTCCCACTTGCGGAGCAGGATTTGCCTTGCGCGGTAGGCTCGGCTCTTGATCGTGCCAACTGCGCAGCCGCCGACCCGAGCCGCCTCGGCGTAAGTCAGGCCCGATACTGCGACCAGGAAGAGTGCTCCTCGTTGGCCGGTCGTCAGCCCTTTGAAGGCGCGGGCAACGTCTTGGAGTTCGACGTGGTGAAGTTGCGCCGGCGGGCTGCCGAGCTTGGCGGCATAATGCCCATCACTGTCGGCTACTTCCCGACGCTCGGATCGCAATTCCCCAAGGTAGGTGTTGCGCAGGATTGTGAACGACCAAGCTCTGAGGTTCGTGCCTTCCTTGAACTTGCTCCGGTGATCCCAGGCTTTGGCAAATGTTTCCTGCACGAGATCGTCCGCCCGGTCGGAGTTACGCGCCATAGATCTGGCAAACGCTCGAAGCCGAGGAAGTTCGGCCAGCAAGCCGTCGCGAAACATGGCAGGCAATCGCGGGGCGGAGCCTTGCGGAGGTGTCGCAGCTAGTCTGACCGCAACGGCGATGGCCGTCCGTTCGTACCGCGCACTAAGTTGATCGACGCGCTCGGCGATATGTTCAAGTGTCGCGCCCCGCGGCGACAAGAACGACCGCGAGCCGTCTGCGAATTTCACCGTCACGCGGTTTGGCGGCTGCTTGTTTGTATGCGCTTTGCTCACGGTGCCCTCCTGACAAATCACTAGGCGCAGCGGGCGTTGACTCCTACGGCAATCGACGCCCGAGAAAGGATCCGCGCATGCCGCATACGCGCCGAACTGCCATCAACAGCGACGACGGGTCGACGAGCAGACCAAAAATCTACACCCGGCTCTCGCGGGAGACTGTGCAGAATTGCTCACATGCGGAAGCGACCGTTACCACCAGACCGGCAGCCTGTTCAGTAGCGTGAGGAGCGCGGTCCCCGCACGCACCGGTTCCGTTGTTCCGTCGCTGTTGCGAGTGAGAACTGCCTCCCCGCCGTGAGGACTCTTGTTCACGGGCTTGGCGTCCTGTGCGCGAGAGATCGTGGAACTTGAGCGGCGCCACGCCGTTTTACAGAGATGCCGGATACTTTGAACCTCCGGTCATGTGGTTCGTTGTGCCCACGAAAGTGTGCAGCTCACGCTGCACCCGGAGGTATCCCTCCTGATAGAAGCAGCGCCCGGTTTTGCTCGAGACCGCCGCCACGAGAGCGACATGCGTGGTGAGGACTGCTTACGCCAGGTCGACTTGAGCCCCGCCATTTGGCTCTGTCCGCAAAGCTCCGAGAAGTGATGGCTTTTTCACTCCTCGTCCGTGCCGGTGTCTTCCTTGCAGTCCACACCGGCTTGCTCGCGGCCGTCCTCGCATTCACGTGAGCCATCGAGAGGTCAGCGATCGCGCAGATGGCCCCTTCAACGGCGAAGACGAGCCGAAGGTGAAGACCCGTGACCACCAAGCCGCGGAGCGCCGAGCCCGGCGTAGGTGGCCTTCCGAGGAACTCGTCGACAACCCTGGTACTTCGAGGCGCCCGGTACTTCGAGGTGGTTGATTTGCATCAATGGTCCCGCGCAGAACGCAAGGTAGAAAGTCCTTGGCTAGCGCGATGGGGCACGTTGTTCATGGAAGTGAGCAAATGTGGATCGCCGTGCAAAGAGAGCTGCGTGAAGTTGTTTGGCTGGCGTCGGTTGTCTTCAGCCTCTCTGTCGTGGGCGTCGCCCTCGCCGTGGCCCTGGCTCTGCCGTAGCGATTGGCCAACCAAAACGACGCGCTGCTTCAACCTGCCCAAGAGAATGCAGGAATGTGCCCGGGCCGCAGAATGATGCTCTGGCCGGTCGTGGTGTTGACCCGCGCGGGAGCCGCTTTGCGCAATTTCCAACCAGCGTCTTGAGAGGCTTCACAATGGTAAACGTTAGATCGACGCTATCAGCGGTTCTGGCAACGGCCGGACTCGTAGCGCTCCTTATGGCATCAACGGCGGCTGCCCAGCCAACCGGCGGGCGCGGGCCCGATATGATGATGGGGCCGGGCATGATGGGATGGCGCAGCATGGGCCGGGACATCTGCGATCCACGCGCCGCGGGGTTGGCCGAGTGGCGTGTCAACAGGCTTGAGCGCGCAGTGCGGCCAACCGAAGCGCAGCGGCCGGCGCTCGATCAGCTGAAGGTCGCATCGAAGAAAGCAGCGGAAATCATTTCAGCGGCGTGCCCCCGCGAGCTTTCGCAGTCGCCTGTGACGCGGCTTGAAGCCATGGAGAAACGC
>DASRDO010000077.1:0-10125 GCA_035652555.1 Steroidobacteraceae bacterium | reverse complement strand
CTCTATCGCCAGGCGCAGATGCTCGCGCGCGAGGGCGTGCAGCTCAATCGGGCGACGCTGGCGCACTGGGTCGGCTTCGCCGCCGCCGAGCTCGAGCCCCTGCATGCCCGCCTGGTCGAGATCCTGAAGCGGTCGCCCAAGCTGTTCGCCGATGAGACGCGCTGCCCGGTGCTCGATCCGGGGCGGGGCCGCACCAAGACCGGCTACCTGTGGGCGATCGCCCGCGATGATCGCCCCTGGGGCGGCACCGACCCGCCGGCCGTGGCCTACATGTACGCACCCGGGCGCGGCGGCGAGCATGCCGTGCGCCATCTCGCCGGCTTCAGCGGCATCCTGCAGCTCGATGGCTACGTCGCCTATGACGCGCTGACCAAGGCCGAGCGGGTCGGCGGACCACTGATGCTGGCCTTCTGCTGGAGCCACGTCCGCCGCCGCTTCTACGATCTTGCCAAGGGCGGCAACGCGCCGATCGCGGCCGAGGCGTTGCAACGCATCGGCGAGCTCTATGCGATCGAGGCGGACATCCGCGGGCGCTCGCCGGACGAGCGGCGCGCGCAGCGCCAGGCTCGCACGAAGCCGCTCGTCGACGATCTCAAGACCTGGCTCGAGAATCGGCTCTCTCGCGTCTCGGGGCGCTCGACGATTGCAGAGGACATCCGCTACGGCCTGCGCCACTGGGAAGGACTCATCCGCTTCCTCGAGGACGGTCGCATCGAGATCGACTCCAACACGGTGGAGCGATCCATCAGGCCGATTGCCCTCAATCGCAAGAACGCACTCTTCGCCGGCAGCGACGCAGGCGGGGCCAATTGGGCCATCGTGGCGTCGCTGATCGAGACCTGCAAGCTCAATGCCGTGCACCCGCACGCCTGGCTCACCGACACGTTGACCAGGCTCGTCAACCTCTGGCCGGCGTCGCGCATCGACGAGCTGATGCCCTGGGCCTACGCCAAGCCAACCTCGGCCGCCGTCAACGTGTGAGCGCTGATCCGCTTACGCTGGAGGCCGAACGCACCGCTGAAGGAGCCGGTTGCCGAGCGCGATTTGGAGATCGAAGGTGGCGTTCGCGACGGGCCGCGGCCTGTCGCAGCTGCGGGCCCGCACGCTGGTCAAGGTGGGGCGATCGGCGCTGCGCTATCGATCGCTGAAAGTCGAGAAGGATGCACTCGTGCTGGCACGGATGAGCGAACTTGCGGCGCAGTACCCGCGCTACGGCTATCAGCGCGTTCGCATCTTCCTGGAGCGCGACGGCCACAAGATGAGCTTCGGTCGCGCCTATCGGCTGTGGAAGGCCGCCAAGCTGCAGGTGCCGATGAAGCGGCCTCGCAACCGCCTTGCCACAGGGCGGCCACGTCCGCAGGCGCCGAAGGGGGCCAACCAGGTGTGGAGCTACGACTTCGCGTTCGACTGGTGTGCCAACGGGCAGAAGCTGAAGTGCCTGACGGTGACAACAGACGAGTGGACCAAGGAGGGCCTAGCGATCGAGGTCGACGGGCGCATCCGCTCAGCCGGCGTGATCGAGGTTCTGTCGCGTCTCGTATCCGAGCGTTGTGCACCGCTCTATCTTCGTTCTGACAATGGTCCCGAATTTGTCAGTCGCGCGCTGCTGAAGTGGATCCTCGATCAGGGCATCGGCAGGGCATTGATTGACCCCGGCAAGCCCTGCCAGAATGGCGCCACGGAGAGCCTGATCGGCAAGCTCCGCGACGAGTGCCTGTCGCTGGAGTGGTTCCGCTCGCGGACGGAGCCAAGGTCGTGATCGAGAGCTGGCGTCGGCATTACAACGAGGTGGGTCCTCACTCGAGCCTTGGCTACCTCACACCTGCCGAGTTCGCGGCGAGGACCGGAAGCCAAGACGCAGCATCGCGACCGGCAACCGGTCGGATCGCTGCGGTATGTGGAGCCTCCGCGCTCCGACCCGTTGCATCACCGTCCCGCAAGGGGCAAACAAAGGATCAACCGAGGGTGGAGTTCTCAAGTTAAGCGTGGTCCCAAAACTTCTACTCATAAAGAGCGAATCATGAAGCGAGCTTTTGTCACAGGCATCACTGGTCAAGATGGTGCCTACCTGTCACGGCTCCTCCTTGAGCACGGTTACGAGGTTCACGGGCTGCTGCGTCGCAGCGCATCGGCAGATGTTGTGGGTTCGCGCCTCAGGTGGCTCAGGATCGACGGTAAGGTCGTACTTCATGACGGCAACTTAACAGACCTTTCCGGTCTCATTCGCATTCTTCGGGAGGTCCAACCTTCCGAGGTCTACAATCTAGCTGCCCAGTCATTTGTGAAGTCCTCCTGGCAGCAGCCGCTCCTGACGGGAATGGTGACTGGCCTTGGTGCGGCCAACATGTTGGAGGCCGTGCGGCTTGCCTGCCCCGAGGCGCGGTTCTACCAAGCCTCCTCATCCGAGATGTACGGCTTGATCCAGGAGCCTCTACAGTCCGAAAAGACCCCGTTCTATCCACGCTCGCCCTACGCCGCCGCCAAGCTCTACGCGCATTGGATGACCGTCAACTACCGCGAGAGCTTCGGGCTGCACGCCTCCAGCGGCATCCTGTTCAACCACGAATCGCCTTTGCGAGGAATCGAGTTTGTCACCCGGAAGATCACGGACGGAGTGGCCCGCATCAAGCTCGGATTGCAGGACAAGCTGACCCTCGGCAACCTCGATGCCAAGCGCGACTGGGGCCATGCGCGCGACTACGTCAAGGCTATGTGGCTCATGCTGCAGCAAGACAAACCTGACGACTACGTCGTCGCTACCGGTCGCACCGCATCGGTGCGTGATTTTTGCGAGCTCGCTTTCGCCCAAGTTTGCCTTCCGATGAAAAACCACGTGACCATTGATGAGCGCTTCCTCCGGCCCGCAGAGGTCGATGTGCTGCTGGGCAATGCTGCGAAGGCCAGAGAGAAGCTCGGCTGGGTCGCCGAGACGACACTCGAGGAGCTGGTTGCGGAGATGGTGCAGGCCGATCTCGAGCGCATTCGGCGCCATCAGCACCTCTAACCCTGCCGAGAGGATACGAAATGCGCATTGCTATCACCGGCGCTCGCGGTTTCGTCGGCCCATATGTCGCTAAGGCCCTGACACGCTTGTCTGGAGTTCATGCCGAGATCATCGCGACCGCGAAGGAGGGTGGCCAGCACCCGATGCTGGGCTCGGTTTTGCCCCTAGACGTAACGGATGGCGCGGCCGTCGCCGCATTAATCCGCGATGCAAGGCCGTCGCATGTCGTGCATCTGGCCGGCATTGCCGCCGTGGCGGAATCGAATGCCGATCCCGATACTACATGGAGGGTGCACCTTCACGGAACGCTCAACCTGGCACGCGCCATCCTACGACATTGCCCGGCGTGTTGGCTGCTGAATATCGGCTCGGGCCTCGTCTACGGCGAAAGTGCGAAATCAGGCCTTCCCTTGGATGAGACGACGCTGCTGGCCCCGACCGATGAATACTCTGCTTCCAAGGCCGCAGCCGATCTGGCACTCGGCGCGTTTGCTCCTCGCGGATTGAAATGCGTCCGGCTGCGGCCCTTCAACCATAGCGGCCCGGGGCAGTCAGAAGCCTTTGTGATCCCGTCCTTTGCCATGCAGATCGCACGGATCGAAGCCGGCTTGGCGCCACCCGTCATTCGGGTCGGGCACCTCGACTCTGAACGTGACTTCCTCGACGTCCGCGATGTCGCCGACGCCTATGCGCTGGTTATTGCCAAGTCCGAATCTATCGCAGCCGGTACGGCCCTTAATATTGCATCGCGGGTGCCCCGCCGGATCGGTGACATTCTTAAGGCCCTCCTCGAACTGAGCACCAAGAAGATTACGATCGTAAGCGATCAGACGCGCATGAGGTCGACGGATACACCGCGATTTATAGGTTCTGCCGAGAGGGCAAAGGCACTCCTTGGTTGGAGCCCGCGCTTCAAGTTCGACGATACGTTAGCTGATGTACTGAGGCACTGCCGCTGCTTGGTCTCCGATGAGCCTCAGCGTTACACGCTTAACTCCGAGAACCGAGGTCACTAGTGCTCGCAGCACTCTGGCGATACCGCCACTTCATTCTTGCAATGATCCGCGGGAACCTAAAGACCCGCCTGACGAGATCATATTTTGGCGCGGGCTGGTTCGTCCTGCCCTTTACGTGTCCGATACCGTTAAACACCGGCTCGTATCTGATCTCGGTCGGCATTTCCGAAGGGTCAGAAAACGGTCAACTGATACCCCTCGATCGCCTCTACGACGCGATTCCGCTGCCCGTGGATAACCCGCGGGCCGCCGCTGGCCATCTTGACCTTAATGCCCGGTTCAGCCTATCGGCGTAGGAGGGCTGGTTCCGTGACAGAAGCAATCCCTCTCGCCGAGCTTGTCGAGGCTCTGCCCGAGCTCTACCAGCCAATCTACGGCCATCCCGAGCTCAGCGCGCAACCATCGCGCATCACAGATGATCGCTTACAAACGATTCTCCCGGCGGTCGCTACACTCTGTGCCCATCTCAATCGCCCGTTGCGCATCCTCGACATCGGCTCGGCACAGGGCTACGTCAGCCTCAGCCTCGCGATGGCCGGCCATCAGGTCACAGGCATCGACAACCTGCCCGCCAACGTTGCCCTGGCGCGCAGACTTGCGGCCGAGCATCCGGATCTCAACGTGACGTTTCGAGAGGTGGACATCGAGGTGGTTCTCGCTCAGTTGCAGCCTGGGACATATGACCTCGTCTTGGGTCTTAGCGTGCTCCATCATCTCGTGCACGCCCGTGGCGCGGCGTGGGTCACCGGACTCCTCGCAGGCGTCGCACCGAAAGTGGCGGCTGGACTGTTCGAGCTCGCCACAAGGTCTGAGCCGCTCCATTGGGCGCCGGCTCAACCAACCGACGAGCAGGAACTCCTATCCGGCTTTTCGTTCGTGCATGAGCTTGCTCGATTCCGGACGCATCTTTCGGAGCTGGATCGGCCGTTGCTGTTTGCCAGCAATCGCTATTGGTATTTCGGCAGGGAGATGGGAACCTTCGAGAGTACACGATTGCAGTCGCATGCTCTCGCCGGGAATGTTCACGCTGGAACGCGGAGTTATTTTTTCGGTGACGGCAAGATGATCAAGCGGTTCCGGCTGACCGGGCCGGTGGCGGCGGACAATCGGCAGGAGCTGGCGCGTGAGATCGAATTCCTTACCAAGCACGGCAGCGCGCTCGGCTACCCCGAGCGGATCGAATCGGGATGCGCCGATCACGAGACGTGGCTGGTCCGCGAGTCAGTGTCCGGCGAGCTGTTGCTCGACGCGATTCAGAGCGGCAAAGCGTACGATCCGGCCCGCGTCATCCGCGATATCCTGCAGCAGCTTGCTGCCCTCGAGCAGCGAGGTTTGTTTCACAACGATGTCACAGTCTGGAATACGATACTGAAGTCTGATGGCGGTGCGATCTTGATTGATTATGGAGCCATTTCCGCCACCCGTGCCAACTGCAATTGGCCCGACGACCTCTTGCAGGCCTTCATCCAGTTCGTCAGGGATGTGGTGACGCGAGAGACGCCGAGAACCCTGCCGTTCCGCCGTCCGTTCATCAGTCCGTTCAGCCTCCCGATGCCTTACCGGCAGTGGCTGTCGGGTGTCTGGACGGCAACGTCACCCGACTGGACCTTTGCGGAGCTGTTGCGAACATTCGACGGCACGACAGCAGTCGCACCCAATTCCCCCGTACGGGAACCGGCGATCGGACTTTGGATTGGCAGCATGGAGCAGCATATCGACACGCTTGGAGCTAGCCTGCCAAAACTTGCATCCCAAATCGCCGAACTGCAGGCCGATCGCCAACAAATTATAGAGACACTGGTGCGCGAGTTTGCCTCACGCGAGGACGCCCTTCGGTTGCGGCTGGAGACAGTCATCCGTGACCGGGAGAGTGAGCTTGATCGGTTGAGATCCGCGACTACGGCACGCGAGGGAGAGCTTACCGCGCAGCTCGCGACCGCGGCGACGGAGCGCGATGGCCTCGGACACCAGGTCACGGCACTGACCGCCGAGCGGGACGCGCTGAGCCAACGGCTCGTTATGACGGAAACGCAGCGCGACCGCCTGCTGGCGTCGACATCTTGGCGTATCACGGCGCCGATGCGCTGGGTGGCGCATCGGATACGCCATGCCCGCGAGGGGGTGCTCGCGTGGCTCCTGGTCAAACCTGGCAGCCGGCCTCGGCGTGTGGCGCGCAGCTCGGTGATCGGAATCGGCAAACGCCTCAAGAAGCATCCTTTGCTATTGGCCTTGGCCAGGATGGTCTTGCGACCGTTCCCCCAACTCGCCCGCCGGCTTCAATCGGTTGTGCGCAGCGCTGCCGACTTACCGCCGTTCGAGGCAGAGCCACCTCACCCGCTGCCTCGTCCGGTCTATACGACGCCGGGCTCCCTGTCCGGGCTACCGCTGCCCGAGGGCGAGCGAACGATCTACCTGTTCGTCGACCATACGATCCGCTGTCTCGTGAACACCGGGGTGCAGCGCGTCGCTCGCGGGATGGCCAGCGGACTGATGGCGGCCGGCGAGCGGCTGCGCTTCGTGAAGTGGGACGCGGGCGCGCGATCTTGCGTCCTGATTGACAGTGAGGAGCGGCGGCGACTCGCGCAATGGAACGGGCCGGCCCTGACCGACGGGGAGCGAGGCGTCTACCCGGAGCCAGGGCAGCCAGCCGAGGCCCTGTCCGACGTCGCACCAGGTCAGAACAGCTGGCTGATCGTTCCCGAGGTCACGCACATCACCTATCAGCCGGAGGCGGTGACACTCGATCTCGTCACATGGGCGCGCATGTGCGGGCTGAAGCTCGGGTTCGTGTTTTATGACGACATTCCGCTGAGGCGCCCCGAGTTCGCCTACATGGCTGAGCCGCATCGGCTCTACATGCAGCAGATCCGCCTCGCCGAAATTGTCTGGCCGATCTCCCGGTGGAGCGGCGACGTGCTCCGTGACTTCTGGACCGGCTACGAGCTCGCCGACGAGGCGAGCATGCCGCAGATCAGTCCGATCCTCCTGCCGGGCGAGATCGACGCTTCCGAAATCGAGGCCGGGCGCGGACAAGGCCGTCACATGATCCTGTGTGTCGGCACTATAGAGCCGCGCAAGAACCAGATCGCATTGCTCGACGCCTTCAACCGCTATCTGGCGGCCAACCCTCGCAGCGACTGGCAATTGGTTCTGGTCGGCAACATCCACCCAGCCGTCGAAGCCGAGCTGAAGGCCAAGGCCGGAAAGTCCATCCGCATCGCCGGCAACATCGCCGATGCCGAGCTGTGTCGGCTCTATACGGACTGCGCCTTCACCGTTTTCCCATCGACCGATGAAGGCTTCGGCCTGCCGATTGTCGAGAGCTTGGCCTACGGCAAGCCCTGCATCTGCGCCAACTTCGGCTCGATGGGCGAGGTTGCCGCCGGCGGCGGATGCGAGGTCGTGGATACGCGGGATGCCGATGCGCTGTATGCAGCGGTGAAGCGCTTGATCGACGACCCTGGCCGCCGCGAGGCGCTCGCCGCGGAGGCTCGCGCCCGGCCCGTCACGACGTGGTCCGACTATGGTCGGGCGGTTCAGCGGGATGTCGATGCGGCAGCGCGCCCGTATGATCAGCTCGGCATCGTCTATTACTGGGTCGACTCTGTGCTGACGTTCCCAAAGAACACGGGAATCCAGCGCGTCACGCGCCAGCTTGCAAAGCAATTGCTTGATCTTGGCGTGCGACTGATACCGGTGCGCTGGGACTGGCAATCGAGTGAAATGAAGCATGTCGACGATGCCGCCGACCTCGAGCACCTGGCAAAGTGGAATGGCCCTCTGCCAGATCAGTGGGCTGCATGGGTCGATCCCGGGAATGCGGGATCCAACGCATGGTTCTTCCTGCCCGACCTGCCGTTGAACCTCGCTCCTGTCGAGCGACTTGCGGTAATGTCCAAGGTAAGAAAGGCTGGGCTGCGGACTGGAGCGATCTTCTACGACGCGATCCCACATAAGATGCGCGACATCTACCCTCCCCAGTTCTCGAATGCTCACGCAGAGTACATGAAAGAACTGGCGGATTATGATATTGTGTTATCTATCTCGAGATGCAGCCAGCAGGACCTGGCGAAATTTCTAGAGCCGCTGGCACCCAAGGCGCGGCTCGCTGCAAGCCTCAAGGTCGCAACCTTGCCGGGCGAGTTTCCCGAAAGTCCGAGGGTGATCGCTGCGCCTGTATCGGAAGCCGATCAAGCGCTGTCAATTGTTTGCGTGGGGACCGTCGAGCTCCGAAAGAACCACGACGGGCTGACGGCTGCGTTCCAACTCGCACAGCAGCGCTGCAAAATACCGTTACGGCTCGTCATTGCGGGGCGCGCTACAGACGCGCCATGTGTACCGCGCTTGCGCAAGTTCGTTGCTGCCAACCCGGCCGTGGAGTGGCTTGAAAACGCCGACGACTCGGAGCTTCGCGAGATCTATTCCCAGGCCGCTTTCTCGATTTATCCCTCTATCGAGGAGGGTTTCGGCCTGCCGATCCTGGAGAGCCTTTGGTACGGGCGGCCGTGCATCGCCGCAAACTTCGGCGCCATGGCGGAGGCCGCCGACGGCGGCGGTTGTCTTCTCGTCGACGTGCGCGACCCCGAGCAGCTGGCGCTGGCGATCCAGCGATTGGCCGAGGACGCCGACCTGCGTCAGCGCCTGACCAATGAGGCCGTCAACAGGCGGTTCAAGACCTGGCGCGAGTACGCGCTCGACGTGGTTCTGCAAATGAGCACGGTGACCGCGAGCGCGCGGCGGCCGACGCCTCCGCGCCCGCAAGTCCGGGCCGTCCTGCCGAGCCTGGCGCACCTGACGCCGCGCCCGCGTCTGTCCGTGTGCATCTCCACCTACAATCGCGCGGAGTGGCTGAAGGTCAGCCTGGCCAACTGGCAGCGGCATTATCCGAACCCGCGTCCGGGCGTCGAGCTGTTCGTGTGTGACAACACCTCGACCGACCACACTCCCGAGGTGGTCAAGCCGTACCTCGCTCGGCCGGATTTCTTCTATCACCGCAATATCCAGAACGTCGGCATGCTCGGCAACTTGCGGGTGACCGCGAACCGTGCGCATGGCCAGTACATCTGGATACTTGGCGATGACGATCTGATGATGAAGGGCTCGATCGAGCGAGTGCTGTCTGCAATCGACAGTCCGGAAAAACCTGCGCTCATCTATCTGAATTACGCCTTCACCCGCATCGAAGACGCGCGTACCGTGACCGACTTCGAGGCCTTCTTTCGCGACGCGACGCCGATCGTGCCGGCCGAGCCGGACAAACGTGGCCCGATTCGCGACATCTGCGCCCGCAATGAGAACTTCTTCACCGCGATCTATACTCTGGTGTTCCGCCGCGACCACGCCATCGACGCCTACTCCCAATATACTGGCGGCCGGCCGTTCTCGACCATGCTCACCTGCATTCCGACCACTTACCATGTGCTCAACCGGATGATGGACGAGCCGGGCGTTTGGATCGGCGAGCCGCAAGTGGTGGTCAACATGAACGTGTCCTGGATGCGCTATGCCCCGCTCTGGATTCTCGAGCGGATTCCGGAGGTTTACGAGGTCGCCGAGCAACACGGCGCAAAGCCGGAAGAGGTCGATCGCTGGCGGCGGCACACGCTTCCAGGCGTGCGCGAATACTTCCGCGAGATCTACCAATCTGACCCGCACGGCAACGCCGAATACTTCGATCCTTCGCGTTTGGTTCGGCGCTTCAAGCATCTGCCTGAATTCATTGCGATGCAACCCGAGTTGATGCGGATCTACGCCCGCGCGCTTGCCGAAGGCCACCCGGCGGCGCGCAGGCCGATCGAGGCGGTTTTCCCGACCTCCGCGAGCGCCGAAGCGCGTCGCCGCGCGTCGTAGTCGCCCTCCTATCGACATTTGGAATCGCGCAGCACTAAGGCACCAAGATACACGGAACGAAGATCATAGCCACCAGGAGCGACGTCGAATGGGCTTTCCGGATCATGCTGGGACGGTACGCGTCCGGCGAAGGCCGCCTTGCGGAGCTGAACCGATGGGCCTAACGCCTAGTCGTATTCATAGGCGTACGACTAGGCGGAAGGACGATGAGCGGGCGTGTCGAGATCATCACGCGGCCTGAGCGTCGGCGGCGGT
>DASRDO010000076.1:0-4295 GCA_035652555.1 Steroidobacteraceae bacterium | reverse complement strand
TCGGGCGTGTCCCCCCAGGGAAAGCCATGGCCAAAGCTCACCGAGAGCACTCCCGGCCGACGCTCCGCTTCCTTCATCCTGCTGACGAGCCCTGCCATCGGCTCGGTGGTCGTCGGGTAGAAACCGACCATGCGGCAGTCGAAGAGGTGCATGACCGGATGGCATTGCCCCGCGGCCGCCCGCATGCAGATCTCATACAGCTCGCGCCCGCGCTCGGGGTAATCGACATGCGGATACTCCTTGATGAGCACGATCACATCGGCGGCCTCGATCATCGCCGGCGTCAGGTGACAGTGCGGATCGAGCAGCACGCCTATCTTCGCGCCGGGTCCGAGGATGGCGCGTGCTCTGCCGAGGATGTCGCCCTCGCAGTCATCACAGCCCGTCGACACCATGGCGCCATGGAGGAAAAAGAGCGCGACGTCGAACGGCTGGCGGGCGCGCAGCTCCGCCAGGATCTCCTCGCGATACTCCTCGTAGACCCGTTGCAGGGTCGGCCCGGACGGCTGGGCGTGGGCGAAGAAGCTTTCCACGAAAGCGTGGCCGTCGCGCGCGGCCAGCTCTTTCCAGACCCCGGCGAGCACGCCCGTCTCATCGTCACGGCCGCGCGTGGTGGCATCGCCGCGGAAGGGGCCGACTTCCGAGAATCCACGCCTGCCCGTCGGCCATGGGGCGAAGGTATTGGTCTCGGTGATGAGTCCCGCCGCGAACACACGCATGCTCTTTCTCCAATTTTCCAGTTGAGAAAAAACTTTCTATACGCTAAAACTGACTCCACTTCAATCTATGCGGGAGTGTCCCGAGTCCATGGATGTCAACGGTCACGAGAGACCCTACCCCCGGCCGGCCACGGCCTGGTGGGGCGTCTGTCTCTTCACCCTCGGGGCCATCCTCTCCTACACCGACCGGCAGATCCTCGCCATTCTGGTCGATCCCATCAGGGCGAGCCTGCATCTCACCGACACCCAGCTCAGCGTGCTGCAGGGCGCAGCCTTCGCCGTAATCTACTCGTTCATCGGGCTGCCGCTCGGCCGCATCGCCGACCTGGTGCCGCGGCGGGCGCTGCTCGTACTCGCCATCACCCTCTGGAGCGCGGGCACGGCGGCCTGTGGCCTCGCGCAATCCTTTGACGGGCTTCTCGGCGCGCGGCTTCTGGTCGGCATCGGTGAGGCGGCGCTCGCGCCCGCCGCGATCTCCCTCATCGGCGAGTATTTCCCGCCCGATCGCCGCGGCACGGCGATGGGTGTGTTCCTCGGCGGAATCGTCATCGGCGCCGGTGCGGCCATCGGCATCGGCGGTGGCCTGCTCGAGCTCGCACAAGGGAAGTTGCTCCAGGGACTGCCGTTGATCGGTATCCTTTCACCCTGGCGCATGGTGCTCCTCCTCGCGGGAGTCGCCGGGCTCGCGGTGGCGGCCTCGATGCTCACGCTGCATGAGCCGCCGGGGCGCACTTTCTCACCTGCCAATTTCCGGGCGCGCCTCTTCGGGCTGGGTGAGATCGCACGCGCGTTCCGCCGCCACGCGGGCCTGCTGCTGCCGCTCTATGGGGCGCTCGCCTTCTGGTCGATCGTCGACAATGCCCTGCTCTCATGGGCCCCCGCCCTGCTGATGCGCCGCTTCGCCTGGTCGCCTGGAAACGTCGGCGCCAGTCTCGGGGCGATCGCCATCGTCGCGGGTCTCATTGGCACCCCGGCGGGCGGTTTCATTTCCGACCGGGTCACCGCGCGCTGGGGCATGCGCGCGCGATTTCCGCTCCTGGTGCTGGTAGCCGTGACCGGAGTGCTCGGCATTCCGGTCGGCCTGCTCGGCACTCCAGCCGGGGCGCTGGCGAGCGCCTGCTGCTGGATATTCGTCTCCTCGGCGCTCGGCACCATCGCCATCGCGACGATACTCGACCTGCTGCCGCAGGAAAGCCGCGGGTTCGGCATCTCCACCATCGCCTTCAACAACATCATCGTGGGCCTCGGCCTCGGGCCCACGCTGGTCGCGCTGGTTACCGACAGGGTTTTCCACGACCCCCAGGCCGTCGGCTACGCGATGAGCTGCATCATTGCGCCGTCGGTCCTCATCGCCATCCTGCTCTACGCGGTCGCGATGCTGCGCGCAAGCCAACTTCACGCCTCGTCCCAGAGTCTTTCATGACCGGCTCGCAACCTGACATTCTCATCATCGGGGCCGGCATTGCCGGCGCCTCGGCAGCGGCCGAGTTGGCACGTAGCCATCGCGTGCTGCTGCTCGAAGGTGAGGATGCCGCCGGCTATCACTCGACCGGCCGCTCGGCGGCGGTCTTCTCCGAGTCCTACGGCAATGAGCCGGTGCGTGCCCTCTCCAGGGCGAGCCGCGACTTTCTCTACCGCCCGCCGGCTGACTTCAGTGCCCATCCTCTGATCAAACGGCGCAGTTGGCTGCACGTTGCATCCGAGAGCCAGGCTGCCGCGCTCGCGCGCTTTCTTGCCACCGAGGATCTGGCGCCGCGCGTGCGCCGGGTCAGCCCCGAGGAGGCGCTGGCCCTGTCTCCTCTTCTGCGGCCGGAGACGGCGGCGGCCGGAGGCGCTTACGAGGAGGATGCCGCGGACATCGACGTGCACGCACTCCATCAGGGCTATCTCCGCCTCTTCCGCCACCGCCGCGGCACCATCCTGACGGGTGCACAGGTGACGGCGCTCGCGCACAGCGGCGGGAAATGGCGCATCGAGAGCACGGCCGGAGACTTTCACGCGCCCACCGTCATCAACGCCGCCGGGGCCTGGGCAGATCGCATCGCGAGCCTTGCCGGCGTCCCGCCGATGCACATCCAGGCCTGCCGCCGCACGGCAGCGCTGATCGAGCTGGCCGATGGGCAGATTTCGGACACGTGGCCACTCACCATCGACATGGAAGAGGCTTACTACTTCAAGCCGGACGCCGGGCTGATCCTGCTCTCACCGGCCGATGAGACTCCCGTGGAGCCCTGTGACGTACAACCGGAAGAGCTCGATGTCGCGATCGCCGTCGACCGCCTGGAGAGGGCCACGCGGGTAACCGTCAAGAGGGTGCGGCGCCAGTGGGCAGGACTGCGGTCATTCGCGCCCGACCGGTCACCCGTCATCGGCTTCGACCGCGCCGCACCGGGATTCTTCTGGCTCGCCGGCCAGGGGGGATACGGCATTCAAACAGCTCCGGCCGCGGCGGCCCTGGCCGCAGCACTGCTGCGCGATGAAGCGCTGCCGCCGGCAGTCGCAGACTTCGATCCGGCCCTGGTATCGCCGGCCCGCTTCGCGGGCTCCCAAGGCTACACGGCGCAAGTCCAGCCATGACGAGCCTCGCGCCTTCGTCCGCCGCCGGCCAGGAGAGGACGTGGTTCGGCCATCCGCGCGGTCTGACGATCCTCTTCCTCACCGAGATGTGGAGCGAGTTCTCCTTCTTCGGGATGCGGACGATGCTCGTCTATTACATGACGCAGCAGCTGCTCATCTCGCAGGCCCACTCCTCGCTCATCTACGGCTTGTACAATTCCTTCGCCTACTTCACGCCACTCCTCGGCGGCATCGCATCGGACCGCTGGCTGGGCCGGCGCCGCGCGGTGCTTCTCGGCGGCGGCCTCATGGCAGCCGGGCATTTCATGATGGCATTCGAGGCCTCCTTCTACCCGGCGCTCGCCACGATCGCCTTCGGCAACGGCCTGTTCCTGCCGAGCCTTGCCAGTCAGATCAACGAGCTCTACGTCGACGACGATCCGCGCAAGTCCATCGCTTACAACATCTACTACGTGGGCATCAATCTCGGCGGGATGTTGGCTCCCTTCGTTTGCGGCACCGTGGGTGAGCTCTGGGGATGGCACTGGGGCTTCACGCTCGCGGGCATCGGGATGGTGGCCGGGCTCGTCATCTACATCCTGGGTGCCCCGCTTCTGCCGACGGAGCAGGGCGCACCGCGTCGCGCGACCGCCGATCGCACGGCGGGAAGCGGTAATTGCGCGCGACTCGAGCCGCGGATCATCCTATTTCTCGCCGTCGTTCTGCTGCTCGTGATCATCTACCGGTCCGCCTACGAGCAGGTCGGCAATACTGTTGCATTGTGGGCAGAAACCGGCGTCGATCGCAGGGTTGGCACCTGGACGATACCAATGACGTGGTTCCAGGCATTGAACCCGCTCGGCATATTTCTCTTCACACCGATCGTGCTCACCTGGTGGTCGCGGCGTGCGGCTCGCGGCAAGGATCACTCGGCGGTTGCCAAGATGGCGACCGGAGCACTCATCCTGTGTGCATCCTTCCTCCTGCTCTCGGGGGCGGCACTGCATGCGAGCGGCTCGG
>DASRDO010000075.1:0-19094 GCA_035652555.1 Steroidobacteraceae bacterium | reverse complement strand
TGGGCAGGATGAATGAACTGAGTTCATGGAACCTGGGAACGTCGCCATCCGCGGAGCCTGCGAACGTGCTAGGGTGCGCGCAAATGGGGGGTCAACGCGACGCCGGTCTCGTCCGCGCGGTCGGGCCGTTGGGCTTGGCGGCCAGCACCATGAGCATGATGATCGGTGCCGGTATTTTCGCGGTACCGAGCGCGCTCGCCGCCTCGCTCGGACCCTATGCTCCCCTCGCATTCCTCGCCTGCGCCGTCGGCATCGGCGCGGTCGCGATATGCTGCGCCGAGGGCGGGAGCCGCATGCCGACGAGCGGCGGGATCTACGGCTATGTTGAGGCGGCGCTGGGCCCTCTCGCAGGGTACGGTGCGGGCACGCTCCTGTGGGTCGGCGACATCCTCGCTGTCGCCAGTGTCGCTGCGGCCCTCGCCGACGTCGCGGCGAGCTTGGTGCTCACGGCTCTCGTAACTGCGGTGCGCACGGCCGTCATCGTAGGTGTCATCGGGGCCGTCGCCGCCGTGAATGTGGGCGGCGTGACGCGTGGCGCACGGCTCGCCACCGCCGCAACAGCGCTGAAACTCTTGCCGCTCATCGTTTTTGTCATGGTCGGCGCCGCGACCGTCCACGGAGCGAATTTCTCGACCCCGCCCGCCTGGAAGCCCGAAGGGCTGGGGCACGCGGTCATCCTTGCGATGTTCGCGCTGTTTGGCATGGAGACTGCTCTGTGCGCGAGCGGCGAGGTCGCCCGGCCGGCGCGAACGATCCCGCTCGCACTTGCCATTGCGCTTGCGTCGGTGACACTCCTGTACGTCGCCATCCAGCTCATCGCGCAGGGAATCCTCGGCTCTGCTCTAACTCATTCGCCGGCGCCGCTCGCGGATGCAATGGGCCGCCTGAGTCCCGGACTTCGGGTCGTGATGCTCGCCGGAACAGCCTTCGCCCTGCTCGGCATGATCGCCAGCGACATTCTCGGCACGCCCCGCATGTTGTTCGCGTTCGCCCGGGACGGTCTGCTCCCGCGCGCGCTCGGCCGCGTTCATCCGCGGACCCACACCCCATACGTCGCGATCCTCTCGTACGCCGCGCTCGCGATCATCCTCGCGCTCACGGGATCGTTCGCCGAGCTCGCCGTGCTTGCAACGCTGACAACCGCCGGACTTTACGTCGCCGGATGCGTCGCGACTTGGCTGCTGGCGCGCCGCGGCGTGGCGCTCGCGGGTACGCCGCTTAACTTTCGCTGGCTCGGCGCGGCAGCGGTGATCGGCGTTGGGAGCATGCTGCTGCTCATTGCGCTCGGCTCGCGCAGCGAGATCATGGGGCTGGCGGTGCTGATCGGGGTGAGCGCGCTCGTCTATCTAGTGCAGACGCGGATCGTCGTCGCGAGCAGTCCGGCCTGAAGCCGATGGCATTGCCGTAACCTAACCTCAGAGACCTAAGTCGCGGATTTTACTCTCAAACAAACCGCGTCCAATACCCTCTTTAAGGGAAAACGGTATTGGAGGTACACACCAATTCGTTTCTGTGAGCTTGTGTTGGTAATCCCCAAACCCCATATTGCGTCCCATGGAAACACGAAAGAAAAAGGCTACGCCGAAACGCCCATCGAAAGGAGGCGAGCGCACGGTCGTTTACCGGGGCATTAAGATTCTCCCGATATACGGACGACGGCCGTCCGCCACTGCTCTGGCCATTCGGGACGCGCTGCGGCTCAAGTTCAAGTAGTCGCAAGCGATAGCGAGGCCGTCCCAAGACCAGCGTCGAACTATTTCGATTAATTTAATTTACCGTAATGCAGCTACGATTAAGAGAATAAATTGAAGCTTGCCTGTAACTTTGAATTGTCTATATAATCGTAGCATGGCTACGACTGGAAGAGAAAAACTAAATAAACTTTACACCCACCTCGCCCCTGGAACGCCTCTGACCTCCGAGGATCTTGCCACCCTTGGAATCTCGGCCGATCTGGCCGTTCACTACGTCCGGGCGGGTTGGCTGGAGCGGATGGCGCGCGGGGTTTATTGCCGTCCCAACGACCCACCTGCCCTGCACCCGAGTGTCGTGCTGCTGCAGCGAACCTTCGAAGGCCTGCACGTGGGAGGCAAGTCCGCGCTCGACTGGCAGGGGATCCGCCAGTACGTGGCCCAGCGGCCCGTTCTTCATCTATATGGCTGGAAGGCGGGGCGACTCCCTGAGTGGTTCACCGAGCGCTTTCCCGCCGACTACCACCGCAAGCGATTGTTCGAAGAGCGCCCCGAAGCGCTGCTGCACGTCCGGCCGTTCGAAAACCGCAAGGGTGCTCCGCTCGTCTCAGCGCCAGAACGCGCGCTCCTCGAGCTCCTGAGCGAGGTTGGCGTTCGCCAGCCGCTGCAGGAAGCGCGTGAGCTCGTGGAAAGCAGCTATAACCTGCGCGCTGCTGTCCTGGGTGAGCTCCTCAAGCGGTGCGGCAGCGTCAAGACCGTGCGCCTCTGCTTGCAGCTCGGGCGCGAGCTCTCCTTGCGCTGGTTCGACAAGCTCGATCCGTCTCAATTGCCCAAGGGCAGTAATCGCCCGTGGGTGGGTCGCTCCCGCGAAGGTCTGCTCGTGCTCAAGCCATGAACCAGGTCTATCTCGATACTGCCCGGTTGCTGACGAGGATCGCACCGCTCGTGCTCATCGGCGACACCTTCGCGCTCAAGGGTGGCACAGCCATCAATCTGTTCGTGCGCGACATGCCGAGACTGTCGGTGGATCTAGACCTGGTGCTGCCCGACTACACGTTGCCGCGCGAGGCAGCACTAAAGCGCATCAACGATGCTATTCATCAATCTGCTGCGCACCTGAAGAAGCAGGGCTTCCAGACCCATGCGCCAGCTTCGGCGGATGCTGGCGCAACCAAGCTGCTCGTTCGGCAAAACGATATCGAGGTCAAAGTCGAGGTGAATTTTGTCATGCGTGGTACGGTCCATCCCGTACGCATGGCGTCGCTGACACAGCGCGCGCGCGACGCGCTCGAGGCCGATCTTGAGATTCCTGTGGTGTCGATCGAAGACGTCTATGGCGGCAAGCTGGTCGCGGCGATGGACCGCCAACACCCGCGCGACCTGTTCGATGTTATGCAGCTCTTCCAGCACGGAGGAATAACTGACCACATCCGCCGCGCTTTCGTCGTGTATCTCGCGAGCCATAACCGGCCGACCCATGAAGTCTTGTTTCCACCGCTGCGCGACGTCAGCCAGGCGTTCGAGCAAAATTTCGTCGGCATGACTGCCGAGCCCGTTGAGCTAGAGGCGCTCCTGGCGGCGCGCGCCCGAATGGTGCGAGAGCTCCAGCAGGGTCTAAGTCACAATGAGCGCCGGTTCCTGCTTTCGCTGGTCGCCGCAAAGCCCGAGTGGTCGCTGTTGGGCGTACCACACCTCGAGCAGCTTCCTGCCCTGAAATGGAAACTTCAAAATCTCGAGAAGCTGCGAAAATCCGACGCTAAGAAGTTTGCTGAGCAGTCGGACGCCCTTGACCGACACTTGGATTCGTAGGAGTCCCACAAAGGTGCTCGCGCGGCAGAGGGGAAAGCACGCCGAGCGCGTCGAGGGCGCACCAGTGGGACAGTCGTCAACCAAGGCGTGGTACAGGGCGCTCATGCGTGTGGGGGGTTGTGGACTTCCAGCTGGGAGAGCAAGCGCATGGTGCGGCGTTACGCGCATCTCGCCACCGACTATCTCGCCGACTACACCCGCAATCTCGAGATCCACGGCACAAATAGGGCACAGTCGGGAAAATGTCCGACGGTCGCGACCGGAGAGCGTGCCCAACTCATTGAGTTGTTTGATGAAAATTGATGCCGGCTGAGGGACTTGAACCCCCGACCAACGGTTTACAAAACCGCTGCTCTACCACTGAGCTAAGCCGGCGCCGAGAGAGGGACCGAGAGCTTTTTCGAGCCGCCGATTGTACCGGTCCGAGGGACGTCAGAGCACGGAGGACTGACCCGGCGCCTTCAGCACGATGCAGGGCACCGGCCCGCCCGGTTTGCAAATAGGTAGGGGCGGTTTACCTGAGGCGGCAGCCGTCGCAGCGGAATCGCCTTTCTGCCCCGGTGCAGCAGTCGCTGTGGACGCCGGCAGCGTGGCCGGTACCGTAGCCGCCGGGCAGGCCTGCACGCTGATCGGATTGCCCGCGCCGGCCGGTACCAGATCGGAAACCTCCTTCAGCGGCACGGCCACCGCATTGCTCGTGAGCGTGAGATCCAGCCAGTAGACCGTGCCCGGGAGCATCCTCTCGGTCATCAACGGCTTGAACCCCATCGAGCGCACGGCCTTCAGCCGCCGCTCGGCCCGATCGGTAGCCTCGAACAGCCCGAGAGAAATCCGCCGTCCCCCCGTCTGTGGCGGCATCGCCTCGGCGTCATCGATACCAGCGCGCTCCAGCCTATGCAGCACCCGCGTCACCGCGGCATCGCTGGAGAGATTATCCAGGTAGACCCAATATCGCCGGACCGCCGGCAGCTCTGCAGCCCTCTGCTGCGGCGCGAAATCCTTGGCCTTCAGCACCTCGACCGCTTGCGCGGCAATCGCCGGATCGGTAAACGGCCCGACCGAAACACACTGTGTCGCAGGCGTCTCGAGGGCCATCTTCGCGGGCGCGGCCGCGCGCTTGTCGGCAGGCAGATCGCTGGCCAGCTTCAGGCGCGGCAGGGAAGCAATCGGGTTCGGCTGCGGAGGCGGGGGTACATCGATCCATCGTGCCCATGCCAGGTAGAGCAGGTTGATGAGCAGCAGGCCGAAGAAGATGACGCGCGCGCGCACGGCGCGATTGTAGACCAGTTATGTCACCTGCAAGGCGTGCAGGGCCCACTGTTTGGCGAGGCCATCATCCCCTGCGGGCAGACGCAGATGATAGGGGAAGGCGAACTAGCCCGCGGCGCACCAGGCAGCAAGTCCCTCCAGCACCAGATCAGGTACCACCAGGGTCTTGCTGTGGATCAGCGGCCGAACCGTTGAAGCGCCGCCGCCCGTCAGTACGAGCTGCGGCACGCGCCCCACCAGCTCCCGCGCCTCGCTGATCGCCCGATCCACCGCCGCCGCGGCAGCGAAGCGGGAACCCTGCTCCACCCCCGCCCGCGTCGAGCGCCCGAAAAGAGCCCGCCCCCGTCCGGTGGCTCCGCCTTGTGCGCGGCGGCGGATGCCACTGGTGCCATCGAGCAGGCTCGAGACCATGAGCGGCGGCGCCGGAATGATGGCTCCACCGGAATGGCGTCCGTCCGCCCGCAGCAGGTCGATCGTCATTGCAGTCCCGATGGCCACCACGCACACCGGCCTTCGCGGAAAGCGACGGCGCGCCGCGATCATCGCCAGGAGGCGATCGACGCCCAAACGCCATGGCTCGATATAGCCGATCGTCACTCCGCAGGCACTCCGCCGGGTGGTGATCTTCTCCGGAGCCGGTGCCCCCGCGAGGCGCGCGCCGGCAGTCAGTGCGTCGCTGACGTCATCCGCCGCGACGCTCGCCACCAGGATGCGGTCAATCCCCAGCCGCGACTCGATGACTCGGTTCGCGAAGTCCCGAGGCCGCCAGCCCGAATAGTCCGCCGCCTGCGCCTTCCCCAGCCGATCGTCCGAAAGCCACGCCCACTTGATCCGGCTGTTGCCGATGTCGACCAGCAGGGCCCTCACTCAACCGCCCTCACCGTCACGTCACCCGAAATGAACCTCTTCACGCCATGAGGCGTCTCCACCACCAGCGCCCCATGCAGATCGATGCCGCGCGCCAGCCCCCGCGCAACACCCTCTATCGTGTGCACATCCACCTGACGCCCGCGCAATGCGTCCGCAGCGCGCCACTCCTCGACGAATGGACGCAACCCGTCCTTCTCAAAGTCGACGAGCGCAGGGACCACCTGACTGACGAGAGCCGCGGCGAGCGCGTTGCGCGAGGGTTGTCGCAACCCTCCCGTGACCAGGTCGATCGGCGTAACTCCGTTCGCATTCTCACCAATCCTCTGTAGCAGCGTCGCACCCAGCGCGACGTTGAGCCCGATCCCGATGATGACGCATGCCGGACCATCCGACTCGGCCCGCACCTCGATCAGAATGCCTCCGAGCTTCCGCCCCTCGATCAGCACGTCGTTCGGCCACTTGAGCGCAGGCTCCAAGCCGAGCTCCCGCAACATACGCAGCTCGCAAACCCCGATCGCGAGCCCGAGCGCCCCCAGCTCCAGCGGAACTTCCCGGAAGGTCCAGCTTAGCGAGAGGCATATCGATCCGCCCGGCGGCGCGACCCACGGCCGGCCACGCCGGCCGCGCCCTGCCGTCTGATACTCCGCCAGGAAGATCTCACAGATTCCGACCGGCGGATTCGGCCGCGCCAGCAGCACACTGTTGGTGGAATCGACCGTCCACGCTGTCTCGATGCTTCGCGCACGCGCGCGCACGGCAACTGGCAGCAGGTGCGTGATGCGCTCCGCGTCCAACGCGTCACTTCCCGATCGCAGGCGATATCCGCGATTACGCACCGCATGCAGCGTCGCCCCGAGCTCGCGCAGCGAGCCGACGGCCTTCCAGACCGCGCTGCGGGTGACGCCGAGAGAGTCCGCGAGCTGCTCGCCGGAATGAAACTCACCATCGGCAAGCTCGGAGAAAACCCGCGCGACGAGCGGCGCCTCCCTGGATGTCGCGGTGTGAGCAATGGATCTGGTCATGCCGCGCCGGTCACTTCAGGAGCGCCTCCTGCCTGCGCCCAAGAGCCACAACCGGCGGGCGCGCGGCTCGGTTCCCGCATGCATCCTCGAGAGGTTGGAGCGGTGGGTGAACGCAATGAGCAGCGCGCTCGCAACGGCAAAGGTGAGAAGGGGTGCCGGTGGCGAGGCGGCGTTAGCTGCGGCGCACACCGCAAACGCCACGGCGCCGAGGATGGAGGCAAGCCCCACGAAGCCGAAGGCGATGACCGCGACGAGCCACACCAGCAGCACGGGCAAGAGCAGCACAGGTGCTGCGCCCAGAATCGCACCGACGAGCGTGGCAACGCCCTTGCCGCCCCGAAGTCCGTGCCACAACGGATAGATGTGCCCCAACATCACCGCGATGCCGCAGACCGCAACCGACCAGGCGCGCAGTTGTGGCGGCGCTACGGCCAGCGCGGGCAAACGGGCCGGCGCGAGGAGCCCCGTCGCAATCCACCCCTTGCCGATGTCGATCACCAGCACCCCAAGAGCAAACAGCTTCCCCTGCGTCCGCAGTGCGTTCGTACCCCCCGCATTGCCGCTCCCCATGCGACGAATATCGACTCCGCCCCGCAGCCTGCCGATGAGCAGACTTCCGATGATCGAGCCCAGCAGGTAGCCGAGAACCGCCTTGATGAGAAGCTCGGTCACGCGGGCAGGAAAACCTCGGCCAGCGTGCAGCGCACGCTGCCGCCGCCCAGCCGCTCGATGGTTGGGATCGGCACCGCCAGGATCTGATCCGTACAGGCCGAGAGGCGCGCAAACGCCTCCGGCTGCAATGAATGCCGCGCCGCTTCCGACATCACGAGCACCCGGGAATCCCCCAGGGCCTCATCCCAGGTCCCGAGCTCGAGCATGTTGCCGGCGAAGTGCTCGATCTCGGTGTGCCCGATCTCGATGACTTCCCGCCCGGCGCCACGCAAGCGCTCGATGACCCGCTGCCGGTCTGCCGGAACGATGGCCTCCGTGCCGACGACCGCAAGCCTCTCGCCAATGCACATCATGACGTTGGTGTGATAGAGCGGCACGCCGTTGCGGTCCACCGCACTGAAGAGGATCGGCTCGTAGCCGAGCTCACGGCACCATTCCCCCATGACGACGGCGTCGGTGCGTGGAGAAAGGCAGGCGTAAGCGGACCGCTCGATGTGATCCAGCACCATGCTCCCCGTCCCCTCGAGATACCTTCCATGCTTCTCGTGGGAAGTCAGATCGACGGTCCGCGTAACCTTGAACCCAAGGCGAGCCGCGACCGCATCGACGATCTCCTGCCGCCTCTCCCGCCGCCGGCTCTCCGCCTGCATGGGATAGAGCACCACGGTCCCGTCCTCGTGAAAGCTCACCCAATTGTTCGGAAACACCGCATCCGTCTTCGGCGGCTGGGGCGTGTCCTCCACCGCACAGACGCTCACGCCCTCACTCTTCAGCGCGGCGATGAGACCGTCGTGCTCCTTGCGGGCGATGAGCGCCTCCTCGCCTCCGATCGAGTCCGGCGGGCGCTGCATCTTGTTGGAGTCGGCCGTCTCCGGGTTGTAGCCGAAGCTCGCAGGTCGGACCACGAGGACCGCTTCGGCACACTGGCGGCGGGCGATGCGCCGGCCGGCGCTCTGTGGTTCAAGCGAAGTATCGCTGCTCATGGCTGCCATTCTCTCAGATCCTGGCTTCCACCGGACCCCGGGGGTATGCTGGCCCCGTCTGCACTCCCGCGAGCAACAGCGACCCCAAAGGGGTATTCAATGGCGCAGGCGACGGGGACTCTTCGATCTGCCGACGGCACCGTGAGCGGCAAGGTGCTCATCCTGCGGCACAGCCGGGCGGTGCGGATCCTGCACTGGGTGAACTTCATCACCCTCACCATCATGCTGATGAGCGGGCTGCAGATTTTCAATGCCCACCCGGCGCTCTACTGGGGGAAGACCTCCGACTTCGCACGGCCGGCCTTGAGCATCGGAGCCATGGAAGATGACAAGGGCCACACCTGGGGTGTCACCACCGTCGGCTCCCACAGCTTCGTGACCACCGGCGTGCTCGGCTGGTCGAAGGACAGCGACGGCACGTACCAGGTCCGCGCTTTCCCGACCTGGGCGACGCTCCCCGGCGAGACCTGGCTCGCCATGGGACGCGCCTGGCATTTCTTCTTCGCATGGATTTTCGTGCTCAACGGGGCGCTCTATGTGCTCCTCGGGATCCTCTCCGGTCATTTGCGGCGCGATCTCTGGCCGACCCGCATCGACTGGAAGCGGCTGGGACATACCTTCATCGAGCATGCGCGGCTGCGATTTCCGAAGGGCGATGAGGCACGCCGCTACAACGGCATTCAGAAGCTGGCCTACCTCTCCGTCATCTTCATCGTCGGTCCGCTGATCGTCCTCACCGGGCTCACCATGTCGCCCACGATCGATGCCGGCTGGCCCTGGCTCCTCGCGATCTTCGGCGGCCGTCAGAGCGCGCGCACCATCCACTTCATCTGTGCCATGGCGCTGCTCGCGTTCTTTCTCGTGCACATCATCATGGTGATTCTGTCGGGCACCTGGAACAACCTGCGCTCGATGATCAGCGGGCGCTATGCCATCGAGACGGCGCCATCAGGCGCAGGGAACGAGCCCCATGAGTGAGATCATCAGCATCCGCCGCCGGCGGCTGATTCTCGGACTGGGTGCAGGCGCCGGCACATTGCTCCTCGGCGGCTGCGACCGCCTCTCGGAGCGGCCGCTGACTCAGAGCGTGCTCGGCTCCGCGCAATGGTTCACCCGCGCGGCCCAGAGGGCGGTGGTCGGAAGGGATACGCGCGCAACCGAATACACCCGCGCCGACATTGCGCCGGTGTTCCGGGCCAACGGCACCCTCAATCCCGCCAACCCGAAATACCAGGCGCTGGCGAAGGATGGTTTTCGCGATTGGCGTCTGCGCGTCGATGGCCTGGTCGAGAATCCGAAGGAATTCTCACTGGCTGATCTCCGCGCGATGCCCGCGCAGACCCAGATCACCCGCCACGACTGCGTGGAAGGATGGAGCTGCATCGGACAGTGGACCGGGCCTACGCTACGCGACGTTCTCTCCCGCGTAGTGCCGAAGCCGCAAGCCCGCTACGTCATGTTCTTCTGCGCCGATTCGATCGACGATGACATGTATTACGAAAGCATCGACATGCGTACGGCCGCGCATCCGCAGACCCTGCTCGCCTATGCGCTGAATGACCAGCCGCTGCCCGTCAAGTATGGCGCACCTCTGCGGCTCCGGTTGGGCCGCCAGCTCGGCTACAAGATGGCCAAGTACGTGATGCACATCCAACTGGTCTCGAGCTACCGGCCTTTTGGCGACGGCGCGGGCGGCTACTGGGAGGACCAGGGATACGCCTGGTACGCCGGGATCTGATCTCGCGTGAGCCTTACGCGAGGCCGTGCGAAGCCTCTTGCTGCACCATGACGTCGCGGGCATCCGCGACCGAGTAGCTCTCGGGCAGGAGGCCTGCATCGGACATGAGGGCCAGCCAGTCATCGAGCGAGTCGGTGCCGAACCGATCGAGCAGCGCATCCGTGACGACGAACGTTCCATCCTTGTCGTGCGCGGCGCAGGCGAGCACCCCGGGCTCCGGGATGTGAACGAACCTCGTGTAGTCGGCCAGAGCCGAAAGCGGCAGGTGCTGGCCCGAGGGGGCCGTGAGGAGCTCCACCGCCTTCCAGGACTTGGGCTCCGAGGCCCACTCCATGAGGCTGCGGATACGGATCGCGAGGAACTTCCGCTGCGAGTCCGACAGCCTGCTTGCGCCCGTCAGCTCGCGGATGGCGAGCGCCTCGATCACGTTGCGGATCCCCGACCAGACCGGGCATTCCGATTCCGCGACGGCATCTCTGGCGACTTTGATCTCCAGAGGCAGCTTCGAGACCACCACGCCGCCGACACCCAACTGCCAGGTGCCGAACTCGCCGAGGAAGAAGCTCTGGTTGAACACCTCGAGCGCCTGTGCGCCGCGGATGAGCCGGTAGTAGGCCAGATCATCCTCGAAGGTCCAGAAATCGCGAATCGCTGACTCTCTCATCAGAATCGCCTCCTGAATCCGATCTCGAAGCCGCCGGGTAGGACACTGAGAATGAGGGGCATCCCTGAGCGATGCAGGAAATACCCGGTGGCCGTACCGAGCGCAAAGCCTGCCAGCACATCGGTCTGCCAGTGGCCCCAGGTCTTGACGCGCGCGATGCCGTCATACACCGGTAACAGCTCGAGCGCATACACCATCGGGTGGTCGCTCCCGTACTCCAGCACGAAGGGCGTGACGAGCGAGCTGAGCGTGGTCACCTCCCCGCTCGGGAAGCTCTGCCCATGACCGGTGAACCACCGGTTGGGGTCTGAGGTTTGTGACGGACGCTCGCGCGAGAAAGCGTATTTGAGCGCGATCCCGGCCACTCCGCTGACGACGCCGCTGTCCACCGACTGCCAGAAGGTTTTCCCCAAGCGATCCTCGCCGCCTTCCCACAGCGCCCCGACACCGACGACCGCCATCATGCTGTCGATGAGCACGTTCTGGTTGCTGCGCGCCCACAGGCCGGAGTTGTCGTAGCGCCCGCGAGAATCGATGCCGAGCGGACCACCTGCGGCGAGCCCGACGGGCGCATGGGCGAGGACGGTTACGAAGAGCAAAGCGGCTGGGACGCGCCGCACCGCCGCGGCGGAAGATAGGAAACGTGGACGGGTGCGCAATACGACTCGCTCCCACGACTGCGGCGGCGGCAGTCGACTTTGCGATGCAAAGTTGGACTTTACGATGCAAACCGCGTGGAAGCAAGGCCCCGGGCGACCCCCGCTGAGGTCACGGCCGTGGGGCTGCCGCGGTCAGCGCGCCTCGAGGTGGCGCAGGATCCTGGCGCGCACGTCATCGCTCTCGGGCGACGTGTTCGCATCGAGCAGCACCTGCTCGAGCACCGCAAGGTAGCCAAGAAAGCGCTTGCGCCCGTCGGCCGTGATGCGGCAGAGCGATTGGCGGCGGGCGTCCTCCGTGCTCTTCGTGATCTCGATGAGCCGCGAGGCCTCGAGGACTTCCAGGTGACGGGCGAGATTCCCATCGGTCAGCCCGCAGAGCTTCTTGATCACCGGAAACGGCAGGCCCTTCGGATGCGCGAGCAAGGACGTGAGCACACCCAGGCGCGCGCGCTCGTGCATCACCCGATCGAGACCTTCGTACGCGAACGGGGGCGTCCGCTGGCTCTTGGGTTTAGCTCTCTTCATAGCTCCGCCGATATCCGAACTGCAGCACCCCGGCGACCATGAGCTGACCCAAGCCGAACGGTATGCCCATCTCCCATGGGGCGGCGCCGGGAAGGTCGGGCCCGATCGCGAGGCAGGCCATTCCCGTCGCGAGATACCACACGCCCACCCAGAAGGTCGCCCGCGGCAGGAAGCTGCAGGAGGCGAACACCCCGAGGGCGAACAGCATCTGCCAGAGACCCGGCAGCATCCAGAGGGCCCGGGGCTCGGCGCGCGAGAGTACCGCGGTGAGGAGGATTCCGGCGACCAGCGCCGGCAGGAATTGCTCGATCGCGGCCTGCATCATCGGCAGCGCGAGGGAGGAGTGCAGGCGGCGGGTGCGCGCGAAAGTCTCGAGGCTGATGAGTGAGAGCGAGATGACGGCGAGGCCGATCCACATGGCGAGGAAGCGCGCGGTCTCGTGAGTGAGATCGACGCGCCACCGCTCCTGCAGCGAGGCGAGGACCAGGGCGAGCACGCCGGCGCTGGCGAGGGTCAGCGGGCCATACCCGCGGAATTGGGTATGGCGGGCCAGGTACCCGCGGATCGACTGGATCTCCGACAGAGCTTGGCGCACGTCTGGCATGGGTGCCGCCCCTAGACTTTGCACGGCAGAGTAGCACAGCACGCGCCGGGAGCCGCGAAGATCAGCTCCCGGTCGCTTCCAGGGTCTCGAAGACGCGGTCGTCGGAGGTGAGATCGAGCGGCTCGCCGTTGAGGTATCGGTGGCACTGCTCGAAGGGCGCCGGCCGCGCGAGCAGGAACCCCTGGGCATACGAGCAGCCGAGCTGGCGCAGCTTCTCGAGCTGCTGCCAGCCCTCGATGCCCTCCGCGACCACCTCGATGTTGAGGTGCTTCGCCATGGCGATGATCGCCTCGACGATCGCGAGGTCGCTCATGTCGGTCACGAGGTCGCGCACGAAGCTCCGGTCGATCTTGAGGTAGTCGACCCGCCAGCGCTTGAGGTAGGAGAGACTCGAGTAGCCGGTGCCGAAGTCATCGATGGCGATGCGCGCGCCGAGCTCCCGCAGGCGCACGATGGCGTCCTGGGACGACTCGCCGTTGCGGCCCTCCCGCCGCTCGAACACCGCGCTCTCGGTGAGCTCGAGCTGCAGCATGTTGGGGTTGATGCCATGCATGCGCGTCAGCCGCGAGATGGTGGCAGCGAGGTCCGAGCGCTGCAGCTGCACGGCAGAGATGTTGACGGCAATGGGCGTGATCGCGTGGCCGCCTGATCGCCAGCGCGCCGCATCCTCGATCACGCGCTCCAGCACGAACTCCCCGATCGGTACGATGAGGCCGGTCTCCTCCGCCACCGCGACGAAGCGGTCCGGAGGGACGAAGCCGTGGGCCGGATGGCGCCAGCGCAGCAGCGCCTCGAGCGCGAAGACCCGGTGGGACTCGATGTCGACGATCGGCTGATAGTGCACGTCGAGCTGCCGGGCCTGAAGCGCGGTGCGCAGGCTCGATTCGATCGCCATGCGCTCCTTGAGCTTCCTCTCCATCACGGGGCTGAAGAGTTGGAAATTATTGCGGCCTCGGTCCTTGGCCTGGTACATCGCCGTGTCCGACTGCCGCAGCAGCTCTCCCATGGTCATGCCATCGCGAGGGAAGAGACTGACGCCGATACTGGCCGTGGTGACGAGCGGCCGGCCGTCGATGAGCACCGGCACGGCCAGCGCCTCGGTGATGCGGCTCGCCGCCTCGTTGATCTGCTCCGCGGTGGCGACGGTCTTGAGGATGACGATGAACTCGTCCCCGCCCATGCGCACCACGATGTCGTCCGTGCGGGTGGTGGTGCGGATGCGCCGCGCCACCTCTTTCAGCAGCTTGTCGCCGGTCTCGTGGCCGCGCGAGTCATTGATGTGCTTGAAGCGGTCGAGGTCGAGGAAGAGCACCGCCAGCATGTTGCCGGTGCGCTTGGCGTCCTCGATCGCTCCGGGCAGATGCGCCGCGAGGAAGAGGCGGTTCGGCAGACCGGTGAGCTGATCGTGATGCGCGAGATGATCGAGGTGCTGCTGCTTCTCGAGCAGCTGCGCCTCCACCCGCCGGCGCATGGTGATGTCGCGAGTGGTGAGAGCGTAGAGGCTGCGCTCGCCGATGGCGAGCCGATAGCCGCTGATCTCGACGTGCAGGGACCGGCCGTCGCGGCAGCGCTGACCTGTCTCCAGGACGAGCCGCGCGGGCGAGTCACGCAGCTGCGTCAGCAGCGCATCCGGTGGTCCGCCCTCGTCGCTGAAAATCTCCTCGAGGCCCAGCTGCTGCAGCTCCGCCAGCGAGTAGCCGAGGGTCTGCTGCATGGCCGGGTTGGCATCGACGATGCCGAGGGATCCCCCATCGACGACCAGGATGCCATTCGGTGCCTGGGCGAAGGCAGCCTCGTAAGCACTGCGGCTGCCGCCCGCAGCCATGCCCGGCCGCGCCCGCCGCCAAAGCGGCAGGGCGATCGCGAGCAGCCCCAGCAAGAGCATCGCCGACCCGAGTGCGAAGTGGTTCACGAACCTCCCCGTCCCAAACCATGGCAGTTTGGCGAAAGAGATCCACGCCAGTCCGGGAACACCGCACAATTTTCCGCGCGCACCGCGGCGGGCTGCCTCAGGAAAGGCGACTGGGCGTCCAGCACCCACCGGATGGCGGGACCGAGGGGGATTTCCGGTTTAAAGGGACAGGCGATCTTGCGGCGGGGGTCGAGGCCCACCCCGCCGCCGGCGCCTTCATCGCAAGGAGACCGATATGCCCGTCATCAGCAGCGCCACCAGAAGAATTCCCAAGGCGACCTATGTCGCCCTGACCGCTGGACAGGCACCTGCCGCGCAGAGCGTCCCCCCGAGCAGCACCCCGACTGCCGAGGGTGCGCTCTTGAAGTTCGGGTTCGTGCGGCAGCTCTCATTGCAGTCCGGAGAAGTGGACAAGGCGTTCACGACCCTGGTGAATCAAGCCGCCACCCCGCTGCAGATGAACGCGTCGACCCTCGCCAATACACTGCGCGCCTTCGAGGGAACGCCTCTTCCCTCTCTGCTTCCGGCACCCAGCGTCCTCGCAACGATTCCGACTGCCGACCTCGCAGCCTTCGGTCACGCGCTGATCACGGCACGCGGCCAAGCGGCCAGGGCCGCGGGGGCAACGACGCCTGAGGCACTGCAAAGGACCGCACTGCTCAATCACCAGCTCAATGCCGCCATCGTGGCCACCAAGGGCTTCGAGACCAACGCGACGGCGAGCCGCATTGGAATGCTCAATCTCGAGCGGCTGGAAATGACCCCGGCCGGACTCGAGCGCGGCGAGCTCATCGCGACGATTCCTCTTGCGCCGATGGAGCAGACTTCGGTCGTGCAGAAGGAGTGGTCCGTCACCAGCCAGGAATTCACCTCGATCGTCACGGACTCCTTGGAAAACTACAGTGAAACCGGCGTCACGGAGAATACCGAGCTCGCCCAGTCCACGACCTCGCAAGCGACTCACAACAATCAATTCAACGCGACGGGGACCGTGCAGGGCAGCTTCGCGAGCTTCGTGTCCGCCTCGGCTTCCTCGGGATTCACCTCGCAGGACCAGAGCTCGAAATCGGCGACCGATAGCCGCAAGGATGCGGTCGCGTTGACCCGCAAGGCCTCGTCCCGGGTCAAGCAGTCGCACAAGGTGACGATTTCCACCACCAGCGTCTCGGGCACTTCCGAGACCTCGACGCGCACCCTGCAAAACCCGAGCGCCACCGATCCGATGCGAATCGACTACTTCAGCCTGATGCGCAAATGGCACGTGGGACTCTATCGCTACGGGCTGCGCCTGACCTACGACGTCGTCATACCCGAGCCTGGAGCGGCGATGCGCAAGCTCTATGCACAGCTGGCGGAGCTCCAGGACAAAGTGAGCCCGGCGTTCATTTTCCCGGTGCCGATCTCGGCAGTCACGGAGCTCACCTACAAGAATCTGGCCGACCATTGGGGAGCCATCGTGCCCGAGCCGCCCGCTGCATCCCTGCAGATCACGGCCGGGGGACCCGTGCCCAACATCCAGGGTGGCGACGGCGATGGGAATTGGAACTTCTTCACGGTTCCCCTGGAGATCAAGGACGGCTACATGATTTCGCATGTACAGATGGACGCCATGCTGAGCGGCATCGGAAACGAGCGAAACCTCAAGGTGTTCAATGCCCCGGATTGGGAGACCTTCGCCGTCGGCACCGGCGCCCAGGGGGCGGACCTCACGGCGAAGTACGGTTTCATGACCGGCTTCACCGGAGAGCAGAGCATCACGGTCTACTTCAACAACTGTGCCAAGGCCTCGATCACCTTCGTCGTCGCTCTGACGCGTACGGATGCCGCGCTCAGGGCGTGGGCCGGACAGGTGTGGCAGGCTCTCTACAATGCCGCTCAGGCCACTTACTACACCGAGCAGCAGGCGCTCGTCGCCCAGATCCAGGCGCTGCAGGATCAGATCAACAACGTCGATACGCTCACCCTGCGGCGGGAAGAGAACGACGAGATCATGAAGAGAGTGGTCCAATGGATCCTGGGCGAGGGATTCAATTTCATGCCGGCGGATGTCGTGGCGCTCTTTTCGAGCAACCCGGATCCGTACAACGGAATCGATCCGGGAAAGTACGGCGTCGCCTTCACCGGGCCGAGCACGAATCTGTCCACGGAGCAGTGGACGACTCTGCGCCAGCACGAGGATCTCATCCGCTTCGTCAACGATGCGATCGAGTGGGAGAACATCGTATATTTTCTTTACTCCTACTTCTGGGACGTGCCGACGAGCTGGGAGTTCATCCGCTCGATTCGCCATCCCGATGCCACCCGGCAGGGATTTTTGCGCTCGGGCAGCGCCCGCATCGTGCTGACCGTGCGCCAGGGATTCGAGGAAGCATGGGTGCGATTTGCCGAAGGCGGATTCCGCGGAGCCGATTACTCGGGCCCCTACCTGACGATCGCGCAGCAGATCGCCGACTACAACACCGCGAACTACCCGGGGATCCCGCCGGTGACGCCAGGAGGCGCGCCACTGCCGGATGACGAGCAACAGGTTGCTTCGACCTCGTCCGATTCCCTTGCCGCAAGCAGCGCTCCGGTCACCATCGCGGTGGCCTCGAGCGAGGGCTTCGTCCCCGGCTATACGGCCATCCTGGACAGCTACGACTCCGGCAGGCAGGAGGCACAAACGATCACTGCGGTCCCTGATGCAACACACATCATCGTGCAGGCACTGAACAGTCCGCACGACGGGTCGCGAGTACCCTTTGCCGTGATGCAAGCCGGCGAAAAGGGAGTGCTCATCGCCGAATGGTTCGAATACACGCCGTCATCGGGCACGGACATCGCGGTCACCAGCAACCTCGCCACCATCGCTTGAGGCGGCGGCGATCGGGAGTTTCGCCGTGGTCACCTTCCTGACTCCTCAGTTCAAAACCTCCATCGACCGCTTCAAGGGCTACTTCAAAGACAGCCAGATCACCAAGTTCGGCCAGTTCTACGTTACGGAGTCGATCCGCGCCGCCATCGAGCAGGTCATCAGCGATACCGTGCAGAGCACGGCCGAGGGGATATTCTCGGCCGACAGGGGCGACCGGATCACCTCGGCTCTCTGGCCTTACCTAGACGGCATTCCCTTCGACGACATCGACGTCTCGGCAGTCAACGACGTCCTGGATCGATACGATCAGGGCGATTTGGGCGTAATCCGCCAGATGTTCACGGCCACTGCGCCCACCACGGCCGACGCCACCGCGGTCTCGAACGCGTTCAATGTCCTCTGGACCTCGCCGTCATCGCCCGGACTCGATGCGATATTCGTTACCGGATCGCCGACGGTGCCTCGCGGCAGGGCGGCGCAGGCTCTCGAAAAGACGAAGTGCTTCCCGGTTGCGCAAGGTATGGCGCAGAAGCTCGCCAGGAAGCAGGGCACGACCCACCTCGCAGCCGACAAGCGGATCTCGATGGGCACCATAGCCGGCGCCGTCGTGACCGAGGGGCCGGCCGGGCCGAAACCGGCCCTGGCGCAGCAAACGATCAAGTACACGAATGATTCCGTGCTGGTGAAGCTGGTCGGCTCGATGCAGGGGGCGATCGATGCCGGCGGAACGGTACTGTGCGGGGTGCTCAGTGGCGTGAGGCAGGACAGGAATCTCTTCACGCAACCCGAGCACTACATCCTGGTGTTTGGATATGGAGCGATCAATGGGGTCGACGCCTTCGTGTTCTGGGATCCTGACGCGCTGCACAGCAATATTGCCTCGGCAGCGACCGGACAGGGATTCGGCTGGCTGTTCCATCTGCCCGGCAGGTTATCGACGGGATTGGACGAGGGGGATCTGCGGGCCATCGACAGAAACCCGTCATCCGCAACCTTCGGCGATCATCTGCAGGAGCCGCGGCGCCACTGTTATCAGGTCTACTACGTTCAAACCATGCCGCAGTAGCGGCCCCAAAGCAAAAAACCCCCGGGGTCGCCCCCGGGGGTTTCGCTGATCAATCCTGGCAGTGACCTACTCTGGCATGCCTGAAAGGCACACTACCATCGGCGCAGAGCGTTTTCACTTCCGAGTTCGGAATGGGATCGGGTGGTTCCCGCTCGCTATGGCCGCCAGGAATACTGGTTGAGGTTACGGGACCGGTGTTGCCACCGGTCCCGCCGCCTCCAATTCGGTTCGTTTCGTTTCCGACGCCTGTCGCGTTCAACAAATGCGCATCCATGTCGCTTCGGCCCATGGCCGAAGCGAAGCTCCATGCATCATCCTCTCGCGGTCAGACCGCTTGAGGTTATATGGTCAAGCCTCACGGGCAATTAGTACTGGTTAGCTGAAGCCATTACTGGCCGTACACACCCAGCCTATCAACCAAGTAGTCTTCTTGGGCCCTTCAGGGGAGTCGAGCTCCCAGGGAGATCTAATCTTGAGGGGGGCTTCCCGCTTAGATGCTTTCAGCGGTTATCCCGTCCGCACATAGCTACCCGGCAGTGCCACTGGCGTGACAACCGGAACACCAGAGGTGCGTCCATCCCGGTCCTCTCGTACTAAGGACAGCTCACTCTCAAATCTCCAACGGCTACGGAAGATAGGGACCAAACTGTCTCACGACGTTTTGAACCCAGCTCGCGTACCACTTTAATCGGCGAACAGCCGAACCCTTGGGACCTGCTACAGCCCCAGGATGTGATGAGCCGACATCGAGGTGCC
>DASRDO010000074.1:0-81385 GCA_035652555.1 Steroidobacteraceae bacterium | reverse complement strand
CTCTGCTGCCTCCACTGCTTCTGCTGCCTTTGCCGCCTGTACCGCCTGTGCCGCCTGTGCCGCCTGTGCCGCCTTTGCCGCCTTTGCCGCCTGTGCCGCCTTTGCCGCCTGTGCCGCCACGCGGCGCCCCCGCCTCTTCAGGCTTGCCAACGGACTTCGCAGGAATGTCATCCCGCAGGCGCACGAACACCGGGGCCCGCAAGAGCCCCGCCGGTGTCCAGTCGATGAAGGAGACCTCGGCGACCAGCCGGGGCTCGAGCCAGGTCGTCGGCCGATGGATCGGCGGCTTTTCCGCAAAAGGCGAGCTCTTGCGTGTCAGCTCCCGGGTGCGCCGCGTCAGCTCCGCAACCGCGGCATCGTCCAGTCCCGACCCGACATGACCGGCGTACTCGAGCTCCCCGTCCTGCCAGTAGCCGAGAAGGAGCGCGCCGAGCGGCTCGCGGGCGCCCTTCCCTTGCGTGCACCCGCCGATGACGAATTCCGCAGTATGGACCGGTTTCACCTTGACCCACGCCGCAACACGCTGGCCCGGCTGATAGATGCCGTCGCGGCGCTTCGCCACGACCCCTTCGTAGCCGCTTGCCATCGCCGCCGCGTACAGCGTCTCGGCATCCTCGGTGGCGTAAATGAGTTGGATATGAGCGGACGGCAGGAGGCACTGTGAGAGGTAACGGCGCCGGTCGACGTACGGAGCAGACCGCAGGTTGACCCCGGCAAAATGCAACAGATCGAAACACACGAGCAGTGCGGGCGCTTCCCGCTGCGCCTCCGCGATGTCCTTCGTACCCCGCCGTTGCGCCCTGTTCTGCAGCGCGTTGAGAGAGGGCCGGCCGTCGGCGCCCAATGCGACGATCTCACCGTCGAGCACCATGCGATCGGCGCCGAAGGCGGCGAGCTCGCTCACGATCTCGGGGAACTGCGCCGTGAGATCGATGCCCCGCCGCGAGCGCAGCCGAACGGCCGTTCCGTCGATGGAGGCGATGACACGGTAGCCATCGAGCTTGGGCTCATAGAGCCAGTCGGGGTCGGAGCGCGCGGTCTCGCCCGCCATGGCGAGCATCGGTGCGAGCGAGCCCGGCAGCGGCTCCGCAGGCCCGTGCGCTGCCAACTGCGACGCCTCGCGCCTGGGCGCCGGCACGGCACCAGAGAGACCATCGAGCGATACGCCCGAGAGCACCGAGCGGTCCTCCAGAGTCACGTCTCTCTTGGCTGCGAAGGCGTCCTTGTGCTTGATGAGCAGCCACTGCTCCGGGGTCGCGGTGCGCACCAGCGCGAACGAGCCTTTGAGCTTCTCGCCCCGCAGAAAGATGCTGAGCTTGCCTTGCTCGATTGCCGCGCGTACGCGCTGCTCCGCCTCCTCCCGCGCGCCGAACGAATACTCCCGGTCTTCATCCGGAGAATAAACGCCGCAATCCCACACGATGACGCGCCCCGCTCCATACTCCTTCGCAGGAATCACACCCTCGAAAGAGGCGTAGTCGAACGGATGATCCTCCACCGCGACGGCCATGCGTTTGTCGCCGGGATCGAGTGACGGACCCTTGGGAACCGCCCAGGATTTGAGCACGCCGTCGAGCTCCAGGCGGAAATCATAATGCAATCGCCGCGCCGCATGCTTCTGCACCACGAACAGCAGCGGACCGCCGCGCCCGGCGATGACCGCAGGGCCGGGCTCCGGCGTGCGCGTGAACGTGCGCTTGGCCGCGTAGGGGGCGAGGGGCCGCTCCGCGCTCTGGGCGGCGGGCGCACGGCGGCTCTTCGGATCGCGGATTCCCACGGGGGCTCAAGATCGCATACGGCCCCCTGCCGAACAAGCCGTGGAGGTGTCAGCCCGTGGTCGCGCGCTTGTTCTCAACCAGGTCGAGCGCCGGCGCCGGCACCTGCCGCCGCACCAGTGTGCTCTTGCCGAAGAGCGACTCCAGCAGGCTCACCGCGAGCGCCGCGGTTTCGTTGCGCACATCGAGGGCCGGGTTGAGCTCCACTACATCGAGCGAGCCCACGAGCCGGGTGTCGGCGATCATCTCCATGCACAACTGCGCTTCGCGGTAGGTCGGGCCGCCCGGGACCACGGTACCCACTCCCGGGGCGATGTCGGGATCGAGAAAATCGACATCGAAGCTCACGTGCAGGTGGGTATCGCCATCGAGCCCTGCAAGTGCCTGCTCCATCGTCTGGCGCATGCCCATCTCATCGATGTAGCGCATGTCGAACACTTCGACGGCGAGCTCGTGCAGAAAGCGCCGCTCACCTTCATCGACACTGCGCACGCCGATCTGCCGTAGCCACTGCGGATGGATGCTGGGAACGGCGCCACCGAGCTCCGTCAGGGCCCGTGGCCCGAAGCCGCAGAGACACGCGAGCGGCATGCCGTGCAGATTGCCGCTCGGGGAAAGCTCGCCGGTGTTGAAGTCGGCATGCGCATCGAGCCAGAGCACACGCAGCTTCCGGCCCGACTCGCGGCAGTGCCGTGCCACGGCGCTGATCGAGCCGATGCCGAGCGAGTGATCGCCCCCGAGGAGGATGGGCAGCCGTCCGGCGCGCAGCTCCTCATATACCGCGGCGTGCGCGAGCCGGTTCCATTCCAACACTGCCTTGAGATGGCGGTACCCTTCGACGGGCGGTTGCCAGGGGTTGCCGGGGCCGGCAAGATTGCCGCGATCCACTACCTGCAGCCCGCGCTGTTCGAGCGCACGCTGAATGCCGGCGACCCGCATCGCCTCTGGCCCCATCGAGGCGCCGCGCTCCGCCGCCCCCACATCCGTGGGAGCGCCGATCAGGCTCACCGTGCGTGACGATGGGCTCACGCGGTCAACTCGGCGACCGGGCGGGGGCGCGTACGCGCCGATGACTGCTCGCCCAGCAGGGAAAAGAGATCCTTCGGGTCCTCGAGATCGGGAATCAGGTCGATGCCGGTGCGCGTGCCGCGGCGCTGTCGGTGCAGCCGGTGCAGGTAGCGCAGGGCCGAGAAGTCCTGCAGCGCGAATCCCACCGAATCGAACACGGTGACCTCCGCGGCGTTGGCGCGACCGGGCTTGCGGGAGGTGACCACCTCGGCGAGCTCGATGACCGGGAAATCCGCCGCGAGCTGCTGAATCTCCCCCTCGATACGCGATTGCGCCTCGAACTCGACCACCACACGGGCGTCGGGTCGCAGCAGGATGTCGGCGTGCAGCTCCGTCTTGCCTGGACAATCGCCGCCGACCGCATTCAGGTGCATGCCCGGGGCGATCATGTCCGGTGTCAGAATGGTCGCGTTGCGTTTGTCGGCGGTGACGGTCGTCACGATGTCTGCGCCCCGAACGGCCTCCGCCGTCGAGCGGCAACGCACGACCTCGAGTCCTGCGAGCGCCAGCCGCGCGAGATTATCCTGCAGCTTCTCCGTCGCCTCCGGATCTGTATCGTACAGCCGCAGCTCGCGGATACCTTGCATCTCGTGAAAGGCAATGGCCTGGAACTCGGCCTGCGAGCCGTTGCCGATCAGGGCCATGACACGGCTGTCGCGGCGGGCCATCCAACGCGCGGCCACTGCTGAGGTCGCGGCGGTACGCAATGCGGTGGTCAGCGTCATCTCCGAGAGCACGAGCGGATACCCCGTCTCGACGTCCGCCAGCATTCCAAAGGCCATCACCGTCAACAGCCCCTTCGCGGTATTCTTCGGATGGCCGTTGACATACTTGAATGCGTACTGACGGCCGTCAGATGTCGGCATCAGCTCGATCACGCCGACCTGCGAATGCGTCGCATGACGGGGCGATTTCTCGAACTCGGCCCAGCGCCGATAGTCCGCCTCGATCTCCCGCGCCAATCCTGCGATGAAGGGTGCGGGACCCACGTCCCCGACCAGCTCCTGGACGCGCCGGATGCCGATGAAGTCGACCATGATCGTTCTCCAGAGGAAGAGCGGCGCGCCTGAGCGAACCGCCATGGGGAGATGATCCCCGTCGCCCCGGCCAAAAAACAGGCACAAAGTTGATCAAAAAGCTACGTTCCCTTGATCAAATCGCCATGGGCGTTGGGCGATTTGCTAGAGTCCCATGGCAGACCGTCCCGAACAGGTAACCCCAGCGATGGATGACCTCGATCACCGGCTCCTGGCCCTGTTGCGCGCCGATGCCCGCGCATCCGTCGCGTCCCTGGCGAAAAAGCTGGGAGTGGCGCGCGGCACGGTGCAAAACCGCATGGCGCGGCTCGAGGCCGACGGTACGATCGCGGGTTATACGGTGCGTCTGAAGCCCGACATACAGGAGCAGCAGATCCGCGCCCTCATGACGATCGCCGTCGAGGGCAATCAGGTCGACGCGGTGGTGAAGACGTTGCGCGGCGAGCCGGCCGTAGCCAGCCTGCACAGCACCAACGGACGATGGGATCTGGTGGCGGAGCTGCGCACCGACACCCTCGCCTCATTCGATCGGGTGTTGGCGAGGATCAGCCGCATGCCTGGTGTGTCGAGCAGCGAGACGAGCCTGCTGCTCTCGACGTTCAAGATCTGACGGGGCCCGCCTTCGCGGGCCCCGCCCCCCCATCAGAACTTGTAGCTCGCCCGCACGTTCCAGAAGGCGCCCGGCAGATCGTAGGTGCCGGCATCGTAGCCGTTGAGCGTACAGGTGAAGCAGATCGGCGGGTTGACGCCGAAGAGGTTGTTGACACCTGCCGTGACCTCCAGGCCCTGGAGCTTGAAGGCATCGAAGTAGGCCACGTTCAGATCGTTGTAAGCCACCGCGTGAAGCGTGTGGAAGTCAGCGGTCGTCTCGCAGCCCGGCACCCCCACCACGCTCGCATTGCTGCAGGCCTCGGTGACGGCCGAGAGATAGCGGATCGTCCAGGTAAACTGCAGGTCGGAGACGTTATAGCCGAACTGCGTATTCATCCGGTACCGCGGGATCGAGCTGTTGGTGACCTCGACACCGACCTGCCGCTGGCTGACGTTGCCGAGCGCGTCCACCGCCTTGTAGCCGTTGACGCGTGTCAACATCAACGACAGCGACAGGTTGCCGAAGGGCAGCGGGCTCGAGCCCCAGTTGATCTTGAGGTCCTCGCCATCCGTGCTGATCTCGCCGAAGTTCTCCAGGAAGTTGTTCGGCGGATTGAGGTTGCCTCCGGGCTGGCGCGTGAACGGAGCGCAGAGCGTCGGGTTCGTGCCGCCGGCGGCGAGGCAAGCATTGAGGAGCGCCTGTATATCCGCGGCCTGGATCGCGCCGGTGATCTTGTGGTGATAGTAGGTCGACTCCACCGTCAACCTGCTCGTCCCCGGCATGTTCTCCGCCCAGCTGGCGTTGTACACGATTCCGGCCGTGTAGCTCTTGGAGCGCTCCGGCCGCAGGTTGGGGTTGCCGCCGGTATTGGTGGTGATCTGTGTATTCGCCTGCTGGAAGTTATTCGGTACGCCCTGTGCACGGCACGCCTGTGCAAGAGCAGACGTGTTGCCGGGCGTCACCACGACCGAACCGGTCGGTCCGCACGGATCGACCAGCGTGGCGGCGAACTGAGTCAGACCAAAGAGCTCGCCGAGATTCGGCGCGCGGAATCCCGTGGAATACGTGCCGCGCAGACCGAAATCCGGGGTCGGCTGCCAGCGCAGTCCGGCCTTGTAGGTCGTGGTGCTGCCGAAGTTCGAATAGTCGGAATATCGGGCTGCGGCGCTCGCCCCGACCGTGGGCAGCACCGGGACATCGAACTCTGCATAGGCCTCATTGACCCGGTAACCGCCGAAGACGGCCTGCGCGGGCGAATCCTGCGACTCGCCGTTGCGCCGCAGCGGATCGGGATTGAACACGCCGACGTAATCACGATGCTCGCCGCCGACGGCGATGCCGACCGGCCGGTCGGCGATGCTGAAGGGATGGCCGGTGATGTTGGCGGAGTAGATCTTGAGATCCTGCTCGCTCTCATCGTGCTGCGTGACCTGGACGAAATTCAGCATCTGGCGGGTAATCGGCCGCCCCTGACCGCCGAAGAGGTCGAGCGGCACACAGTTCGGCACCGCCGCACAGACCGCGGGGTCACCGAGCGCGAGCTGCAGATTCGCCAGGTTGTAGCCGCCGGTGAAGACCTGAGACGCCTTGTTCTCGGAGTCGACAAAATTCACATCCCAGTAATACTCGCCCCCCGGGCCGCCGAAGTGTCCCTTGACCCCCGAGCCGAAGTACCAGGTGTTGACGTTCTGCGTGAAGATGCGCGGTCCGCCTTCGAGAGGGCGCCGGGTGACCCAGCCCAGATTCGAGGCGGCGTCCAGATCGATGCCGAACGGGTTGTACGGGTTCAGCGCGGAGACCGAAATGCGGTCCGCCAGGCCGCCGGTTCCGGCATAGGGGCCGACGAAGATCGGCTCCGGGGCCGCCTGGTTGGTCGAGTCGCGGGTGTTGTACAGGCCCTTGGCGTAAATATCGATGTTGTCGTTCACCGAGTAGGTGAAGTTGGTGAACATGGACTTACGCTCCTGTGGCGTCAGGAGCAGGTTGTAGACCGCATAATTGAAGCGGTCGGCGCCGCTCCAGTTGTGATAGGTCGACGTTCCACCCACGGGATTGTTCGGATCCCACATGGGCGCGGTCGTGCCAGTGTTGAGCGTGACGTCGTAGAAATTGGACTGATCGGGCGTGCAGGAGCCGTAGTTGGGCACGGGCACCCCCGGATCGCAGAAAGTATCGCGCCCCTGAGGGGTCGCCGAGCTGCCGGCAGACACCCCCGCGAGCGGCTCGGGCACCGCTGACTGCCACCATTTGGACGCGCTGATCGCGTCCTGCTTGTAGTAGCTGCCGACGAACATTCCCGAGAAACGGCCGCTCGCGCCGCCGACGGTGAGGTCTCCCTCGGTGGTATTGCCACCCTTGCTGTATGCGCCCTTGTAGCCATCGACCTCCACGCCCTCGAAGCGCTTCTTGGTGATGATGTTGACCACGCCCGCGATTGCATCGGAGCCGTAGATCGAGGAAGCGCCGTCCTCGAGGATTTCGATGTGATCGATGATGGTGAGCGGTATGGTGTTGAGGTCGGCACTGCCGCTCACGCCTGAAGCCGATGATTCGTTCACCCAGCGCATGCCGTCCACCAGCACGAGCGTCCGCTTCGGATCCAGGTTGCGCAGATCGACTTCGGCGGCTCCCGCGCCGATGCCGCCGCCATCGGGCGGATAGCCGAAGTTACCGGAAGAATTGAACTTGGTGTTGATCAGCGACGAGCCACCGGTGGTGAGCTGCTCGAGGAGCGTGCCGGTGTCGGCAAGCCCGGTCTTCTGGATGGCGGCGGTGCTGATGACCGACAGCGGCTGCTCGCGCTGCGCCTCGGTCTGGGCGATGCGCGAGCCGGTGACGATCACCTCTTGCAGCTGCTCGCTCTTCTGATTGGTCGCCCCTGTCGATGTGGCCGTCGCCGGCGACGCCTGTTGCGCGAGCGCAACGCCCGTTGCGCCGAGACTCACCAGGCACGCCGACGCCACGTGAACGCGAATGCTTGAGACCTTGCTCATGGCTCGACCCCACAAGTGGTTATTATGTAACAAACTCTGAAGAGACCGCCGGCAAAAGTCAAGCGATCATTTGCTGCGGCGCGCGGCGTGCAGCGCCGATGTTAACGCTCCCAATGCAACGGCGTCATATCTCGCGCCGGAATCCCCTTTTCGAATCAGAACTGTTGCCCAAACTCCACACCGAATGTCCGCGGCTGCGCCGGCACGATGTACACCTGCGTGTCGGTGCTCGGATTGCTCTCCGTGAAGCGTGACAGTTGGGCGCGGCGGTCCATCAGATTGGTCACGAAGAAGTCCACGTGCAGACCGCTCGCGCTGTCAGCCCCGACCTTCAGATTGACCAGCGAATAGGCGGGCATGCTGCCGAGCACGGCCACCTGGTCCGCGCGCAGCACCGGCGTGGTCTCGGTCTGGTACATCGCGGAGACCTGCGCATACGAGTTCCAGTTGTCGGTGAGCGGCTGCGAATAGCGGGCAACGACGTTGCCCTTGAACTTCGGCGTGACCGGCAGGTTCGTTCCCGCCGGGGTCGTGGCAAAAGGCGTGCAGGTCAGGTCTCCGGGGACGCAACCGTTGTAGTCCCGAGTGAGGATCGGATCCAGGAAGGTGAAATTGGTGCTGAGCAGCAGGCTGCTGGTCGGCACCCAATCGATGCTGGTCTCGACGCCCTTGATGCGCGCGTTGCCGGCGTTCTTGATGATCGTGACGCTGTTGAGCCCCAGGAATGAGAACTGGAAATTCTTCCAGTCTTCCCAGAAGAGCGCGCCGTTCCAGCGCACCGTATTGCCGAGCCACTGCGTCTTCCAGCCCACCTCGTAGTTGGTCAGGAAGTCGGCTGCATAGGGACCGTTGTTACCCGACTGGTCGGCCACCCGATTGACGCCGCCCGGCCTGAAGCCCTTCGAATAGGTGGCGTAGACCATCTTGTCCGGAGTGATCTTGTAAGTCAGGTTGATTCTGGGGACATGACCGGTGTCGCTGGTGCGGGCATCGAGGTCGGTGCAGGGCGAATACTTGACGACGCTGGGCGCGAAGCAGTGGGGCGTACCCGTGCCCGAGTAGTCCGGATAATTGAAACCGTAGAATCCGATCAGCGAGTTGTCGTACTTGTAGAACCGCAGCCCGCCGGTGAGCGACAGCTGATTGCTGATGTCCCAGGTGGCCTGTGCGAACACCGCGCGGTCACGGTCGACGCGCTGCTCGTCCGTGAGCCAGATCGCATTGGGGAATCCGGGAATCGAGTTGGCGGTGGCGAGGCCGTTGGGATTGCCGCCGTAGACGCTGGTGAAGCCGTACCCGGGCATGGTGTAGAGCTGCCAGATGTTGTGCATCTGGCGCTGCAGGAAGACTCCGGCCGTCGCATGCACGGGCAGATCCTGCGGCGTCGTGACGCGCAGCTCCTGGCTCCACATCTCGAAATCGCCGGCGCCGATCACTTCCTGCTGCGGCATGATCGGATTGCCGTCGTTGCCGCTGAAATAGTGACCGTAGGTGGTCATCTTGTCATAGAACTCACCGTAGTCGCTGTAATCGGCAATCGAGTGCTGGTTGCGCTTCATGTAGCCGCCGGCATAGACGATGTCGAAGTTACTGACTTTCCCCTCGATCGTGAGGGCCGTCTGCGTCCAGGTGTCGTGGGAGCTCTCCGGGCTGAAGTGCACGAGCTCGAGATCGCCGACCGCCGGGTCATAGCCGAAGAATCCCCGCGTGCTGACCGACTCGCCTTCGAACATCGGCGTGATCGTCCAATTGTCGCCGAGATCGAACTTGAGCATCGCCCGCCCGCCGTTGGTATCGGCGGTGTTGTAGTTGCTCTTGCGCCAGGGTGCGTTGGTGATGGCGCCGGCGCCGATCGGTGCGGCCGGGGTACATGCCCCGGTACCGCCCCCCGGCCCCACGCCGCTTGCGGATAGCGCCCAGGTGGGAAATGTGCGCACGCCGTTGAAGATGCAGCCGTTGGCATCCGTGCCCGCAACGTTGCTGATGAACCCGCCATCGTGCTCGTGCCAGCCCACCAGGCGGATGGCTGCCTTGTCCGTTATCGGCAGGTTGACGAAACCTTCGACGACATCGCCCGACCCTCCTTCGTCGATCTTGTTGACCTGAAGGTTGTAGCCCGCTGCGAACTTCGCCGGGTCGGGCTTGTTGGTGATGAGACGCACGGTGCCGGCCTCGGAGCTCGCCCCGAACAGCGTCCCCTGGGGGCCTTCCAGCACCTCGATGCGGCTGATGTCGTAGATGTGCAGCGGTACTGCGCCCGTGATGGTCGTGACCGGCTGCTCATCCAGATACACGCCGACGCTCGGCTCGGAGCCGGAGTGGTTGCCGTCGCCGCCGCTCACCACGCCACGCATGTAGATGAGGGAGGAGCCCGGCTCGCCGTTACCGCCTTCGCCCTGGCTGCGTACGTACGAGAGCGCCGGCGCGAGCGCCACATAGTCGTCGAGACTGACTATTCCCAACTGCGTGAGCTTGCGGTTGTCGAACACTTCGACGCTGATGGGCACGCTCTGAAGATTCTCCTGGATCTTCTGCGCGGTGACCACGACGGTCTCCAGGTTGCCCTGCGCGGCCGGCGCCTGCTGGGCCCGCGCGGCAGGCACCGACGCGATGATCGCGGAAGCCAGGGGAACGCCTGCCCGGACGAACGTGCGGAGCGTTTTCGTTCGCTCGCGTGATAATTTTCTACGTCGACTGCGCGTCATGGTTCACTCCCCGTACCGCGGACTGTTGTGTAGTGGGTCAACCCGGCTCCGGCCCGCCCGCGCGGAATGCCGGCACCTTCGGATATTCGGTCAGCACATTGCCCAGAGTCTGTTTGAGAGGCTCGAGCCAGGGCTCGTAGTGACGCCACTGCTCGACGCCGTCGCGGAAGATCGGCCGCCTGACCTGCTCGGAGCTGGCGGTCCGCACCGCCCGCTCGTTCTCGTGGAAGCGCAGGCACGCGGGATCGAACGGCAGGCGGCAGGCGGCGAGCAGCCGGCGCACCTCGGTTTCCGTGTCCTCGACGACATTCTCGTAGAACACGCGGGTGATCCTGCCCGGCAGGACCTCATCGAGATGCGCCATGAGATCGACGTAGTCGCGATAGTAGCGCCCGAGATCCTCGAGCCCGTAGCTGAACCACTGGCCGCGCGCGAAATGCTGCTTGAAGCAGGAGAAGCAGCAGCCGAGGGGATGCCGCCGCGCATCGATGATCACCGCGTTCGGCAGAATGAGATGGATGAGGCCGACGTAGAGAAAGTTGTTCGGCATCTTGTCGATGAAGAACGGCGTTCCGGTCTTGCGCATCACCCGGGTCTCGGCGAGGTAGCTCTCGCCGAGGGCCCGCAGCTCATCCCGGGTGAGCGCAGCCAGCCTCCTGAGGAATGTGCCTTCCTCCTCCTGCTTCGGGCCGGCGAGCTTGCGCGCGATGTTGGGCAGCTGCGGCAGCTCCATCGTTCCCTCGACGAGAGGATGGCTGCCGAGGATCTGCTCGATGAGCGTCGAGCCGGCGCGCGGCAGGCCTACGATGAAGATCGGATCCGCCGCAGCGACACCCGCGCCGGCACGCTCGGCGAAGAATCGTGCGGTCAACAGCTCTTTCGAGCGGCGCACGAAGCGGGACATCTCTCCCGGATCGTAGCCGTGCTGCTCACGGCGCAGAGCATTGCCCGCAGCGTAGTGAGCAAAGGAGTCCTGGTAGGAGGCGGCATCCTCGAGCGCCTTGCCCAGTGCGAACTCGAAGTGCATCCGGTCATCCTCCGAGAGATCCCCGCGCGCGAGCGCCTCCTGCATCGCGAGCACATCCGCCGGGCTGAAGCGAAAGGTCTTGAGGTTCGCGAGACTCCACCAGACCTCACCGAGATTCGGCTCCATGGAGAGCGCGCGCCGGTACGCCGCAATGCTCTGCGGCACCTTGCCGGTCGTGCGCAGCGCATGTCCGTAGCTCATCCAGAGCTTGGGCTGCTGCGGGTAGTCCCGCAACACCGACTCGTACGCCGCGATGGCGTCCGCGAAATCCCCGAGATTGGCCGAGGTGGCTGCCTGGAGGCTGAGATAACTCGGATTGTGCGGCTCTTTCGCGAGCAGGCGGGCGCACTGCTCGAGCGCCTGGGCGCTCCTGCCCTGGCGGTTGAGCACCGTCGCATAGTTGTGCCGGGCCGCATCGAAAGACGGCGCCAGCTCGAGGCAGCGCTCCAGGAGCCGCTGTGCATCGGAGTAGCGCAACAGGCGCGCCGCTGCTTCTGCTAGCATGCGCAGTGCCGCCACGTCGTTGGGGTGCTGGCCGAGATGCGCCCTCAGCAGGGCTTCCGCCTCCGGAATGCGGTTCTCGCACAGAGCTGCTGCGGCACCCTGGAGCCGCGGATCGCGAGTGGCTGCCTTGATATAGCGGGCGTAGGCTCTGTCGGCGCTCTCGCCGTCACCGCGCAGCCGAAGTTGGTCCGCCAGTGCGAGCCAGGCATCGGCCAGGTCCGTCCTGAGTGATACCGCGCGGGTCAGCGCATCGATCGCCCCGTCGACGTCACCGGCTGCGGCACGCGCCAATCCCAGGATCAGCAGGGCCTGCGGCTGCCGCGGGACGACTTTCAGGATTTCGCAGGCCTGCTCGGCGGCGACGGCGGGCTTCACCGCAAGTAGACGCGAGGCGTGCGCCAGTGCGACTTCGAGTGTCCCGACAGGCTCTGCGGGGGTGCTCAAGGTGCGCCTAATGTGCCCGAACCTGCGTTTTTTGCAAGATGCGGCCAGAACAATTTCACGCCTCTCCTGCACTCACCATTTCAGGCGGCCCGGCGCAATCGCCTGCGGCGAAAGTCGGCGAGGATCTCGCGCGCCGCGTTGTGGCCCGGCGCCCCGGTGACACCGCCGCCCGGATGCGTGCCCGCACCGCACATGTAAAGACCCGGAAGCGGGCCGCGATAGTTCCCATACCCGAGCATCGGCCGCGCCGAGAGCATCTGATCGAGCTGCAGCCGGCCATGGAAGATGTCGCCCCCGACGAGGCCAAAGATCCGCTCGAGGTCGAGCGGGCTCATGATCTGCCGCCCCAGCACCGACGCCTTGAAATTCGGCGCAAAGCGGTTGACCGTCTCGATCATGAGATCGGCGACACTCTCACGGTGCGTATCCCAGGACTCGCCGTTGGGAAGCTGCGGCGCGACGTGCTGACAAAAGAGACTGGCCACGTGCCTGCCGGGCGGCGCCAGCGTATCGTCCAACGTGGAGGGAATCACCATCTCAACGATGGGCTGCCGCGACCAGCCGTGCGTGCGGGCATCGAAGTACGCGCGCTCCATGTAGCCCAGCGTCGGCGCGAGAATGATGCCGGCGGTATGATGATCTGCGGCGGTCCTTCCGGGCAGGCAGGTGAAATCCGGCAGCTCCGCGAGCGCGACGTTCATGCGGAAGGTTCCCGAGCCACACCGCCATTGGCCGATGCGCGCGCGAAATTCGGCCGGCAGCGCCGCCGGATCGATGAGGTTCAGATAGAGCAGTCGCGGATTCAGGTTGGAGACGATTGCCGCGGCCCGGAGCGTCTCACCCGCTTCCGTGACCACTCCGGTGGCCCGCCCGCGCTCGATGATGACCTCGCGCACGCCGCTATGCACACGGATATCTGCACCCCGGGCGCTGGCCGATCTCGCCATGGCCTGCGTAATCGCGCCCATCCCGCCGATGGCATGACCCCACACGCCCTTCTTCCCGTTGACCTCGCCGAAGGCATGGTGCAGCAGTACGTAGGCGGTTCCGGCGCTGAAGGGGCTCGCGTAATGGCCGACGATTCCATCGAAGCCAAAGACCGCCTTGATCGGATCGCTCTCGAACCATTCGTCGAGATAGTCGCCCGCCGAGGCGGCGAAGAGCTTGAGCAGCTCGCGGCGCAGGCTCATGTCGAGTTTGCCCAGGCGCGTTCCCACGCGCCCGGCGCGCAACAGCTCCGGAAGTGTGACCGACCAGCTCCCCTGCACTACGTTGGGTGGCGTCTCCAGCACCAGGGAGCGAAGGACGTCTGCGATCGCCTCCAGGCGCTCACCGTAGAGGCCCAAACGCCCGGCGTCCCCTCTGGAGAACTTCGCCACTTCCTGCTGCGTCCGGCCACCGCCCGTCGCCAGATAACGGCCATCCTCCGTAGGCAGGAAGTTGGCGAGCCGGCGCTCGACGACCCGCAGCCCGTGCGCCGGCAGCTCCAGCTCGCGAATGACCTTGGGATTGAGGAGCGAGACCGTGTAGGAGGCCACGGAGTTGCGAAATCCCGGATGGAATTCCTCCGTCACCGCCGCGCCGCCGATGACGCCCCGACGCTCGAGCACCGTCACCTTGAGGCCCGTCGCGGCGAGATACGCGGCGCATACCAGTCCGTTGTGGCCGCCGCCGATGATCAGGACGTCGCGCTTCTCAGCGGTCATGACGCTCGAGACTCCAGCCCCGACCCGGCGCCCGCCGCTGGCGGCTCGCGGGAATCAGGGCTCGCATGTGGCGCGCGAAGCTGCGCAGACAGACTTCACTCTCCCCGAGCGGACCGACGGAGTAGGAATCCGACGCCATCCCGGCCTGTACGCGCTCGATGAGACCGCGATCTTCCAGACTCACCTGACGGTTGATCCGCCAGTTGAGATACCGTGCCGCGCGCATCTCCCGACGTGAGTCGGGGTGTACGTAGGCGATCTCCCGGATCAGCGTCTCGGTCGGGGAGATCGGCAGGAACTGCATGAAATCGATCTGGTCGGGATAGATATCGAAGGCGAGATTGGGCCAGAGCTTGAAATAGGTCCACAGGCGCTGCCGCTTCGGCGGCAAGTGCGGCACGGGCGGTAACAGCGCCTGATACAGGCGCTCCGACAGGTTGGCCGACGGGATATCGCGCAGACACCCCCACATTTTATCTATCCACGGCTGCGCCTCGACGCCATAGCTGGCACCGAAGAGGCGCGTCAGTCCCGGATGGGCGATGGGAATGTGCAGGCCGTCGGAGTAGTTGTCGCCGACGTTCTTCCAGTTGACGCTGCGGGGCCGCAGCGTCACCCTGCCCTGCGGCACGAGCTCCTCGAGCCGGTAGGCCTCGAGCTCATCGACATAGGGGGCCGCCATCTCGCGGACGCTCGGGAGCGGCGCCGCGCTCTCCGCGGCGCTCCCGCCGAGGCGCACGAAGACGAAGCCCATGAACACTTCCTGATCGAGCGGCACCAGGCCGTGGCGCTCGCGGTCGAGTCCCTTGAAGTCATTGCGCTGCGGCACGGTGAGCAGGCGCCCGTCGAGACCGTATGTCCAGGCGTGATAGGGGCAGGTGATCCGCCGCCCGCAGTGCCCTCTGGTCTCATCGAGGAGCCGGGCCGCGCGGTGCCGGCAAGCGTTGTGAAAGCTGCGGACCTGCCCGTCCTCGCCGCGCAGCACGATGATGCTCTGGCCGAGGAAATCGAGCGAGTGGTAGTCGCCGCAGCGCGGCACGTCGTTGACGTGACAGACGATCTGCCAGCTCGGACGGAAGATGAGCTCCTTCTCGAGCTCGAAGAATTCCGGGTCGCGGTAGATCCAGGCCGGCAGGCTGACCGCATCATCGTCGGCGGCGGGGACGACATCGATCGCACGAGCGCTCATGAGAGTAAGGCCTCGCCCTGCTGCTATTGAACGACTGTATAGCAACGCGTCCGGCACGGTCAAGCGCCGGGGCGGTATCATCCGCGTGCAGCGACAGAGGCAACCATGGCGAAAGAGCAGCACACGCCCAAATTCCGCCGCGCACCGCCCGGCCTGCGCCGCGAGGCGCTGATCGAGGCAACCCTCGCGTGTCTGCGCAAATATGGTCACGAGGGGCTCTCGGTGCGGCGCATCAGCGCACAGGCGGGCGTATCGCCGGGCCTCATCATCCATCACTTTCCGAGCGTCTCCGCGCTCCTCGCCGCCTCTTACGAAGCGCTCGCCATGTCCCTGCTCAGCTCCATCCAGCAGCATGCGCGGGCGGCCGATGCCAGTGCGCGCGAGCGCTTGCGGCGTTTCTATGAGGCCTCCTTCACCCCCGCGCTGCTCGACCCTGCCCTTTTCAACACCTGGCTCGTCTTCTGGAGCATGGTCGCGCACGATGCCGGCGTGCAGGGAGTGCACGACCGCACCTACGCCGCTTATCGGGCCGCGCTCGAGTCTCTTCTCGGCCAGCTGCAGCGCAGCGAGAGCGTGCCCCGTTTCAGACTGCGCCCGGCGGCGATCGCGCTCGCGGCGCTCCTCGATGGGCTCTGGATCGAGGCCAGCATCAATCCCAGCGCCTTCAGGCCCGCGGAGGCCGTGGCGCTCTGCGAGGACTGGACGAGCGCGCTTTGCGCCGGCGCCTTTCCGAGCCTGCTCGTCAGCCGGCGAGCGGCGCTCCCGTCTGAGCGCGCGCGGCGCGCTCGTCGGTGACCGTCTGGTCGGCGTCGATCCCGAGCCAGAGGAGCGCTGCAGCGACCGCGCAGGCGCTGCCGATCGCGAAGGCAGCTCCCCAGGCGTGCCGGCCGGAGAGGTAGGCCACCACCGGTATGCCGATGATGCCGCCGAGGCTGCCCCCGGTGTTGAGAACACCGCCCGTTGCCATGGAGTCGCTGCGGCCGACCGCCATGGAGGCGGCCCAATAGGCCGCCTCGTTGATCTCGACGAAACCGAAGCAGGCCGTTAAGGCCGCGACGGCCACGTAGGCATTCGAGGCTCGCACGGCGATCAGCAGCAACACGCCGACGAGCGGCAATGCAACCAGCGGTACGCCGCGGTAGCCCCAGGCGGCGCCATAGCGCTTGCAAAGCCATCCCGTGGTGAGGCCGCCGACGCCGGAGCCGACTCCAGCCACGATCGGCGGCAACATCGCGAGCCAACCGCTCTGCAGGACCGAGAAATGCCGCTCCTGGATGAGATAGAGGAAGCACCAGTTGGACAGCAGGAAGAACGAGTAATTCATCGCCAGGTACGAGAGCGCCAGGAGCATGGTGCTGCGATGGCCCAGCAGCCGCAGCAGCCGGCGCACGGTGACCTTGTCATTGACCGCCGCTGTGCTCTCATCGCCGAGCTCCGCGAGCTCCGCGCTCGAGACCGCCGGGTGCTCGCGCGGCGAGTTGCGCGCGTACCAAACCCAGAGCGCAATCACCACCACCGGTGGAATGCTCGACCACGCGAGAGCCTGCTGCCAACCCACCGCGCTCATGAGCACCGCGATCAACGGCGGCGTCAGCGCGGCGCCGAGATTCAGCCCCATGTTCTGCGCCCCGAGGGCGAGCGCCCATTGGCGGGCCGGAAACCAGGCTTCGAAGACACCGTTCGAGACCGGGAAGATCCCGGCCTGCGCGATTCCGAGCAGGAACTGCGCGCCGAGCAGCACGGCGAAGAGAGCCGCGCCGCTCAGCAGCTCCGGCGCGACGGGAGTCGCCATCACTGCGGCAAACGCCACGATGCCGAACGCCGTGAACGCCGCGCGCGCACCGAATCGCTGCCCGAGAAGGCCGCCCGGCAGCTGAAACAGGGCGTAGCCGATGACGAAAGCCTGCTCGATGAGGCCGATCTGCAGCTGCGAGAGGTGCAGCTCCGGCATCATCCGCTCGGCCGCGACGGTCACGCCGGTACGCTGGACGTAGGCAATCAGGCCGAAGCCGAAGAGAAAGGCGAAGATCCGCCAGCGGATCCGCAGTTTCATCCGAGCCTGCTGAGTCGTGTGATTCGAGCGGGGGCTCGCGGCATGCAACAGCATTGCATCTTCCGCGGGCCGCCTGCAACAGCGGCTTGACGGTGCGGCCAGCGACGGCCGCGAGGCCGGCGCGGAACCTGCCGCAAACGGCAACGTTGCACCGTCGGGTGCTGCCCGCCCCCTCACGAGCGCGACTCCTTTGGCCATTGCGTGCCCAGACTGCGGCACCCTGCTGAGCTTTCCCGTGCTGCCCAGGCGCAGCACCGCCGTCTGCCTGCGGTGTCACAACCCGATCGCGACCACCATCGGGCGCAGCCTCGATGCCGCGCTCGCCTGCTCGCTCGCAACGCTGCTGCTGTTGGTACCGGCGGATGTCCTGCCGCTGCTCGCGGCCGAGGCGTTTGGCCGCCGCTCGCGGGCATCGCTCATCGGCGGAATCACGCAGCTGTGGAATCACGAGTGGATCCTCCTCGCGGGCCTGAGCGCGATATTCGTCATTCTCCTGCCCGCAGTGCGCCTGGGGCTCCTCTGCGCCGTGCTGGGTGCCCTTCGCCTGGACTACCGCCCGGCCTGGTTGGGCCGCGCCTTCCGCTGGGCCATGTGGCTCGACCGCTGGGCCATGGTCGATGTGTTCCTGGTCGCAGTGGCGGCCGGCTACTACTATCTCAACAACGTCGAGCGGCTCGCCCTCTCCATCCAGGTTGGCGGCGTGTTCCTCATGGCCGCCGGGCTTCTCACCATGCTTTCCCGGGCCACCCTCGATGAGCAGACGGTCTGGCGGGCAATCGGCGCCGATGTCGCCGCCGCGCCGGCCGAGCCGGCGACAGGCTGCAGTGCCTGCGGCCTCGTCCAGCCGTTGAGGCGCGCCGGGACTCCCTGTCTGCGCTGCGGGCTGCCTGTCCGCCGCCGCAAGCCCCACGCTGCCGCAAGGACGGCGGCGCTCGCGTCCGCGGCCTTCATTCTGCTCATTCCGGCCAACATCTATCCGATGAACATCTCCGTTCTCCTGGGCACGCGCGCAACCTACACGAGCTTCGGCTACGTGCTGCAGCTCTGGAGCCTCGGACTGTGGCCGTTGAGCGTGCTCGTCTTCTGGACATCGATCGTGAACCCCGCGGTCATGGTGCTTTCGCTTGGTTGGTGCGTCATCTCGGTCTGGCGCGGATCGGACCGGAGGTTGGTGTTGAAGACCCGCCTCGCGCGCCTGGTCGGGGAAGCGGGACGCTGGTCGGAGACCAGCCCGCTCTCCATCGTGTTCTTCGTCCCGCTCGTCGACTTCGGCAGCCTCGGCGCCGAATCCGCAGGCTGGGGCGCGACCGCGTTCATCCTCATGAGCCTGTTGACGATCGCTGCGACGGTGACTTTCGATCCGCGTGAGCTGTGGGACACCGCTTCGCGTACGGGAATTGCTGATGAGGCCAGTCACCCTGAAGCGGCATGAGGATCGCCGGATGGCCATGCAACCCGCAGCGCCGGGACCGGCTTCGCAAGCCGCGGCCTGCAGTCTGAGCTTCGATGGCAGAACGCTCACCGGGCCGCAGGATCAGCCCCTGATCGACTTCCTTGCTGCGCAGGGCATCGATCTGCCGCACGTCTGTTATCACACTGCGCTCGGGCCCTTGCGGACCTGCGATGTCTGCTGGGTGGAGGTCGATGGCGAGCTGGTCCGCGGCTGTACGCTTCGCTCAGCCGAAGGTCTGCGGGTGGCGAGCCGCAGCCCGCGCGCCGCCGCGGCGCGGGAGGAAGGCATGGACCGGCTGCTAGCAAAGCACGAGCTCTACTGCACCGTCTGCGAGAACAACACCGGCGATTGTACGCTGCACAACGCGTTCGCCGACATGGAGATTCCGATCCAACGGTATCCCTTCAGGCGCAAGCCCTACGCCAAGGATCATTCGAGCCCCTTCTACACCTACGATCCCGACCAATGCATCCTCTGCGGGCGCTGCGTCGAGGCCTGCCAGAACGTGGAAGTCAACGAGACGCTCAGTATCGACTACCGGGCGGAGCATCCGCGCGTGCTCTGGGATGGCGGCAGGCCGATCGATGAGTCCTCATGCGTGCATTGCGGCCATTGCGTCACGGTGTGTCCGTGCAACGCGCTCATGGAGAAGACCATGCAGCCGGATGCGGGTCCCCTCACCGCCATGCCGCCCTCGCTCAAGCGCCCGCTGATCGATCTGGTGAAGGCACTGGAGAACACGATCGGGGCCCCGCCGATCACGGCGATCTCCAAGATGGACGCGCGCTGGCGCCAGGCGGAGATCAAACGGACGAAGACGGTCTGCACCTATTGCGGCGTCGGCTGCGCGTTCGAGATGTGGACTCGCGATCGCCACATCCTCAAGGTGCAGCCGGCGGTCGCGGCGCCGGTGAACGGCATCTCGACCTGCATCAAGGGAAAATTCGGCTGGGACTTCGTCAACAGCGACGAACGCCTCACGACACCTCTGATCCGTGAGGACGGGCGCTTTCGCGAGGCGGGCTGGGATGAGGCGCTCGAGCTCGTCGCCCGGCGCCTGCTCGAGATCCGCGATCGACACGGTCCGGACAGCATCGGCTTCATCGGCTCGAGCAAGGCGAGCAACGAGGAGGCGTACCTCACTCAGAAGATCGCGCGGCTGATCATCGGCACCAACAACGTCGACAACTCCTCGCGCTACTGCCAGAACCCGGCGACCATGGGCCTCTTCCGCACCGTCGGCTATGGCGGCGATGCCGGGAGCATCAGCGACATGGAGAAGGCGGACCTCGTGGTGCTGGTCGGAACCAACACCGCCGAGAATCATCCGGTGATCGCCTCCCGGATCAAAGCCGGCCACAAGCTGCGCGGACAGAAGCTGCTCGTCGTCGATGTGCGCAAGCACGAGATGGCCGAGCGCGCGGATCTGTTCCTCTGTCCGCGCCCGAGCACCGACCTCGCATGGGCCTCGGCCCTCTCGCGCTACATGTTCGATCACGGGTATGCGGACGCGGATTTCCTCGAGCAGCGGGTGAACGGCGTGGCCGAGTACCGGCGCTCTCTCGAGCCTTTCACGCTGGATTTCGCCGAGCGCGAGACCGGTATCCCGCAGGCGCAGCTCATCGAGGCTGCCGAGATGATAGGCAAGGCCGAGCGCGTCTGCCTGCTCTGGGCCATGGGCATTACCCAGCACAGCCACGGGGCGGACATCAGCACCGCACTGTCCAATCTCCTTCTGGTCACCGGCAACTACGGCCGCCCGGGAACGGGCGGCTATCCGATGCGCGGCCACAACAACGTACAGGGCGCGAGCGACTTCGGTTGCCTGAAGAACGTCTACCCGGGCTATGAGAAGGTGACCGACGAGAAAGCGCGCGCCAAATGGGCACGCGCCTGGGGCGTTGCTCCGCAGCGGTTGTCGAAGAAGGTCGGGCTCGACAACTTCGAGATGGTCCTCGAGGCCGGCAAGGGCAACCTGAAGGCGATGTACGTCATCGGTGAGGAGACTGCGGTGTCCGACTCGCATGCCTCCCATACCCAGGAAGCGATGAGCGGGCTCGAATTCTTCGTCGTCCAGGACCTGTTCCTCGGCCGCACCGCACAGTTCGCCGACGTGGTGCTGCCCGCGTGCGCCAGCGTCGAGAAAGAAGGCACATTCACCAACACCGAGCGACGCATCCAGCGTTTCTACGAGGTCATGGCACCGCTCGGCGACAGCCGTCCGGACTGGCGCATCCTCATCGACCTCGCACGACGCATGGGCCATGACTGGCCGTACACTCATCCCTCGCAGATCATGGCCGAGGCAGCGGCGAGCGCCGAGATGTTCGCCGGCGTGAGCTATGAGCGCCTGGAAGGCTGGCGCTCTCTGCAGTGGCCGGTGAAGCCCGACGGCACCGATACGCCCCTCCTCTACACCGATCGCTTTCACACCGATGACGGCCGGGCGAAGCTCCACCCCCTGGAATGGAAGCCGCCGGCGGAAGCACCGGACGGCGAATACGACCTCGCGCTCGATAACGGGCGGATGCTCGAGCACTTCCAGGCCACCAACCAGACCGGCAAGGCGCCCGGCATCCGGCATGAGGTTCCGGACTGGTTCGTGGAGGTGAGTCCGGAGCTCGCCGCGGAGCGCGGCATCGAGGATGGCACATGGGTACGCGTGACATCGCGGCGCGGCGCGATCGAGGTTCGCGCGGTGGTGACGGACCGGGTCAGAGGGAAGCTCCTCTATCTGCCGATCCACCACTCGAAGCCTGCCGCGAATGCGCTCACCGGCGAGCACCATGACCCTGACGTCAACACGCCAGGCTACAAGGAGACGGCCGTGAGGCTCGAGGTACTGAGCAAGCCGCGGGGAACGCCGCCGCTGCCGCACAACAACTATCGCTACGGGCATCGGACACCGAACGGCGGTCCGCACGTCGAGGCGAAGTGGTCCCGTGCGGACTACACGCCACCACCCGCCCATCAAACGCATCCGGAGCGCATGTAATGGCCGCGCCGATTCAATTCGAGGTGAGACCCGCGCGCACGCAGATGACGGCGCGCGAGGAGCTGGATCGCCTGCTCGAGACCTGTCACCGCCACGGCCTGCTGCGGCTCGCCAACGATCTCGTCGCCGCGAACGAGGATGTGGCCCAGATCCTGGTCAGCGGCCTCGAGAAACCGGGAACGCTCAATGCCATCCAGAATCTGTCGGTGCTCCTCATGGCACTCTCGTGCATCCCGCCGGCGGAGTTCTACCGCCTGGTGTTCGCGGTAGCCGATGGTGCGGCGCGCCTGGCCGCGAGCTCACGGGCCGGAGTGCAGCAGAACAGTCAGGGTGGCACGCGCGCGGCGCCACGGATGGCGGATCCGGAGCAGCCCCCCGGGCTCTTGGGTGTGTATCGCCTCCTGCACGATGAGCAGCTCTGGCGCGCGCTGGCGCCGCTCATCGAAGGACTGAAGGGCTTTGCCGAAGGGCTCGAGAAGCCGGTCTCCAACCCCATCTCCGATTTTTCCGGCAAGCCCGGCCGACCCTCATGAGCATCAGCGGTGGGTAGCTCAATCCTTACCGAGCGCAGACTTCAGTAACGCGCTCATCACCCGGTAGCCGGCAGCGTTGGGATGGACGCCATCGTTCGAGAGATCGGGCCGGAACGCACCGTCGTGCGTTGCAAGATGCGCGTAGTAGTCAACAAAGACTGCGCCGCTCGATCGCGCATAGCCGCGCAGCCATTCGTTCAGCCGCCGGATCTGCGCCGCCGGCTGATAGGGGTGCGGCGTCCACCAGAAGGACACCGCCGGTGGAATCGCCCCGAGCAGCACACGCAGGTGATGTGCCCGCGCGAGTGCGACCATCGCCATGATGTTGTTCTCGTAATCCTGTTCCGTCATCGGGCCGGTGTTGCCCGCAACGTCATTGGTGCCGGCCAGGATCTGCACCATGCGCGGATGTAGAGCGATCACATCCGGCCAGAAGCGCACCAGCATCTGACTGCTCGTCTGACCGCTGATGCCGCGATCGACGACCTCAGCGCCGAAAAGCGCGGGGTCGCCTTCGCGCCAGAAGTCGGTGATCGAATCCCCCATCAGGACGATGCGCGGAGGCCGCGTGACTGCGGCGTTGTCGGCACGATAGCGGCAGAGATCCGCCCAGTCGCGCGCTCGCTGCCTCGCTGCTGCCGTATTGGCCGCGAGCTTCTGCGCCGGAGTCTGCGCGGGTCGAACGAAGCGCGTGCCGGGTGTGAGCAGCATCCGGACGAACGCGGAGCCGGCGCCGGCGTCTGGCTTCGGCGTCGGACATGGATTGTTGCTCATCGCCGTGAGCCCTTCGGCGCCGGCGGCCCCGGCGAGGGCACGCAACAACAGAGTGGCCGCCGCGGCCGTCACGATCACTGCTTTGTGCATCTGTTGGTAACGATATCAGCGAAGGCGCGCAACCGTCAATTGACCGTCTCGTCCCAGCTCGAGCCAGCCGTACGCGAGCAGGGCCAGGAACTTTGAAGTAAGGTTGGCGTTGATCCCCGCCTTGCTGCCGGAGGAGGCGCCGCCATCGACCGGAAAAGAACCTCGGCTAGAGCAGGTCATGTCGCTTTCGTTCTCACGGCACTGCTGCTGCTCGTGCAGCTTGCCGGCTGCGGCCGCGCGCAGCTCGAGCCTGCCGGCCCGATCAGCGATGCTGAGCGGACGATCCTCCTCGACTCCGTGGTGATCATGCTCGCGATCGTCGTCCCGACGATCGCCCTCACCATCGGCATCGCGTGGTGGTATCGATCCTCGAACGCTCGGGCTCGCCGCCAGCCTGACTTCGTCTATTCCGGGCGCGTCGAGCTCCTGGTCTGGTCGATTCCGACGCTGGTCATCATCTTTCTCGGCGGCATCGCCTGGATCAGCTCTCACGACCTCGATCCGGCGCAGCCCCTGCCCTCGAAGAGGGCCGCGATCGACATTCAGGTGGTCTCGCTCGACTGGAAATGGCTCTTCATCTATCCCAAGCTCGGTATCGCCAGCGTCAACAGGCTGGTCGTTCCGGCTGGCGTGCCGTTGCACCTGACGGTGACCTCGGCGTCGGTCTGGAATGTGTTCTGGGTGCCTCAGCTCGGCAGCATGCTTTATTGCATGAACGGTATGGCCGGGAGCCTGTATCTGCAGGCCGACCGGCCCGGGGTCTATCGGGGGCTGTCGGCAATGATCAGCGGCGATGGTTTCGCCGACATGCATTTCGATACCGACGCCGTGCCGCAGGGCCGCTTCGAGGCCTGGGCCGCATCGACGCGCGGTGCGGGACCCGCGCTCGACACCCGGGCGTACGAGGCACTCCTGCGACAGAGCATCGATGCGCCACATACCTACGGCTCGGTACGACCCGGGCTCTTTGGCGACATCGTGATGCAGCGCCTGCCGCCGGGTGAAGGTCCGCGCGGCGGAGTTGCAGACGTTCGCCCGGTAGGCCTGAAATGACGCTTCTTGGCAAACTGACGTGGCAGGCGATCCCGTTCCAGGAGCCGCTGCCGCTCCTCTCCGGTGCCGCGGTCCTGATAATCATGATCGCGGTGCTCGCCTGGGTCATCGTCAGAGGCTACGTGCCCTACCTCTGGCGCGAATGGATCACGAGCGTCGATCACAAGCGTATCGGCATCATGTACTGCATCCTGGCGGGCGTGATGCTGCTGCGCGGGTTCATCGACGCCATCATGATGCGCACTCAGCAGGCGATGGCCTACAACGCCCCCGGTTTCCTGCCGCCGTCGCACTTCGATCAGATCTTCTCCGCGCATGGCACCATCATGATCTTCTTCGTGGCCATGCCGTTCGTGATCGGCCTGATGAACGTCATCGTGCCGCTGCAGCTCGGCGTGCGCGATGTGGCCTTTCCGACCCTCAATTCCGTCAGCTTCTGGCTCACCGCCGCGGGCGCGCTCCTGGTGAACCTGTCGCTCGTCGTCGGCGAGTTCGACCGCACCGGCTGGCTTCCCTACCCGCCCCTGTCGGAGCTGACCTACTCCCCGGGTGTCGGGGTGGATTACTACTGTTGGTCGCTGCAGATCTCCGGCATCGGTACGCTCATGACCGGGATCAACTTCGTGACCACCATCCTCAAGCTGCGCGCCCCGGGCATGCACTACAGCCGCATGCCGATGTTCTGCTGGACCGCGCTCGCCTCCAATCTGCTCATCGTCGCCGCCTTCCCGATCCTCACCGCCTGCCTCGCGATGCTGCTCCTCGACCGCTACGTCGGTTTTCATTTCTTCACCGACACCGGCGGCGGCAACTCGATGATGTTCATGAACCTCATCTGGGCGTGGGGACACCCGGAGGTCTACATCCTGGTCCTGCCTGCCTTCGGCATCTATTCCGAGGTCGTCTCGACCTTCTCGAGCAAGCCGCTCTTCGGCTACCGGTCGATGATCTACGCGACCATGGCCATCTGCATCATCTCCTTCATGGTGTGGCTGCATCACTTCTTCACCATGGGCGCGGGTGCCGACGTCAACGCCATCTTCGGCATCGCTTCCATGATCATCGCCGTGCCGACCGGGGTGAAGATCTTCAACTGGCTCTTCACCATGTACGGCGGCTATGTGCGCTTCACCTCGCCGATGCTCTGGTCCATCGGCTTCATGGTGACCTTTGCGATCGGCGGCATGACGGGCGTGCTGCTCGCAGTGCCGCCGGCGGACTTTCAGCTCCACAACAGCGTCTTCCTGGTCGCCCACTTTCACAACGTCATCATCGGGGCCGTCCTGTTCGGCGTGTTCGCCGGCTACACCTACTGGTTCCCCAAGGCGTTCGGTTTCGTGCTCGATGAGCGGCTCGGCAAATGGGCGTTCTGGCTGTGGCTCATCGGCTTCTGGGTTGCCTGGGGTCCGGGGTATGTCGTCGGGCTCGAGGGCATGACCCGCCGGCTGCAGCACTATGACGTCGCCGAGTGGCACCCGTGGCTCGTCCTCGCCGAGTGGGGCGTGCTCATCATCCTCCTCGGAATCGTTGCGCAGATCGCGCAGATCGTCGTCTCGATCCGCACTCGCGAGCGGCGGCGCGACGTGACCGGAGACCCTTGGGACGGACGCAATCTCGAGTGGGTGACTTCCTCGCCGCCGCCCGCTTTCAACTTCGCCGTGTTGCCCGATGTCACCGACCAGGAGCCTTACTGGGACATGAAGGCGCGCGCCCGCGAGCTCGGCCAGCTCACGCGCCCGGAGCCGCAGTACGAGCCCATCCACATGCCGCGCAACAGTCCGACGGGATTCGTCACCGCCTTCTTCGCGGTGGTCACGGGCTTCGCGCTCATCTGGCACATCTGGTGGCTGGTCCTGCTGGGGCTCGCGGGCGCGTACGCCACGTTCGTCGTATTCGCCTGGCGCGATCATGACGAGATCCTGATTCCCGCGGAGGAGGTCGCCCGCCTCGATCGCGCCAACCGCGCCGCACGCAGCGCAGCGTTGCAACACCGGCAGTTGCGGCGGGAGTCGCAGCCGGAGTCGCACGAATGAGCGCCCCGAGCACCGCACTGCGCGCCGGCCGTGATCCTTACCACATGGGTCACGTGCCGGCGACGGGCGAGCCGGAGTACACCGGGCACGGCGGCGGCGGTCCCGCGCCGAAGCGCATCGTGGTGGGCTACGGCTTCTGGATCTTCATCCTCTCCGACGTCATTCTCTTCTCGGCATTCTTCGCCACCTACACGGTGCTGATCCACGCCCGCAATGGCGGCCCGGGGCCGCGCGAGCTCTTCGATCTGCACAACACCGCGCAGGAGACTGCCTGCCTGCTCCTCTCGAGCTTCACCTGCGGGATGGCGAGCCTCGCAGTCGGGCGGCGAAATCTCCTCTGGACCGAGATCACCCTGGCGCTCACCGGCCTTCTCGGCGTCACCTTTTTGATACTCGAGCTCCACGAATTCCTCGGGCTGGTGGCGCGCGGCGCGGGCCCCACCCACAGTGCTTTCCTGACGGCCTTCTTCTCCCTGGTCGGATGCCACGGCGTGCACGTGAGCGCCGGGCTTCTCTGGCTCGGCACGATGATGGCTCAGTTCCCCGCGAAGGGCTTCAAGGAGAGCATCCGGCACCGCTACCTCTGCTTCTCGCTCTTCTGGCACGCCCTCGACATCATCTGGATCGGCATCTTCACGGTGGTCTATCTGATCGGATTCCTCACGCCATGAGCTCGAACCCCGATGACTTCGAATTAGGCTCGCACGTCGGTGAAGATCACGTCGCCGGCCAGCCGCCGCCGGATGCCGCGCCTCCCACCCTGCGCACGGAGCTGCGCGGGTATCTCATCGGCCTCACGCTGGCCGCCCTGCTCACCGCCGCCTCGTTCTGGGCCCTCGGCGAGCACGTCATCTACGGGCCGGGCATCGTCATGGCCCTCATCGTCTTTGGCCTCGCGCAGGTCGGGGTGCACCTCGTTTTCTTCCTGCACCTCACCACCGCGCCCGACAACACCAACAATGCGCTCGCCCTCGCCTTCGGCGTGCTCATCGTCTCGCTCATCTTCTTCGGCTCGATCTGGGTCATGTACCATCTCAATGGCAACATGATCCCGGCGAGCGCTTTCACCGAAATGCGCGGCGGCTGATTCCCGACCCGCGGGAAACAGGGCAAGATGCCCCCCATGGGTGCTCTCCGCTCCGTGGCGCTGGCCGCCTGCTGTGTGCTGTCGGGCTGGCCGGGGGGCGCTGCGGCCGCGCTCGATGCGGGCGGCTCACTCGCGCTCACCCAGGATGACGTCTACCGGGACATCTCTCAGACCTGCGGCCACCCGGCCGCGCAGGCCGACCTGCATGTGCGCGAGCGCGGCACCGGCTATTGGGCCACCTTTCTCGGGGCGTGGGTGTCGGCGGGGTTGGGCAGCTACCCCTGCGCCGCGGCCAAGGAGCTCAATCTCTATGCCGGCTACAGTGTGGCGGTCACGACGAATCTGAGCGCCACCTTTACATATACCCGCTACGCCTTTCCCGGCGGGGGTTACTACAATGGCGAGCTCTACGGCCAGCGCTACGACTACGATCAGCTCGGGATGAGCTGGAGCCTCGCGGACCGGCTGTATCTCACATTCGCCTGGACACCCGATGCCCTGAGGTACCGGCCTTATGGTGAGCCGCTGCGGGCAGTGCAGGACCGCAGTGCCTTTGCCTATGGAGTGGAATGGCACCAGCCACTCGCCTCCTGGCTGTCGTTCGCGGCCACGGCCGGGTACGACCGGATGGCCGATCCCTTCAATAGAGGATACGCGTTCTGGAGCGTGGGATTGAGCCACGTAGCCGGCCCGTTCGAGCTCGATGTCGGCTATTTCCGGACAGGTGAGCGCGCCGTGCGCCTCTTCGGGCGGGACGTGGCCGGAGGGCGGGCATCGGCAACCCTGCTCTGGCGGTTCTGAGCGTTCCTGGGGGTGAACGCCAGGGGACTGCCAAGGTACACACGGGCATGCTCGCCAATTATGCTGTCTCTGGAATACGCCAGAGAGAGAACGCGATGACCTCGGCCGAGAAGGGCCCCAAGACCGGAAGCGGTTCCTCGACCGATGAGCGGGAGCGCGCGCTCCTCGCGCGGATCGCCGGGCACGACAGCGCCGCAATGAAGGAGCTCTACCTCCTCTATCATCGGCGGCTTGCCCGGTTTCTCATGCGCCTCACCACGAGGTATGACCTCGCGGAAGAGATCATCAACGACACCTTCTGGGTCGTCTGGCAACACGCCGGCGACTTTCGCGGGGCTTCACGGGTTTCCACGTGGATTCTCGGCATCGCCTATCGCCGCGGCCTGAAGACACTGCGCTATGCGGGCCCCCCGCCCGCCGATTTCGACGTCGAGGCGGAGGCCGCGACTGAGGAGCCCACGCAGCAGGAAGAGCTCAATGAATGGCTGGACGTCGCGCTGCGGCGCCTGCCCCTCGAGCAGCGAACGGTCATCGAGCTCGCCTATCACGTGGGTCACTCCTGCGAGGAGATTGCTTCCATCATGCAGTGCCCGGTCAACACGGTGAAGACTCGCATGTTCCATGCTCGCCGCAAGTTGAAAGGCCTGCTCACGACCCTCGCGGGCCCCGAATGAATCGGAGATCCTGAGTGCAATTCCGTCCCAAACTCTCCGCGCTGCACGCACGCGCCGAGCTCATCATTCCATGGCTGGTCAACGGCTCGCTCCCCGCCGAGGCCGAGGCTGCAGTACGCGAGCACATCGAGAGCTGCCCGCGATGCCGGCAGGATTACGAGGAGCAGCTGCGGGTACGTGAGGCGATGTGCGCCGAGGGACCGCTCGTCTTTGCCGCGGAGTCCTCCTATCAGAAGCTGCTCGCGCGCATGGAGAGCCAGGACGCCAATACCTCGCCGGCCGACCCTCAGCCGCGCGTTCCGGTCACGGACCTGCGCCGTCCGCGGGTGATGCGTCAATTCCGCGAGACTCCACCGGTCGTGCGCTGGCTGGCCGCCGCGGTCATCCTGCAGGCATTTGCGCTCGGCCTCGGGGCATGGGCATGGCAGTCATCCGGCGCAGACGGCGGCGCTCGCTACGCAACTCTCACCTCCGCCTCACCCTCCTACGCATCCGGCCCGAGAGCGCGGGTCCTCTTCAGGACAGACCTGTCCGTGGGAGACCTGCAGGCGGTGTTACGAGCCGCGGGTGCACATATCATTGACGGTCCGGCGGACGGGAACGTCTACACGTTGGGATTTGCGCAACCACCCGGCTCCCGTGCAGCGCTCTCGAAGCGGATCGCCGGACTGCGCGCCAACCCGGCAGTCCTCTTCGCGGAGCCGGTGCAAGACGGCGTGCGCTGACGTGGGCCGGCTGCCGCTCAGAGCTGTCACTTTCGCCGCGCTCGGGCTGTTGGCGGGCTGCGCGCTGCGAGAGAACGCTCTGCGGCCTGCGGAGCTGCCCGTCCAGGCGAAGGCAGATCCGGCGCGCTTCGTCGTGATCACGGTGCGCAATCAACCGCAGCCTGCCGTCGCGACCCCCGGATCCACACCGCGAGGGTATGCCGCCGGCGGCGTGTACGGAGTGGGCGCGAGCGCCCGCTCCGTCACCCAATCGCTGGAGCGGGACTACCGCCTGCAGGAGGTATCGGCTTGGCCGATCGAAAGCCTGCGGGTCCATTGCATCGTGATGCGGCTGCCGGACCTGACTGCGCGCGCTGCGGTCATCGCAGCGCTCGCGCACGATGCGCGCGTCGAGTCGGTCGAGCCGCTCAACCAGTTCACGACCCAGACCGCCACGGAGCCGGCCGCGGCCCACGAAGCGCGGTCGGCGCCCCTGCAGAAGCGAGCTTATCTGCCTCTGCAGCTCAACCTGAGGGAGCTCGGGGTATTGCAGGCCCACAAGCTCTCCCAAGGTGCCGCGGTACGGATTGCGATAGTCGATACGGGCGTGGACTATCAACATCCGGACCTGCGCGGGCGCATCATTGCGCGACGCAGCTTCGTCGCCGGCGATGACTTCGCGGACGATCGCCACGGCACCGAGGTCGCCGGCCTGATCGCGGCAACCGCGGATGGCGGCCAGGGTCTGCTCGGAGTAGCCCCCAAGTCACGTCTGATCGCCCTCAAAGCCTGCTGGCCCCTGCCCGACAATGCCGCGCAGGCTGCCTGCAACAGCTTCACGCTGGCCCAGGCGCTCGAGGCCGCGATTACGGCTCGCGCCGACGTCGTCAACCTCAGTCTCGCCGGACCGCCCGACCCGCTGCTCGCGCGCCTCATCGACTATGGCATGCAGCATGGAATCATTTATGTGGGCGCCGTGCCGCCGCCCAGCAACGGGCAGACCGATACCTTCCCGATCGATGTACCCGGAGTATTGGGTGTACAGTCGGCGGAGGATGCGGCCGCCGCATCCCGGCATCTGCTCGCACCGGGCCACGGCATACTGACATTGGCGCCGGGCGGTCACTACGACTTTGCTTCCGGAAGCTCGCTCGCGACGGCCGAAGTCACCGGCATCGTGGCTCTCCTGCTTGCCGATGGCAGGCGGTTGCCGGGCGCCAGAGTCGAGCAGATTCTCACCGACAGCTCCCGACAGTTCGCTACACCCGCCGGCATCCTCACCTCGGTCAACGCCTGCGCGGCGGTGGCCGATGCGATGGCGCGGGAGACCTGTCAGGGCATCGATCCGCCATCCACCCGCTCGCCCGTACGGCCGTTTGCAGTCGCGCACGCCGGTCCCTAGTCAGGCGGCCCCGAGACCCGGCAGGGCTGTGGCATGAGTCCCACCGTTTCGATCGTCATGCCGACGTTCAACCGTCTGGAATTCCTGCCGCCAACTCTCGATTCGGTGCGCGCGCAGACTTTCACCGACTGGGAGCTGATCATCGCCGATGACGGCTCGGGCGACGGTCCGACCCGCGACTATCTGCGCTCACTTGACGATGGAGAGAGAGTGAGGGTGCTGTGGCTGAAGCACAGCGGCCTGCAGGGGGTGGCGTGCAATGCCGCCATTCGCCAGGCGCGCGGCACCTACGTGGCCTTCCTCGACTCGGATGACATCTGGCTCGCGGGCAAGCTCTCGCGGCAGATCGCCTCGCTGCGCCTCAACTCATCGCGCCGCTGGAGCTGTACGCACTTTGCCGTCATCGACAGCTCCGGGGCAATCGTGCGCACCGGGCCGCGCCGCGCTCATCAGGCCAGGAGCGGCTGGATCCGCGAGGCGCTGCTGCGCAGTGAGATCTCCATAGCGCTGCCGAGTGTGGTGGTGGAGCGCGCGCTGCTCGAGCAGCTCGGGTGCCTCGATGAGCAGCTGCGCATGTGCGCGGACAACGAGCTCTGGTTTCGGCTGGCGGCGCTCACTGAAATCGATGTGGTGGAGGAGACTCTGACGCTCATACGCCGCCACAACCAGCACGGCGGCAGCGATGTGATCGCCTGGGAGGATCGGCTGCGCATCTTCGAGCGGCTGCTGCGCGAGGAGTCCGGCTCCTCCTCCGAGCGCCTCCTGCGCAGCCAGCGGGCCGTTCACGAGGCGGGGCTCGCCCGCAGCCAGGCCGCATCCGGCCGGCGCAGAGAGGCGCTCGCCACGCTGCTCGCGAGCGCGCCCCACTCGTGCAGGTACGCCGGCTGGTGGCCAAACGCATTTCGCGCGGCAGTGCGCGCCTGCGCGCCGCGGCCGGTAGTCAGCGCCATCAGAAGAATCCGTGCAACTGGATGAACCAGAGCCTGGTGTTCTGCGAAGCGATCCCTTGCGGTCCGTTGTAGTCGCGCACCCCGGCTCGTAGCTGCACGAACTGCACCGGCGTCAGCTCGTACACGAGGCTCACCCGCATCCGCCCGTTGTCATGTACGTCCCGATCGGGATCGAAGCGCTCCAGGGTGAGCTTGAGATTGTTGCCGCGCGCAATGAGCCAATCGGCCTCGAGCAGCGCGGCCGCCTGGCGCACGCCGTTGAGCGGCGCGAACTCGTTCTGGACACTGTCGATCTCGCCGAGGAAATCGACCGGGCCGGCATGCAGACCGCCGAAGACCCCGAATACCTTCCGCCTCGCGAACGGCGAGTCATCGTCATGGGCAGCGATACCGGCCCGCCATGTCGACTCGACATAACTGGCCTGCAGACCGTACTCCTTGCCGCTGGTCGATGGCAGTGCGCCGGCCGCGCTGCCCTCGCTCACGACGAGCTGCGTGTCCCAGTGCCCATGGAGCCAGCCGAGCTCCAGCCCGTAGTCCGGAGCGAACATGGTGATGCTGCTGACGTCATAGACGAATGCGGTCTGATCCTCGAAGCGAAAGCCGAAAGGCAGATACATCTGTCCCGCCTTCACGTACCAATCATGATTCTTCGACCAGAAAAGGCCATAGGCCTCGTGCTTGGTGGCGGTACCGGGCGTCAGCTGCGCATCCACGTAAAAGAGGAGCCGGTCCGGAATGGCTTCCGCCTCCGCATACACGCGGCCCTGTTGAACCGCGAGCTGATGGGTGGTATCCGCATTCGGCGTCTGGGTAAAATTGGCGTCGTAGCGCAGGTCGCCGCCCAGCCGCAGGAGCTTGGTCACATGCCCGGTCCATGGGCCCCAGCTCCCTTGAATGGGGTGCGCGGGCAACTGCGTCTGCGCAAAGACATCCCCGAAGTCGCTGCGCAGCCCGCCCCCGGTCGGATTGACGTGGCAGGTCTCGCACTTCAGGCCCATTCGCACCGCCAGATACGGCTCGGCGAATGCCTGCCCGGCGCCCAGGAGAATGACCATCCCGAGCAGACCTGCGAGATACCTGTTACCCAATGTCATTGGCTCTCCCTTGTCGATCCACATGGGTACCCGGGGCGGCTGCTCCGGGTTCAAGGCGGCTCGGGAGGGCGATGAACCCAGATCACAGTTAAAGAGCACACACACGGACAATGCTGTCGATACTCCTGGGTCATTCCTACTTCCTGCGCCTCGACCCCAAGCAGTGGCAGCGGGCCAAACCCTACCCCCCCCTCGCGACCCTGCAGATCGCCGCGCGGCTGCGCGCTCTGGGACACCGCGTGCATTTCTTCGATGCCATGCTGGCGGACGGGATCGGAGAGTACGAGCGCCAGCTCCGTAGCGCCGAGCCGCAGCTCGTGCTGCTCTATGAGGACAACTACAATTTTCTGACCAAGATGTGCCTGGAGCGCATGCGCGGCGCTGCTTGCCGCATGATCGCCGCAGGACGACGTGCCGGAGCGCGTGTAATCGTTGCCGGGTCCGACGCCACCGACGAGCCGGACGCCTACCTTGTAGCCGGCGCCGACGCCGTTCTCGCCGGCGAAGGAATCGAAGCACTGGAAGTGCTGCTGGAGCGTCTCGATGTGCGTCCGACCATCAGCAGTCGAGAGCTCGTCGAAGGAGTCGTAGGCGTGACCGCCGGTGCAGGCGATGGAACCCCGGGACGAGCGGCCCGGATGCGCATACCACCAGCACGCGGCGAATTGCCATCACCCGCCTGGGATCTCATCGACGTCGGGCGCTACCGCGAAGTCTGGCAGCGCGCGCATGGCCGGTTCAGCCTCAACATGGCAGCCTCGCGCGGGTGCTCCTTTCGCTGTGCCTGGTGCGCGAAGCCCATCTGGGGAAATCACTACCTGCAGCGACCCGCGGTTGAGGTCGCCGCGGAGATGGCGCGCATCAAGCGCGACATCGCACCCGACCACATCTGGTTTGCCGATGACATCTTCGGCTTCCGCGTCGACTGGGTGACGGAGTTTGCGCGCGCCCTCGAGGCTTCGCACGGGCTCATTCCCTTCACCATTCAGACGCGTGCCGACCTCATCAGCGAGCGCATGGCAGCGGCACTGCGCGCAGCGGGCTGCCGGGAAGCCTGGCTCGGCGCGGAATCCGGCAGTCAGCGCGTGCTCGATGCCATGAATAAAGGCATCCGCGTGGCGGAAATCCACACCGCCCGCGCGCGGCTCGGTGCCGCGGGCATCAGAGTTGGTTTCTTCATCCAGCTCGGCTACCTCGGTGAGGAGCTGCCCGACATCCTCGCGACCCGGGAGCTCATCGAGACCGCGCGCCCGGATGATGTCGGTGTCAGCGTCTCCTACCCGCTGCCGGGCACGAAGTTCCACGATCTCGTGAGCGAGCAGTTGGGCGAGAAGAAGCACTGGCAGGCGAGCGGGGAGCTCGCCATGATGTTTCAGGGCACCTACACCTCGCCGTTCTATCGCGAGGTCCGCGACCTGCTGCACGAGGAGGTGCGGATCTCGAGTGAGCCCGATGTCCTGCGCAGCGCGGCCGGATACGGTGCGCGGCGGGCCCTGCAGCGGCGTTGGGACCGCCTACTCGCCCGGCAGGAGAGCTTTCTCAACACGACATCCGGGACCGTTGCCGGCGCCGCGGCACCGGCAGCCGGCCTCCCTTGAGAGCACGCCATGGCCACAGACTCCGACCACATGCCGCCGCTCGCCGCGGTGCAATCGGCCCTGCACCGCATCACCGAGTCGCTCGCCACCGGCCTCGGCGACCCGCGTGCCGCGCGCCCCGAGTGGAGCGAGCTCGAGTGGCGGCTCGCCCCTGCGGTGGCCGCCATCCACGGCATCTCACCACTGCTCGCCGGCGCGCCGGCCTGGGAAGGGCCGCCGCATTGGGCCCACTTCCTCGCCGAGCAGCACCGGCACACTCTGCTGCGGCAGCGGCGCATCGAAGAGCTCCTGGCGACGATCCACGAGCGCTCGCACAGCGCGGGCATCGCCATTGTCGCCCTGAAAGGGGCGGCCCTGCTGATGGGAGGCGTCTATGCCGCCGGTGAGCGGCCCATGGCGGACCTCGATCTGCTCGTACGGCCCGCCGATGTCGAGACCGCGGTGGCCGTGCTCCTGGCCCTGAGCTATCGCGACGCCGGGACCACCTGGAAGCATCAGGGGTTCGATCCTCCGGGCGCCGAGCCGCGCGCGGTTCTCGGCGAGCATGCCGACAACCCCATCAAGATCGATCTGCACCACAGGGTCAGCGAGCGGCTGCCGCTCACTCCAACGGATCTCACCGACCTCGTCTTCCCGCCGCATGCCCAACCAGGCCTCAACGGGTATCCCCGCGCCGCCGCGTTGCTGGTCCACGTGTTGGCGCATGCGGCGGGCAGTATGACCCACCGCGGTTTGCGGCTGATTCAAGTCTGCGACGTGACGCGGCTCGCTCGCCGTATGACCGCGGCGGACTGGGACGAAGTCCTCGATCTGCACGGCGCAGACCACCGTCTCTGGTGGGCCGCCCCACCGCTCATCGTCACGGCGCGCTACTTCCGCGATACCATTCCGGAAAATGTGCTTTCGCGCCTCGAGCGGGGTTGCCCCTGGGTGCTGCGGCAGATCACGCGCCGCCGCCGGCTGGCCGGCTTTTCCTACTCGCACCTCTACATCGATCCCATTCCGGGTGTGATCTGGGCCCGCTCGGCGGCGCAGGCGCTGCGCTACGTGAGCTCACGGGTCTTTCCCACCAAGGAGCAGCGCACGCAGATGGAAGTCGTATCGAAAACCGGGCCCTGGTCGACGGAGCCCTTGTGGCACCGGCAATCGCAGATTCGGCGGATTCTGCAATGGCTGACTTCACGGCCGACGCGGACGGAGACCCTGCAGCCTGTCCGGGCGGCGCTCTCGCGAGCATGTTGACACGTCGAATCCAATGACCCCGTCACGAACCTGCGCAAATGCCTTCGACGACACTCGCGCCGCCTTCGACAGCGTGGCGCCCAACTACGACGGGCCGAGAGGCAACAATGCGCTGATCCAGGACATGCGCCGGGAGATGTGGCGCTGGCTCGATGCGAGCTTCCCTGAGCAAAGCCACCTGCTCGATGTCGGCTGTGGGACAGGGCTCGATGCGGTGCGGATGGCGGAGCGCGGCCACAGCGTGCTCGCTACCGACTGGTCGCCTCGCATGGTGGAAAGAGCTCACGGACGCGCAGCGGACGCCCGCGTGAGCGACCGGTTGCGTACGGCTGCCATCGGCGCGCACGAGCTCGAGCGGATCGAGGGCAGCGCGATCTTCGACGGCGTCTACTCCAACCTGGGGCCGCTCAATTGTCTGCCGGACCTGGCGCCGGTCGCGCGTGAGTGCTCCCGGCTCGTCAAATCCGGCGGGCGGCTCGTCTTCACGGTCATCGGCCGCTGGTGTCCGTGGGAAGTTGCGTACTATGCTTCCCGGGCCGACTGGACCCGCATCCGCGTGCGCTTTGCGCGCGGCTTGACGCCTGTCAGGATGAACGGACATACGGTGTGGACGCGGTACTGGACGCCCGGCGAGCTTTACCGGAGATTTGCCCCGGACTTCAGCCTCGTCCACTGCCGCGCCTTGTGTCTCTTCGCCCCGCCGCCTTATATGACGTGGGTCAAGGAACGCCATTCCGCCTGGTTCGAGCGGCTGTGGCGCTGGGACCGCCGCATCGGCGGCTGGCCTCTGCTCAGAGGTCTCGGCGATCACTTCCTCATCGTGATGGCGCGGCGATGAGCGGGCAGGCCGCCGCCGCACCCAGAGCACAGTCCGGCCTCCTCGGCGATACGGCGGATCGCGACTACGCCGATAAGCTCCGACTCTTCAACGCCTTCGCGGCACCGGAGCTCGACCAGGCGATCCGCGGCCTCGGGTTGCACGAGGGCATGCGCCTCCTCGATGCCGGCTGCGGCACCGGCGAGATGTTGCAGCGCTTGCGCAACATCGCAGGACCGCGCGCCGACATCGTCGGCATAGACCTCTCCGGGGCTCACGTGCGGGCCGCACGCGGGGCGGTCGACGGCTCGATCAGAGTCATCGAGGGCGACCTGATGACGGCGCCGCTCCCGCCGGCGGGATTCGATCTCATCTGGTCGGCGAACACGGTCAATCATCTTCGCGACCCGGTCGCAGGCCTGCGTCGGCTCACATCGCTGCTGCGCGCCGGAGGGCGCATTGCGATCGGCCAGAGCTCGCTCCTCCCGGAGCTCTACTTCGCGTGGGACTCGCGCCTCGAGCGCCTCACCCGCGAGGCGGTGCGCCGATACTACGAGGACCGCTACGGACTCGGGGAGCATGGGCTCGACGGCGCGAGGAATCTCCTCGGCTGGATGCTCGGCGCACAACTGCGCAACATCACCGCGCGCACGCTCGTCCTCGAGCGCACGTCACCTCTCGGTCCTGCCGATGAGCAGTACCTCCTGGAGGCCATCTTCAAGGGCACCTGGGGCGAGCGCCTGCGGCCCTTCCTCCCGCCCGGCGACTACGAGGCGCTGCGTCGCCTGTGTGCGCCGGATGACCCGGCCTTCGCCCTCAGGCGGCCCGACTTTCACTTCATCCAGACCTTCACGCTGATGGTCGGCGAGAAGCCGTGAGCACAGCGCATGCCGGCGCGGACTACGTCCGCGCGATACAACAGGAGGACTCCGACCGCAGGGCCCGCGAGGCGTTCCAGACCCTCGCGCTCAGCCATGCGCCGCCGGGCGGCACGATCTTCGATTTCGGTGCCGGAGCGGGCATCGATGCCCGGTTCTTCGCCGAGCAGGGCCTTTGCGTGCGCGTCTATGACAATGACGCGCGGATGCGCAGTTATCTTGCCGATACCTGCCGGGATCTCATCGATGCCGGACGGGTCGTGCCCGAGACGGGAGGATACCCGGAGTTCCTCGCCCGGAACACCGACCTCAGCGGACCGCGCGCGCATCTCGTCATCGCGAATTTCGCGCCGCTCGATCTCGTCGATGACCTGCCCGCGCTGTTCGAGAAGCTGCACGGCCTCGTCCTCCCCGGCGGATCTCTGCTCGCGAGCGTGCTCAGCCCGTACTTTCTCGGTGATCTCAAGCTCGGTTGGCGCTGGCGCGGCATGCTCGGACTGTGGCGAACCGGCCGGCTCGTCGTGCCCGGCGCGCGCGGCAACATCACCCGGCGGCATCTGCGGGTATTCGCCTGCGACTGTGCCCCCTGGTTCGCCCTCGAGCGCGTATATCGTGGACTGCCGCCGCGCAGTGCCGGCGAGGCCGCCGGCATCGACTTCGCGCAGAGCTCGCGCACCGCCTGGCTGCACCTGACCCGTTGCCGTTTCATGTTCCTGCTCTTTCGCAGAAGGAGCGCATCATGACGGTCCCGCTGCCGGCGGCCCTGAAGAAGCGGATCGGGGCGCTGCCGCAGTGGTCCGCGATTGCGTTGCGCCAACCGCAGCAGGTCGTGCAGATCTGGATGCAGGGCAGCCGTGGCGAAGTAGACGTCACCCGCTCGGCCGTGGTCGCGGCGCTACAGCCGCTCACCGTGGGGATTGGACTCGACGATGACGCCCGCGCCGAGCTCGGCGCTTACTCTGCGCCTGTCCTGCGCTTCATCGATGTCGAGTCGCGCCGGACCGCGGGTCTGTTGCAGCTCGTGAGGATTCGCGAGAGCAGCACTCAGGCGGCGCCGATCACCCTGTTCGAGGTCGGCGCTGCCGCCCAACACTGCCTCGGCTGGCCGTACCGGCCGTGGAACCGCTACCTGCAGAATCGGGCGATTCTCCGGCATCGCCGTCCGGGCAACTTCTGGATGGCGCCCGATGCGGTGCAGCAGCTCATGATCTTCTACATCTGCCCGCGGCAAGTGGTGCTCGTCTCCGTGGAAGAAGGCGAGCATCGCAATCTCTTCCCGATGGATCTCATCGGACCGGTAGCGCCCGACCGCTTCACGCTTGCACTGCGCAACACCAGCCAGTCGGTGCCGGCGATGAAAGCCGCGCGCCGCGTGGCGCTGGCGGATGTCGCGGCCACCGACTGCGGGCTCGCCTACCGCCTCGGGGCTCACCACAAGGAGCCCCTCCCCGACTGGCAGTCACTGCCGTGCCCGCTGCACCGCTCGCGCGAGTTCTCCCTGCCCTTCCCGCAAAGTGCGCTACGGGTGCGGGAGCTCGACATCCTCGACTACGAGACGATCGGCTCGCACACCTTCTTCGTGAGCCGCATCGCCGCCGAGCAGCAGCTCGCCGAGGCGGATCAGTTGCATCATACGAGCGGCCTCTACCAGTACTTCAGGAGGCGCCACGGAAGTCCCTTCCCGGCCGCGGCCTGAGGCTCGGGATCATGATGCTACCGGCCCGGGAGCAGAAGCTCGGCGTAGAGTTTTTCGAAGCAGGCCGCTGTGTAATCGGCGTCCTCGCGCAGTGCCCAACGCCACGCGAGGTGCGCGAGGCGAAGGCGCAGAGGCTCATCGCTCAACACCTGGTGCAGCGCGGCAGCGAGCGCTTCGGAGTCCCCCACCGGGACGGCGATCGCAGCGTCAGGCGCCCACTCCACGATGTGGCCGACCGCGGTGCCGACGGTTGGAATGCCGACCGCCGCTGCCTCCAGCAGCGCCAGCGGACCTGCCTCGTGCCGGGAGGAGACGACGGATACGTGCGCCTGTTGCATCAACGGATGAAGCTGACGCTGAGTGAGAAACCCGTGGAAACGCACCCGCTCGGCAAGATCGAGGCTCAGCGCGAGGCGCTGGACTTCTCCGTCGAGCGTGTCTTCGCCGACGATATCCAGCCGCAGGCCGGGGTGACCCGGCGCGAGCCTGGCAAGCGCGTGCAGCAGCGTCCCCTGATCCTTCACCCGGTTGAGGCTGGCCACGTGGATCAGGCGCGCAGGCTCTCCCATCTGGCGCGCTACGGGCTCCCGAGCCGGCCAGTCGCGCACGTGATCGACGCCGAGCGGCACCCGCCGCGCGGCGATGCCGAGGCTGGAGAGGAGCTCGAGCTCCGGCTCACTCGCGGCGGTAACGGCAGTCGCCCCGGCCATCACCACCGCCTCCTGACATCGGCCTCGCCAGCTCGAGCGCCCGCCGAAGCGGATGTCGGCCATCCTGACCGGCTCTCCTCCCGCAACGTGCACCACGTTGGGAATCCGCAGCACGCGCGCGGCCGACACGGCGACGAGGCCGCTCGCGCCGGAAAAGAACGACTGCACGAGATCGAACCGCGAGGCGCCATGCTCGGCCAGGATCGCCCGCACCGCCCCGAGCCGTGTCCAGCGGCCGCCGATGTTGTGGACGTGAGCGCCGCGCAACTTCCAACTCGCCGGCTGCTCCTCCTGGTGCAGCGCAAAGACGTGCAGCTCGTGCAGCGCCGCCAGCCGCTCGATGAGCGCGAGCAGTGCGGGGATGACCCGGTGCTCGCCGCTGCGATCGACACCTCCGGGCACGACGAGCGCGAGCTTCATGGCGCAGGTTCCTCAGCGCGGCGCCGCGACATCGCCGCGCAGCACGCCCTCGAGCGCCGCCACCGCCTCGCGCGGGTGCCGTCCACGGCGCAGCTCGAAGGCAGGCAGCGCGCGGATCCGTGTCGCGAAGCGGCCCCAGCCGGGCTGACTGGCGGCATAGGGCTGACTCGCCCGCAGCCGCGCGAGCGCCTCGCCTCGGGCAATCGGGGTGAGCAGCGGCTCACTGCCGGCGCGGGCGGCGGAAAGAGCCACCACCGCCACGATCCTCGGGGACCGCGGCGCCAGCCGAAAACGCGGCTGCCTGAGGTCGACCTCGAATTTCTCGACGCCGCTGCGCCGGCGGATCGTGGGAGCGTGCCGAATGAAGCGCGCGTCCGCGGCCGAGAGGAAGCGCAACGATTCCTCCCGCACGTGCAGGAAGTTGGCGACACCGGTGGCGAGCAGCGATTGCGGCGCGACGAACAGGCTGTCCTCGGAGATGAGCTCGAGGCCCTGCAGCGCGCAATGCAACACCGCGGTGGACTTGCCCGCGCCGCTATCCCCGATGAGGAGCAGGCCGCGAGATCCACGACCGACACAGGCGGCATGCAGCGGCATCAGTCCCTGCACCCGGGCGGCGAGCGTGAAGACGGCGAGCTCGATGAGCTCGTAGCGCAGGTGATACGGGAATTGGAGCAACTCCCGCGCCACGCTGATGAGCGCCGTGCGCTCACCGGGCGAGATGACGGCGACGGTCGAGCAATCGCTCGCTGCGCAAAGGAGTCCCGGCGCGGACGCCATCGCGAACGGGCCGGGCTCATCGGCTGCGTGCACCTGGGCGCCGCGGGCGCCCTCGGCCGGCATGCGCCCGCCGAGCGTGAGCCTGAGCGCGATCCGCGCCGGTGGTGCCGACAGACGATGTCGCGGCAGGCCGTCGTAGGCCCAGCGAACGAGCCGCATCAGCTGCGGGCTCTCGGTTGTAAACTCAAAGGCACAGCCGAGGACCTGACGATGGAGTCGCAGCAGGCCGCCGGGCCGTTCCTTGAAGGGATCGGTCGCAATGTCGCCGCTCGGGCGGATGAGCCCCGCTCGCTTTCGGCGCCGGCTCGGCTGGGACGGGCTCATTCGAATAGACTCGGCTCTGTGAACGACCTCGCGCGCGCGCCCCACTGAAGATCATGAGAGTGCTCAAGGCCTTCTGCTGGATGCTCTGCTTCCTGCTGGCAGGGGCTCTCATCGCGCTCGCGGCATGGCACGGCCGGCTGCAGCATGCCGGCACTCATGGGGCGATCGCCTTCTATCTGCTCCTCGCCGTGGCGCTCGCCATCCCCGCGAGATTCCTGTCCCTCGCCGGCGCGTATCTGGTCGAGCTCCTCCTCGTCGGCTGGCCGCGATCCTCCCTGCGGATGCTCTGGAGACCCTCCGCTTCCGTCAGAATGGACATGGTCACGATCGTCATGCAGCTGCTGCTGCCGCAACGATATCTCGGCTACGCATTGTCCTTCGGGCTGCTCTATGTGATCGACCTCGGCACCCGGCACCTGCAGCACCTCTCGGCCACGCCGCTGTTGCCCACCTGGGGCCTGCAGGTGCTCTGCGTTCTTCTCTTTCAGTCGTTCCTGCGATACTGGATGCACCGGCTCGAGCACGTCATTCCCGCCTTCTGGGCGCTGCACAAGTTTCATCATTCGGCCGAGAGCCTCTCTCTGCTCACCTCCGCTCGCAGTACGGAGCTCGCCCGGGGCATCGAGGCAGGCCTGGTGTTCGCGCCGGCCGCCTTCCTGACGGATGCGACCGCCCCGGTGCCCTCGCTCCACAGTCCGATGTTCGCCATCGCCGTGGTCTACTTCATCTACAGCACGTTCGTCGGCATCAACGGCTACTTCGTTCATTCCAACCTGACGACCGATTACGGCTGGATCGGCCGCTGGCTGATCGTCTCGCCGCGAATGCACCGCCTGCACCATGCCAGATCGCCGAGCTACCACGACAGGAACTTCACTTTCGACCTCGTCATCTGGGACCGCCTGTTCGGGACTTACGCGGCCTGCGCGCCCGATACCGATCCGCGCACCATACCGCTCGGCCTCGAGGACAATCCCTTCAATGCCCATGACACCGTCGGCGGCGCGCTGCGGGAATATTTCCTCGGCACCTATCTCGTGTTCTTTCAGGAGCTGCGCAACGGCTTGTGCGCCTGGATACCGGCACGCCAGGTGAGGGAGCGCCGGATCGCGAGGTTCATCGGCTCCTCGTAACAGAGAAAGAGTGCGATGCCGAGCACCCAGGTCGCAGCGAAGGTAGCGAGCACCACGCCGGGGCGGTACCCGGGAAGAGCCCTCAGAAGCGGTGTGCTCAGGCAGTCGATCACCAGCATGTGCATCAGGTAGAAGGAGTAGGAGCTGCGCCCGAGGAGCCGCGAGAGCCGGGAGGAGAGCGCCCGCGACAGCGCCGTGTCCTCGCGGATGAGGCCGCAATAAAGGAGTGCGATCGGCGCCGGGATCAGGAAGTTGTTGATGATGACGATCGCCGCGGCGGCCTGCGGCGGCGGATGCCGGTAGATGAGCACCATGACGAGGCAAAGCGCCGATACCGCCGCAAGGCCTGCCATCGTGAGCTTGTTCCCTTTGACGTAGAGCGTACCCGTCCGCTCGAGCCGCGTCACATAGAGCGCGAGCCACACGCCCGCGAAGAACTCCGCGAAGTGACCGAAGAACGTCGTGGAAAAGACGAATAGCGGGGTATGCAGGAAGCGGATGTCGAGGCGCGACACGGCGAGCGCGCCTGCGAGCAGAGCCGCGCCGAGCGCGAATACCGCCATGAAGCCCCGCCGCCGCGCGAGGATCATGAAGATCGGCGCCAGCGCGTAGAAGCACTCCTCCACCGTCAGCGACCAGCTCGGCTGCAGGATGATTCTCGAGGGATAAAAGAGCGCATGCGTCAGCGTGTAGTTGGTGACGAGCACCTCGGGCCGCAGGTCCGGCTGCAGGAAGATGGCCAGCGTGAGCAGCAGGAAGTACACCGGATAGATGCGCGCGAACCGGTTGATGAAGTACTTCGAGAGCCACGCGGACCGGATCTGCGCCTGCTCGTGGTAGATGCGAACGATGAGAAAGCCGCTCAGGGCGTAGAAGAACGCCATGACGTTGATGACGATGTGCCAGTCAGGCCGCAGCGGGAAGTGCGCGAAGAAAACGGCGATCGCGCCGAACGCCCGGATTCCGGTGAGCGCCGGGTAGCGCTCCTTGCCGGAGCCCGCGCCGCTCATCGGAGCGCCCTGAGCTCAGTAGACGCCACGAGCGCTCCCTGCCGGCTCTTTGCCGGCCGAGGCCCGCTGGCCGCGCTGCGAGTCACGCAGCTGCGCGTAACTCGAGCTGCTGATGAGCCTGCCTCTCTCGAGCTCGAGTATGACGTCGCAGTGCCGCAGGGAGCTGAGCCGGTGCCCTGTCAGGATGATCGTGCGGCCCGCCCGCATCGCGAGCAGCGCATCGATGATGCTCTCCTCCGCGGCCGCATCGAGCCCGCTCGTAGCCTCATCGAGAATCAACACCGATCCGCCCCGATAGAACGCCCGCGCGAGCCCCACTCTCTGGCGCTGCCCGCCGCTCAGGCGCGCGCCGCGCTCCCCGATGCGCTCGCAGTCCCTGGCCGAGAGGGCGGAGCCGCATTCCGTGAGCCGGGCCACCCGGACCGCGTTCTCGAGCTTCTGCCGGTCGCGCGGAGTCGCGGCCACTCCGAGCGCGATGTTCTCGCTCAGTGTCGCATCGAGCAACGATACCTGTTGTGGGACATAGGCGATCGTCGACTGCCAGGCTTCGCGGTTCGTTGCATCGATGGTGACACCATCGACGCTGAGCACCCCGGAGGATGGGACGAGGAGCCCCGCAAGGATGTCGAGCAGGGTCGTTTTGCCGGAGCCGTTCTCCCCGACGACCCCGACGATCGCGCCGGCGGGAATGCTGAGGCTCATACCGCAGAGCACTTCCGCTGCGCCTGCGCTGTAGCGGAACGACACATTCTCCAGTCGGATCTCGCGCACGGGGCGGATGCGCCATTCCTCATCGATGGTCTCGGTCTGCACCAGGCGCTCGCGTGCCCTCGCCTGCCTAATGTCCTCGGCGATGCTCTCGAGTGCGGGGCGATCGGCACGAATGCGCACCAGGGCGACGAACGCCTGCTGCAGCGCCGGCAACAGTCTGTAGATGGCGAACGCCATGAAGGACAGCGCGGCGATCCAGGAAGCGTGCCCGCCACTGCTGCCCGAGAGGAAAAGCGTGCTGCCGACGAGGGCACACACGGTTGCGATCTCGAGCACATGCCGCGGAGTCTGTGAGATGGCGAGCGTGCTCAGCATCGTGCGGGAGATCTCGCTGCACGTGGTGGCGAAGCGGCGCGCAAACGCCGGCTGCGCACGTAGCAGCAGGATCTCCTTGATCGCCCCCAGGCTCTCCCCGACGATCCGGGAGCGCTCGGCGTAGTGGCGGCTTTCCTCCACGCCATTGCGCAGCAGCTTGCCACTTGCGGCAGCGTAAATGAGGCCGTAGCTGCCGCCGAGCAAGGCAAGCGCAAGCCCCGCGACCCACGGCTGGACCAGCACCATCGAGCCCACGATCAGCGCGATCGTGGCGAGGTTGGCGCTCAGCAGCAGGAGGCTCTGCAGGATGCCGACGGTGACCCGACGCGACTCATAAAGGAGTCTTGCCGCGAGTGTCGCGCTGTGGTTGAGGAGGTGAAACTCGTAACCGCGGCCGAGATACTCCTCGAATAGAGCGCAGTTGAAAGAGTCCCCGACCTTCAGCGCGAAGCGGCTGAGGAGCAGCGCACCGCCGAGATTGATGAGGTTTGCAACCACCACGAGGGCGATGAAGACCGCTCCGAGGGCGAGCGCAAAGTGCGTCCCGCCGCCACCGCCCGCCTCGAAGCCGAGCCGGCGGAAGAGAAAGCGCAGCAATGCGCTGCGGTCGACGGCGTCGGGGTCAGCCAGGACGGTGAGGAATGGCAGTATCGCGGCAATGCCGATGACGGTCGTCACCGCCATGAGCACGGACAGCAGTTGCAACGCGAGCAACCGGGCCTTTTGCCCGCGGTCGAGGAGTTGCCACAGGGTTGCGAGGATCATCGCGCAGAGCCCGCGGCAGGCAGAGGCAGGCCGTGCGCATTCGTGCCGCGGCTCGCGAGCTCGCAATAAACATCCACCAGCCGGCGGCCGAGTGCATTGAACGACAGCTCCCGCTCGAAATGCGCCCGCACCACGGCGCGCCGTCCCGGGCTCAATTCCGCGGCGATCCCGAGCAACCCGTCGGCGAGGCTTTGCGGATTCCCGCGCCACCAGAGCCGCCCGATCGCGCCATCGCCGGTCAGAGACCGGAAGGACGGAATGTCGGTCACGAGCGGCGGCAGCCCGCAGGCGAGCGCCTCGATCAGCGCATAGCCGCTGCCCTCGCGATGGCTGCCCGAGACGAACGCGTCCGCGGCCTGCATCAATGACTCGATCTCGGCATGCGGCCTGCGCCCGAGCAGATGCACTCGCCCGCGCAGGGACGCGTCCTGCTCGATCCGCCGGGTCACGAGCGTTTCGAGCGGCGCCTCACCGTAACAGCACCAGAGCGAGAGCCCGGGCAATGCGTCCACCGCGCGACTGACTCCCTCGAGCACCGTCATGGGATCCTTGTTGGCATCGAGATGCCCGACCCAGAGGAGGCACGGGTTGCCGCTGAGTCCCGTGCGAACCCGCGCATCGGCCTGCGCGCCTGGGCGAAAGCGGCTGGTCGACTCTGCGATGACGTGAATGGAGGTCTTCCCCTCGACGAGGCGGGCGTGCTCGAAGGGTAGGCTCTGTGCCTTCGCGCAGAAGGCAACGCCTGCGGCGGCGGCAAACGCACGCCGATGCAACGGCCGCTGCCACAGACGAGGCGGCCGGCTGGCATGATCCTGCAGCAGAATGGGTACGCTCGGCAGGCTCGCCGCCAGCCGCAGCACCTCGCGCGGGAAGCAGAGCCCGTGGACGTGAATGACGTCCGGATCGAGGTTGTTGAGGAGGGCCAGCACATCCGCGCCCGGCGCAAAGAAGTGATAACACACCCCGTTACGGATCAGCACCTGCGCGCGGCGCGCTGCCTGGACCACCGAGACCCTCGCGCCCGCCTGTTGTGCCGCCTCGGCGACATCGACCAAAGTCGTCCAATCCTCCAGCAGCCGCTCGGGCTCACGTCCGTGAGGATCGAGGTGGAACCCGATCTGCACGACATGGAGCGCGATGCTGTCCATGGGCCCGTGCTCCTACAGGCCGGCGAGACGCGGGTCCCAGAGCCGAACGAATCGCCTGGCCGCCTGCAGCTCCCAGGGTCCGCGGTAGCGCCGGGACTGATAACGCCAGGAGGCGAGTGTTCGCAGGGCGAGCTTCCCCCACTCAGGCGAGCGGACGTCCGTGACGGTCGGAAATCTGCACCCGAGCACGGTCGTGAAATCGCGAATTCGCTGCCGCAGGTGCTCGGTCAGCCAGGGCGTGTCGGTGTGGCACCAGTACGAGAGCCACTGCGGCTCGGCCCACTCCGCGGCAGTGTGGGGGAAGACGAGCGGCGCACCCGTCGAGTCGCGGAGGCTCCCCACGACGCGCTCGACATGCGGGTCGCGGGCACCGGCTGCCGGTGGCAAGGGGGCGTACACGTAGAGCATGATCTCGGTGGCCGGATGGAGGCGCTTGATGTGCCGGATGTACTCGAACGTGCGCTCGGTCTCTCCTTCCGGATCCTGCGGCGGCGCCAACATGAAGGACAGCTCCGGAATGACGCCGTTGGCGCGGCAGAGCTTTACCGCCTCCACAGTCTGATCCGCACGGGTTCCCTTGCGCGCATCGTGCAGCAGCCAGTCGCTCGGGGACTCGGCACCGATGTAGGCCATGCGTAGACGGCTGCGGCGCACGAGCGCCCAGGAAGCCTCCGACATATTGACCAGCGCATCGGCGCGTGCGAAGCACCACCACGGCAGCTGCCGCTTCGCCAGTACCTCGAGCAGCGGCACCGTATCCGCCTCGCGGTCGAAGAAGTTGTTGTCATAAAGCAGCAGGGAGTCGGCTCCCAACCGCCCCGTCAGGTAGTCGAGGTCGCTCTCCAGCCGCGCGATCGGCGGCACCGCGGTCTTGCCGCGAAACATGGCCGCCACGCCGCAGAAGGTGCAGCGGAAACGGCAGCCCAGGGCCGCCTGATAGCCGCTCGTGCGCGCCCCGAGATAGGTCCGCGCGAGGTAGCGCCGCGGGTCGCCCAGGCGATCGTAGGGAAGGCTCCGCGCGTGACTCCCTGTCGAGAACGACCGGCGCGCGTTGTGGACGACCACGCCGTCGCGGCGCCACGTGAGTCCGGCGACCACCCCGAGGCCAGGCGAACCGGCGAAGAGCGCATCGAGCAGCTCGATCAGAGTCTCCTCTCCCTGACCTCTGATGGCGTAGTCGACGTAGGGCATCGCGAGGCAGGCATCCGCGCACAAAGTCGGAAAGTGTCCTCCCCAGATGATGGGAACGTGGGGGAATCGCTCGCGCACGGCGCGTGACAACGCAATGGCGGAGGTGAGTTGGGGGCCTCCCATGACACTGACACCGACCGCATCCGCGCCGTTGACATCGATCGTCTGCAGCACCGTGGCGATGGAGTTCGCGTCCACATTGCCGTCGATGAGCGTGGTGCCGTATCTCGGCTCGAGTGCGGCGGCGAGACTCAGAATGGCAAGCGGGAATTTGGCGGTCCGCGGCTTGGTGATCGTCGGGTTGACCAGCACGATGTGCTTGCCGGCCCTGCAAGGGTGCATGCCTGTCATGCTGCTCTCCCAGTCACCGCGGCGAGCTCGAGTCCGGGCTCGCACAGCGCGAGGTGGCGCAGGCGCTCGACGAGGGCCGCCGCGAGGACCTTCACCCTGCCATCCACACACACCTCGGCCCAGTGGCCGGCAGGGCCGAGAGCGCGCGCGATGTCAGGATCTGCGTAAAGCGCGACCCCGTCCACCATGACCAGACGGATGTCGCTGCGGCGGACGCGCTCGAGCGGCATTGCGGCCGGCACTATCATGAGGTCCGCCCGTGCCTGCGGCGCAATCACGCCACAGCCTGCGAGCCGCAGAAGCTTCGCCGCATCCCGCGTCACCATGGACTCGAGCACACCGGGACTCATTACGACCTGCGCGGCGGCCGTGCGCAGCTCAGCGAGCAGGTCGCGGCCACCCGTGAGCCGGGAATCGGTCCCGAGCGCCACCTGCCCCTGCCCGATGAGCTCGGCGACATCCGCCGTAACACCGAAAAGATGCAGATTGGACGAGGGGCACCAGATGAGGCCGGCCGACGCCGCGCTCAACCGGCGACGCTCCGGCGCGCCGAGCGCAACGCCATGCACGAGCAGGGTGTTGGGTTTGAGACAGCCGAGCCGGTCGAGCTGCCAGAACTCCTCCCGCGCCTCTTCGTCCACTCCCTCGGCGGCATGAATGATCCACGGCCAGTCGGCGGGCGTGCGCCGCTGGCTCTCGGTGGTCTTTGCCTCGCCTTCGATGTAGAGCGAGTGCGCCCAGCCGTACCGCGCCACCACCCGCACCGGATATTGCAGCTCGCATAGGCCGGGATAGAGCGGATCGTGATGCGCAACCGTCGTGACGCCGCTCAGCAGATTCTTCACTCCTCCGAGGAGCAGGCGCTCGGCGCGCGGCACGGACACCGCTGCCTTGAGCGCTCCCTCCACGCGCCGTGCGCCATCGACCTCGGCGATCCACTCACGCACGTGCCGGTAGCGGCCCGCGGGCTCGAGGCGCGGCAGATGATTCAGCTGCAGATGATCGTGCGCATTGATGAGCCCGGGCAACAGGCGATCGCCGGCAAGCTCGAGCACCCGCTCGTGACCTGCGGGCGGCTCGCCGATGGCGGCGATCCGGGAGCCCACGACCTTGACGGTGGTACGCTCGCCCGCGACATCGGTGTTGATCAGCGCCAGCATCAGTTGCTCACCCGGATGGCCAGGACGACAGGCATGCCGTGCCATCGACGGTAGAAAGCGTCGGAGCCTGCAAAGTCCTCGCACAGCTCGACGCCGACGCGCACCTCCTCCATCGCCTCGACCGTGAGTCCGGCATCCGCAGCGGCCTCGCGATGCTCCGCGATATCGTGCCGATGATGAGGAACGGCATGGGTATCTCCTGCCGCGTCGCGAAAGCGCCGTGCGTGTCCTGCCGCGGCGGCCTGCGGATGAAAATCCGAATAGACCAGTACTCCATGGGGCGCCAGCACCCGCGCCACCTCGCGCATCCAGCCGCGGAGGTCCGGTGTGTGACCGACAGCCAACCCGCAGATGACGGCATCGAACGTGCCGCGCGCGAACGGGAGGCTCATCATGCTCCCCTGGATGGCCGTGGCACCCTCGACCTGACGCAACATGTTCCCGGAGCGATCGAGCGCGAGCACGCTGGCGGCTCCCGCCGCGGCGAGAAGCCGTGTATAGCGCCCCGAGCCACAGGCAAGATCCAACACCTGCCGGCCGCGCACGGCCGGCCACAGCCGGCGCACCGCCGCCTGCTCGGCCCGCATGAGCGGGTTGTGCGGCACGGGCGGATAGCTCTCGGCCCAGCGCTCATAGAGCTCGAGCGTTGCCCGCTCCTCGGCCGCGCTCATGCGCACTCCCGCCACATCGAGCAGACGCAGGTCGCGCACTCGGACCGCTCGCCGGCACGGATGGCCGAGCGCAGCGCGGCCATGTCGGTGCGGTTGAGGGTCTGCTCGAGTCCCTCGCGCACCAGGGCATCGCCGGGCCCGGCGATGAAGAAGCACGGACTCACGTGCCCCTTCGCATCGACGACGGCTGAGAACTCCGGCGCATTGCAGCGTACCGGCGGGTAGGCCTCGAGGCCGCATACTGCGGAGAAGTATTGCAGGATGCGGCGCAGCTTGGGTGGACTCTCGGCGATGAAGCCGGAGCCGAACGCCTCGCTGCGATCCCGCTCCAGAGCGAGCATGAGCCCGCCGAGCTCGGCGAGCTCGGCGGGTTCGAGCGCAAGCCCGGACTCGAAATCCTTCTGGCGCCCGAATGCATGAGGGTTGGCGACGTCCACCGCGAGAAAAGAGACCTGGCGTGCGCCGAGCTCGCGGGTGAGGTCGACGAAGGCAACGAGCTGTCGAAAGTTGGCACGCTGCAGGGTCACCCGTACCGTCACCCGCACACCGCACTCTACAGCCGAGCGGATGCCCCGGCATACGACATCGAATGCATCGACGCCACGGATGGCCGCGTAGGTCGCAGGATCGGTTCCGTCGAGAGAGACCGTGATGGTCCGAAAGAGCGCGCTGGCCTGCTTGGCGTGCTTGGCGAGCGACAGGCCTGACGTCAACAGCAGCAGCTCGAGGCCCTCATCCTTCAGCAGCGAGGCGATCTCGACCCATTGCCGGTTGAGGAGCGGCTCGCCTCCCGAGACGAGCACGGTTTGCGTGCCGAGCCGACGCAGGCTCGGCAGGAGCCTCGCGACGGCGGCAAGGTCGAGATCAGCGCGCCCGTGCCGCCAGTAATCGCAGGTCCGGCATCGGGAATTGCAGCGCTCGCTCAGGTATAGCGTCACGAGCGGCAGACGCCGCAGGGGCGCATTCGGTTCGCGCGGCAGGACTGACAAGGTAAGACTGAGTTCCCTTCCGACCCCCTCGCGGTTCAACGGCCACGCACGGACCCCTCAGGAATCAGGGACTTCCGTGATCGAGCGCCAGCAGCGCGTAAGTGGCGAGCCAGTGCTCGCCCGCGTACTCGCCGGCGAGATGCCCGAGGGCGCTCGCAAGGTGCGCATCCACTGCCGCCTCCGCCCGCCCCCGCAGCGGATCGGCCGCCGGGCGGTCTGCCACGATGCGCCGCCAGCACCAGGCACGCGAAAGATTCAAGCCGTCGAGGTGCGCGATCTTGCCGTCGCTGCGATCGCTCACCGAGACGGGGGTGAAGAGTGTCGGCGGCTGGCCGCGGTCGGCCTGCGGCAGGAACCCGGCCAGCCACGCGGCGAAGTCCTCCTTCGGCATGACATCGGCCATGAGCGCGGCCTCCATGAGCGCCGGTGAGAGAAACTCATCCTGAGACGGCTCCCACGCCGGGCAGCGGCTGTCCGCCTGGTACCAGCGCAGTGCCGTATCGGCGCAGAGGCCCGCGAAACCGAAAGTGCGCGCGGCCACCGCGTATTCGCGCGCAAGAAGAAGCGCGAACGCCGTGTTCGAATGCACGCCTGCGCGTCCCGGATAGGTCATGAGCGGCAGATACGCCTCGAAGCGGCGGACGAACTCCCTCGCCAGAGGCGCGAGCGCCGCAGCCCAGCGCCGTCCTTCGGCGCTCTCGTGGCGCAGCAGCTCGGCCTCGAGCGCGAGCGCCCAGGCCCACCCATAGGGCCGCTCGAAGCCCCGTGTCGCGGGCTGCTCGAGATAGCGCAGCTCACCGGCGACTTTCTCCGCCGTGAGCTGCTCATCGAGCAGCGCGCGGATCGGGGCTGCCTCCGGGATTTGGGGGAACCGGCGATAGAGCCGGGCGAGGAGCCAGTGACCGTGCACGCACGAGTGCCAGTCGAAGCTGCCGAAGAAGATGGGGTGGAGCGAGCGCGGGCTCTTCACGTCCTGCGGCCCTGTCATCACATGATCGAGCTTGTTGGGAAACTCCCGAGTCAGGTGGCCGAGCGCAATGCCGGCGAAGCGCGCGGCGAGCTCCGGGGTCAGGGTCTGTGGCACGAGGCACCTCGCTCAGAATCGAAATACCAGCACGTACATGAGGACGACGTTGCAGAGAAGGAGCGGAACCGCCGTCGGAATCTGCACACGGATCACCCCGTTGCGGTCGGGCAGCTCGAGCAGCGCGGCCGGCACGATGTTGTAGTTGGCGGCCATGGGCGTAACGAGCGTACCGCAGTACCCGGACAGCATGCCGACTGCGCCCATGATGGCAGGATCACCGCCGAAGCGGTGCACGATGAGCGGGACTCCAATGGCTGCCGTCATCACCGGAAACGCGGCGAAGGCATTTCCCATCACGGTGGTGAAGAGCGCCATGCCGATGCAATAAGCAACGACCGCCGCGAGCGGGTGGCCGAGCGGCAGCCAGGTGGTCGCAATGTAGCCGACCGCTTTGCCGACGCCGGAGATCGCAAAGACGGCACCGAGCGAGGCCAGCAGCTGCGGTAGGATGATCGCCCAGCCGATCGCATCGCAGAGGCGCCGGCCCTCCTCCACCGGCGCGAGCGTCGGCGGCCTGAAGCGCAGCACCGCGACGAGCAGTGCCACCACGATGCCGAGGGCGAGCGCAATCAGCGTCACCTGCTTCGGGTCCGCGAGTGATGCGCCACGGATGCTGAGTCTTCCGAGCAGCAACGTTCCGGCGATGGTGATGGCAGGGATGAGGAGCGCGGGAGTGAAAATGGCATTGCCTTTGATCCTGGCGCTCGCCTCGCGCTCTTCGACGGAGGTGGTCCCCGGCGATCCCAATCCCATCGCGCCCGAGCCGAGCGCCATGAGCGCCAGTACGAGTACACCGTTCACGACATCGCTCAACTCCGACCCGAAGAGGAAGCTCACGGCGAGCAGTCCCCAGAAGGCCCCGTTGCCGATGCGCCTGCGGTTGGCGCGATCGCCGAAGCTGCGCACGGCAACGGCGGCGAACATGGCGCCCGCCAGCCAATAGACCTGCTCCAGGCCGATCAGGACTGTTTCTCCGCAGCGAGGCGCTTGAGCCGCGAATCGAGCCGCCAGAGCCGCACACCGTGAATCGCGAACGCCATCAGCGCCGTGGGGATGGCCCACACGGACAGTCGCAACGGCGCGATATCGAAGCCGCTCTGCTGCAGGAAGCCCTTGATGAGGAGGACGGAGGAGACCGCGATGAAGATGTCCTCGCCGAAGAATGCGCCCACGTTGTCGGCGGAGGCGGCATAGGCCCGGATGAGATGGCGCAGCCGATCGGAAATGGGCCCGAGCTTCACTTCCGCGGCCGCCTCGGCCATGGGCGCAATCAGCGGACGCACCGTCTGCGCCTGGCCGCAGAGCGATGTCAGTCCGATCGCCACGGTGATCTGGCGCAGCACCAGGTATGCAATCAACACGCGCCCAACGGTCGCGGCCCGCACTCGCGTAATCAGTATCCGGGCCCGCTCCTGCAGTCCCTCGCGCTCGAGCAGGCCGATCACCGGCAGTATCAGCCAGATGATCGACACGTAGCGACTGTCGTTGAAGGCCTTCCCGAGTGCCGCGATGACGTGCAGCGGCGCGAGGCCCGCGGCGAGTCCGGTCGTGAGCGCGGATGCCACGATGACGATGAGCGGATTGAGGCCCGCGGCAAAGCCGATCACGAGGACGGCGATCCCGAGCAGAGGCCAGAGGCTCATGCGGGCGCCTCCGAGGGGGTGCCAGCCGCTGTCGTGCCGATGTTCACCGCCCCCCCCTTTTGCAAAGCGCATGCCGTCACGAAGGCCCGTGATCATAGCTTATCGGACCTGCAGAACGGGTCTCGCGGGACGCACGCGCCGGCCGCTCCGTCTCAAGAAAGGGGCGTCAATGCCGCTAAAGTCGAAGTCCGATTTCAGCGCTGATCCGCACTGGATTTCACCTAATACGGGATCGCGCGAGAGGGGGAGTACAGTGCCCGCCAGAAAAGCCCGCCCATGTGCTTGAGCGCTCTCGAGCGTCTTCGCGAAGGTCGCGGCGAGCGCATCCGCGGCTTCACTTTGCTCGAGCTGCTGCTGGCAGTCGTGGTGATGGCGACGCTGGCCACGCTGGCGATCGGCGCCTATTCGTCCTACATGAAGCAGGCAAGGGTGAGTCGGGCGGAGCTGGACCTCACCGCCATCGAGGCTCGGATCGCAACCTACGCGGCGACCCATAACGATCTACCCACCTCGCTCGCGCAGGTCGGTGAGGCCGCACTGCTCGATCCCTGGGGTCATCCGTACCGCTACCTCGATTTCACCGGCCTGCATGGCAGGGGGCAGATGCGCAAGGATCGCAATCTCGTTCCCATCAACAGCGACTACGATCTCTACAGTGCCGGCCGCGATGGCTCGACCCTGCCGCCACTCACCGTGCCGGTGAGCCATGATGATGTCGTTCGCGCGAACGACGGCGGCTTCATCGGTATGGCCTCGGATTACTGACCATGCGGCTGCGGCTCGGTGACACCTATCTGCGCGGCCGCCTGGCGCGCCGGCTGCTGTTGGTGTTCGTCCTGGCCTCCGTCGCCCCCGTGCTGCTCACGAGCTTCGTCGGCTATCGCCAGCTCATCCGCGGCGCCGATGCGGCGCGGGCCCGTACCCTGCACGAGGAGGCCAAGCAATCTGCGCTGAGCTTCCTCGCGCAGTTGCAAGGCGCTCGCGCGGAGCTCGCGCTCAACGACCCCGCCATGGGCGGATCGGGCGGCTCGCCTGCCTCCTGGCCGTATCCATTCACTGCAATCTCATTCGTGCCCGTGGGCACGCGCCCGCAATGGCTACGCGCTCTCGCAACCGTACCCGAGCGGATGCGGGCGCCGCTCACGGCGGGGCAGACCGTGCTCATCTGGAGACGACCCGCTCGCGGCCGTCCGGAGCTCGTGCTCATACGGCCGCAACTCACCCGATCGCGGCTCGCATTCGGCACGCTCGACACGCAGCGAATGCTCGATCAGGCGCGTCCGCCCGAGCCCGGCGCCGGCATTGCGCTCGCCGACAGCACCGCCGCCGCCGCACTGATTCTGAGTGACCGGGACCCGGTGCCTCCGCGCGTGTTCCGGCGCATGGCAGGGGCTGTCGCGCTCGGCTCGCCGGCGACCTTCTGGCGCCGCCGCGACGCGAGTTGGCGCGGAAGCGCCTGGAATCTTTTCCTGCAGAGCGACTTCGCCGCACCGCCAATACGCGTCATCGTCTGCGAGCCCGATACCGATTCCATCGTCGGCCTCGAGGGCTTGCGCCTCACGATTCCGCTCATGCTGCTCGGAACCATGGCATTCGCGGTGTGGCTTGCCATCACGCAGCTTCGCCGTTATCTCGGGCCTCTCGAAACCCTGACGGCGGCAACGCGTCAGCTCGGTGAGAGCAACTTCGAGGTGGCAGTCCGCATACGAACCGGCGATGAGCTCTCCGATCTCGGAGACGATTTCAACCGCATGGCCCGCAGTCTGCGCGACCAGCATCGCGAGCTGCAGCGACGGGCACACATCGACGGCTTGACCGGCCTCAGCAATCGCGACTTCTTCCGCCAGCAGCTGCGCGAGTGTCTCTCATCCGGCCAGACCTCCGCCCTGCTCTACATCGACCTCGATGAGTTCAAGAAGGTCAACGACAGCGCCGGTCACGAGGCCGGCGACACGCTGTTGAAAGAGGTTGCGGACAGGCTGCGGCGTTGCGCGCGCCGGGGCGATGCGGTGGCTCGGCTGGGCGGCGATGAATTCGCGATCATGCTTGCCGGAGAGGCAGGAGCCGTGGCTGCGGTCGCGGCGGCAGCACGGGTTCTCGAGGCCATGCAGACGCCGATTGCCGTCGCCGGCGCCGAGCGCCGCGTCTCGGCCAGCATCGGCATCGCTTTGATTCCAACCGATGGCGCCACGGTGGACCTGCTGCTGCGCAACGCAGACATCGCGATGTATCACGCGAAGGAGCAGGGCCGCAACGGCACCGCGCTCTTCTCGCCCGAGATGCACCGGCGGATGGAAGAGCGGATCTCCATCGAGATCGCGCTGCAGGCGGCCGTCGCCCGCCGCGAGTTGCGGCTCTACTATCAGCCCATCATGCGCGCCGGGCAGCTCACGGGCGTCGAGGCGCTGGTGCGCTGGGCCCGGCCCTCCGGAGCCGAGATCGGCCCCGGCGAGTTCATTCCGATCGCCGAGCAGAGCAGCCTCATCCTCAAGATCGGCGACTGGGTTCTCGAGCAGGCCTGCGCGGACTTCGCGCTCTGGCGCAGTGCGGGCATCGCACCCGCCTATGTCTCCATCAACGTCGCACCCAAGCAGCTGCAATCGGGCTCCTTCCTCGAGCAATTGCACGTGTTGATGGGTGAGCGGGAAATCGACGCCTCCGAGATACAACTGGAGGTCACCGAAGGGGCCATCGCCAACGGGCCGCAGGTGATCGCAACACTCGAGAGACTTCACCACCTCGGCCTGCGCCTGGCGCTCGATGACTTCGGCACCGGCTATTCATCGCTCAGCCAACTGCAGCGGCTACCCTTCGATGTGGTGAAGATCGACCGGTCGTTCATCGTCGAGCTGCCGGACAGCCTGATCGCACTGCAGTTGGTGCGGACCATCCTGCGCATGACGCAAGGCCTCGACAAGCTGGCCGTGGCGGAGGGTGTCGAGACCGCGGCGCAGCGGGACGTGCTCCACGAGCTCGGCTGTAGCGCCATGCAAGGCTACCTGTTCGGCAGGCCGGTACCGGAGTGGCAGGTCCGCGGCCTGCTCGAAGCGGCTGCAAATCAGGGCCGGGCCTCGCGCCCGGGCCGCAGCGCGCGTGCTTAGCTCGGGCGGTGGACTCAGCGCCTCATCCCGAGGCGCTTCAGCGGCTCGCCAACTTCGACGCCGAAGGCCGCAGCGTGCTGCTCACCCCAGGCATAGAGCTCGCTGAGGAGCTTGCCCAGGGTCTGACCCTTGGGAGTGAGCGAATAAGTGACGACTGATGCGTGCCCATCCTCCTTGCGCTTCATCACGAGTCCCTTCTCCGTGAGCTCGCGCAGGCGCTCGGTCAGCACTTTGTCGCTGAGCCGCGGTACGAGCAGGCGCAGCTCCCGGTAGCGGCAGGGTCTTTCCTTGAGGTAACAGAGAAGGACCGTCTTCCATTTCCCGCCGAGCACGTCGAGGGCGAACTCCGTCGGACAGTTGAATCGCTTCGCGAGCTTCTTGGGCATGTCGCCTACTTTACGCCTCGGGCGCGCTCCCTGTCAGCAAATCCCGGCGCGCGCCGCCGCGCACTTACCAAGTGGTGCGTTGAAGTGGGCCGGTCCCTTCGTATGCTTGCCTTCATGCTTTCCCCGAGACAACAGGTGGGCCGGCGGGATGTGTTGAAATGGGGCGCGGCCGGCGGCGGGCTGCTCCTCTGCGCCGCATGGTTGCCGGGTTCGGGCGCCGCGCAGGAGGCATCCTCCGCCGCTGACAGCAGCCGCGCCGGCACCGCAGCCCGCGCGAAACCCGATGCCGCGCGTCTCGTGACGGCCTGGGTGAGCATCGCACCGGACGGCTCGGTGACCCTGATCGCCTCTCAGTCCGAGATGGGACAGGGCACGACGACGACGCTCGCAGCCGCCCTGGCGGATGAGCTCTATCTGCCGTGGGACGGGGTGCGCATCGAGTTCGCGCCCTTCGATCCTGCCTATCGCGATCCGGTGTATCACTGGATGTTCACCGGCAACAGCCAGAGCATCACCTCCTTCTACGAGGTCATGCGCCGCATGGGCGCTGCGGCGCGCGAGATGCTCATATCGGCCGCTGCCGCGCGGCTCGGCGTCGAGGCCAGCTCGCTGTCGGTCGCAACGGGCGCCGTGCATGCCGCCGACGGCCGCTCCGTGCGCTTCGGCGAGATTGCCGAAGAGGCGGCGCGTCTGCCGGTGCCGGCACACCCTCCCCTGCGCCCAAATCCTGCGTTCGCGGGCCGGGCCGTGCCGCGCTGGGACATTCCGTCCAAGGTGGACGGCAGCGCCGTGTTCGGGATCGATGTGAAAGTTCCCGGCATGCTGCTCGCGGCAGTGCGCTGCGCGCCGCGTTTCGGTGCGCGCCTCTCGCGTTACGATGCAGCGGCGCTGCGCAGCAAACCCGGCGTCATTGCCGTCGTCGAAGTGCCGAACGGATTGGCGGTCGTGGCGCGTACGTATTGGCAGGCCCATCAGGCGCTCGAGTCTGCCGACCTCACCTGGAGCGATGAGGGCAGCCGACTCGGGAGGCCACGAGCGCTGCCGGCCATCTATCGCGAGCGGCTCGCGTCGGGACCGTTCCACGTCTACAAGAATACGGGCGATTCCTCAGCCGCTCTCCAGGCGTCAGCCGTCCGCCGAACTGCCGTGTACGAAATTCCGTTCCAGGCGCACGCCACCATGGAGCCGATGAACTGCACGGCGCAGATTGCCCACGGCAGATGCGACATCTGGGTCCCGACTCAGGGCGTCGAGATTACGCAGAACGTGGCAATGCAGGTCACGGGCTTGCCGGGTGAGCGCATCACCGTCCATCGGACACTGATCGGCGGCGGCTTCGGCCGGCGATTGCTCGCAGATTTCGTGAAGCAGGCGCTGCTCATCGCGATGGCGGTGAAGGCGCCCGTCAAGCTCATCTGGTCACGCGAAGAGGACATGACGCACGATGCGTACCGGCCCGCGATGCTCCACGAGATCACGGGTGCTGTCTCGAGCTCCGGAGTGCTGACCGCGCTCACGCACCGGGTCGTCTCCCCCTCTTACATGCTCTACATCTTCCCGCGCGGTGCGTTCCCGCAGGCCAGGGACTGGACGCAGCCGCTGCTGCCGCCGCCGCAGTATGACCCGATGTCGGTGGAAGGGGTGATCGACATTCCTTACGACGTTGCCCATCAGCGGGTCGAGCAGCATCGCCTCGAGCTCGATGTGCCGGTCTCGGTGTGGCGCACGACGGGACATGGCACCAACAACTTCGTCCTGGAAAGCTTCATCGATGAGCTCGCCCTCGCTGCGCAGCTCGATCCCCTGCAACTGCGGCGGACCGCGCTCGCCAAAAACGCGCGGGCCCTGAAGCTGCTCGAGGTGCTCGCCGAGAAGGCGGACTGGTCGCGCCCGCTTCCTCGAGGGTCAGGCCGCGGGATGGCGCTCGCGCGGGCGTTCGGCGGGATTACAGCGCATGCCGCGGAAGTCTCGGTCGCCGGTGGCGAGGTGCGCATTCGGCGCATCGTCGCCGTTCTCGATTGTGGGCGCATCCTCGATCCCGGCATTGCGACCTCCAACGTGCTCGGCGGCATCGTCTGGGGACTCTCGGGAATGAAGACGGCTATCACCTTCGACAGCGGACGCGCCGTTCAATCCAACTTCGACGGTTTCGAGCCGCTGCATCTATGGGAGACACCCCCTTGCGAGGTGCATTTCGTCGAGAGCGGCGCGGCGCTCGGCGGCACGGGCGAGCTCGGCCCCGTCCCCGTGCAGGCAGCGGTCGCCAATGCGATCTTCAACGCGAGCGGCCGGCGGATCCGCACCCTGCCGCTCGGCGAGTCCGCTCTGCGGCTCGCCTCGGGACGTGCGTGAGGAACACGAAATGATGCAGCTCAGCGTCAACGGCGAGCCCGTGCGCATCGAGGCCGATCCGGCCACCCCGCTCCTCTGGATTCTGCGCGAGCAACTCGGCCTCACCGGTACGAAGTACGGCTGCGGGAAGGCGCTCTGCGGCGCGTGTACCGTGCACATCGACGGCAACGCCGTGCGCTCGTGCTCCTTTCCGGTCGCCGCCGCCCGCGGACGGCAGGTCACGACCATCGAGGGGCTCTCGCACGGGCGCTCGCATCCCGTGCAGGCATGGATTCGCGAGCAGGTACCGCAGTGCGGCTATTGCCAGAGCGGAATGATCATGGCCGTTTCGGCGCTCCTCGCCGCCAACCGCGCGCCGACCGACGCCGACATCGACGCAGCCGTCACCAACATTTGCCGCTGCGGCACATACGAGCGGATCCGCAAGGCGGTGCACACCGCTGCGGCTCTCGCCACCCGAGCCGGGTCGTGAGGAGCTGATCGTGTCAGGGCGGAGGCCGGCAGGCCACCCCAGCGCGCGGGCAGCGGCCCTCGCATGCGTAATGGCATTGGCGAGTGTACCGACGGGCCGTGCCGCCGATGTTGGCGAACCGGCACACGCACCCGCCAGTGCGGCATCCGCTCGCGAGTCGCGGTCCGCTGCGCTCTTCGAGCAGATGCTGCCGGTGCTCGAGCATCCGCGCTGCATGAACTGCCATACCAACACCGGCTTTCCGCGCCAGGGCGATGACCGGCACCGCCACATCATGAACGTCTCCCGCGGGGCGGACGGTCATGGCGCGGTGGGCCTGCGCTGCAGCACATGCCACCAGAGTGGCAACCAGGCCGCCTCGGGCGTGCCCGGCGCCCCCGACTGGCATCTGGCACCGCTCTCCATGGCGTGGGAAGGACTGACGCCCTCGCAGCTCTGCCGGGTGCTGTTCGATCCCCGAAAGGGGGGCCTCGAGCCCGCCGGGCTCGCAGCGCACCTCGAGACCTCGTTCGTACGCTGGGCCTGGTCCCCCGGCACCGATGCACACGGCCGGCCCCGCTCGACGCCGCCGATCTCTCATCGGGCCTTCGTTGCGCTTGCCAGGCGCTGGGTTGCAACGGGCGCCGTGTGTCCCTGACTGCGCGTGCCGGAAGCAGATCCGGCCACGCGAATTGCGGCTACCGGGCGGCCCGGTGCCTCGCGATGCTCGCAGGCGCGTTTCTCGCGGCGCGGCTCGCCGCTGCTGCGCCAGCACCAACACGAGCATCGACACCGGCAGCGCTCTGCCCGGTGAAGCTCTTCCGCTGGGCGGAGGACTGCAGCGCCCTGCGGGATGATCAACGCTCCGTGCGCGGACTCGATGAGCTGCGCTACATTCCTCTCGACTCATCCGGCTCGGTATGGCTGACGCTCGGCGGTGAGTATCGGCTGAAGTCGGAATATCTCGACTCCCCCGATTACGGCCTCGGACGCGGCGATGAGGCCTACACGGCGTTCGGCGAGCGATTTCTGACCCATGCCGACCTGCGCACCTCGCTCGGCCTGCGGGCCTTCCTGCAACTCTCCGCCGCGACGGATGCGGGTCGCAAGCCCGCCGAGCGGCCCTTCGATCGCAGTCGGGCGGACATCGCCCAGGCCTTCATCGATGTGCCGCTGCCCGATGCCGCCGTCCTTCGCATCGGCCGACAGGAGCTCGATGCCGGTGGCAACCGCCTGGTCTCCCTCCGCGAGGCGGCGAATCTCCGGCTCGCCTTCGACATGGCTCATCTCGCGGCGCGGATCGCGGGGGTCGATGCGGTGGCCTTTTATGGCCGGCCGGTCCTCAACCGGCAACGATCTTTCGATGATCGCGGCAACCCGGCGGAGAAGTTCCTCGGGGGCTGGCTGCAACAGCGGGTCGGTACGGATCCGCGGGCGCCGCTCCTCAACGTCTTCTTCTTCGAGCGCGACCGCGCTCGTGCCGTCTACGAGCAGGGGGCAGCGAGCGACGATCGCCGCACGATCGGCCTTCGTCTGAGCGGGCTCGATGCGACTTGGGACTATGCGCTGCAGGCGGCGCGCCAATATGGCACTTTCGGTGCGGGGAAAATCGACGCGTTCGGGGCCGCGGGCGATGTCGGCTGGCATGCGCCATGGCCAGGGCAGCCGCGGATCGCCGCGAGCTTCGGCTACGCGAGCGGGGATCGCCGGCCCGGCGACCGGACCCTGGGGACGTTCGATGTCCTCTATCCCAACCTCGGCTACTTCAGCGACGCGCCGGTGTACTATCCGGGCAACACCGCTGATGCCCAGCCTAACATCACCTGTACGCTGACCCCGTCGCTGAGCGCGCGCGCAGGCGCCGATGTCATCTTCCGTGTATCGAAGCTCGATGCCGTCTATGGTCCGCCCGGCATCCCCGCACTGCCCGGCCGGGGAATGGGACCCTCGTACGTTACCACCCTCGCCTATCTGCGCGCGGACTGGACAGTCTCGCCATACGCACAGCTCGCCGTCTCCTACGTGCACGGCGATGCAGGCACACTCATCCGCTCGGCGGGAGGTCATCCGGTCAATTACGGCGGGATGACACTCGACCTTCATTTCTGAGGGCGTGAGCCGGTCAAGCCCGTGCGCGGCGTAAAGAATTTGAGCGGGATGGCTGCTGCCATCGCTCGATAACCGGCCGGCGAGGGATGCAGATGATCGCCGGAATCGTAGACGGGCAGCAGCCGGCCCGGATGCTGGGGATCACCCACCACCCGGTCGAAGTCGATCACGGCATCGAAATGGCCCGGCTGCCTGATCCAGGCGTTGATCGCCTGCCGATCGGCCTCGCTCGCCGCCGAGGGATGAAAGTAGTCCGAGCCCATATCAGGCGTGAGCGTTCCTCCCATGACGAGAATGCCGTGCGCGTGGGCGCGCAGAACGATTTGCTCGTACGCCCCGATGATGTCGTGCGCGAGCTGGGTGTGCCCTGCGGCGGAAATCGGCGCCAGCCGCGTCGCTTCGCCGAGATCGTTGCTGCCCTCCAGCACGATCAGGTAACGCACCCCCGCTTGCGCGAGTACATCGCGATCGAAGCGCGCCAGAGCGTTTGGCCCCAGCGAGTCGAGAAGCAGACGATTGCCTCCCATGCCGGCATTGAGCACGCTCAGCCGACGCGTCGCCGGTGAGGATTGCAGGCGGCGCGCGAAGTCATCCGGCCAGCGGGTATCTGAGTTGGTGAGCGTCGCATGCCCGTCCGTGATTGAGTCACCGAGGATGACGATCGCAGCGCGGCCGACGCCCTCGCGAACATCGACCCCGGAGATCAGGAACCAGTGCTCGACCGTGGTGGCGCCCGGCAGCGTGGCGTCTGCGACATGATCGCCGTGTAGGAGGAAGGATGTCTCGCGCGAGCCCGGATGACTCGTCTGCCGTGCCGGCGGCATCTCGAGATGGAGCGTGATGGCGAGCTCCGAGAGCGCCCGTGCATCGAAAGTAACCGGATCGGAGTAGTACTGCGCACCCGCCGGTATCGTCACCGACGAGCGGCCCGCGAACTCGAGTGCCGTATCGGTTGCCGGATCGATGCTGCCCAGGCTCTTGGACACCGGGCGCGCAACGTGGACGGCCAGGATTGTGAGCGGCCTGGTCCCGAAGGCGTTCGACAACCGCACGCGTAGCTCCTTGCCCCCCATCGTCAGATGCACGATCTGTCTCAGCGTCGCATCCCGTAACGCCGCCGACGGCAGCGCATTCCGCGGTTCCGGGATCTGCTGCGCGGATGCCCAAGAGCCGACCCAGCCTGCCGTTATCGCGGGTTTCGCGAGAGCCACCAGCGGCAAGCACGCCGCCCAAATGAGGCAGCGCACACCCCACGGCAAGCGATGTTGATGCATCGGCAGCTCCCCTCGACCTGCTCTAGGACCGCGCGTACGTTGGCGCCACCGCCATGCGGCTGATCTCAGCGCAGGAGCTCGGCGTAGCGGGGCAGATCGATGTTGCCGCCGCTGATCAGGATGCCGACACGCTCTCCCGGCTGGTGAACCTGCCTCGAGAAAGCCGCGGCGGTGCCCAGGCAGCCGGTGGGCTCGACCACGATCTTCATCCGCTCGGCGAAGAATCTCATGGCATCGATCAACATCTGATCGCTCACCGTGACGACGTCATGAACCAGCGCCCGGATGATCGGGAAGTTGTTTTCCCCGATATGGGTGGTAAGGGCCCCATCGGCGATGGAGCGTGGCACGGGGATGCGAACCACCTTACCTGCGCGAAACGACTGCTGCCCATCGTTGCCCGCCTCAGGCTCCACGCCGATCACCCGGCAGCGCGGACTCAATGCCTTCGCCGCGAGCGCGCTGCCCGCCAGCAATCCCCCTCCCCCGAGGCTGACCAGCAGCACATCGAGCTCACCGCTCGTCTGGAAGAGCTCCCGTGCAGCCGTGCCCTGTCCGGCGATCACGCGTGGATCGTCGTATGGCGGAACGACGCTCAGACCCCGCTCGGCCGCGAGTGTCGCGCAGATCTCCTCGCGGCTTTCCGTATAGCGGTCATAGAAGACGATCTCGCCGCCGTATTCCCGGGTCGCGCTGACCTTGGCGGCCGGCGCGTCCTTCGGCATCACGATCGTCGTCCCGACACTCTGCAGGCGTCCCGCAAGCGCCACGGCCTGTGCGTGATTGCCGGATGAGTAGGCAATCACTCCGTTTCGACGCTGCTCCTCACTCAGACTCGCAATGGCGTTGTACGCCCCCCGAAATTTGAATGCGCCACCGCGTTGCAGATTCTCACACTTGAAGAAAAGCTCGCCACTGGCTTTCGCATCAGCCGTCCGCGAGGTCATCACCGGCGTACGGTGCGCGATGCCCTCGATGCGGTGCGCGGCGGCCTCGATGTCCTCGAAGGTAACCGGTGATGCGCTCACGTCAGACCCGCTCCAGCGCGAGTGCGATGCCCTGGCCCACGCCGATGCACATCGTGCAGAGCGCCCGCCGGCCACCGGAGCGCTGCAGCTGATACATCGCAGTGGTGGCGAGGCGCGCACCGCTCATGCCGAGGGGATGGCCGAGCGCGATCGCGCCCCCCTGAGGATTGACGTGCGCAGCATCGTCAGCGACCCCAAGCTCGCGCAGGACGGCAAGGGCCTGCGCCGCAAATGCCTCATTGAGCTCCACGAGATCGAAGTCACCGATGCTCAACCCCAGCCGATCCAACAGCCGCCGTGTGGCTGGAACCGGTCCGAGACCCATGACCCGCGGCGGCACACCCGCTACGGCTGCGCCGAGGATGCGTGCCCGCGGAGTGAGTCCGTATCTTGCAACGGCCGCTTCGCTCGCCAGCAACAACGCACCGGCGCCGTCGTTGACACCGGAGGCATTTCCCGCCGTCACTGTCCCGCCACGGCGAAAGGGTGTGCCGAGCTTCGCCAGCGCCTCCAGGCTGGTCGCACGGGGATGCTCATCGCGGTCGACGATCGTCGGGTTCCCTTTGCGCGCGGGAATGGAGACCGGCACGATCTCCTGCGCCAGGTTACCGTTGGCTTGGGCGGCCGCAGCACGCTGTTGACTGCGCAGCGCAAACGCGTCCTGATCTGCGCGACTGATCCCACATTGCTCGGCGACATTCTCCGCCGTCTCGGGCATCGAGTCGATGCCGTACTGCTCCTTGATGATGGGATTGACGAAGCGCCAGCCGATCGTCGTGTCGTGGAATTCCATGTCGCGTGCGAATGGAGTCTGCGCCTTGGACACCACGAACGGAGCACGGCTCATGCTCTCGACGCCGCCGGCAATCATGAGGTCCGCTTCCCCCGAGGCGATCGCGCGGGCGGCGATCGCGACCGCATCGAGCCCCGAGCCGCACAGCCGATTGACCGTCGCCCCCGGGACTTCCTGCGGCAGTCCGGCGAGCAGCAGCGCCATGCGTGCGACATTGCGGTTGTCCTCGCCCGCCTGATTGGCGCATCCGTAAACGAGGTCATCGAGCGCGCCCCAATCGACCTTGGGCTGCCGGGAAAGCAGCGCACGAATGGGGATGGCAGCAAGATCGTCCGTCCGCACCGCGGCAAGGACGCCGCCGTAACGGCCTATGGGCGTGCGCACGGCATCGCAGAGAAAGGCTTTCTTCATGCATCGAAATCTGACACACGAGAGTTCGTGACGCAATGATTCCTGCTATATTTCGCGAGCGCGAAACCGCGGGAGTGAGACGGTGCCGACCTACGAATATCGCTGCGCAGCCAATGACCGCCTGGTCGAAGTCCGGCACAACATGGCCGAGCGGCTCTCGACCTGGGGTGAGCTTTGCGAGCGGGCCGGGATTGCCGCGGGGAAGACCGACCCGGCCGCGCCGGTCGAGAAATTGATCTCTGCCGGTTTCATCAACTCGGGCACGGCCGCAGGCGAGGCCGCATGTGCAGCCCCGGGCTGCGGCAGCGGCCCCTGTGGCTCGGGCGCGTGCGGCTTCGGTGACTGAGGCGCGCTGAGCGCGGGCGGCCTCAGGGGCGGATCCGGCCCGCCGTGCTAGCATGAGGATATGACCGGGAAGCAAGGCGCCTCGCCACGCCCTCCTCGCGACGACGGCATTCAGCCCGGTGTTGCCGTACGCCTGTCGAGCCATCTCTGGCGCCTCACCGCGCGCAATCCGGGGATGATGACCGGGCCCGGCACCAACAGTTATCTCATCGGAGCGGGCGAAGATTGGGCCGTGATCGATCCCGGCCCGGCCGATGAGCAGCACATCCGCGCGCTCATCGAGGCGGCCCCCGGAGCCATCCGTCACATCCTGGTCACGCACACGCACAAGGATCACTCACCGGGCGCCGCGCCTCTGAAGGCGGCCACGGGAGCGACCTTGCTCGGTCGAGTGACGGCCCACCACCACTGGCAGGACGGCACGTTCCAGCCCGATCGGGAGCTGCGCCACGATGACCGCCTCACGGTCGGCGCCGGCGTGACACTGCGGGTCATCCACACGCCGGGGCACGCTTCCAACCATCTCTGCTTCCTCCTGGAAGCGCAGCGCGTGCTCTTCACGGGCGATCACATCATCCAGGGGTCGACGGTGGTCATCGATCCTCCCGATGGCGACATGGCCGCCTACATCGCCTCCCTCGAGGCGCTCCTGCGCGAGCCCCTCGAGCAGCTCGCCCCCGGCCACGGCACGCTCATCGCAGAGCCCCACTGCGCGATCGCGGCCCTGATCCAACATCGCCTCCGTCGTGAAGCCAAAGTGCTCACCGCCCTGCCGGGCGGGCATCCGGCCGATCTCGCCACCCTGGTCCGGCGGGTCTACGACGACGTTCCTTCCCAACTCCACTCCCTTGCCGAGCGCTCCCTGCTCGCGCACCTCCTCAAGCTCGCGGCCGAAGACCGCGCCCGTCGTGTCGGCGAGAGCTGGATGGCCGCTACGTGAGCCACCGCCAGGAGAGAATCTCGGGCATGTCTTCGCCCGCATTGCGAATGTACTCACGGTGCTCGATCAGCTTCTCGCGCATTGCCTGCTTGATGTAGCCCGCGCGCGAGGCCAGCTGCGGCAGCCGGTCGATCGTGTCCGAGACCAGATGGAACCGGTCGAGGTCGTTGAGCACCGCCATATCGAACGGCGTCGTGATCGTGCCCTCCTCCTTGTAGCCGCGCACGTGGAAGTTGACGTGGTTCGCGCGCCGATAGGCCAGACGGTGGATCAGCCAGGGATAGCCGTGGAAAGCGAAGATGACCGGCTTGTCGCGTGTGAAGAGCGCATCGAAATCCCGGTCGCTCAGGCCGTGCGGATGCTCAGTCTCCGGCACGAGCTTCATGAGGTCGACCACGTTGATCATTCTGATCTTGAGCTCCGGCACGAGGCTGCGCAGCAGCTTCACCGCCGCCAGTGTCTCGAGCGTAGGCACATCCCCCGCGCACGCCATGATGACATCCGGCTCACTCCCCCGGTCCGTGCTCGCCCACTCCCAAATGCCGATCCCGGACGTACAGTGCCTGACCGCCTGCTCCATGGTGAGCCACTGCGGTGCCGGATGCTTGCCCGCCACCACCACGTTGACGTAGTGGCGGCTGCGCAGGCAGTGATCCATCACCGACAGCAGGCAGTTGGCATCCGGCGGCAGGTAGACCCGGATGATGTCGGCCTTCTTGTTCACCACGAGATCGATGAACCCCGGGTCCTGATGCGTGAAGCCGTTGTGATCCTGCCGCCACACGTGCGAGGAGAGCAGGTAGTTGAGTGAGGCGAGCGGCCGCCGCCAGGGTATCTCCCGCGTCACCTTGAGCCACTTGGCGTGCTGGTTGAACATCGAGTCGACGATGTGCACGAACGCCTCGTAGGAGTTGAATATGCCGTGCCGGCCGGTGAGCAGGTACCCCTCGAGCCAGCCCTGGCACTGGTGCTCGCTCAGTACCTCCATGACACTCCCCTCCGGCGCCAGGTGATCATCGCCCGGGACACGCTCGGCCAGCCACTGCCGCTCGGTCGCCTCGAACACGGCGCCCAGCCGGTTGGAGTTGGTCTCATCGGGTCCGAAGAGGCGGAAGATCCGCGGCCGCTGATTGAGCTTCACGACATCCCGCAGGAATCGCCCGAGGACCCGTGTGTCCTCCGCGTCGACTTCGCCGGGGCGCGGCACGGCCACGGCATATTCGCGAAAGTCGGGTAGCGCCAGATCCCTGAGGAGGAGCCCGCCGTTGGCATGCGGGTTGGCTCCCATCCGCCGCTCCCCTTCCGGTGCGAGCGCTGTGAGCTCAGGCCGCAGGGCGCCGCGATCGTCGAACAGCTCCTGCGGCCGATAGCTGCGCATCCACTGCTCGAGCAATTGCAGATGCCGTGGGTTGGTACGCACCTCTGCCAGCGGCACCTGGTGTGCGCGGAACGTACCCTCGACCTGCTCGCCATCGACGACCTTCGGTCCCGTCCACCCCTTGGGCGTGCGCAGCACGATCATCGGCCACCGCGGCCGCTCCCGGCGCGGGCCCGATCGCGCCGCCGCCTGGATGCGCTTGACCTCGCCGATCACCTCATCGAGCGTACCCGCCATGACCTGATGCATGCGCGCCGGATCGTCGCCTTCGACGAAATACGGGCTGTAGCCGCAGCCCCGCAGATATTCGGCGAGCTCCTCGTGGCCGATGCGCGCGAGCACCGTCGGGTTGGCGATCTTGTAGCCGTTCAGGTGCAGGATGGGCAGCACCGCCCCGTCGGTCGCGGGATTCAGGAACTTGTTGCTGTGCCAGCCGGCCGCGAGCGGACCGGTCTCGGCCTCGCCATCGCCGATGACACAGGCGACGATGAGCCCGGGGTTGTCGAACACCGCGCCGAATGCGTGGCTCAGCGAATAGCCGAGCTCGCCGCCCTCGTGAATGGAGCCCGGTGTCTCCGGCGCGACGTGGCTCGGTATGCCGCCCGGGAAGGAGAACTGCTTGAAGAGCTTCGCCAAGCCGGCCTCGTCGCGCGTGATGTTGGGATAGCGCTCGGTGTAGCTGCCTTCCAGGTAGGTATTGCCGACCAGCGCCGGGCCGCCGTGGCCGGGACCTGCGATGTAGATCATCTTGAGGTCGTACTGGCGGATGATCCGGTTGAGATGCACGTAGATGAAGTTCTGTCCGGGAGTCGTACCCCAGTGTCCGAGCAGGCGGGGCTTGATGTGCCGGGGCTGCAGAGGCTCGCGCAGCAGCGGATTGTCGTAAAGATAGATCTGACCGACGGCCAGATAGTTGGCGGCCCGCCAGTATTCGTCCATCCGTCGCAGCAATTCCGGGGAAAGTGGGTCCGCCATCGCGCACCTCCGGCAGTCGGTTACGGGCGCACCGGCGCCCGCGGGGATCAGGCCACGCCCGAGCTTGCCTTCGGCGTGAGACCGGGCTCGGGCGGCGCCTCGAGAGCGGCAGGCCGCGGCCCGAGGATGCGCCCCAGCTCGGTGACGCCGAGGGTCTCCTCGCGCAGCAGCGCCTCCACGAGCGCATCCAACCGCTCCCGTGCCGAGCTCAGCAGGCGCAGCACCGCGCTTTGGCGCTCCGCGAGCATCCTCTCCACCTCCCGATCGACACGGGCGGCCGTGGCCTCGCTGTAGTCGCGCCCCTGTCCGCTATGGTAGCCGAGGAACGGCTGCTCATCCTGCGCATCGAAGGCGACCGGGCCGAGGGTGCCCATTCCCCAGCGCGTGATCATGCGACGCGCGAGCCGCGTCGCCTGCACCAGGTCGTTCTCCGCTCCGGTGGTGATCTCTCCGAACACCAGGCTCTCCGAAGTGCGTCCGCCCAACATGACATCGAGCCGCGCCACCAGTTCCGCGCGGCTCATGTTGTAGCGGTCCTCCTGGGGAAGCTGCTCGGTAACCCCGAGCGCCCGCCCGTGAGGCACGATGCTCACCTTGCGCACCGGATCGGCGGCCGCGGTGAGCCACGCAACCACCGCATGACCGCTCTCGTGATAGGCCGTCACGCGCCGGTCCCTGGGTGTCATCACCAGGCGGCGCTCCGCGCCCAGCACGGTCTTGTCCCAGGCGCGCTCGAAGTCTTCCATTGCGACCTGCTTGCGGTTCTGGCGCGCGGCCATCAGAGCGGCCTCGTTGCAGAGGTTGGCGAGATCGGCGCCGGAAAGTCCGGTGGCCGTGCGCGCCAGGGGCTCGAGACTGACATCCTCGGCAAGCTGCAGATGCCGCGTATGGATACGCAGGATGCCTTCCCTGCCGCGCCAGTCCGGCAGCGGCACCATGACCTGTCGGTCGAACCGGCCGGGCCGCAGCAACGCCGGGTCGAGCACGTCGGGACGGTTGGTTGCCGCGAGCAGGATGATCTGCTGGCTCTGATCGAATCCGTCCATCTCCACGAGCAGCTGGTTGAGCGTCTGCTCGCGCTCGTCGTTCACGGTGCCGACCCCCGCTCCGCGCCGGCGTCCGACGGCATCGAGCTCATCCACGAACACGATCGCCGGCTGAGCGGCCTTGGCCTGTGAGAAGAGGTCCCGCACCCGGCTCGCGCCAACACCGACGAACATCTCGACGAACTCCGAGCCGCTGATGTGGAAGAAGGGCACTCCCGCCTCACCGGCCACCGCGCGCGCGAGCAGTGTCTTGCCCGTGCCTGGAGGACCTACCAGTAGAACGCCGCGCGGAATGCGCGCACCGATCGCGAGATATTTCGAAGGATGGCTCAGGAAGTCGACCACTTCACGCAGATCCTGCTTCGCCTCATCCGCCCCGGCCACATCCGCGAAGGTGACCGGCGGCCGATCCTCGGCGTAGCGCCGGGCGCGGTTGCGCCCGAACCCGAACACTCCGCCGGCCGATTGTGCTCGGGCCGCCTGCCGTCCCATCCAGACCAGCACCCCCAACATGAGCACGACCGGAAGTCCGTTGGTGAGCAGCAGCTCGAGCCATGGCGGTGAGGGCGGCTGCACCTCGATGGTGACGTGGTGCGAGCGCAGGAGCGGCATCAGCGTGGCATCGCCGACCTCGCTCGGGTAGGTGGTGCTGAAGCGCGAGTAGCGCTGAGGGTGCTCGCCACGGGAGAAAGCCGCGCTGGACGGTGGGAGCGCGTTGCCTCGTCGGGCCGGCGTAGGCGCGCTGCCCGGGTTGGCCGCGGCAGGTGCGCTGTTCGACTTGGCCGCGGCAGGCGCGCTGCTCGACTTGGCCGCGGCAGGCGCGCTGCCCGACTTCGCCCCTCCAGGCGGGCCGCCCGGCTGGGCCGCGGCAGGCGGCGCTCTCTGAGGCTGCCGCGCTTTCGGCTGCGGCCAGGTGACCGGACGGGCGAAGCTTCCCGTGATCGCCGCGCCCACGATACTCACTGCCGTCACGTTGCCGCCCGCGACCTGACTCACGAACTCACTGTACGGAAGCGCTACCTCGACATTTCGGTGGGGCATGAAGGCCCAGGCGTTCCAGACGATGAGGAGAGCCAGGATGAGCCAGGAGAGCGGCCCGATGCGGATCGGCTGCGGGCTGCCGGCTCCCTCCGATGAGGGGCCCCGCGGCGGGCGTGGTGTTGATTTGCGCCCGGGGACTGCGGGTTCCTGCGAGCGGCGGGACGTCTTGTCGGCCATGCCGCTCACCCGGCAAGCGCTGATCCCGGCTCACTGCCGGCCCGCGCCCCGCTTGAGCGTATCCGCCAGGTCCTTCGAGAACACGCCGGTGACGAGCAGCCGGTATTCGCTATCGTCCACGATCTCGAGGCGATTACGCCCCTTCGACTTCGCGCGGTACAGTGCCTCGTCGGCGAGCTGAACCGCACCGCCCGGGCTGCGCCTGGGATCCGGCGCGATCACTGCGGCACCTATGCTGATGGTCAGCATGGCGCCCGCGCGTGAGCCACGATGCTCGATGGCCAATTCCTCCACGGCTTTGCGCATGCGCTCCGCCGCGCTCGCCGTGCGACTCGCGTCCGTGTCATAGAGGATCGCCGTGAACTCCTCGCCACCGTAGCGGGCGACCAGATCGAGCGGCCGGCGCACGCAGGCCTGGATCGCGTGTGCGACCTTGCGCAGTGCAATATCGCCCGCCTGGTGGCCGTAGCGATCGTTGTAGGGCTTGAAGTGATCGACGTCGAGCAACAGGATCGCGAGCGAGCGACCGTCCTCGGCCGCCTGGCGCCACAGCCGCGGCAGGTACTCATCGAATACGCGCCGGTTCTTGGTCCAGGTGAGTACGTCGTGCTGCGCCAGCTCGGCAACCAGGTGGCTCTCGAGGAAGGCCCGACGGCAGCGTTTCTCGATCTGCTGGGCTGCGACGGCCAGGGTGGCGATCGAAATCCCCGCGAACGCCCCGGCATGAAAGGCGACCGGCGGCGGCAAATGGTAGGCAATGGCCGCGGCCAGCATCGAGGCGCCGGTCAGGCAGACGATGAGCAGCGCCGTTCGGTATCTCAGCCCCATGAAGAAGAAGGGACCGATGAGGAGGAGCGGCAGCAGCATCAGCATATCGAGCTGCCCGTGGGCGGCTACGCGCACGAGCTCGGTCGCGACCAGGCAGCTTCTCAGCAGGATGAGAACCGGAGCCCAGGAGAGGTAGAAGCGCTCATAGCCGCGGCCCCACGCGAGCCAGACGAGGATCACCGAGTCGCCGAGCGCGCAGAGGAAGGCCAGTGGTGAAGGCTCGCCGGCGCCGATGCCGATCAGAACCTCGAGGCCGCGCAGTCCGATGAGCAGCACCGCGAGCGTGCAGGAGAGCCGCACCAGCGTACGGTTGTCCCGCAGGAAGGTCTGCTGATAGTCAGCCTCCATCGCCGCAGCAAAGCGCGACGCCGGATCCGACCTGCGCAGCTCCGCCGCATAGGGGGAATCCTGCAGGCCCTCGAGGCTCGGGGGCGACATATTCATCCCGCTAACGATAGGCTCGTTCCGCCGGGCCCGGCGTGATGCGCTCCAAGGTCTGTCCGGGATTGCAAACGCAACCGGGAACTCTGCAGCAGACGAATATCTGCCGCATTATCAGTAAGTTATACTTGTTTCCTATTCTAAGGCTTGAGCTGACCGCGAATCTCACCGGCCTTGTGCGCATCGCTGTGCACATTGACGTAGAGGTGGCCCGCGCGGAATTCCTTCAACTGATCGGCAGTGAGCTTGGAGCCGGGAGGCACGCTCCAGGTGCCCTCCGGGCCCTGGGCAAGAGCGATGATCGGCTTGCCGTCCTCACCCGGTGCTCCCTCATGAATGTGAGCCATGATCCCCTTCATGCCATGGGTGGTGACCTTGCCGGTCACCGTGCCATCGGCCGCAACCTCGATCACACCGGAGCCGTGGGCCATCGTCTTCACTGCCGGCACCTCGTGCTTGCCCGTCAGCTTGACGTGAACCGTCGCCGCGCTCGCAAGTCCGACGCCGGCTGCGAGCAACACGGCGGTGGCGAACGCCGTTGCGCGCTTGAGAGTAGTCGTCATGGTGCTGCCTTTGTTGGTGATTGTTGCCGCAAACATATCATCGCGGAGGGTGAGCCGTACACCCGTACACCCGCGCTGCCCTCCGGCCGTCACTGCGGCCTGACAGCTGTCTCGCGCCGCGTGAGCCCCACGACAACGGGCATGGCGAGCAGCACGAGCGGCAGCTGCACCAGGGCCCCGGCGATGATGGCGATTGCAAGCGGCTGCAGCATCTGATCGCCCGAGCCGCTGATCGCGGCACCGAGCGGCACGAGCGCGAGGATCATGGCGAGCGTACTCATGGTGATCGGCCGCAGCCGGTTGAGCGCGGCCTCGTAGAGCGCCTGGCGGGGCGGCAGGGTCCGCTCGAGCTCACGATATTCCGAGATGAGGAAGATCGCCATTTCGGTCGAGATACCGATGATCATCACCATGCCCATCATCGCCGTGATGTTGAGCTCGACACCCGTCAGCCAGAGCCCGATGAACACCGCGCCCGTCGAGATGAGGGAGCTCGCGATGATGATGACCGGCAGCCAGAAGCGCTCGTAGAGGAATAGGAGCAGGACGAGCTCGGCGATGAGCGCGGCGCCGAATACCCGTACCATCCCGTGCACCGCTTCCTGCTGCTGTTGGTACTGGCCGCCGAGCGTGTAATACACCCCTTGTGGCAGCAGGCCCGGCGCCGCCAGCGCCTTGCGCACGGCGGCCGCCGTCGAGCCGAGGTCGTGTCCGCCGCCGATCTCGGCCGTCACGGGCACCACCTGCGCGAGATTGTCGCGGGTGAGCTCCGGCTGACCGGCGACGAACGCCACTTTGGCCACGGTCGCGAGTCTCAGGACCTTGCCATTGGCGGAGCGGATGGGAAGGTTGCCGAGCTCATCCCGATAGAGCCTCGCCTGTGGCGGGTCGAGCCAGAGCCGTACGCCAACATCCTGCACCGTGCCGAGATACTGCGTCACGACGGAACCGTAGAGGTACTGGCTCACCTGGCTCGCAACCTCCGTCGCGGTCAAGCCCTCCAGGGCCGCTGCCGCCGGGTCGACGTGGATCTCGAGCGCATCGCCTGCCGGTACCACGCCATTGTTGACCGAGGAGGACTCTATCCCCGGCACTTTCGCGATTGCATCGGCGACCCGGGTGGCCACCCCGGGAAGGACCGAGGGGTCACCGGCGCTGAGGGATACGACGATCGGCTGCGGCCGGCCGACCATGTCCCCGATCATGTCATTGATCAGCTGGTGCGGATCCAGATTGATGCCGGGCACCTTGGCCGTGATCTCGCCCGTGAGATCATCCATCACGCTCTGGATGGCCGGCCGGCGAGATGGATCGATGAGGCGGACGAAGAAATCGCCCTGATACGCCTCTTTCAGATCCCCGCCGAGTCCCGCACCGGTACGACGCGAGTAGGTGTAGACGTAGGGGTTGGCCCTGAGAATGCCTTCCACCTCCGAGAGCTCGCGGTTCGTTTCGGCGAGCGAGGTTCCCGGCGCGGTGTAGTAATCGAGCACGAAGCCGCCCTCGTCCATGTTGGGCAGGAACCCGCTGCCGAGATGCGCGTAGCCGAGGTAGCCGACTGCGACCAGCACTGCAATCCCCGGCAGGATGAGGATCGGCCGCTCGAAGAGGCGCGTGAGCAGGCGCCCGTGCGTGCGCTTGAGCCAGGTGTCCTTGCCGTGAGAGGGGTCCTCGAATCGCTCGAAGTCGATGATGCCGCGTGCCAGGAGCGGCACTGCCAAGGCGCTGAGGATGAACGAAATGATGAGCGCCGAGGCCATGGTGAGCGACAGAAACTTGAAGAAGGCTCCGGTGATGCCCGAGAGGAAGGCGAGCGGCGCGAACACGACGATGGTCGCCAGACTCGAGCCGAAGAGCGGACTCAGGAACTCCCTCGCCGCCTCGAGTACCGTCGACTCGGGATTCTTCAGCCCGGGCACCCCGGTGCGGCGCGCGATGTGCTCGATCATGACGATCGCATCATCGATCAGCAGGCCGATCGCCGCGGCGATGCCGCCGAGCGTCATGATGTTGAGAGTCATGCCGAGGAGCGAGAGCAGCAGCACGGTGATGAGCACCGAGAGCGGCACGACCATCATCGCCACCAGCGCCACGCGCCAGTCGCGCAGGAATGCGAGCAGCACGAGCGCCGCGAATACCAGCCCGATCACGATCGCTTCCTCGAGCGCGGCGACCGAGGAGCTCACGAGCTGAGTCTGGTCGTACCACTTGTAGAGCTCGATCGATTTCGGCTGGCTTTTCATGAAGCCATCGAGCCGCTGCTGCACCTCTTTGGCGAGTGAGAGCGAGTCGGCGCTGTCCTGCTGGTAGACATCGAAGGTCACGGCCGGCTTGCCGTTGTCGTCGACCAGCATCCATTGCGGCACCGTTCCCATCGTCACCTTGGCGATGTCGCCGAGCCGCACGATGCCATCCGAGCCGGTGTGCAGCGCGACCTCGCGCACGGACTGGATCGAGGTGAAGGTGTTGTTGTTGATCGCGAGATAGAGCAGGTCATTGTCTTCGAGCCTGCCCACCGCCTGGATGCTGTTGGTCTGGGAGAGTGCGTTCGAGATGTCGGTCAGGGTGAGCCCATGGGCGCGGAGCCTGTTCGCATCGACCGAGACTTCCACTTCCGGCGTCTGGCCGCCCAGCACCCCGACCCTGCGAACACCCGCGATGCCGGAGAGCAGCGGGACGATTTGGTACTCGGCCAGCTGGCGGAGGGCCGACGGGGAAATGCTCTTGGAGATGAGGGCGTAGGAAACGAACGGCATGATGACGTTCGGGCTCATCTGGATGATGTCGTAGCTCGTGCCCTGGGGAAGCGATGGGAGCTTCTGCGCGAAGGCGGCGTCCACCGCGAGCAACGCCTGGTTCATGTCGTAATGCCAGGGGAAGTTGACGAAGATCTCCGCCGCTCCCCGCGACGTCGTCGACGTGACTTCCTGGGCCCCCGGCACGGCACGGGCCACCTGCTCCAGCGGCTCGGTCACCTCCACCAGCATCTGCCGCGCGGGCATGGTGCCCGCATCGACCTCCACGCGGATCCGCGGAAAGCTCGTGACCGGAAAGAGCCCGACGGGCAGCGAAATCGCGGCGAAGACGCCGGCAACAGCCAGCGCGAAAACGACCGTCAGGAGAGAGCGGCGATGGCTCTCTACCCACGCCGAGAAGCTCATTTGCCGCCGGCCCCGGGTCGGGGGCTGTCGGCCAGACGGACCTTCATGCCATCGTCCAACTGGTGATTTCCGCTCAGAACCAACGGCGCACGTGCGTTGAGGGCACCCGCGATGACGTCCTGGTCGCCGTGCGCATCCAGCACGTGGACGAGCACCTTGTGTGCTACACCATTTATGGCCTGTACGACATACGGCTGGCCGCTATCGTTGACGAGCACCGCCTCGTGCGGCACCACGTAACCGCGCATTTCGCCGGCGGTGATGGCCGCCTGCGCCATCTCACCGGGCAGGAAGCGGCCGGGCGGCAGCGCGACCTCCACCGGCACGAGGCCCGTATCCGCCTCTGCCACCGCGCCGCGAAGCAGTACCTTGGTCGCCACGGACTGACTCGCTCCGATGAGCTGCACGCTCGCCTCGTCGTTGGCGCGAATGTCCGCTGCCTGCGCGGGCACCACCCCCACGTTGAGTACGAGATTCCCGGGCGCAGCCAGGTCCAGCAGCGCCGCCCCTTCCGCCACGATGGCTCCCGAAGTCGTCGAGAGGCTCGTGACGATTGCGCGAAACGGGGCGCGAATGACGTGCAGCCCCCCCGCGCCCTCTGCGTCGAGCGCCTGGAGCTGCGAGCGGGCATCAGACTCCGATTTCTCGGCATCCGCGAGCTGTTGCGCGGTGGCGAGATGGCCGGCGATGAGCTTGCGGGTGCTCGCCACCAAGCGCTCGGCGACCGAGAGTGCGGACTTCGCCTGGCTGTAGGAGGCAGCGGTTGCCGGACTCGGTGTCAGCCGGATGAGGGGTGCGTTCGCAGGCACCTCCTCGCCCAACCGGACATCGATCTGCGCAACCACGGCGGAGACCGGAGCCATGATCATCTTGTGGCCGGCGGCCGAGGGCTCCACTGTGCCGTAGCCAACGATGACATGCGGCAGGCTTCCCTCCTGCAGACGTGTCAACGTCACCAGCACGCTGGCGTTGGCATCAGGCGCATCGTCAGCGTAGGCGGGGAGCAAGACGAGCTCGGCGCTGAGCATGAGAGCAGCGGCCCATACGAATGATCGGCGACTCATGATTTCCTCGTTACTTAGCAGGCGCGGCGAGACGGGTGGGCGGCAGCCCCAGCCCCAGCTCGACGGTCAGAGTGATCCGTGTCTCGCCGAGCGAGCGCGCCAGCGAGAGCGCCTGGACCCTGCGATCGAGGGCAGTGGTCTCGAAGTCGGCGAGGGAGCGCTGATCCATGTTTCCCTGGGCGTAAGCTTTCTGGGCGGATTGCGACATCTTTTCGGCCGCCGCCGCGGCGCTCGAGGCGTCGCCGAGATCCTGCGCGAGACGGCGGGCCTGTGCATCGAGCCCCCTGACGCTCCCAAAAGCCTCATCGAGCCGCGCCTGGTATTGCTCGTGCAGCACGAGCCGCGTGGCGCGAGTCTGCGCGACCTGGCCCTGATTGCGGTCGAAGATCGGCAGGTCGAATGTGGCGACCGGACCTGCCGAGCGGACATTGCTCGTGTCCTGGCCCCACTGACCGCCCAACACGAAGGCCGGGAACTGACCGATGATGGCCGTGCGCACATCCTCGTCCGCGGAGTGATAGCCGAGCTGCAGGGCCACGAGGTCCGGGCGGCGGTCAGGAAGGTCGGCGAGCAGGCGAGTCAGATCCGCCGGCAGCGCCGGCAGGGACGGCGTCGCGATTGCAAACCGCACCTTGGGATCGAGTCCGAGCATTGCATCGAGCGACTGCCAGCTCTCGAGTTGGGTGAGGCTGAGCGAGGCAACAGCCTGCTCCGCGGCGGCCTTGGCGGTGAGGAGCGGCGCGAGCGCCGTGAAGTCGAGATTTCCCGCCTGGATGGCGCGCTGCACTTCCTTGACCTCTTCGTCGAGCAGATCGAGCTCGCGCCGACTGAGGTCGAGGGACTGCTGCCCGTAGTGAAGATCGAGCGCCAGCAGCCGCGCCTTCTGTGCGATCTGCCACTCCTGCCAGAGCAGGTCGGCATTGACCTGCTGCGCCTGGAAGCGCGCCGACCTCTTGTGAGTGTGATACGTCAGAATGGACTTGACGTCCTGCGAGAGAGAGGCGGTCCATGCGGGTGCAACGTCGGTCCCGCCGAGGATCGGGGCGAAGCTGACGCTCGCGGATGGGTTCGGCAGGAGCGAGCTCTGCAGGAGATTCGCCTGCGCGAGATCGGCCTGGCCCTGCTCGGCGCGCAGCCCCGGATCGTTGAGCACCGCGAGCAGGCCGACGTCATCGATCCCGAGGGGCTTCTCGATGTCGATCCTGTGCCCGGCCTCGCCTGGCCGAGTGGCAGGAACCTGCGTCCGCAGGCCCGAAAGCCCCCCGACCAGGTCAGGTGCGCGGGCAAGTGGCAGCGGATGATAGAGCGCACAGCCGCCGAGGAGCGCCCCGCCGGCCAGCGCCACCGCGAGCGCCGATTGGCGCAATGCTCGAATTCCTCTAAACCCGGATCGCACTACTGAAAGCCCTCAGCCCCACGGGACAGCATGACTGCGGTTACTGACCAAGTCCTGACAGTATCCCGGGAAGCCCTCCCTCTCGCGCCGGTGGGTCGCAGACCCTGCCAGGGACGGCCAGCACCGAACATGCCTTACCTCCCCTCCCCGTCAGCACTTCGTCAGCGGTAACCCGATAATATGGCATGGAGCGCAAATTGCGCTCCGGAGCCCAAAGCCGAATGCGGGTGTTGCTGGTCGAAGATCACCGGGCGATGCGCGAGATGATTGCCGATCATCTCAAGGAGCGCGGCTTTGCGGTCGATGCCGTGGGGCGTGGCGAGCAGGCCATCGCCGCTGCCGCGGTCGCCCCCGTGGATGCCGTAATTCTCGACCTCGGCTTACCCGACATGGACGGCATGGATGTGTTGACTTCGCTGCGTGCCTCCCGTCCGGAGCTGCCCGCGATCATCCTGACGGCTCGCGATAGCGTCGATGACCGGTTGCTCGGCCTGAACTCCGGCGCCGATGACTACATCGTAAAGCCCTTCAACCTCCTCGAGCTCGAAGCGCGGCTGCGTGCGGTACTGCGCCGCACCGGCAGCTCGCGCGGCACGACGTACTCGCTGGGAGGGGTCACCTTCGACACGGTCACCCGGGAAGCGGCGGCTTTCGGCAGATCGCTCGACCTCACGCGCCGCGAAGCGGCACTGCTCGAGGAGCTCATCCGCGTCCCCGGCCAGGTGATCACCAAGGACCGCCTCGAGGACCGGCTCTATGCGCTCGAGGATGCAGGCAGTGCCAACGCGCTCGAGGCGGCGGTATCGCGCCTGCGGCGCAAGCTGGCGGCAGCGCGGGCCGCCCTGCAGATCGAGACCAAATGGGGCATCGGCTATCGCCTGATCGCCGGGTCGCCGCCCGAAGGCAGTCCCGATTGAGCCGGGAACACAGCCTCAGGGTCCGCCTCCTCGGGGCCATGGTGGTCGTGTTCGTGCTGGGACTCGCGGCGGCACTGCTTTCCTATCGCACCGAGGTCCACAGGATCACGCGTGATCTGCGTACTCGCACGCTCGACAACCAGGCACGTGAGCTGTTGGATGCGCTCAGCGTCCGTGAGGATGGGGCCGTGCAGGTGCATACGCCCGCCGATTGGCAACAGGTCTATCGCGACCCCTCCAGGCAGTTCGTCTATACGATGTTCGATGCCGCGCACCGCCCGCTTGCCTGGTCCGCCAACCTCGACACGCCGCTGCCCTACATTCCCGTGGACTCGCACGGCGAGCTGGGACCGGTGGAGTTCATCGGAGCCGGCGCCGCCCGCCGGGCCATCGTCGCTGCCCGCGGCCCTCGCGGCGCAACCCTCCTCGTCGGGCGCAGCAACATGGACCGCGACGAGCTGGTCGACAGCCTCTTCGAGGAGGGCTCGGAGCAGCTCACGATCATCGTGCCGTTTGCGCTCCTCGGGCTGGTCCTCATCTGGCTGATCAGCGGGTGGAGCTTGCGCCCGATAGCGCGCGCCTCGCGCGAGGCGGCGCGAGTCGGACCGGCACATCCGGACATGCGCATCTCACCCCAGGGGCTGCCCCGGGAGATCCAACCGCTGGTCGAGGCGGTCAACGGTGCCCTGGACCGTCTCTCGCGCGCCTACGCTACGGAGCGGCGCCTCACCGCGGATGCGGCCCATGAGCTGCGCACACCGCTTGCCGTACTCAATCTGCGCCTGCAGCGCGCCCAGATCACCGGCACCACCGATTGGGGTGCGGTCGAGCGCGAGCTGGCGCAAATGGGGCGGCTCGTCGATCAGCTGCTGGACCTCGCGCGCAAGGAATCGCTCTCGCGGGAGCGGCGGGCCGAGGAGCTTCCCGTGGTCAATCTTTCGCGTGTGGTGCGCGAGGCAGCGGCGATGAAATTGCCGCTGCTCGAGGCCTCCGGCCGCAGTCTCGAGGTCGATGTCCCCGACTCCGTCCAGGTTCGCGGCAACAGCGACGACCTGCGCGACATGGTGCGAAACCTGCTGGAGAACGCCGTTCTGCACGGCCGCGGCAAGGTGAGCGCGCGGATCGAGAGGCCGGAGGAAGGCGCCGACCTCGTAGTGATCGACGTGGTGGACGAGGGCCCCGGGGTTCCCGCCGGCCAGGAGGAAGCGGTCTTTCAGCGCTTCCGGCGCCTCAACATCGATACCCCGGGCTCGGGGCTCGGGCTCGCAATCGTGCGTCAGGTGGCGCGCAGCCACGGTGGAGATGCGCGCTTCCTTCCTGGGCTCGGCCACGTGCAGGTACATCTGTTCGCAGCCGACAGCTCCCGCGCCCAGCGGCACCGCATGAGCGAGGCGTCGCTGCCGGAAGGCTGATCGGCTGCAGGCCGCAATCAGCCGATCAGATTCGCGATCGTGCCGGCGAGCGCCGTGCTCGCAAGAGCTCAGGTCGAATGAGCGCGTCCTTGCGCTGACGTGGGTACGACTGGCGACTCGAGCGCGCAGGCTACTGCGGAGGGCGCCCGTTGCCGGCCCTGAGCAGGGCGTCGACTTCAGCTTCCGCGGCCAGCCAATCCTCGACTTCGCTTCCGGGGGTGAAGCCCCTGCGCTCGGCGCGCAGGTACGCTGCCTGGGAGATCATTGCCCGGCGCGTGTCCTCGGAGACGGTGATTGCGGGAGTGGCGCCGGATACCGGGGCGGTGCTCGCAGCGGGTACGCGGCGGCGGGGGGCTGC
>DASRDO010000073.1:0-168183 GCA_035652555.1 Steroidobacteraceae bacterium | reverse complement strand
AAGCGCTGCTGCCCCAGCGTCAGCTCTCCTCGCGTCTCATCGCTCATCATCATGCCCTCGGCATGCGGCCGATTGCCGCTGCCAGGAGCATCGAGCCATCAGATCACGGCCGAAAGAACGGGGATGCCGGAGGGCTTACGTTCGAGTCCCTCCCTTTCCATCAATAAAATCAATAAGTTATTATCATATTTCTGAGCCTGGCATTTTGGTTGCCGGGACTGCTGGGCTTGGATGCGTTCTGTCCCGCAGTCGCCCTTGGATAGGCGACGCAGCCGGTTAACCATGGCATTGAGCTTGCGACCATCGGGCAGCTCGAGCGCTTGGCGGATGAGCCACTGGATCTCCTCGCGTACGGCCCCCACCCCGAAGCCGGTAGCGTACTCGGCCACGTTGTGCCCGTAATTTCAGCAACAAGTGGAAGTGACACAGCTGCAAGGACCACTGCTGTTGGGCAGCGATCTTGTGCATCCCTGGCAAATTGTCTACCACGAGAGTTTTTACGCGCTTTCGCACGCCGGTGGGAATAGCCCCTATGGCCTTCTGCCAGCGACCTGTGCCGTCTCTGCCGGGCAGTAGTACAGGATCGAGGAAGGCGGTTCGGTTGCTGCTGCGAGGCTTGAGCGCCATCAGATCCAGCACCCATGGAATACCGTCGAACTCGAACCATAGGCCGTCGGCCAGCAACACGAGAGGGCCGCGGGGGATGCTTTGCCAGGCGGGTAGCGCAACCCAGTGCCTAAGCGCCTGGCGGAAGCGATACCGATATGCTGGCAAGTCACTCGGGCGTGCTGCGAGTACAGCTGCCTGACGGTCAACGCCTCCACGAGTACCCCCCAGCACCGCGGGCGACATGCGATGACGCGGACGACCTCGCTTTCTCGGCCGAATAGTCCACGTGCGGCCACACTTCACACACTGTCGTCGTCGAGGTCCGAAGCGTCGCACCCGAGCCGTACAGCATGGGGAGTTCGCATGCACGTTCTTCATGCATGCGAATTACTCCAGAACTGACTCGGAAACCGCCTAAATGTCGGCCTTCCCTGGGTTTGGCATCAACAGAATTTCTTTATCCATCCCCAAACTGTGACCTCAAGTGTCCAGGACGACGGCTGAATCGTCGCGCTCTCTGCCCCTGTGATTGGCGACGACATGGTAACTAGTGCAGCAGTTCGACGGAAGGTTCGCCGGTGTGTCCCGCACATATTAGGACGCCCAATGTCGGCGTGCTAATGAGCGTCCGTTGACTCACGATTCAAACTTTTACCCTATTGAGAACGCGTAGGTCGAGTGTTACAAAGACTTCGGCTAGGTCGGCCGATGAGCCTTCCTGCGGCTAAAAGTGGAGCTTCCGATGGCTTCTTATGGCGCCATAATGTCGGTCGGGCACATCACGCGGTCCATCCTCGTCTTGAGGGGCACCCGAGTGATCCTCGATCGCGATCTCGCCGCGATCTACGGCGTGACGACCGGGCGCCTCAACGAGGCGGTCAAGCGCAATGCCCGGCGGTTCCCCGAGGATTTCATGTTTCGGCTTACCCAGGAGGAGGCGGAACTTTCAAGATCGCAATTTGCGATCTTGAACAGCGGTCGGGGCAGCAACATCAAGTACCGGCCGCACGCCTTCACTGAGCACGGCGCCATCCAGGCCGCCAATGTCCTGAACAGCCCGCGTGCCGTCGAGACGGGCGTCTACGTCGTGCGCGCCTTCGTCAAGCTGCGGGAGCTTTTGGCCTCGAACAAGGAGCTCGCAGGACGCCTCGATGAGCTCGAGGCGCGCATACAGAGGAAGCTCACCACCCATGACCAAGCGATCGCCGCCATCCTTTCGGCGATACGCCAGCTCATGAACCCGCCGGCGCCTACGCGCCGGCCCATTGGCTTCACCGCCAACCTTGGGGCAGCAGATAAATAACGGCGGTCAAGAAGCCAGTGGCGGTCATCAAAAAGGGGCGGCCGCGGCCCGGGCCGGTTCCCGCAGAGGACGACGGATGGCTGAGGCTGCGCGACCGCCGGACCATCTTGGCAAGTGAGATATCGGACCGTCACTTTGCCGCCCTCCGTGAAACGAAGGTACCTGATCGCTTCGCCGACCTCGATGTTGAGCTCGAAGATTGGAGGCCGTGACTTCTCTCCGCAGCCTCATCCGGGCTCCGAGCGGATTTGTCGCGTTCTCCGCCCCTGCCAATGGGCGAAGGCACCTCATAATGCCGGGGTCGAGGGTTCGAGTCCCTCCCTTTCCACCAATGAATCATATAGTTAAGGTGCATCCTTTCGAGCATGGCATTTGCTGTGCCGGCCGGTCAGCGGAAATTCGGCGCAGCTATCGATCAGGCTTCGAGGGGAGCCGCCCAGACGCTCGCGCGGCTAGGGGCTCGACGATGACCTGGCGATAATCCACTCGCCCGCGCCGGCCTCGGCAGCCATCCGACGGACCGCGTTCTAATCATGGGCGCCCACGGCTTCTCTCACCGGGTGCTGCGCCAACACTCGTTCAAGGTCGGCACCGAAATATGCCTGCGGCTCTGAGGGTGTAATGTGTTCCGCGGCTTCGCGCTTGGCGATTGCGGATTGTGCCAGCGCAAAGGCCTGTTCGAGGCTGGATGCTGTGGGCAGCGCCTCGCGGTAAAACGCCTCACCGAAATAAGTGAGGTCTCGGTCGTCCGAACAGCCGAACGAAGTCCTGTCTGAGGCCGCAGCTGTGATAATGATGGTGCTTGGGTCCTTGAGGACCGGTATGAAGGCTCCCGCATGACAGGCAGATATCACTATGATCCGCCATCGGATACCCGAGTCGCGCAACGCTTGTATCAAGTTCTCGCCGGTGACCTGGTTCAGGTCTAGGGATTCGTTGGATACCGAGAGTTCCGGCTCGTCCGAGCCGTGCGAGGACAGCGACAGAAATAGAATGTCGCGCTGCAGATTCATTTTTCGGGCAATTCCTTTCAACGCATAGCGCAGCCCCGAGACCGTCGCCAGCGGATAGCTCTCGCGGTCGCGTCGATCATTGATAAGAAGCAGTTCCCTGTGGCCGGCATGGTAACGCTCGGCGACGATCCGGGACGCAAACTCGATTTCCTCTGCAAACACCTTTTGAGAACCAACGCCGGCGAAACCGACAAAGAACACCGACGGTACTGCCCCATCACTGACTGACACACCGGTTAGGGCCTTATCGATCCGGCTTTGCTGATCGAACAGAAGCGCCTCACTGACACCAGGCTTCCAGGTCGAATCCGCGGCGCTATCTGTCTCCTTCGGTAGCCATAACGACGGAAAGAGATAAACCTCATGGCCAAGCCACACGCAGCCGCACGCCAGCGCTATGGAAAGAGCGACGGCCCGGGGCTGTGCTGCACCGGAGAAGGTGCGCAGAGCTTGCCATACGTAAACCAGCGCATATAGGACCAACGCGATTGTGGCCGCCCACCAGTCGCTAAAGTGATCCAGCACAATCAAGACCGGCAGCGCTGTGAAGACGATAAACAGGGATTGGCGATACGGCAGCTGCGGATGCGACCGTCTTGCGAGCACGAAGGCGAGAGCTAGTAACATCAGTGCCGTCAGGCCGAGCTCCGGAATGCCAAACACGTTGAACGACGCACCCGAGCCGGCGCGCAGTCGATCAAGACCCGCCCGGAGTGTCACTGAGATCAAGAGGAGTAGCGTCACCGAACGCTCGGTGGCCAGGCTCGCGATGTTGTCCACACGTCTCAGCGTCCAGAGCCGGAAAAGGCGGGCCAGTGTGCCCCCTCTGCTCATCTCGAATGTCGCGTCGGACGCATTCGTCGGGAAATTGGCACTGCGTCCCGCCATCTGGGGAATGGATACCTCGGGCCGCTTGATCTCGAGGTCATCCCCGCCGTTGCGTACTGCGAACGCCCGAAACAGCGACCAGGAGCCCCATATTGCAAGCACGATCTGCGCGGCGAACACGATCTCCATGACCAAGTAAAGCCACCAGGAAGTCGCTGTGCCGGGGGCATGCAGGCCAGCGGCGAACCCAAATCCGACGTATAGGATGGCCAAGGCGCTGCCGAGGGCGAGGATGGCCAGGCTCGAGTGCCCAGTCTTGCGATATGTGCGCAGCTGCATTGCCAGGAGGATCGACTGGCAGGCAAGACTCGCAATGAAAAGATAGGCCGCGGCCAAACGCATTTAGTCTCCCTCAGCCTACCTCCAGGACTAGGAGCGGCATCGTAGAACAGGTCAAAGTCGCCCCAGCATCGATTGGGTCGCAGTGTTGCACCGCAGACGTTGCGCTCATGCCGTCAACTACCCTGAGGCTGCCACGCTTCCCTGTGCGGGAGTGACGGCTTGGAGAGGCTTGGTCGTCCGCGGCCGAGTGAAGCCGGGGGACGACGCGCCGATCCTTGGCGCCGGAGGGGTATCACTTTTTGCGTTGCAATTTGCCAAAGCTGCGGGCGCGCGGGTAATCGCTACATCGTCGTGGGATAAAAAACTGGAGAAGCTGAAGCAACTGGGCGCGGACGTCGTTATCAACTATAAGACCGTACCGGACTGGGGACAAAAGGCCAAGGAGTTCGCCGATCGGCGTGGGGTCGATCACGTAATCGAGGTCGCTGGCCCAGCTACCTTGATGCAATCAATTGCGGCATGCCGCACAGGTGCGCATATTGCCTTGATCGGCGTCTTGACCGGTTTATTGGTGAAGTTGCTATCCCGACGCTGTTTTCGAATCACATTCGTACCAGTGGGATCATGGTAGGGAGCAGAATCGACCAAGAGGTATATGAGTCGCGCCACAACAGCGAATCGCCTGAAGCCCATCATCGATCGTCAGTACCCTCTGAAGGATGTCCCCACTGCGTTCGAATACTTCGAGTCTCAAAAGCACTTCGGAAGGGTTTGCGTGGAACTGTAGGAGGGCGCTGTTGGAGCGGCAGCGACCGAGTGGCCACATCGAAAGCGGCGAATTGAGCTTTATACGTCATAGAGTCGGGGACTGTGCTCCCACTGCCAAGCTGAGCCATCCGACGAGCGCAGCAGCGTAACCGCGCGCTGCTACCGAAAGACTTCGTGCCCGTCAGGCCTGGCGATCCGATAGCCTGAATCGGACGAAGACCGTCAACGCCACGAGCGCAGCGAAGGTGACCACACTGGCCTCCGGTCCGATCTTGCCGCCGGTCAGCCAGGTTGGTCCGTGCAGTGTCGTATGCAGCAACGTGTCCTGTCGCACGGCGTTGCCGCTGTCTGGGACGCCAAAGACGAAATCCTCAGTGAAGTCGTAGGCTGCGTGCCAGCCGATCGCGAACCAAAGGGCGCCCGCGCGCCGGAAGGAGTAAGCGAGAACGAGGCCGCCCAGAGCCGCTACCACAAGGCCCAACGGTGCTTCGTTGATGTTTCCTCCATGGGCGAGGCAGAAGACAATTGCGGTGATGATTGCGGCCGGCCAGAAGCTGAGGGCCCTCGACAGCTGCACCAGAAAGAATGATCGAAAGAACGCTTCCTCGAATAATCCTACCGCGAGGTCGTACAGGCAGTACAAGACTGCTGCACCCATGATACGGCCGATCGGCGCTGCACCGCCGCTGAATCTGCAGCCACCCGCGATGGCAATGACGCCCAGTGAGCCTGCCATCAGCGCGAATCCTGTGGTGAGCCCGAGGCGGAAGTCCCGCCACGCGCCGTTCGTCGCGAAGCCCCAGCGTGATATCGACTCGTGTCGGACGGCTGCCATAATCACCAGCGCCGCCAGGGCGCTGGCAGCCCAGGCGGCCTCCTGTAGCAACTGCAGCGAAAGCGACAGTTGGTTGCCGTGGAGCGCGGGTAGGAAGGTCCAAGCCACTACCGCGCCGGCGACAATGGCGAAATAGAGAACCGCCAACCCGAGGGCCGTGGCTCGTCCAGCCAGAGTCGGCCTGATCTCGAACGAGTCGCTCGGCGGAGGCGGTATCATCATGAACCAAATCCAGGGAACGGGTCATCCAACGCATCGGCTGACCGCGAATAAAAGGAGGGGCGCAGCGAGGACAGTTTAGTGGATTGACGTCTTAGACGCCTTTGGATTTTTGCGGCCGGATCTCAGTCGGACAATGGCGCGCGATGACATCTAGATGTTCCACGCCAGATTGCAGAAGGAGCGAGGTGACCGGATAGCGTCGACCGAAGACCGTCGCCAGCGGATAGCTCTCGCGGTCGCGGCGATCATCAGCAGCAGTTCCCTGTGGCCGGCATGGTAACGCTCGCCGACGATCCGGGGCGCAGTGGGTCGGTAACTCTGCGCAGTGCAGCCATCGTACAACAGTGCAACATTGACGGAGCGCCGCCACTGGCATCAGGTCGGGCGCAGTGCCGTTCCGGCAGACGCATGGGAAGCATAGAAGGCCGGATAAAGGGACCTTTTTAAAACCGTGCTCGTTCGCCCCCCGATCACCGTTGCGCGCTACGTGCGCACCGCATGTAACATTCGTGGCTTGCTATCGTCGTGGGCATCGTCGTCCGGCTAAATCGTCGTGCGGCTATCGGAACGAGCATCTATTGCGAGTTCCCCGCTGTGCAGGATGCCATTCATGGCGCGCTCGCGCCATGAGGCGGTCGAATCGTAATACCGGGCCTGCGTGTCCACCGTGGAAATTATGGCTCCTGCGTCATTTAGGCCGAGTCGACCGGTGATCACACCGTCCGGTCGAACAAAGAAACTTGGCCAACAGGCGCGATTTGCTGATGAATTTGCACAGCTGATCCACATGTGATTGCTGCCGGCGGCGGCCAGCATCATCGCTGGCTGCGTGATTCCCGGGAGCGTGGTCGCTGGATTAAGCGGATGATTCTCAACGCCAACGTCGGCTTCGATCTCCATCCACTTACTTTGACTGACGTGTGCGGCATTGTACGAATGAAACATCAGCTGAACGCCGAGGCGTTTGTAACCGCGATAAAGCTCAGGGTATCGGCAGTCCACGCAAATCAGCGCGCCACAGCGGACTCCTTTGATGTCGATCACGCTGAAATGGTTGCCGGGAGAATAGTGGGCGAGATCGCCCGTCGTGCACGCCGGGTCGCCGGAGAGGAAACGCTTGTCATAACGGTCAACGATCTGACCGCGATTGCTGATGAGGTAGAGACTGTTGTGGGGCTTGTGAGGCGGCGTCAATCGATGGGCCGACCCGAGGACTACCCACAGCTCTAATGAGGCCGCTAATGCCATGACCTTCCTGATAGTTGTAGTCAGCAAATCCCAATCGATGTGCTCGTTCGTGGCGAGATCATTTCCTGCGTAACCCGAAAGACAGGCTTCCGGAAAGTGCGCGACGTCGGCGCTTCGTACCTTGGCCTCCTGCATGAGAGAGCGCACGAAGTCAAAGTTGTCTCGGATGTCGCTGCTCACAGGGAACTGGCAGGTTGCTACACCAATTTTCAATGTCATGTTCTCGTGAGAGTTGCTGCGCGCGGCCGAGACGATTCTCTCATGGAGCCGATGGGAGTCTCTCGCCGCAGACCAGGGCGTCGAAGCATACTCGACCCTTTCCGCGGTCTCTCCGTTGCGAGCGCATTATAAGTCGGGCCGTGCCGGTGCGTCCCGTTGCTTTCGGGTGCAGACTCGGTCAGTAAACGGATAGGATCAGCGGCTCAAATGTTCGGTCGTCCTCTCGAGAGAAACTCGATCGTCTGTGGTCGAGCCCGGCGTACATCCCTCACAGTGCCGGGCTGGAGCGTCCGAGTCCTCCCTTTCCACCAATGGAATCAAAAACTTGTGCTCTAGTTTTCTCGAGCCTGACGTTTGGCGGCCGGTTCGCTTGGCGGATTCTTTGCATCCAGACATCCGAAGAGCCTGTTCGGCTGTTCGGCACACCGGCGACGCTGGGAAACGCAATTGCGTAAGGGAACCCGCCGGCTGGCGGTGCTCGCCACATTCAGCGAATGCGGGCTCTATGGCTCTATAGCTGTGCCTGGCCGGAGGAGGAGAAGTCCGCGCCAGCCGCGCGGTCGGCGGCTTTCACCTTCGCGCCCGGCAATCGGCTGCCGGGTCGATTGGCGGAATCTTTGCGGCGAAACAGCCGAACAGATGAACAGATGAACGGTGGGCTGGCGGTACGTATACCGGCTCATCGCTGTCCATTGCGGAGCGAAATCCGCGGTGAGCCGTCGCGACCGGTTCGAGCGCCTACTTTCGCTGAGTATCGTGAAGGCTCTGCGCGGCAGGGAATAGCCGACGGAATCGTTCGTACCGCTCATGTAGTGCCGCTTGGTGAGTTGGCCGCGGTCGGTATGCCGCCTTGACACTACGTCCCGCACGTAAAAGCTCGGGCTGAAGTCCCTGCGCCGCGAATCCGAGCTTTGCGGCGCCAATCGAGGCGCTGAGCTCACTGCTCGAGAGACTGCGTAGCTCGCACCCAAGAATGTCTGCAAGCAGCTGCGCCCAATAGGGACTTCTCGCACCACCTCCAACCAGCGAGCATGTCGATACGTGCGCGCCAGTCGATTCGACCGAGCGCAGGGCATCCCGAAGGGCAAAACCAACCCCTTCCAGGACGGCGTAGCCGAGTAGCCCGGCCGAGGTGTCATACCCCAGGTTCAGGAAGGCTCCACGGACCAGAGGGTCGTTATGGGGCGTACGCTCCCCGGCAAGATATGGGAGGAAGAGTGGCGCGCTGACAGCGACCGGAAGCTCGGAGGGAGCGTCCTGCGAAACACGATCGAGCAACGCCTGTTCGTTGGGCTGCGATAGCAGGCCGGCGGCCCACCGGAGGGCACTCGCGCCCGATAATATGGCACCCATCGCGTACCACCTGTTCGGTAGCGCATGGCAGTAACCGTGAACCCCCGTTGATGCATTACCGATGAACCGATCGGCGATGGACGCGATAGCAGCACTGGTACCCAGGTTGATGATTGCGTCGCCGGGATCAATGGCGCCAACACCGACTGCGGACACGGGATTGTCGCCCCCTCCTGCGGCAACGATGGTATTTGCGGACAGTCCAAGGAGGCCGGCAGCGGACGCCGTCAAGGTCCCGCTGATCTCATCGCTCTCCAGGACCATGGGCAGCTGCCGAAGCTCCAGGCCCGTTGCCTGAACCATGGCCTCGAACCAACGGCGCTCGCGCACATTCAGCCAGGAGGTGCCGGAGGCATCCGACACGTCGGTCTTCCTCTCCCCGGTGAGTCTCAATCGTAGGTAATCCTTAGGCGATAGGATACAGTCGACGGCCTCGAAGACCTCCGGCTCGTGTTCCCTGAGCCAGAGCAGTTTGGGTGCAGTGAACCCGGCCATGGGAAGACTGCCTATGATTTCGGAGAAGGACGGGTATCGCTCGGCGAGTGCGGTGGCTTCGCCGAGCGCCCTGGAGTCGTTCCACAGAATCGCCCTGCGCAGACAGGTGTCGCGCCGGTCGAGCAGGACAGCGCCATGCATTTGGCCGGCGAGGCCAATGCATTGCACTCGAGCATACGCCGCCGGGCTGATCTTTCGCACTTGGTCGAGAGCTGCCACGCACGCTCGCCACCAGTCCTCGGGGTCTTGTTCTGCCCAGCCCGGGTGTTCTCTGGACACGGAGAGCTCGTGACGGGCATGCCCGAGTACGGCCCCGGTAGCATCAAACAGCACGGCCTTCAGCTCGGAGGTGCCGAGATCGATGCCCAATGAGACGGGCGCAGTCATCGCCCGGCTACCCTCATTTGCATCCGCATGAGTTGCGGATTCGCAGGCTCGGCGCGAGTTTCAAAATGTGCTGTTTCTCGTCCGGCTGCTTGATGCGCTTCATGAGGAGCTGCACCGACTTGGCACCCAGCTCCTCGAGAGGCTGCGCGATCACGGTCAGTCGCGGATTGAAGTAGTCCGCCCAGTCGAAGTCGTCGAATCCTACCAAAGCGACCCTACCCGGTACGTCGATCCGCGCGTCCCGCAGCGCATGCATCGCGCCGATCGTCATCAGGTTGTTCGCGGCCATGATCGCCGTCGGCGGATGGCGCAGGCCGAGGAGCTGTTGGGTCGCAAGGCGTGCCGGCTCGAGAAGAGACTCACCGCAGCGAACCAGGTCTTCATCGAAAGGTATGTCGGCCTTCTTCAGCGCTGCTCGGTAGCCGGCTACGCGCTCTTCGGTGGTGGAGAGCCCGGGCGCGCCCGAAACCAGCCCGATCCGACGATGCCCGTGCTCGATCAGGTGCATGACGAGCTGCGTCGACGATCGCTTGTTCTCCACGCCGACTTGGTCGAGCTGCCAGGTCACCGAGCGATCCACCAGCACTGCTGGAATCTGATTTGCGGTGAGGTATTGCAGGGTGCGCATCTCGGCGTCCGGAGTCGGCGCCAGCACGATCCCATCCACCTGTCTCTGGTGCAGGCTCTGCACGACCTTCAGCTCCTGCTCGGGATCGTCGTGCGTGTCGGCGAAGAACATCATGAGTCCATTGCGGGCGCACTCGGTCTCAATCGCCCGAACGGTCTCGCTGAAGTAGTGATTGGTCAGCGCAGAGATCGCAACGCCTATCGTTCTTGAAGGGGCACCCGCCAACACACGCGCCACCGTATTGGGAACGTAGCCCACGCGCTCCATGGCGTCCCGGACGGCCGCCGCGGTCTGCGCGCTGACCTTGCGCGTGCTATTCAGGACGTGCGATACGGTCGTCATCGAGACGTTTGCCGCTCTCGCTACATCTTCCATCGTCGCCAATTTCGTGGGCTCCTCTTCATCGGGTTCAGCCGGCGCTGCGCCACCCGAGCACAAGCTGGCGAGCGCAATCTATATAGCCGGAAAGCCGGATAACTGCAAGCGCTTGCGCAAGCGCTTGCGCAAGCGCTTGCGTGCGGATATGCTGCAGGCAGTCTCGTTGTGCGCTGATGCGCGACGGCCATAGAAATGCGACTGTCATAGGGGGAACGTGATGAACGTCAGTTACGGTCTTATCGTGGCCGCGCTAGCGGCAGTGCTGCTTCCCAAGCACGGTCTTGCCGACAATGCCGCGGCTCCCGATGACAAGCAACCGGCGGGTGAGCTCCAGGAGGTGATTGTCACCGCGGAAAAGCGCTCCGAGTTCCTGAGTAAAGCGCCCATCGCCGTTTCGGCGCTCACGCCCGACCAGCTGGCCAGCGCGGGGGTGCAGACGGTAGAGGATCTGACTACCCAGGTGCCGAATCTCGAGATCGGAAACAATGACTTCCTCGGAAACGCTGTCGTCCTCACGATCAGGGGTCTCACCTCGAATTTCTTTGATTATCTCGGTGATCCCGCAGTAGCCCTTTACGTTGATGGAGTTTACGTGCCTCGAACGGAAGGGCTGAGCACCGGCTTCTTTGACCTCGAGCGAGTCGAGGTGCTGCGCGGTCCGCAGGGTACCCTTTACGGACGCAATACCATCGCGGGCGCCGTGAATGTCATCACCGCTCCGCCAGAGCATACATTTGGCGCCGCAGCGGATTTCTCCCTGGGCAATTACAACGACGTCGAGGCGCACGGGATGATCAACGTCCCGCTGGGCAGTACTCTCGCCGTCAGAGCCGCGGTCATGAGCCACCGAAACAATGGATACTTCGACACGCACGGCAGCACGGCTCGTAACTACGGCGTGGCGGACGACTTCGGCGGACGCCTCTCCGCTCTGTGGACGCCGAGCGATGACTTGACGTGGCGGCTCACCGCCGAGGACTTCCAGAATCGGGGTACCTTCGGCGCCTGGATCGAGCTGGGTCCGAATGGAAGGCCGGCGCAGGGGATGCGTGTCTACGATCAGCCGATCAATCCGTTTCCGGAGCCGAGCCTCAACATCAGCAATTTCTCCGTTCGCTCCCGCATCGACTGGAATATCACCCCGAGTCTGTCCCTTGCGTACATAGCAGGGTACCAGAGTCTGCGTGACAAGTATGTCGGTGGCTCGACGAATCCTCCTGGCCCGGACGGTACTCCGCAGCTAGTCAACGCGTTCTTCGGTGATTTTGCGAACCGCAATTATATGCACGAGGTGAACTTCAACTATGACGGGCGACGCCTGAAGAACGTCGCCGGAATCTCCTATAATCACGAGCGCTCCAACGACAATCCCACCTATTACCTGCTGGCCATACCCGCGCTGATTCGCGGAAGTCTCGGCAACCAGCTCACCCAGACTGCCTATGGGATATTCGACCAGGCCACCTACAGCATCACCGATTCCCTGCGAGCCGAAGCAGGCGTGCGCTACAGCCATGACGAGAAGCACAACGGAGACGATCTGGTCGTCTTTTGTGGGGCAAGCACTCCTCAGGCCGTGTTGAGTGATTTCCCTCCGTCTGAGAATGTCGGTTTTGGCGCAAACAATCCGCCCGCAGGCTGCGCGCTTCTCAATTTCAGCGGCCAGGGCTCCTGGAGCGGAACTACGTGGAAGGCGGGATTGGACCACGACTTCGGCAAGGACACCCTGGGATACCTGAGCGTTGCGACCGGGTTCAAGGAGGGGAGCATCAACGAGGCCTCGCCGCCGCTTCCCTACAAGCCTCAGAAGGCGATCAACTACGAGATGGGACTGAAAACGCGCCTCCTCGACGGGCGATTCCGGATGAGCGGCGCGGCATTCTACGAGAACATAACCGATCTTCAGGTGAGCCAGCTCTATACGTTCGGGGTGGTCACGACGAATGCGGGCTCAGCGAACATTCATGGCGTCGAGCTCGAGGCCCACTGGTTGCCCACCGGTAGCGATCACCTTGATGGTTTTGTGAACTGGCTGAGCGCGACGTTTACCGATTACAAGAACGCGGTCGATGTGCTATCGAATCTCTCCTATTCCACACTGGATGGAAACTATCTTCCAAAGGCGCCGAAGTTCTCCATCCGACTTCGGTACGCGCACGACTTCGACCTCGGCAACGGAGCAATCCTGACTCCAGCCGTGGACTCCTATTATCAGACGACGACTTACCTGAGGGAATTCAATTTGCCAATCGACAGGGTGCCAGGCTATACGAGGACCGGTGCGAACCTCACTTATACGGATCCGGCCGGGCGGTGGACGGCGGAGCTCTTTGCGCACAATCTGGAAGGAACGGCGGTGAGGAATCTTGCGTATATTCTGAATGGCAAGTACTACGGCATCTACGACGCGCCGAGAACATATGGAGCGAGGGTCTCGTACAAGTATTGATATCCGCCAGCGGCTGGCGCGATACGTCGACCGGGCGATCGACACGGCGCTGTACACAGAACGGCTCGTCGGCGTGGCAGTGCTCATTGCCCTCGATGGAGATGTGGTGTATGAGCGAGCGGCGGGATTCGCAGACAGGGAGGGTCGATTGACGAGTCGGCCCGATACGATCTTTCGTCTGGCCTCCGTCAGCAAGGTGATCGTTTCCGTGGCGGCGCTTGCCATGGTGGAACGCCGTATGCTCTCTCTAGACGATCCAGTGAGCCGGTGGCTCGCGAAGTTTAGACCGAAATTGAAGGACGGCAGGGAGCCAGCCATCACGATCAGGCAGCTGATGACCCACACGGCGGGCCTCGATTATGGCTTTACACCCCTGGGCAGCCCATACCAGCAGGCGCGGGTTAGCTCGGGCCTCGACATGCCAGGTCTCTCCATGCAAGAGGCGATGGAAAGACTCGGGTCCCTGCCGCTGCTCAGCGAGCCCGGGAGGGCGTGGAGCTATTCCCTGGCGACCGACGTGCTGGGAGCGGCACTCGAGTCCGCAGGGCGTGCGCCGTTGCCGGAACTGGTCCGGCTGCTCGTAACAGGACCTCTGGGGATGACTGATACGGAGTTCCACGTCTCGGCGGATAAGGTCGGGCGGCTTGCCATACCCTATGCAGACGGAATGCCTCGTCCCGTGCGGATGAGTGATCCGCATGAGATGCTCTGTCAGTTTGGATTGCTGCAGTTCTCACCGTCGCGCATTCTGAATCCGCGCTCCTATCCCTCCGCCGGGGCCGGAATGGCCGGAACAGCCAGGGATCTGCTGTCGTTATTGGAAGCAGTCAGAAGAGGAGGCGCTCCGGTGCTTCGGAGCGACAGCGCAGCAGCCTTGACCCATGATGCGCTACCGTCCCATCTGGCCACTTCGCTTCCGGGATGGACGTACGGCCTGGGCGTTGGCGTGTTGCGGGATCGCCAGCTGGCGGGTGTGCCTCACGAGAACGGTACTTGGCGATGGGGTGGGGCCTACGGAAACGACTGGTTCGTCAATCCTGACAGGAGATTGACCGTTGTCAGTCTCTCGAACACCGCTCTCGAAGGGTCCGACGGCGCCTTTCCGCGAAATCTCCGGGATGCGATCTACTACGCGCTGACATCGGTCGCCGGTGCGTAGCCGCACGATCCGGCTAACCGGCTAACTCTCCAGGAAGCGGCCGATCACCCCGTTGACCTCATCGGATCTCTCCCACGGAGCACCATGCCCCGCCAGCTCCACAATGTGGCAGATTGCGCTTGGCAGGAGTGATGCCATTTCAAGTGAACATTCCACGGGAGTGACGGTGTCATGCCTTGCGGCGATCACGAGGGTCGGACACGTCATTTGGCCGAGCGATTTGCGCGAATCATGGCGCCTCGTCATCGCCTCGATTTGCCTGCGCAACGTCCGCTCTCCCAGTCTTTCGGTCTCGGTGAGCACCTGCTCGCGGAAGTCTGTGTCCAGAAGTGCCCGGTTGACGAGATTGCAATCGATCTGGCGCTCATAAACGGACCGGATGCCCTCCGCTTCGACACTGCGGAGCAGCTCGCCGCGTCTGTGTCGCGTCTCCGCCGAGTCGGCCCGTGCCGTTGTGCACATCAGTATGAGCTTGCGGATGCGCTCGCGGACCAGCGGGTACAGCTCGAACACGATATACCCGCCCATCGACCAGCCCACCAGATCGAAAAAGGGCGGAAGGCGTGGTGCGATGTCCTGCGCCATTGCCTGGATGGTCTCGAGGGCAAAGTGCTGGTCGGGAACGATTACCTCGCGGCTGGTGCAAAAGGCGCTGATCTGATAACGCCATGCCACCAGGGTCGCCATGGCACCCGGGATCAAGACCAGCGGGGGAGACGTGCTCGCGGGCGTCACCGAAGAGACCTGCAGGGCATCCGAGCCCGAACGTAGGCGCCCGCCTGAGATATTGCCTCGTTGGCCTCAGGCAGCGCGGGGGCGGCAAGGTGCCAGCCGTGCCACATCTCAGGCCATACTTGGAGCTCAACATCGACAAGGGCGCCGCGAGCCTTCTGCGCAAGCCGGGTGGCGTCGTCGAGCAGCACTTCGTGATCGCCCACCTGGACGAGCATCGGTGGCAGACCGCTCAGGTCTGCGAAAATGGGTGATGCCAATGGCGCCTTGGGGTCATTGTTTCTTCCGAGATAACACTGCGCCATGCGCCGCAACGGAAACACACGGTCGATCGGATCGAGGTCGGCCCGGGTGCGGTAACTGTCGCCGGAGAGACTCAGGTCCGACCAAGGAGAAATCAGGACCGCCAGTGCGGGCAGCGGCCGTCGTGAATCGCGAAGTGACAGCAAAAGGGCCGCCGCCAGGCCCCCGCCCGCGGAGTCGCCCGCCACCGCCAGTCTGGACGGAAAAATACCGGATCCCAGCAGGGCCTCGTACACGGCGGCGGCATCCTCGACGGCAACGGGAAAGGGATGTTCCGGGGCCAACCGGTATTCCGGGACTATCACGCGTGCGTCGGCAGCCAGGGCGAGCCGCGCTGCGAGATTCCGGTGTGTGGCGCAACCGCCAAGAACGTAACCGCCTCCGTGCAGATAAAGGATCACTCGATTCGAGAGGTCCGAGCTCCCGTCCAGCCACTCGCAAGGAAGACCCGCAATTCGACCAGGCCGTATGCTCACGCCGGTGGGCAGCGAGTCATTCGCCCTCGTGCGCAGCTCCTGCTTCCGCCAGTCGTCGATTGAGGATTCGCGAACAGCTCTCGACGGAAACAGCTGTGCACGGATGAGACTCGCCTCGGCGCTCGCCACGACAGTACGTCTCCGCTCAGCCCCGGTTCGCACCCGAATTCTACAGCGACCCCTGATTTCCGCAAGCGCTTGCGCAAGCGCTTGCGCAGCGCTATCTTAAGGCAAAATCCGGCCCCGGGAGCCAGAGATGCATCGCGGATCGCGCCGCTACGAAGTTGGCGTAGTGGCAATCCTTTGCCTCGTCTACACCGTCGTCAATTTTGAATTCCTGGGGATCAACTACCTCCTGCCCTTCGTGGTGCCTGCGCTGAGGCTGACGAACGGAGAGCTCGGCGCGGTCGTATCGGCATTCTGGGTTCCGTTCGGAGTCTCGAGCTACCTAACAGCTCGACTGGCCGACAAATGGGGGCGTCGTCAGTCGACGCTCGTGGCTGTGCTAATCCTGTTCTCCTTCTGCTCCGTGCTCTCAGGCCTCGCTGGTTCGTTTCACGAGCTCCTTGCCGCCAGATCGCTGATGGGACTGATTGAAGGTCCCGTGCTGCCACTCGCTCAGTCGATCGTCGCAATAGAGTCAACTGAGGCACGCCGCGGCACCAATATGGGCATCGTGCAGACGCTCGGGGCGGGCGTGATGTCCGGGTTCATCGCACCGCTCGCGCTGGTTCAATGGGCAGTCCACCACGGCTGGCGCACCGGGTTCTTTATGGTTGCGGTGCCGGGATTGATCTCTGCAGCTCTGGTGGCTGCCTTCATTAAAGAGCCGACAGCTGGAGGGAGGCCGGACGATGCAGATGTCCGGGGAATTGCAGATAGCTACGGACACCTTCTCCGAGCGCGGAATGTCTGGCTGTGCTCGGTGCTCTCTGTGATGTTCGTGGCTCATTCGCTGATCGGTTTGGGATATCTCCCCGTATTTCTCGTGCGCGAGCGTCACTTGCTGCCGCAGCAGATGAGCATGCTGATGAGTGTGCTCGGGATCTCGAGCATCGTTCTCGGAGTTCTCGTCCCGGCCATGGCGGATCGAATGGGCCGCAAGCCGACGGCCATCGTTGCTGGCGCGTTAGGAGCACTATGCCCGCTTGCGGCGCTCTACTGCTCGGCGTCGCTCGGCGTGCTGGGGGTGCTGATGTTCCTCGGGTGGGCCCCGGTCGGGGCATCCATTCTTTACATGTCAACTATCCCTTCGGAGAGCGTGCCTGCCGGTTCAATCTCCACGGCGATCGGCCTTACGTTTGCAGTAGGCACCCTGGTAGGAGGCGGCTTTGGTCCGGCGTTGTCCGGATGGGCCGCGGATCATTGGGGACTCAGGATTACCCTCGTCATTGAAGCCTGTATTGCGGTTTGCATGGGAGCATTGGCGACAGGTCTGCGCGAAACAATGAAGCGCAAGCCGCTTGCTGCGTGATCTTGTGAAGGGCTGAAGTCGCACCGTGGCCGTCCTGAAGCATCTCTGTTCTCGAAAATGCCGGCCTGATCTCGAGCGAACGAGAGGAGGTTTCATTCACTACAGCTACGGATTGCTTCTTGGTACCAGCGGTTCCCTAAGAGGGCGGCGTCCATCTCATCTAGACCTCCTTGTGCAAGGTGCCATGTCGAGGGGTAATGGCGATCAAAGTGGAAGCCTCGTTCACGATGAGGCGGTGCCAGATCCCCTCCGGAATGACAATGGCCGATCGAGGCCGCAGCAACGCCGTCGGCGTCACGGCGGCATCGCGACATTCCACCGTTAGGCAGCCGGACAGCAGAAGGAGAATCTCATCCCCCTTCGGATGCATTTCCCAGATCGGATAGTGCACGTCCTGCGGCGTCCTGACATCAAAGAGCGCGATCACGCGGCCATCCGCAAGCTCTGCGCTTTCGCCGGCGCGCCTGAGGAATTCGGCGGTCCTGGCATAAGGTCTGAGGGAGCCGTCCTGCGCCAGGTAAATGAAGTGGCCCGCAAGGTCGAGAGCCAGCGGTTCGCGACCGGGTGACTGATGGACCATATCGGCACCCTACCTCGTCTGCATAATTTGTTGTGCGAGCGATGGACCCGGTGCCGGCTTCGGAGTCTGCGCCACAGCTAGCACGAGCTGCGTCGACGGTACCGCGGGGCCCCACCAGAAGCGCCAACCCAGAGGACGCCGCCGCACCTGCAAGAGTCCGAGCGACTTTAGCTTTTGCGCATAGCTCGCAGTAAACGCAAGGTCGACAACTGCTAGTCGTCCACCGGGTGTCAGCACGCGCGCGATTTCTCGGATGGCCTGATCTCTTCCCTCTCGCGTGGGGACGTTGTGAACCGCCAAGCTCGAGACCACCACGTCGAATGAAGCGCTCGGAAACGGCATTGACCTCATGTCGCCCGTGACAATCTCGCAACGTTCATGCACTCCCTCCGCGAACAGATTACGCTCCGCGGCCTCGAGCCCGTTGCCCGACTGATCGGCGGTCCACAGGTCGATCCCGACGATACGTCCGCACGGCAGTCGTTCGGCCAGCATGGTCAAAACTGCGCCCCGACCACAGCCGACATCGAGCACTCGCTCGTCTCCGCGCAGGTTCAGCTCGTCGAGAATCTCCCTCCACACGAGGAATTTTCCTCGACGTGTGGTATGGATGCTAAAGCCGAGGATGCTCAATAGGAGTAAGAAGGCGAACGTCGCCGCGGCGGCCGCGCCGAACAGGCCCGCTTGCGCCAGCGCCACCGCGGCCACAGACAGCACCACTGTCACTGCGCTGATCGCAAGAAGACCGCCAATAGTGCCGTCGAATCCGTATTCTCCACGGCGGCGAAGCCTGATCGCGGTGCTGCCCTCCGACCTCATCGTCGGGCTCCACCTTCGAGAATCCGTGATCGACCCGACACTCGGCATCATACCTCTCGATCGTGGCGCCCGAAGCACGCCAATCCGCGCTTTAAGACTAATCTTCCACTTTCAAGTGCATAATACGATTCATAGCATTAATTCGTATACTCGCATTCGGAGCGGCGGAGGATGCCTTGCACGCCGCTCACGACTCTTAGAAAGAACGCCTTGCCAGCGGATCGCGCACAACGGTCGCTGCGCGGATCGAAGCAACCGCTCACATTTTTTGTAACGCTCAACCAAAGGCTGCCCATGATGGGTCATGCCAGTGACCCGCATGCTCGCCTTGTGTTCGCGTGCAAACCTCATTCGACGCGTAACGGCAATTCGTCCCGGATGCCGCTCACGAACTGCGTACGTCATTAGCTGCCGTCATGCTCGATGTGCATCGTTTCGTGCACGCCAATCAGTGTCATTTGGGTGCATGACAGGCTCCGCGCTTTGGGGCTGCGGCATGATCATGAACGCGAGGCTGCGTCCGTCTACGGTCCTCGGTTTGTTTCGGGCGAGCGCGGCAGGCGGACCACTACCCTCAGCCCGGGGCCGGCGTTCTGCGCGGTGATCGTTCCGGAGTGGAGAACCACCGCCCGCTTGGCGATGGAGAGGCCGAGTCCGACGCCGCCGCGATCGGAGTCTCGGGCCGCATCGACTCGAAAGAAAGGCTCGAAGAGCCGCTCCAAGGTGTTTTCTGGTACTCCGGGTCCGAAGTCCCGGACGGCAAGCGTCACCCACGTGGATGAGTCGCGCAGCTCCAGGTCTATCGCCGCGTGCTCGGGCGAAAATCGAATCGCATTGCGCAGCACATTCTCGAGGGCGCGCTGGATCAGCTTGCGGTCGCAGACGATGGCGCCGGCTACATGGCTGGTGATCTGGATCCGGCACTTCCGCGCATCGGCCTCCAGGCGACAATCCGCCATCACTTCCTCGACGACATCTTTGAGACCGACCGCCTCCCATCGCTGATTCTGCGGCTCACCCTCGATGCGGACCATCTCAACGATTTCGGCGGTCAACGAGGCCATGCGATCCAGGTGCCGCTCCACGCGATCGAGAGCCGCCCGCGGGTCCTTCGATGTTCTCGCAAGCTTGATCGCCAGCTTCAATCGGGCGAGCGGCGACCTCAGCTCGTGGGAGATGTCCTCCAGCAGGCGGCGCTCCCCGACGACCAGGCGTTCCAGTCGATCAGCCATGTCGTCGAAGGCGCGGCCCAATCTGCCGATCTCGTCCCGCCGGCGCCACTTCGAGCGCGCCGATAGATCCCCTTTTCCGAACCGATCCACCACCCTTGCAAGCCGCCGGATGGGCACGACAACGCCCGCTGCGGCCAATACCGAGAGCAGCCCCCCGGCGCCGAGGACAACCAAGTAGTAGGGAACAAAGGTCCCTCCATGGGCTTGCCGCGGACCGACGGAGAGGAACCAATAGCGCTCGTCCCCCGACCGGTGGGTGACGACGAAGTGCGCTCCCACGAAGCCGCGCGAATCGACGGCCTGGGGGTGCACCAGCCACGCGCTGCGGTCCTCGCCCGAGACGATATCCCGGCCTGCTGCATTCAGAAGGTAGTGTCCGGTGCCGAAGAGCCGGTCCAGACGAGACAGGTAACCCGAGACGGCAGCGGGTCCCCCGGTACGCAGCGCCTCCCGGGCATCCTCCAATTGCAGCTCGTCCATGGCCTGCAACACCGGTTGCAGATACGTTTTCTCGATATGGCCGGAAATCATCGTATATGCAAGCAAACCCAACGACGATGTGCTCACCATCGAGACGACGATCCAGGCGTAAAGGGATTTCACGGGTTGCGCCTGGGTGACGCAGTGAAAAGGTATCCGGCGCCGCGAACCGTGCGGATGAGAGTACGGCCGCCCGCGAGCTTGGACCGGAGGTGGCTGATATGCACGTCCAGCGCGCGGTCGTATGGGCTGACGCTGCGATTGAGCAGAGCCTCCGTGAACTCCTCCCGCAGGACCACCCTGCCCGCGACGCGCGTCAGCATCTCGAGGATATCGAATTCCAAAGCGGTGAGCTCCGTGCGCCGGCCCCTGCTCAGGACCTCCCGGGCGCGTACGTCTATCCGCAGGTCCTCGAACAGCCTGACCGGCTCGGTGTCATTCGCGAGTGCTGGCGCCCGCCGCAGGACGGTCCGAATCCGGGCCAGAAGCTCGTCCGGGTCGAAGGGCTTAGTCAGGTAATCGTCAGCACCGCCGTTCAAGCCCGCAATCACGTCCTCACGCCGAATGCGCGCGGTCAGCATGACGATCGGCACCCCGCTGCGTTGCCGCAGTCGCTGCAGGACCGAAAATCCGTTAACGGTCGGCAACATGACATCCAGCACCACGGCGTCGTAATCCTGCTGCAGCGCGCGGACGAGGCCGTCCCGGCCGTTGTACGCGCAGTCGAGGCGGTGGCCCAAGCCGGCGAAAAATTCCGACATCATGCCGCCGAGCTCTGCGTCGTCATCGACGAGAAGGATGCGCAGCGGTCTCTTCGGCTCGAAGGTGCTCATGAGTTACGGAGCATAGCGCCCGGTCTCGGCGCCGTCACGCCTCCATGCCGCCGGTTAAGGTTTCTTAAACAGCTCAGGCGGGCTGGCCATATAGATTCGCACGCAACCCATACCACCGGAGCCACCTCGTGCAAAAACACATCGAACGCGCTGCCCGCCGTGCAACGATTCTGCTCTTCGGCCTGGTCGTGTTACCTGCTGCAATGCCGAGCCGAGCCGACATGAGTGTTTACGGCCTGTATGATCTCAGGCACGTGACGGACCCGCGAGACAACTCGAGGAACTTCCCGGTCGTCGAGATGAAAGGCTTCTTTCCGCAAAGCTTCGGCTCCTTTCTCTTCAAGGAGGAGATCGATCTCGCCGGCTCCAAGGGCAATCAATCGCAGGTATACAGCGAGCTCGATCAGAGCATCAAGATCAGCCGCGCGGCGCTGCCGGGCGCGCCGCTATTGCTCCACCTCGGGTACTCCGGTGGACTCGGCGTGTTCAACAACGCGACCGGCGGATACTATGTGCAGAACGCGTACAGCATCGGGCTGGAGCATGGGTTTCGTCTGGCGGGCGCCTACTGCGATTTCTATGCGGCGCTGCGTTACACTGATGCCGGGAGGGCTGGCTACGATCCGATGATTTCCTTCTGGGTCGGCAAGTACTTTCTCGGCTACAAGCTCCTCGTTGCCAATTCGCTGGAGGCTTGGACCGGTGCGGACGGCACTCCGGGGTCGGGCAAGTTCACTTCGTGGGAGCTGGAGTCGGAGGTGTGGTACACGGTCGCGCCGCACACCTCCATCGGAACCTACCTGCGCACGACACGCAATGTCTACGCGCTCTCCAATCGATGGCTGATCTACCCAAGTATCGGGATCCGGTACACTCTTTGAGCCCGTCGCGGCGGTTGGGGGCTGACGTGCCTCAAGGCGCGCTCCTCAGCAACGGCGCCTGCAGTGCGTCAAGAGAGTGGTGTCCGCAGACACTCGTATCCGTTCCTGAACGTCGGAACCGCGTGGCTTGCCGGAACAGGTCAGCTCGGCACAACTCTTTTTCTTGCGGCGCCAATCGTCGCAGGGTAGAGTTTCTCGCGTCTGAGGTGTCCCGCAGCACTCGATAGCTGCGTCGCTTTGCGGCGCAACTGCTTCTCTGCGCGAGCGCGCAGGACGATATTTCGATTCGACTCCTCGCGTGATGACTATCCCACAGGCACAGGATCGAGCGCCCGTGCAAGAGATCATAAGATCTTGAACGATGTAGCGTGTTCCCTCCGACCGGAGGCTCCGAAGCTTTCCGAATGCGGGAGGTGGCTCCGGGTGAACTTCGATACACCGCATTTGGTGAAGAGCTGGGCCGTCCTGGGAGGCGGGACCAGCGAAGCGCAGGCTGTGATCTGGCATCATGTAGAAGATCACGAGCTGGGCCCGGGAGTTGATCCGCGGGCATTTTTAACTGGGAAAATCGCGGCGTATTACGGCTCGGACGAGGTGTCGGCACCGCTCATTGGATTTCTCACAGGCACGTTCCTTGTCGCACACGTAGAGTCGTGTTTGCAACGATCAGGCATGTGGGTACGCTGCGTCGCCACGGTGGGTCTCAACAACGCTCTACGGATCGGCGACCTGCCGAGCCCGACAGCATCTCGCCCGGGGACGATCAACATACTGATTCAGACTTCAGTTCCATTGAGCGACGCGGGAGCCATTGAAGCGCTCTCCATCGCCACTGAAGCCCGCACTGTGGCAGTGCTGGAGGGGGGCGCTCACTCGACTGCCGGGCCGGGGATTGCCTCGGGAACCGGCACAGACTGCATCGCCGTCGCCTCACCTATCGTGTCGGATGCGACGTCGGTGTTGTATGCCGGAAAGCACACTATACTTGGTCATTTGATCGGTGCGTCTACTTACGAAGCCGTGGCGAAAGGCGTACGAAACTGCAAACGATACCGAGAAGGACAGGGATAGATGACAGTACCGACGAGGAGCACCCGCCGAGCTGATCGAGCTGGCCGACACCGTGACGGAGATGCGCATCGTGAAACACGCCTTTGACGCAGGCATCGGTGCGCAGCGGCGGATCGAGCTCAGGCGAGGGCAGCAAGCCATGACAAGCGCTCAAGCACCGTCCGTCCTGATCGCGCCCCGGCGTCCGGACGGGGGAACACCACTGTGACCGCAGCGCTCGCCTGTCAGACGGCGCGCGAGGGCAAGCGCGTGCGTGTGTTCAAGGCCGGCCCCGACTTCATCAATCCACGAGCTGCGGCGGCTCTGTTTCGGCCATGAGCCACTCCATCCATCGCTACGACGAAGCGGACCGCGCGGCGATCTACCGTGTGATTCGCGAGCGTCGCGATGTGCGTCGCTTTGTGCGTACGCCCGTCGAGCCCGAGACGCTCGGGCGCATCCTGGAGAGCGCACATGCAGCCCCCAGCGTCGGTCTGTCCCAGCCGTGGCGGTTCCTGCGCATCACCGATCCTGGCGTGCGGGTCGCGATTCACGCACTCGTGCAAGAGGAGCGAGCGCGCACGGCCGACGCGCTCGGCGGTCGCCGGGATGAATTCCTGCGGCTGAAGGTCGAGGGAATTCTCGATTGCGGTGAGCTGCTGGTTGGCGCCCTGTTCGAGGGCGGGACACATGAGCTCTTCGGGCGAAGGACACTTCCGGAGATGGACTTGGCGTCGGCGGCCTGCGCCATTCAAAACCTCTGGCTCGCGGCCCGAGCGGAAGGACTGGGTGTCGGTTGGGTCTCGCTGTTTGAGCCGCGCTCGCTTGCCGCCCTGCTGCGCTTTCCGCCCGACGCGCGGCCGATTGCGGTGCTGTGCCTCGGGCACGTGGAGGCATTCGATCCGGCGCCGCGCCTCGCGATCGAGCGCTGGCGGCAACCCCGGCCGCTCACCGACATGTTGTACGAGAATTGCTGGCCGGAGGGCGCCGAATGAGCCTGGGGCGGCGCCGCATCATCTGCCTCACCGCAGAGACTACGGTAATAATGGTCTTCGGTAGCGGCCCGAGGTCCCGTAGAGACGCGCGCACGCACGTACCGGAATACTTTCTAGTTGGGCTTCTTATGGGCTCTCGTCTCATGCTGTCCTGGTCGCCAAAGTACGCACGATCACCCAGTGACCCCCACGCCTCTCGAGGAGATCCATAAAGGCAAAAAGGCCGCTGATGTTCTTCCCGTCTTGCATCCTCTTTTCTGCAACACTGGTTTGCACCACGGCAACATCGCCGAACACCTGCACGTTCATCGGGCCGTTTTGAAACGACAAGAGCTTGTGGTTGCCCGACCTGAAATCCTGCAGGAGCTCGCCTTTGGTGAACACCTTGCCCGTGGCCGTAACAGTCACCCAATCGTCTGCATACGCTCGGGCGATCTGGTCCAAATTGTTGGCCACCATTGCTTTGCCAAGACGATTTTCGAAGTTCTCGATGACGGCGACAACGGCGGGATCCCGATCGCGCCGCCTGCCCGACGCTACCTTTGTCCCCGCGCTGCGTCGAACCACCCACCTGCCACCGCGCTTTTCGAGGAGGTCCTGCCACACAGACCGACTGTCAGCCTCCCGCCCGCTCCCGCTGCTCCTCTTTTCCTCAACGAGGCCTTGAGCCAGAGCGACGTCGCCGAAGACCTCAACATCAATAGGCCCGTCTGCAAACCATTCGAGCCTGTCGCGGGAGGAGCCGACATAGCTCAGGAGAGCAGTTTTCGTGACGAGCGTGCCATCGGATCCAATAGCCGCAAAATCGTCGGCATAGATCTGCTTCAGCGCTTCCATGTCGCCGGCTACCATTGCAGATCCCATGGATTGTTCGACGTGTTTGACGGCAGCGATATCGCCGCCAGCGCCGGCCTGACTCCGTGAAGGGACAGCGACCAGGAGGGGGATCAGCATTATGATGACGCCGGTCACGCGTTGCATATTGACGCACTCCTTCATAGGAAGGGTTCGATCGTATCATGCCCAGCAGCGCCGCTTCGATGATCTCCGCCGCCCCAGCCTCATCTCCACGGGGGCAGCTCGGCGGCTCTTGCTTGGTGGTTCAGCGGGGACTAAAGTCCATTCCAGTAATAACTCGTCTTGCGGGAAACACCTTGTCAAAGCTGCCGAGGATTCTGACAAGCGCTCGAGAACTCTAAAGCTTGCGCAGAGACGATTTTTAATGCCATGACCCGCTATGATCCTCCGCTTTCTGCCAGCTCGGCTTTGCTTCGCCCTGTCGGGATTTTCGTTCCGGAACCAATCGATTTGTAGTCTTCTTGATCTCGCTGATTTCGCAGGCCAAGTCGGCCGCAAAAGATGGCTGCTGTGATGGAGACCTCCACATCTCGTCAGCCTCTCTCGTCACCGACGCTTCTTGGCTTGGTTCTGGCACTGGTTGCACCCGCTCTTCCGCCCTTCGTCGATCCGATCTTTTTCGGAACCGCACTCACAAGTACCCGCATCGTCTGGGGCATCGTCGCGCACTGGGTCAACCTTGCGGCGTTGATCGCCGTCGTGGTGCTCCTTGAACGGCGAAAGCTGGTGTCCATCGGCTTGCGGCCGCTGCGCTGGAACGCGATCCCGCTGGGGCTGCTTGCTGGTCTTGTAATCGTTGCGGTGTCCGGTTTTCTCGCAAAAGCCGCGGGCGCAGGCAGCGACACGCATTTCGTGGTATTCCTGCAATCCTTGCCTTTCGCCACACGCCTCCTTCTCGTGGTTACGGCGGGGGTTTTCGAGGAAACCCTTTTCCGGGGATATGCCCTCGAACGTATGGCATCTCTGTTCAACAACAAGTGGGTGGCGGGTGCCGTGACCGTCGCGTTCTTCACTTTAGCTCACATTCCGGCGGTGGGACTGGCGCACCTGCTGCCGGTCTTCATCGTCAGTGTGTTCGTGACGTTACTTTATCTTTGGCGACGGGACCTCGTGATCAATGTCGTCGCCCACGCGACGATCGACGGCGTCGGACTGCTACTCGTCCCGCTCTTGGGACATCGTGGATGAAATTGAAGGAGCTTACAGTGCTTAGAAACGCACTATTTGCATCACCTGGAAGAGTACTCCGATGACACTGAGGTTGAGGCAGGGGTCCTGGAGGCCTGGCTGCGCGCCCACGCACATGACGCGCTCCGGGTATGTAAACCGTTGGTAATTGTAGTCGTCCTCTCACTCGCGAAGCCTGCCGCAGGCTCAGCAATAGAAGAGCACACCGAAGCGGTAGCTGTTGTCATATCGACCCCCGCTGCGGATATGTTCGAGGAGGCACTGGAACGCAAACCGCGGCGCGATTGCCTCGGCGAAACCCACGACGACCGCATTGGTCGCGCGCCCCACCGTTGCATAGTGCAGGTCGGCTATGAGCTCGAGGCGCGGCGTTGCCTCGAGCCGTAGCCCCTGAATGAGGTCGTAGCCGCGTTCCGTGCTCGCGCCGGTGACAGCAGCATCGTGCTCCGCCTCGTAAATAAGCGCGCTGACCCAGTGCAATTTGGCGGTCACCGGCTGAGTCAGCTCGAGGCCGCCTTTGTAGGCGTTTTCCTCGACCAAGCCGAGCGCGCGCGGCCGCAGTGGGTTCAGGAGATGCTTATACTCGCCGAATGCCGCTACAGGTCCGGCCAGCTGGTAGCCGGCCGTGATCTCGTATCCATAACCGTCGCCAGCTTCGCCCCCAGCCTGGGGTCGGTCCGCTATGTAGTCGAGCTCCACGACGCCGCGCGGGGGCTGTAACGCCAGCGCGGGACCCACTCGCAGCGCATTGATCCAAAACAAAGAGATATAGACGAGCCGTGCAGCCCGCATTCGGCCTGCTCGCCTCCCTACTGCAACGTCTTCCAAACGAGCTCCTCGTTGTTCCGACGCTCGATGTAAGCGACTATGTCAGTCGTTGCAGAGCCTTGGGCATGGCGTGGCATACCCGACATGGCGCCGAGGCGAGGCGCCGGCGCCCGGAGCTGTTTCATGGCCGGCGGCCCGGATCCTGCGGGATGTGCTCGGCATCGTTGCGGTCGTCCATGATCACGGCTTCGCGATTTGAGGCAAATGTTGGGTGTCATAGGGAGTCTAGCGTGCCCTGCGCGAGCGGCGGCGTCTTGAACGCACTTGGTTTTGGCGGGAAGTGCCACCGGGCTGAGCGGGAGTGCTCTCCCAGGGCGAAAGAGGAGCGCCGCGGAGTTCGAGCGCCACGAGAGCACCTGAGTTCTGGCCGCCGCTGCTGGCGAGGCTAAGGCCTTGATTCGCTTCCAGCGCGAGCCACGAGCGCGTCCGCCGGTGAAAGCCAGGAGTCACCAGCGCGGAGGACGTTCGGCAGGTCGAGATACGACCTCACGGAATCCTCGGTGATGGCCCTGTCGATCGCGACCTCGCCACGATGTACGGCGTGACGACCGGGCGCCTCAACGAGGCGGTCAAACGCAATGCTCGCCGTTTCCCCGAGGATTTCATGTTTCGGCTTACCCAGCCATCCCAGCCGCCAATGTCCTGAACAGCCCGCGCGCCGTCCCATTGGCTTCACCGCCAATTTCGGCAATAACGTCGGCTTCTCCCCCGGTGAACGGGCGGTGGGCGGTAGCCTGCGCAACGGCAGATGCTCGCGGAGAGAGAACGGATCAACGACTCCGTTCAAACTTTGCACGCTGCTTCGGTGATGGTGCGTATCTGTATGACGAGCGGTGGCAAAGTCGGTCTTGTTTCGATGACCGACGGGTGTAGGAACGGAACGCGTGGACGTGTTCACACTGCGCGACAGGTGTCTACGAACATTGACACCCACGATAGGGGCTCGCGGGATGCGGCCCCCTGAAATCAAATGCTTACACACGCTGTCACCGCCCGGCGCAGTGGCATGGCTATTGCTTTATCTGGACCTGCGCAGGCGCGTCCGATGGCTGTAAGCACTCGAATGACTGCGTTCTTAGAAATTGGAAATCCAAGGAACATGCGGGCTTATATCAATCGCGCGCTGGAACGGCTGAATAGCAGCAGCGTGTTGGCAAAGCGCAAGACATATGACCTGCATCGGAAGGACGCCTGGCGCTGGCGGCGTGTACGCCCTTTCCTTTTTGCGAATGGGCGGATGACCAATCACGCCGATGAGGCTCTTGGGGTGATGCTCAATGTCGATGAGCTTCAGTCGGAGTTCGGGCAAGATGCTTTCGTCTTGTCGCAGCTCTCGTTCAAGAAGGGAGGCTACTTTGTGGACTTTGGCGCGGCGGACGGTGTCTTCGGAAGCAACACCCACATACTCGAGAAACGGTATGGCTGGAAGGGAGTATTGGCCGAGCCTGCCCGCTGCTGGCACGAGGCGCTGCAGCGCAACCGCAGCGCGCAGATCGAATTGGCGTGCGTCGCCGGCAAATCGGGAGAATCGGTTGCGTTCTACGAGAAAGGCGTGCTTTCGAGCATGCGCAGCTACATCTCCTTCCGGCAGAAGCTCAAGCGACTGACGAAACCCCGCCGCTTCTATGAAGTCCCGACGATCTCATTGCTCGATCTGCTGCGCAAGCACCGCGCGCCTGAAGTCATCGACTATCTCTCGATGGATACGGAAGGCAGCGAGCTGGAGATTCTCGACGTATTCGATTTCTCGGCATATCGATTCCGGGTCATAACATGTGAGCACAACTACACGCTAAAAAGAGATAGAATTCGCGCGCTGCTGAGCGCGCGCGGCTACGACAGGGTGCTCGAGTCAATCAGCGGGATCGACGATTGGTACGTACTGCGTGACAATGAACGAGCGATTAGAGCTGAATTCGGCCGCTGCGAAATGCAATGAGATCGTCGGAGGCCCGCGTCCGCGGGGGCGCAACGGGGTATGTGCGCGCGTTGATGCAGTCGGCGCCGCAAGTCCGAGCGATGCGGCACAGGTGGGCATCAACACGAACGGATCGGCGGCCGTGCCTTCATTGCTGTCTGTCGACCTCCACGCACGGATTCTGAGGGGCCGACGTGGCGCATAATGCGCGCGGTACGCGTCGGCGAAATCTACGGCTGCATGTCGCATCGCTCGCGGCGGCGGTAGCGCTGTGTCTCGTGGGGGCTCTGTGGCCGCGCACCGTCTTGGCCGCCGCGCGGATTCACGCGCCGCTCGTGATCGAGGCATTACGATGCGAGGGGAACGTCGCCGCCTCCTGTCGATTCATCCTGAGTCACGTGCATCTCTCGCCGGGCGATCGCCTGAACGAGGAAGAGCTCGCGGATGCCAGGCTGCGGCTATCCTGGTTGCGCAATTTCAGCTCTGTCGACATCCACCTCGAGAAGGGCTCGACTCGCGGCAAAGTGATTGTCGTGATCGAGGTCGTCGAGGCGAATACAATCGTGTCGGCGGCGGCCGTGGGTTTCACTTCCATGGGCCATGCAACCAGCGAGGTGCTCTTCGGCAGCTTGAGCGACGGTGACCTGTTCGGCACGGGCAAGACCCTCAACTTCGATGCCGAGACGCGCGCGTCGTCCAGTCAGTTCAGCCAAGCAGATCACTTTTGGCAGTTGCAGTACGTCGATCCGCAATTGTTCGGCTCGCAGCGCTACTTTCTCGATGCTGCTGTTTTTTACCGGACTGCAAGTTACGACTTCGGGCAATTTGAGTCCTTCCACGAGCAGCTGGGGGCGTCTGACGTCGAGGTGGGCAGGAGGATCGGGTCATTCGGATACGCCGCGATCGGCTACGAGTACCGTCCCGTCGCCGACGTCGTCTGCCAGCTCGGCCCTTCCGGTGTACAAACTGCGGACACTGCGCATGGCACACCGACTGGCGCGGCCGGGTGGAACGGGGATGATCCGGCCTTTCCGACCGGCGGACTGGAGCTCAATGCGCGTTACGCGCTCGACGTCTCGGGTTGCGGCAACATCGATGCAGATGCGCGTTATACCTTGCCGGTCGGTCATGGGGGGTATCTCACACTTCACGCGCGATACCCTTGGGGCGCGGGTCTCGAATTCGCCCATGACCTCTCGAGGCAGGTCAGCCCTGACATTCGCCGAGCACGCTGGTATGTGGAGCCCGGGTTCTGGTCCATTGGTTACTCGTCGAATCAGCAGCTCGCCGGCGGCACCGGCGTGCGCGCGGGGCTGCGACTGGATACCAAGGCTTTCGGCACCGTTGACCTGTTCCTGTACGTCACGGCTAAATGGGACCGGAGCACACCGTGAGATGGCGCGCCATCGCCCTGGCCACGGTGTCGATCCTGTTACTCACTCCCGCGATGGGTGCGCAGCTCACCGTTTCACGCGCAGGCGGCGCGATCACGACTGCTCTGCGGGGACTGGCGTTCCCGTCCACCCTCCCGAAGGATCTCAAGAGCGGCCTTACGACCCACCTACTCGTTCATCTGACGCTTCTCGAGAATGGACGCGCTGAGGAGCAGAGAGACATCGATGTGGCGGTGCGCTACGATCTATGGGACGAAAATTTTCAACTCACGGAAGCAGCGCATCGCACCGCGCTGTACACGCAGGTCTTCACGACGGTCGAAGAGGTGACTCGATTTCTGGAAAATATGACGCTGCCGCAGGCGCTGCCGGCCGCAAGGCTAGTCGCGGGCAGAACTTACACTCTGCGCGCGCAGGTGCTGCTCAATCCGATAGAGAGGGAGCGCATGGAACAGCTGAAAAAGTGGGTAGCCGAGAATGGAGCGAGCGAGAGGCCAACGGCACCCGTTGCCAATGCGCCACTCGGTAACGGGCCGAGTGTGCCCCCGGCCGTGGCGCCACCCGAATCCCTCTTCGATCGAATTTTCCAGCAGTACGCCTCGGGGCTGGAGAACTCGTCGGTTTGGCGGCTGACAATCGTTTCCGCGCCTTTCAGGCTCGAAGACCTCTCCCATGACCGAGGCTAGAGTACGCATCCTGCTGATCGGCACGCTTCTCGTCATGAGCACTGTCCCTTTTCTGGGGGCCTTCTACTTCCTCGACAGCGCCGTCGAGACGAGCCTCAATCTCGGATTCAACCGGCGGATTGAGCAGGGACTCGACATTGGGACCGAGAGCCTGAAGGCTCTGCGCAGACTCAATCCGCAGCACCAGCAGGATTACCGGCGCAAGTTCGAAACTCTGGTCGACCTCGAACGCATCTACTCACAGCCCGACTGGCTCAAAGGCAACATCCTGCGGCCACTCAGGATCTACTTTGGCTCGGGGCTGACCGCGCTGGTATTGATCGCGATGGCGATCGCGGCGCTGCTCAGCCGGCGCATCACGAGCGCCTACGGCGCGATGATGGCTGAGCTGCTCGCGGAGCGCGAGCGCGTACGGTATTTGCGCGAAATGGAATCGTGGCAGGAGCTCGCGCGCGTGCTCGCTCACGAGATTAAGAACCCGCTCACACCCGTCGAGGTGATGATGAGCGCCCTCGACAGGGCTTACTTCGAAAAGGGACCGGCTGCCTTCAGGCAGCAGCTCGCGGACACGCAGCGAATGGTCGCCGAGGAGCTCGCGCACCTGAAGCGGACGGTTGCCCGTTTCAGCGATTTCTCACGCCTGTCAAGACCGGAGCTTGCGCCGCAGAACCCGGTGGTGGTCGTGCGACAGCACCTTTCCGCCGTGCAGGCGAGTTTCCCGACTGCCTGCGTGCAGCTTGGTACATGCGAGCTTTCCGAGGCGACACGCGTCTCCATGGACGCGGCTCTGTTTCGTCACGTGCTGATGAACATCGTGAGCAACGGTGTCGAGGCGAACCAGGGCCAACAGGTTACATTCAACGTTGGGCTCTCGCGGCGCGGCAAGTCGGTCGACATCCGCATCGCGAACGATGGAGTGCCGGTGCCCGCCGCGCTGGCCGAGCATCTTTTCGAGCCCTACGTTTCCGAGCGTAGGAACAAGGAGAACATGGGACTGGGCCTTGCCATCGTCAAGAAGATTATCGTCGAGCATGGAGGTACCGTCCGCTACCTCCAGCGGGAAGGGTATCCGGTGTTCGTCATTTCGCTTCCGTGTATGTCCTGAACGGCTGGGGAAACCACGCCTATGGCTCCGGCTGCACCGACCGTGCTCGTCGTCGATGACGAGAAGAATATCCGTCACGCCATCGAGCTCGCGCTGAGCGACGCCGGCATGCAGCCCGTTTTGGCGCATGACGCCGCGGCAGCTTGGCGGATCCTCGAGGAACGGATTATCGATGCCATGATCCTCGACATCAAGCTCGCGGACGTGGACGGAATCGCATTCTTTCGCAGGCTTCAGGCCGAGGGTACGGCCGTTCCTACGATCTTCATTTCAGGTCACGCAACGCTCACCGAGGCAGCGATGGCCGTGAAGCTCGGCGCGTTCGATTTCCTCGAGAAGCCCTTCAGCGCCGAGAAGATCGCTGTGACCGCGCAGCGATGCCTCGAGCTCGCGAGGCTGAAGGAACGGCTGCGCCTTTCGGAGCAGCAGCGGCGCGGCTCGCTCGAGATCATCGGGGATAGCGCCGCGATTCGCCGCGTGATCGAGTTGGCCCTGAAGGCCGCCCCGTCCGAGGCGACTGTTCTGATCAGCGGCGAGAGCGGCACGGGTAAAGAGCTGGTTGCCAATGCGATTCACGCGCACAGCCGCCGTAGCGAGGCGCCGCTCGTCAAAGTGAACTCTTCGGCGATCCCGGAGACACTGCTCGAGAGCGAGCTGTTTGGCCACGAGCGCGGCGCTTTCACGGGCGCAAGTGGGCAGAGGCGCGGGATGTTCGAGACTGCGCATCGCGGGACGCTGTTTCTTGACGAGGTCGGTGATCTGTCTCTCGCCGCGCAGGCGAAGATCCTGCGCGCGCTGCAAAGCGGAGAGATCCAGAAAGTCGGGTCCGAGAGGTCCTTGAAAGTCGACGTGCGGGTGATCGCGGCGACCCACAAAGACCTGCGCACCCAGGTGGCATCGGGATGCTTTCGCGAGGATCTGCTCTACCGGCTGAACGTGGTACCGATCCATGTGCCTGCTCTGCGGGAGCGCGTGCCGGACATCCCACTGCTCGCGCATCACTTCGCGCGCATCGCATGCGAGCGCAACAACTTGCACGAGAAGCTGATCGACGAAGGAGTGCTGGCTGCTTTGCAGGCCTACGCCTGGCCGGGAAATGTGCGTGAGCTGCAGAACGTGATGGAGCGCATGATGATCCTGAGCGGCGATAAGATTACGTTGGACGACCTGCCGGAGACGGTGCTCGCGAGCTCCGAGGCGAGCAGTGCCCCCTCCGCCCTGCGCGAATTTCGCGACAGGGCCGAACGTGAGTTCGTGCTGGGCGTACTGAAGAAGAATCATGGAAACATCAGCCGCGCTGCCATCGAGCTCGGCATCGCGCGCACCTATCTACATCGCCGGCTCGTGGCGCTCGGCATCAGCAAGAGGGACTGGATCGGCTGAGGCTCACGATAGGATGAGCGGGGGAGGAATCAAGTGTTCCGCGAGGCTCACCGCCAAGGGCACGGTCTGCCGCGCGTCCGCCTCATCGGGCTCTGAATATGCAAAACCGGACCCGCCGAGGTCCGGTGAGTCCCTAAGCGCAGCGCATGAATGGGACCTTTCCGAAAGCTTGGTGGCATTGGTTCCGGCAACAATACTGCTGGTCGGCTCCGCAAGCCTAATTCAGCCGCAAGACGACTATCCACACTGCTACAAGTCCTGGGCTCAGCCGGCCTCATGATCGTCGCGCTGGCCCACGTCTGCGAGGCGCTGCACCTCTTTCCGGTCATGGGATGGGGCTCCGAGCGCAGCCCGGGCCATTACCTGGATTTGGGCAGTGCCGTCTGTGGTTTCACGCTGTTTCCGCTGGGGTGCCTGCTTCACGCACTCAGCCGCGCTAAGGCTTGATGGCGCTTCCGTATCCGGTCTGGCCGATCGTCGGCAAAACCGGCGAGGTGTTGTGAAGGAAATTTTTCATACGGTGAAGGATTAGCAATTCATAGCTCACACGCCGGAAATGCTGTGCAGGCCCATGTCAGTCTGAAGAGAGGAGCTGCGCCCGGTGTGGATGGGGAGACGTGGCGGAACTACGGCGAGGCCCTTGAGGAAAATCTGCAGGACCTCTCCCATAGCTGAAGCGAGGAGGCATATCACGCGGAGCCGGTACGAAGAGTGTTCATCCCGACAGACCCTTCAGGGGCCGGTGGCTTGACCGGATCCAAGCTCGATCACGAAGGGTAAGGAAAATTCCGCTCTCGCCGTAGCCATTCAGGGCGCCGGAACGCTCTACTGCTTCGGAGTCCGGTAAATATCGGGAAATCGCATCAACTCAGCAGGTTTAGCCATGGCCACCCCAGATTCGGAAGTCCTGACCGGCCTGCCGCCGCGAGCGCGCCCGGGTGCCTGGGTGGCTGGCGCGCTGGCCGGTCTCGGCAGAGTGCTCGGGCCGTGCGCTCGGTTGCTGCGCGAGCCCTTGCTGCACTTCCTCGCCTATGGAGCGATTCTGTTCCTGCTGGGAGAGCACCTCCATCGCAGCACCGACATATACAGGATCGTAGTCACGCCGCAGAGGCAGATCGCTCTGGCGAAGCAGTACGCGGCGCAATTCGGCATCCAGCCGGACCCGGCTCTGCTGCGCACGATCGTGGCGGGTTGGATCCACGACGAGATCCTATATCGCGAGGGACTCGCGCTGGACCTCGATAGGCACGATCAAGTCGTCAGGGATCGGGTCGTGCAGAAGATGAAGTTCGTCATGGAGGATGTCGCACCTCCAGTGGAGCCGACCACGGAGCAACTAGAGACCTATTATCGAGCTCACACCAGCCGTTACGCTCTACCCGCAACGGCTACATTTACCCATGTGTTCTTTTCCACGGAAGGCGGGCAGCGGAACGCGCTGCTGCGTGCGGAGCACGCGCTCGCGCAGCTCACAAGGAGTGACGTTCATGGGCGCTCCGAGCTCGGCGACCCATTCCCGGGTCGCTACGGCTATTCCGCCGCAACCCGCGGACGGGTCGAGAGCATCTTCGGCAAGGCACCCCTTTCGGACGAGGTGTTCGCCGCTCCCCTGGGTCGCTGGGTAGGCCCCATTCGTTCGGCATATGGCGTACATCTCCTCTACGTGTACACGCGCGCGCCCAGGACGCGCGAGACCTTCACCGACGCGCTAACGGCGGTGCGCGCCGATTACCTGACGGACGCGCAGAAGGAGGCCAACCGCGCTGAATTCGACAGCCTCGCGAGCAAGTTCACCGTCGTGCAGGCAGCTGGGTCGTCCCGGTGAGGGCCGCTGCCCGCCGCTGGGGGCTGGTGGCGCTGGGACTGCTGTTGGTCTCAGTCTGTGAGGCCCACGAAGTGAGGCCGGCTTATCTCGAGATCACCCAGTCCGACGCGACGACGTACCAGGTCCTTTGGAAGCAGCCGACCTTGGGCAACCTGACGGTGCACATCGTGCCGCACCTCTCGAATGGCTGGCTAGAGCGCCGACCGGACAGCCAGTACGTTGCCTCCACGTTCGAGATCAAGAAGTGGACGGTACATGTCTCCCGGGACAACCAGGGTCCAGCCGGCTGCCGGGTGACGATCGCGGGGCTGGGATTCTCTGCCATCGACGTGTTCGTGCAGATCCGCATGCTCGATGGGCACAACGTCAATGCGGTCATCTACCCCGAGGCACCCCAGTACCTCATTCCGAAGCATCCCCATTTCGAGGTCCCAGCGTACCTGGTGTTCGGCATCCAGCACATCCTCACCGGCCCGGATCATCTGTTGTTTGTCCTCGGCCTCGTGCTTCTCGTGGGCAACCGCCCGAAGCGGTTGCTGACCACGGTGAGCGCTTTCACGGTCGCTCACAGCCTGACTCTTGCCGCCGTGGTGCTCGGTAAGGTGAGTCTGCCGCCGCCGTTTGTCGAGTCTCTGATCTCCCTCTCGATCCTGCTGCTCGCCCCCGAGGTCCTGCGCGCGCGGGCGGGCGAGAGCACCCTGACTGGGAGATACCCCTGGGCGCTGGCGTTCTTCTTCGGGCTCTTTCACGGCATGGGCTTCGCAAGCGGGCTGAAGGCGCTCGGATTCTCTCGCGAGAATCTCATCCCGACGCTGCTCTCGTTCAATTTTGGCGTGGAGATCGGACAGCTCGCTTTCATCGCGCTCGTGCTGGCAACCGTCAGGTTGCTGCGAGCCACGCCGGTGCGGCGCTGGAGTGCCGCACCGCTGGTGCCGGTGTACGCAGTCGGCGTCCTGGGGGCGTACTGGACCATCGATCGCGCGGCGGTATGGCTGACCGGCAGCGGTTAGCTCTGCGCTAGCGGGACGCTTCGTCTCATGCAAGTTTGAAGGGGAGAGTTTCAGTGTCATTACACTGTAAGGCCTGGTCTGTGTTGGCGGCCGCGCTCTGGTTCGTAGCGCTTCGGGCGTTCGCCCAGTCGTGTGTGGCCACCCATGTATCACCCCAGGACCGCCAGGTGTTCTTTGGCGACCTGCACCTGCACACTGCGTTGTCGCTCGACGCATGGAATTTTGGAACCGACCTAATGCCGAATGACGCCTACCGATTCGCAGAGGGCAAGACCGTAATGGTGCCGGCAGCGCAGGTCGCAAGGGAGCAGGGGATTGTCGGCAACAAGCCCATTCCCGCGAGGCGCGCGTGGCCGCTCGACTTCCTCGCTGTGACCGACCATTCGGAGTACATGGGCACCATGATCACACTCGACGATCCCGATAGCCCCTTCGCGAAGAGCGTCCTGGGGAAGTGGATCGTCGCTCACCGGACCGTGCAATTGTCGCCCGCGTTGCGGCAGGCACGAAGCAAGCATGGAGGGCCCGCCTACCCCTATCTGAACAATCCCAAGCCATTCAGGGATGCGTGGCAGATGGTGATGAAAGCGGCGAACGACAATAACCAGCCCTGCAAGTTCACAACCTTCATTGCGTACGAGTGGTCGTCATTGCCTGATGGACGAAATCTGCACCGTAACGTGATCTTCGACGCCGACCACGCTCCGCTGCCCTTCACCGCCCTCGATTCGGAGCGTCCCGAGGATCTCTGGAAGTATCTCGACCGGGTGCGCTCCGATGGGATTCCGGTCCTCGCGATCCCGCATAATCCTGACGCCTCGGGTGGCTGGATGTTCGATTGGCACGATAGTTACGGCAAGGACATCACGGCCGACTATGCGGAGGAGCGCGCGAGAAACGAGCCCCTGGTCGAGATCGTTCAAATCAAGGGCCAGTCGGACACCGTGCCGATCTTATCGCCGAACGACGAATTCGCCGATTTCGAGATCTACGATCACCTTCTGACCTCGCCGCTCAAGAAGAGCGATCCGAACGGCAGCTACGTCCGGCAGGCGTATGGCCGCGGACTCGTGATCTGGTCGCGGGTCGGCGTGAATCCCTTCAAGTACGGCGTCGTCGGAGATTCCGACATTCACGATGCCCTGAGCGCCAGCGCGGCGGACGCCTTCGCGGGCGGACAGTTCGGCATCGATCCGAACACGATGTTGCCGCGCGGGGAACGCGCCCGGCAGGCACTCGGACTCGCGTTACCCGCTCGCCCGATCATGATCCCGAATAGAAAGAAGCTCTCGAGCGCATTCAAGGTTGCGATGAATCGCATCCTGGTCGAGAGGAGCTCCGCCGGCCTGACCGGGGTATGGGCCGAGGAGAACACCCGCGACTCGATCTTTGCGGCACTCAAGCGCAAGGAGACGTTTGCCACCTCCGGTACACGGATCCGGTTGCGAGTGTTTGGGGGCTGGGATTTCAAATCCGGGATGCTGGGCGATCGTTCGTGGGTCGCCAATGCATACGCCGAGGGGGTATCGATGGGCGGAGATCTGCCTGCCAAACCCACCGAGGCTGATGTGGCACCGACCTTCCTCATCCAGGCGGCGAAGGATCCCGCGGGAGCCAATCTCGACCGCATCCAGATGATCAAGGTCGCCCTCGATGGCGAGCATCCCAAGGAGGAGATCTTCGATGTCGCAGTATCGGGAAATCGTGCGATCGATCCGGTGTCGCACCTCGCGGCCGCGGTGGGAAATACGGTGAACCTCGCATCCGGCACGTATAGCAACAGCATAGGAACGGCGGTGCTGACCGGATTCTGGCGGGACCCCGATTTCAATCCGATAGAGCCTGCGGTGTATTACGTTCGGGTGCTGGAGATTCCAACACCCAGGTGGAGCACACTGCTTGCCGTAAGGAACAAACTGCCACTTTCGCCATACGTGCCTGCCGCTATCCAGGAGCGCGCATGGTCTTCGCCCGTTTGGTACACACCGCCGTTCGACCGCTGAGAGCGTGCGCTCGTCACGGGACGCGCAGAATGCACCGAAATCCCAGGTGACGGCTCGGGCTATCGATGGGCTGAGGGAACCGCGGATAGTCACGTGGCTCAGGGGCGACTTAAGCGCTCGTGATATAGCCCGTGTCAAGCACAAACTCTGAGAATCATGCATGGGTGACCGGCGCTACATCGATCCAGAAGGTACATTCACACGACGGGCCGGGGCCTCCGCGGGATAGCCGTCATCGCAGCCCGTCAGGAAATCGCGACCTTGAAGAAGCTGCATGGTCCTCATCATAAAGACTCCGGATCGAAACGATCGCAGTGCAGTGCACGCCCCATCGAGTTTGCATGGGGCTTTATGTCTGTCCGAGGCTCAAGGGCGGGTACGCCGGTCCTCTTTTCAAAAAAATTGTCCTTTTGCCGTAGCCATTTCCACTGGCGGACGCTCTACTGTGTCGGGGATCGTGTATCTGCGGAAGGGTCTTGGACAAGGGGACTCGATATCGCTTTGCCACCGAGGTCGCCAGCCAATACGGCCGACGCCTGAGGAGGTTCTTTGCGCTACGCCTGCGCAACGAGGCGGATGCGCCCGATCTGGCCCAAGAGGTGTTCCTACGACTGATGCGAGTCGAGCAGCACGAGACCATTCGCAGTCCCGAAGCGTATCTCTTCACCGTGGCCAGTCATGTCCTGTCTCAGCATGCCCTGAGGCAGGCCAATACGCCGCTCTCGATCGAGATATCCGAGGTATTTGCCGAGCTTCAGCCGGCCTCGGCTGAGGACCCGATGCTGCGCGCGTCCGGACAGCAACGACTTGCCGAGGTCCAGAGAGTGCTCGGATCCCTGCCGCCCAAGGTAGCCGCCACGCTGATGCTGCAGCGCTTTGTCGGGCTCTCCATCGAGGAGATTTGCGGACAGCTCGAAATCTCGCGTCCGGCGGCAAAAAAGTATCTCGCGCGGGCGCTCGCCGAGTGCCGCGGTGCGCTCGAGGGCGACAGTGGCGTGGAATGAGAAGTCATGAAGACGAGAGTCTCTAAACCATTGCTCAATCAGCAGATCATCGACGAGGCGTCCGCCTGGTTCGTGGAATTCCGTGTTGGTGATGTCGATCAGGTCACGCGCGAGCGCTTTGACGAGTGGCTGCGTCGCTCGCCTGAGCACATTCGCGCCTACATCGAAATCGCGAAGACCTACGTGATTCTGCCGGCGCTCGACCCGGGGCGGAAGGTGGATGTCCCGCAGCTGATCGCACATGCGCGCGCTGACGGAAATGTCGTCGCACTGGGCCAGCCCCCTTCGCGCAGTGCAGCGCTCGGCGCGCAAGCCAGACTCGAGGTTCGCTCGACTCGCGAGGGCAGTGCTGCGGCGAGGAGCAGGTGGCTTTCGGCTGCATGCATGGTCGTCCTCCTGGCGAGCGCAATCAGCTGGGCGATTCTGCATCGCTATCCGAACTACGCAACTGACATCGGCCAGCGTCAATCGATTACCCTTCCGGACGGATCCACTGTGGATCTCAATGCACGCTCGAGCATCAGGGTGCAATTCCTGAAGTCGCGGCGCGAGGTGGACCTCCTCGCGGGCCAGGCCTTCTTCGAGGTCGCGAAAGATAAGACGCGGCCATTCATCGTGCAGTCTGGAGAGCTGCGCGTCCAGGCAGTCGGCACGCAGTTCGACGTGGATCGCCACAGCGATATCACCACGGTTACGGTGGTCGAAGGTCGCGTTGCCGTCATCACTCCGGAGTCAAAACCGACGCGCGAAGTAACGATCGGCCGAGAGCGCCCGCAGATGCACACCACGCCGGCCGGGCACCTCGATCTGCTCGGAACCCCGCTGAGGGATAGCCTGTCGGTGCTCGTTAGCGCTGGCGAACAGGTTGTCGCCACTGGTGGCGCCGTCGCACAACCCACACGGGCCAATCTAGGTGCGGCAACCGCATGGCTGCAGCACCGATTCATATTCGACAGATCCCGGCTGAGCGACGTCGTCGACGACTTCAACCGATACAACCGACGGCCCATTGTGATCATTGACCCGGAATTGGATGATTTCCACATCAGCGGCGTTTACTCCTCGACGGATCCTGCCTCGCTGATTCGATTCCTGCGAACTCAGCCTGACATTCGTATCACCGAGAGCGATGACAGCATCCGCATCGAGCGCAAGTGAGAGGCTGAGGGATGAGGCTCGCGCAGCGCGAGATTATTTTTTTCGCGGGCCGTATCCTTTTACCTATGCAGACCGCTCTTTAGCTCCCCTGAGGTTGCCGCCGCGGTGGCGAGCAGTCACAAGATGCCCGCGCAAGGGCGAGAGGGGGCTCATGCGTCTCGGAGTCAATGCGACCGCGATCTGTCTGTGCCTAACGACTCTGGCGAGCGCCGATGAGGCGCAGGCGCTGGTCCGAAAAGTAACGCAGATTCCCGCTGAACCTCTGGCGCCGGCGCTCACTGCCCTGGCGACGGAATTCGACCTGCAGGTGCTATATCACAGCGAGGTGGTCGAGCGCGCACGCACCAGAGGCGCTTCGGGAGTTCTGTCGCCGGACGAGGCGTTCGACCTCATATTGAGCGGCACGGGCCTCACGTATCGCTACCTCGACCAACGTACCGTCACGGTAATGCCCACCTCTGCTCGAGTCCCGCACGCGGAAGGGATCGTGCCGCCGAAGGCAGCGCAGGCGAACGCTTCAGCCGCACAAGCGGCAAAGGAGGGGAAGACAAGCTCTTCCCGCGGCTTTCGCATGGCTCAGCTGGGTCAAGCAGGAGCTGCAGCGAATATTGCCATAACCGCCAAAGACGGCCCCGTTTCCGCCGCGCCCGCCCAGCTCGAAGAAGTGATCGTCACGGCCGAAAAGCGCGCTGAGCGACTGCAGGACGTCCCGCTTACCGTGTCGGCCATATCCGGCGGCGACCTTTCCGGGCTGCAGATCACCCAGAGCACGGGTCTGGTCGGTGCAGTCCCGGCCCTCACCTTCCAACAGGGAACGAACCCCCAGAACGCGAGCTTTCGCATCCGCGGCATCGGCACTTCGCTATTTGGCGTGGGGACGGTTTCATCGGTAGCGGTGGTTCTGGACGGTGTTCCGATGGCCCGGCAGGCACAAAGCTTCTTCAATCTTGCCGATATAGAACGGATCGAGGTGTTGGAGGGTCCGCAGGGAACGCTGTTCGGTGAAGGCGCTTCGGCGGGAGTGATCAATGTGATCACGAAGGCGCCGTCCAAGCGACTCGAAGGGTCGGTGGATTCCACGGTTGCCCAGGGTGGCGAGTACACGGTGGATGGCACGCTGTCCGGTCCTCTCGGCGAGACGACGGCCGCGCGGCTGACGGGTTATTACAGCGGCTTGCGCGGCATCATGCAGGAGGTGGGCGTGAACAGCTACGAGAACGGTGCCAACGATTGGGGTACGCGGGGGAAGTTCCAGTGGAATCCGACGCAGGATTTGCGCCTGCTGTTCACGGCAAGCTATGGCCGCAGCAACGACAACTGCTGCGCCGCCGTGTTGATCGAGTCGCAGAGCCCTGCGATGATAAAGCTCAACAGCGGGGTGTCGATATCGCCGACCAACAGGAATGTGGTCGACGACGGCATGACGTTCTCCAACGCGACGCAACAGTTGTATTCGATGCAGGCCGACCTCGATCTCGGCAGTGCCACTCTGACGTCGATCTCCGGCTACCAGAGATACGATCTGGACAACAACAACGAGCAGGACTCGATCCGAAATCCCACGCCTGTCTACGTCGGCGGCAAGAGCGGGGCCGCCTTCTCGCAGTTCAATATCAACGCCGGCGTCTTCGACCTGAAGCAGGCCGATGAGGAGCTGCGCATCACCGATAACGGCAATGAGCGGCTGAACTACGTCGCCGGCATCTATCTACAGGACCTTACAATCGACAGGGGCTTCATGCGCCGCCGCGCTTACTGTGCAGCGGGTGCCTTCGCGCTGATCGGGACAGCGTGCACTCCGACCTCCTACCAATCCTATGCCGTCGCCGCAAAAGTGCGTTCGGATATCGCAGCCGCGTTCGGGCAGTTGCAATACCGGCTCATCGGCGGTCTCCAAGCGATTGCCGGTCTGCGGGTACAATACGAAGATGTGTCGGCGAGTGGACAGCCGGCAGGCCTGAACGGGACCGGCCTCATGGTCGCGGGCGACCAGCCGTACGGGAGCGCCGTAACGGGTAAGCGGTCCACCACGGATACTTCGCTCTCGGGCAAGGCGGGGCTGCAATACGAGTTCAATCGGAACGCTCAGGCTTATGCGACCTATACTAGAGGTTTCAAGGGAGCGGGGTTCAATGCCTCGCCCATCACCAATTACGCGGCTCAGAATGCGGTCCTGCCTGAGTACGTCAACGCCTACGAAGTCGGCTTCAAGGCAGGTTTCTGGCAGGGCCGCTGGACCGTAGACACTTCAGCGTTCATCGAGGATTACTCCAATCTGCAGGTGCAGATTGCGATTCAGGATCCTATCGCCGGCACCTTGAGTGCGACGCAGACCAACGCGGGCACCTCGAGCAGCAAAGGGTTCGAGATCGAGTCTGCATTACGTCCGATTGGAGGGCTCTCGCTGAATGCCGCCCTTATGTACGTAAAGACGAGCATCAATCTCAACAGCCTCGGCTGCCCCCTGGAGCTTTCCGCCGCGGCCGTCCCGCTTGTCGGCACGCCCCCGGTGAATGAATGCTATCTGCAGCAAGGTCAGGCGCTGCTCAATGTGAGAGACGGACAACTTCCGGCATCTCCGGAATGGCGCGCCGATTTCATGCCGCGATATGCCCACGGCATGGGCGAGCGGGTTGTCGGCTTTGCGCAGGTAAATGTGAACTATCAGAGCAGCGAGGGTTTCGATCTTAACCAGGACCCCTTGCTACGGCAAAAAGCCTATACGCTCGTCGACTTCAGCATCGGGATGACTACGAGCGATGATCGCTATGGCCTGACGCTCTTCGCGAAGAACGTCTTCGACAAGAATTACTACACTTCGCTCGCGCATTCGCTGCTTCTTGCGACTGCAGCGAATCCGTATGACATCTACGCGAACATCGACAAAAACTCGCGGCGCTATTTTGGCCTCACTGTGAGCGCGAGGTTCTGAAGAGGTCGGTCCTGACGGTATCGGATCCGGAAGACTCGAAGCACCAGGGGATATCAATGAGTGATCGTCGGCATACACGGCGGAACGTATTGACCGGGATGTCAACCGTCGCGGCGGCTACCAGTCTCTCCTGGACGGCAGCTGCGGGGTGCGAAGAGAGAGGCCCCACTTCGGGACGGTCCGGTAAGCGGCCCAACATAGTGTTCTTCTGTGGCGAGGGCCTGCGGCACGACGCCTTCAGCGGCGCGGGCAACTCGATCGTCCAGACGCCAAACATGGATCGCATCGCACGGGAAGGCGTGACTTTTAGGAACGCTTTCTGCACCAACGCGCTCTGTCTGCCGTCGAGGGGATCAATCCTGACCGGTGCATGGTCGCACACGACGGGTGCCGCAACGAATGGCGATGACGGAATACCCGCGAAGTTCCCAATTATCTCGGATGTGCTGCGCGAGGCGGGCTACGAGGTGGCGTTTGTCGGCAAAGCCCATGTCAAGGGGGTGCTGACGGATCACTACTGGGACTACTATTTCGGCTTTCCGGGCCAGGCGGATTACTATCATCCGGAGATCGTCGAGGGGCGCGATGGCAAGTTCGGCGCGGCGATCCGGTATCACGCGTATGTCGACGACATTCTGACCGACAAGGCCGTCAAATGGCTGAGCGAGCGTCCGGCGGAGAAGCCGTTCTGCCTATTCGTCTGGTTCTATGCACCTCACGAGCCGTTCTACCGTCCGCGGCGCCTGGCCGACCTGTACAATGGCGTCAGAATTCCCAAGCCGCACAATTTCGACGACGACCTTGCCGGTTACCCGGGCAAACCCAGGGCGGTTGCGAATGCCGATAACAAGATCGTCACTTCCGCGGTATTCACCGACTGTCCGCGAAGCCTGGAGGAAGTCGTCAAGGATTACTACGCCGGGGTCGAATCCAACGATGAAAACGTAGGTAGAATCTTCAGGGCGTTGGCGTCGCGCAACCAGATGGACGACAGCGCGATCATTTTGAGTTCCGACCATGGCTTCTTCCTCGGAGAGCATTGCTTCTACGACAAGAGGCTGATGTATGAGCCCTCTATCCGAGTTCCAATGATGATCCGGTACCCGGGCAGGATCAGCCCCGGGACCTCTCGGGATGAGATGGTCCTCAACGTCGATATCGCACCGACCCTATACGAGCTCGCCGGCGTCGGGGCGCAGCCGACCGTCCAGGGACGGAGCTTCTACCCCCTGGCGGTCGGCAAGTCGCTGCCCGATTGGCGCAAGGACTGGCTGTATGAGTACTACGAGTATCCAGGATACGAGAACGTGAGGCCGAGCCGCGGTGTTCGCACGGAGCGTTACAAGTACATTCATTACTTCCTGGAGCCGGAAGAGTTCGAGCTCTACGACCTTCAGGAGGATCCCTCGGAGGATCATAATCTTTATGGTAGAGCCGAGCATGCGGCGCTGACGGCACACCTGAAAGGTCGACTCGAGCAGTTGCGCCGAGAAACGGCGGACCAGTACCAATACCACCCCGCCACTGCCTTCCGGCTCGCTCTCGTCCCGGTGAAATGATGACGAGCGGCGAGAGCGGTCTCTCTGGTCGCAGGTCATTGGGGCCCGTCGGAGGTTAGGGACATGACAGAAACCGGTATCAATCGCGGCGATCTGCTCGTGTTGGCGAGTGCCGGCAAGGTTGGGGCGACCCTGGCGCCGGTTGCCGCTGCGGGCACAGAGGCAGGCGCGGCGAAAGTCGCGGGCCGCACGTCGGCCGAAGGCAATCGGATCCTCGCCCGGAGACCCAATATCATCCTCTTCGTTCCGGACGAGATGCGCGGCCACGCATTGGCGTTGAAGGCCAAGGTCAACAACCTGCTCTCGGCCGAAGGGATCAATCCGAAGAGGGAAGCCCTGTCCAAAAACACAAGGCGCTGGATCAAGTACTCGCTCTGCCCAAAACTGCGTCCTGGCCTCCTGAAAAAGGCCTCAACCAAACAGTGAGTAGATAACTATTAATGGGAGAACGTCATGAAACTCAGTATGACAGTTGGTGCCATGCTCTTGACGTTTGCCGCCTTGGCCGGCACGGTCGTTGCGCAGCCCCCCTCTGTTACTGGTTTGTTTATTAACGGCACCACGATCGAGCTAACGACAACCGCGCAACCACAACAGACGCCAGGGACCCTGCGTGGCTTCACGTTCGTTGGCCAACTGCTTTCTGCAGCAGATGTAACTTACGATGGAAATCACCTCGACAATCCATGTGGGTCTTCCTACGGCGATAAGACGCAAGCGCTAGATAAGTACCAGGCGGCGCTGGTATGGGGAACCACTGAACTCACGGCCGCCAGAGATACATACCACGCCAATGATGTGCGTATTATGGTCAACGAGGCGTACCTTGCGCCCTCAAATGGAGCCTACGATAAAACTGGAGCCTATGCCGCGCAGATCGCCGCCGCTGTCCAGACGGTTCGGAATTTGGGTATGGCCGCGGTTGTTGTGATGCAGTGGGAACACTGGGATCTGGCATGCAATGGTTCGAAGTTGGACAACGGCGGTATACCAGGCACAGAGACAGATGCGGCGTGGAACACGCTGCTGAATGCACCCGGGTGGACCTACGGCTCTGATACCGGAGTTGTGCTCGAAGTTTACAATGAGCCGGAACTAGGATCCACATGCGGTACAGTGGACGATTGGACAGGTTGGCAGACGAATATGCAAGCAAGGATAGACAACATCCGAAAACTCGGCTCCGCGAACGTCCTATTGGTGCCTTCAATTGCTAGTGACACTATATTGGATGGCACTCCGAACGGGGGCGTTGCGGCTACGAATTATCTGCCCTCTGACCCGCTGATCACTCCAATGGGAATGGGGCCGCAACTAGCCTATGCGGTGCACCCCTATCCCGGCCCTCATATGATCAGATCTCAAACTTGCATCTCGGGAGGTTTGACGGACACCGATTTCAGCCAATTCTTTGGCAACTTAGCAGGACAATCAGGTACATTCCCTGCGCCAATCGTTCTGAGTGAGTGGGGAGTCACTGGGAACCCAGTGGGCCCAGGTTGCTATGACACAAGTCATCAACCTTCTACTGTTCCGCCAAACGATCCGGCACCAGGGAGTTACAGTTACAGTACACGCACTATCGCGCAAGACCTTATGGCATGGTTGCCTACTGCGGCACAAGGAGGAAACTCCTCGATGTCTCTGCTGGGAGCGTGGCAGTTCGATGTGAAAAATTACATTGTCCAAGACCCCAAATACGAAAAGCCCACGTTTTTCGACGTCAACTTTGCTTGCCATACTCTTGTGGATGGATATCTTAACTATCAAACTTATGAAGGTCCCGGAGTGGCATTGCAGACGTTTTTTAATACTTATCAGTGACCCGATCAAGAGCTGGCACCAACTAATGCGCCCTTAAATCTTACGCCGAACGGCCGCCCCCGAAGGTAGCCGTCAATGCACCTCGTTGGGACGCGTTGCAGAGTGGTGCAACACGCTGCAGCGGCTTCGTTCCACGCGGCGGGCGACGTCGCCGCGATTTTGAGTAGAAGCCGGACTGGAACTCGGCGCCATTGTCCATCTGTACGACCAGGACTCGAAAGGGGAGCCGCCGGATAACTTCGTCCACGAAGCGGATGGCCGATGCCTGGTTGCAGGCATCGTAGATCTTGAGCACCCGAATACGCGTGCAGTTGTCGATGGCCTTGAATTGATAGAGACGCCTTTCGAGCCTGCGATCCGCTCAAGGAACTTCACGTCCAGCTGTACGCGGGGCCCCGGCTGAGGCTTCTCGTAGCGCTTCCAAGGCCGGCCAGTGGGTCGAGGCTTCAGATTGGCCGGCAACCGGTTGCGCAGCGCCGCGAGATCGCAATTACGTCGTTGGGGCAGACGGAATCAGCGACGATGACGGCTGCCGTCAGCTGTGCTTACGCCCGTTGCAACGGTCTCTTGCTTTGCGGTCGAACCCGATCGCGATCCGCGCGTCACGATCACTCGTTCAAGCTCGACACCGAAATATGCCTGCGGCTCTGAGGGTGTACTGTGTTCTGCGGCTTCGCGCTTGGCGATTGCGGATTGTGCCAGCGCAAAGCCCTGTTCGAGGTTGGATGCTATGGGCAGTGCCTCGCGGTAGAATTCCTTACCGATTTTCAGCTTACCCAGGACGAGGCGGAACTTTCAAGATCCGCAAATTGCAATCTTGAACAACGGTCGCGGCAGCGACATCAAATCCCTGCCCGACGCCTTCACCGAGCACGACGCCATACAAGCCGCCAATGTCCAGAACAGCGCACGCGGCGTCGAGACGGGCGTCGACGCCGTGCGCGCTCGTCAAGCTGCGGGAGCTTCGGCTTCGAACAAGGCGTTCGCCGACGACTCGATGAGCTCGAGGCGCGCATAGAGAAAAAGCACTCATGACCGAGCGATCGTCGCCATCCCCTCGGCGATGCGTCACTCATGCACCCGCCGACGCCCGCGCGCCGTCCCATTGGCTCACCGCCAATCTCCGAGAATTACCGCGGCTTCTCCGCCAGCGAACCGGCAGCGGGAGGTCGCTCCGCAGCGTCCTGTCAGGCCTGCGCTCACGGTTGGCGATTCCCGGGCGTGCCGGAACGGAATGCCGCTCGACTGATTGTCTTACCGGATATAGCCTAGTATCGAGCTTCAGCCCAGAGCGCCCTCCAAATGGCAGTACCAGACAACGCACTCGGTATCGGCGATAGAGCGGATGTGTCCCCGGCAGCTCATTCGCTCGCCTCTCGCGCGCCCGAGCACTTCGTCCAGTTCTATCGCGAAGACGAGGAGCTTATCGGCTCCGTCGCCAAGTATGTGCGCGAGGGCATGGAAGGAGGGGCTGCTGCCGTCGTGATCGCGGCCGAGCCCCACACAACGGCTCTGAAGGAGCGGTTGCGTGCAGACGGCATTGATACCGCGCAGGCGTGCCGCAGCCGACAACTCCTGCTGCTCGATGCCGGGGAGACGCTCGCGACCTTCATGGTGGATGGCGTGCCCGACCGGGAGCTCTTTCTCGCAAAGGTCGGCGGCATCATCTCGGCAGCCATTGGCCGGCACGGGCGAGTGCTTGCATTCGGCGAAATGGTCGCGCTCCTCTGGAAGGAGGGTCGGACGGAGGCGGCCGTCGAGCTTGAACGGTTGTGGAACGAGCTCGCCCGCGGACAGACCTTCACGCTCTTCTGCGCCTACCCTTTACAGTATTGCGGGCGCGCCGATCACCTCGTTGCATTCGAGAAGGTTTGCGCGAGCCACACGCGTGTGATCCCTGTGGGGCATCCGGAGGCATCCCGAGATCAGCTCGGACAGATCGCTCGATTACAGCAGAAGGCTCTGGTGCTCGAGGGGCTGCTCGCGCGGGAATTGGAGGTCCAGCGGAGCTTGGCTCAGCTGGCTGCGATTGTCGAATCCTCCGACGATGCCATCATCAGCAAGACCCTCGACGGGGTGATCCAATCCTGGAACGCGGGGGCGCACCGCCTCTTCGGCTGGTCGGCTGAAGAGGCGATTGGTCGATCCATCACGTTGATCGTGCCTGCCGAGCGGCTCGATGAAGAGCAACATATCCTCGATACGCTGAGGCGGGGCGGTCGCATCGATCATTTCGAGACGACGCGGGTGACCAAGGACGGGCGCCGCGTCGAGATTTCTCTGACGGTCTCGCCGATCCGCGATGCCGCCGGTACCGTGGTCGGCGCCTCGAAGATCGCTCGCGACATCAGTAACCGAAAGCGCAATGAAGGCTTGCTTCGGCAACAGGAGAGTGCGCTACAGCAGGCACACGCCGAGTTGCAATCGCGCATGCGGGATCTCACGCGCTTCAATGAGCTTGCCGTGGGGCGCGAGCTCAGGATCCTCGAGCTGAAGAGCGAGGTGAATGCGCTGCGCGAGCAGCTCGCGCAGGGGCCGCGCTACTCGCTGGAATTCGACCGCGAGCCACGAGCACCGACTGGTGTTGAGACTCAAGAGCTGTACCAGGAAGAAGGCCTCGTCCCGCTGGAGTCGATCCTGCACACCGACGAGCTGAGCGCGAGAGCGGGGCGTCCGCCGGACCATGAGGCCGAAAACCGGGCCCTCACCACTCTCGTGCAGGCGCTCAGCGATTCGCCGCGGTCGATCCTGCAAACGCTGGCGGAGACGACCTTGGAAACGCTGCGCGCAGGCTCGGCGGGGCTCAGCCTCCTCACCGAGGACGGCAGCCGCTTCTACTGGGCGGCGATTGCCGGTCAATGGTCGCCGCACCGGGGCGGGGGCACTCCTACGTTTGCTCGAAAGCCTGGCGAGGTTCGCCTCCGCGGCCTACCAGGCTACTGAGTACCTGAACATGCTCGAGCAGCGCCGTGCCGCTTTGAATCTCCTCGAGGACGCAGTGCAGGCCCAAGCGCTCGTTGAGGAATCCAACCGGAAGCTCCGGAAGAGCGAAGAGGAGTTGCTCGAGTCCGATCGGCGGAAAAACGAATTTCTCGCTCTCCTCGGCCACGAACTACGCAATCCCCTCTCGCCGATCAGCACCGCTAGCGAGCTTCTATCACGTACTGTCGCAGGAGAGCCGAGGGCACGATTTGCGATCGGCATGATAAAGCGCCAAACCGCACAGCTCACGCGCTTGGTCGATGATCTGCTCGATATCGGCCGCATCACACAGGGACGGATTCAATTGCGGCGCAAACCCATTGATCTCGCGAGAGTCATCGCGCAAGCCATCGAAACCATCGAGCCGCAGCTGCGCGAGAGGAAGCACACACTTTCCGTCATGGCCTCCACGAGCGATGGCCCTCTCTACGTCAATGGCGACCTCGCGCGCCTGGTGCAATGCGTGGGGAACATCTTGGCGAATGCCGCCAAGTACACAGAAGGAGGCGGAGAAATCTCGGTCCGCACCTATGGGAATGACCATGATGCGTTCGTCGAGATCTCCGATAACGGTACGGGCATCTCCGCCGAGCTCCTACCGCGCATCTTCGACCTGTTCGTGCAGAGCGAGCGCACGCTCGATCGCTCCCAAGGAGGACTTGGGATCGGCCTCTCGATCGTCAAGCGGCTGATCAATATGCACGAGGGGGAGGTCACTGCCCGCAGTCCGGGCCTCGGGCAAGGCTCCACCTTCCAGATCCGATTGCCACGCATCGAGCGCTCGGAGCCCATTCGCCGCGAAGCCCCGCCATTCCGAGCCCCGTCCCGCCGCGTGCTGATCGTGGATGACAACACGGATGCGGCGACATCGCTTGCGATGCTGCTCAGCTGTCAGGGCCACCAGGCCGAAGCCGCCCATAGCGCCCGGGAAGCACTCGACAAAGTCGAATCGCTCAAACCGGAAATAGTGCTGCTCGACATCGGACTGCCGGTAATGAACGGCTATCAGCTCGCGAAGCGGCTTCGCGCGCTGCCGAAGTTGAGCGGCTTGCGGCTCATCGCCCTGACGGGTTATGGGCAGACGGATGACCGTCAGCGCGCGCTCGCCGCCGGCTTCGACGATCACCTCGTCAAACCTGTTGACCTACGGGCGCTCGAGCGCGCCATGGCCGGATTGCCCGGGGGGGCAGATCCCTCTTGGGATGATCGAGGGGAGTGATCGCGCGCCAGCGTGCTTGCGCAGCGGGAACTGGAGAAGCACGGTTGGGCGACACGTGATCGGGCGGGCTTGGCGCATCGAGGTAGCGCAGGATGAGGGCCGATATTCTACGCTCGTTGCAGATGCCGACGGCACGGTCATGGAGACACTCGCCGAGCCCGGGCAATACGTGGCCGCGGGTCAGGTCGTTCTCGAGCTGGCGCACGCGGGTCCCCGTGAAGCCGCGATCGATCTTCCAGAGACCGTGAGGCCGGCGATCGGCTCGAGAGCTGAGGCGAGTCTTTACGGCGGCCCCACACTCGTGCCGGTACATCTGCGGCAGCTCTCGGATGCCGCCGACCCGCTGACCCGAACGTTCGAAGCCCGTTACGTTCTCGAAGGCCCGACGGCGCGTGCCCCGCTTGGGGCAACGGTCACGGTATACCTCTCCTCGTCCCCTCCGTCCGCAGACATGTCGGTGCCGCTTGGGGCAATCGATGATGAAGGGGAGGGACCGGGTGTCTGGATTTACGAGGAGGCCGGCTCATTTGTCTCGTTTCGGAGCGTCCACGTCGTTCAGCTCGCCGGCGAGACTGCAATCGTGAGCGGCGGTGTGCGCGTCGGCGAGCCGGTCGTCGCGCTCGGCGGGCACTTCCTCTATCGAGGCGAGCACGTTCGAGTCGCCCAATACGAGGCGGACTTGCAATGATGCGATTCAATCTATCGGAGCTCGCCGTGCGTGAGCGCGCCATCACGCTGTTTCTCATCGTCGCCATCATCGTATCGGGGCTGTATGCCTTCCTGCACCTCGGTCGCGCAGAGGACCCTGCGTTCACCATCAAGAACTTTACAGTGACGGCGGTGTGGCCGGGGGCCACCGCCCGGGAGATGCAGGATCTCGTCGCCGATCCCCTCGAGAAGCGCATGCAGGAATTACGCTGGTACGATCACGTCGAGACGTTCACGCGGCCAGGGATAGCCGTGATGATGGTGGAATTGAGCGACAAGACCCGACCGGCGGATGTGCCCGAGCAGTTCTATCAGGCACGCAAGAAACTAGGGGACGAGGCGCACAACCTCCCGCAGGGTGTTCTGGGCCCCTTCATCAACGATGAATATTCGGATGTGGACTTCGCGCTCTATGCGGTGGAAGCGCACGGGATGCCGCCCCGGGAGCTGACGCGCGAGGCAGAGACGCTGCGCCAACAGCTCCTGCGCGTCCCCGGGGTGAAGAAGGTCAACATCCTCGGCGAGCGCCCGGAACGCATCTTCGTGAACATCTCGAATGCGCGCCTCGCCACCTTGGGGTTCAGCGCCCGGGATATCTTCGCCGCGCTTCAGCGCCAGAACACCGTGACCCCTGCAGGCTCGATCGACACGAGCGGCGCGCAGGTCATGCTTCGCCTGGACGGAGCCTATGACGATCTGCAGCAAATCCGGGACACACCGATCGCTGCCGGTGGCCGGGTATTGCGGCTCGGAGACATCGCGGATGTCGAGCGCGGCTACGAGGACCCTCCCACCTATCTGATCCGCCACGACGGCGAGCCCGCACTCGTGTTGGCAGTGGTCATGAAAGACGGCTGGAACGGCCTGGTGCTCGGTCGCGCGTTGGAAGCCGAGCGCGCCGAGATCGCAGCGCGGCTGCCGGCGGGAATCTCCTTCTCCAAAATCACCGATCAGGCCGTCAACATCCGCTCGGCCGTCAATGAGTTCATGCTGAAGTTCTTCGTGGCGCTGGGCGTCATCATGCTGGTGAGCCTGGTGAGCCTCGGCTGGCGAGTGGGTGTGGTCGTCGCCACGGCGGTCCCCCTCACTCTGGCCGCCGTCTTCGTCATCATGATGATGACCGGCCGCGTGTTCGATCGCATTACGCTGGGCGCCCTCATCATCGCGCTCGGGCTCCTCGTAGATGATGCCATCATCGCCACCGAAATCATGGTGGTGAAGCTCGAAGAGGGCTTCGAGCGCGTGAAGGCGGCCGCTTACGCGTGGAGCCATACCGCCGCTCCCATGCTGGCTGGCACCCTGGTCACCGTCATCGGCTTCACGCCGGTCGGCTTTGCCCGATCGACAGCGGGCGAGTACGCCGGAAACATCTTCTGGATGGTGGGCTTCGCCCTGATCGCCTCCTGGGTCGTTGCCGTAGTCTTCACCCCCTATCTTGGTGTGAAGCTGCTGCCGGACATCAAGCCGATAGCGGGCGGGCAGGAAGCGATCTACGCAACGCCCCGGTATCAGCGTCTGCGGCGATGGATCAGCGCAGCGGTCGATCACAAATTCATCGTCGCCGCGGCGGTCGTCGGTGCTCTGCTGGTTGCGGGCGCCGGCATGGCCTTTGTCAAACAGCAGTTCTTCCCGACCTCCGATCGACCCGAGGTCCTGGTCGATGTGCAGATGCCGGAGGGTACGGCGATCGAGGCCACCAAAGCCGCCGCCCTGAAGGTCGAAGCCTGGCTGAGAAAGCAGCCGGAGGCGAAGATCGTCACGACGTATATCGGCCAGGGGGCCCCGCGCTTCTTCTTCTCCTACAACCCGGAGCTGCCCGATCCTGCCTTCGCGAAGATCGTCATCCTGACGCCGGATGAGGCGACGCGGGACCGGCTCGAGCTCCGCCTCCGCGAGCGGATCGCGCACGGCCTTGCGCCGGGGGCTCAGGTGCGGGTGTCGCAGCTCATCTTTGGTCCCTTCCCGCACTACCTCGTCAACTTCCGCGTGATGGGACCGAATCCCACCGTGCTGCGTGGCATTGCGGGTGAAGTCGAGCGGGTGATGCGCGCGAACCCGCATACCCGCCAGGTGAATGAGGATTGGGGAAACCGTGTTTCCACGGAGCACTTCGTGCTCGACCAGAACCGCCTCGAGCTCCTGGGTCTCAGTCCCACCGGGGTCGCACAGCAACTGCAGTTTCTGCTCACCGGAGCGCCGATCACGCAGGTCCGCGAAGGCATCCGCACCGTCGAAGTGGTGGCCCGCAGCTCGGGGCCAGATCGCCTCGACCCTGCGACGCTCACCAATCTCACCCTGATCAATGGTGAGGGGCGGTTGATTCCGTTGAGCCAGGTCGGTCATTTCGAGGTGCGGCCCGAGGATCCGATCCTGAGGCGCCGCGATCGCACGCCGACCATCACCGTTCAATACGATTACGACGAATCGCTGCAGCCGCCGCAGGTCTCCATGGAGCTACGGCAGGCACTCGAGCCTGTCATGGCGAAACTGCCGGCGGGATACGAAATCCAGATGGGCGGCAACATCGAGGACTCGGTCAAGGCCAATTCCGCGCTGGCGCCGGTCTTTCCGGTCATGATCCTGCTCACGCTGCTCGTTCTCGTGCTGCAGACGCGATCGTTGGCAGCCACGACCATCGTGTTTCTGACGGCACCGTTGGGACTGGTGGGTACGGTGCCGTTCCTCCTCCTGCTGCATCAGCCATTCGGCTTCAACGCGATCCTGGGGCTGATCGGCCTTTCAGGCATATTGATGCGCAACACGCTCATTCTGATCGGACAGATCCGCACGAATCTCACCGACGGGCTGGATCCCTATCACGCGGTGGTCGAGGCAACGGTGCAGCGTGCGCGCCCTGTCATCCTCACGGCACTCGCTGCGGTACTGGCGTTCATCCCGCTCACGACCCCGGTGTTCTGGGGATCGATGGCGGTCACGCTGATCGGCGGCACGATCGGCGGCACGGTGCTGACGCTGCTCTTCCTCCCGGCGCTCTACGCAATCTGGTTCCGCATTTGCGCGGACGATGAGGAACTTTCCGGGGCGCGGATGCAGCCGGCGAGCTGAGCCAGATCGGACGAGAGGTGCTTGACAATTAATGTACATACATGTATATTCGGTGCCATGAAAATCCAAGCGCTCCCGTGCTACTGCGCCACGCTGCGGCAGGCCGCCCGAGCCGTGACGGTCCTCTACGAGGAGATGATCGCAGAAAGCGGTATCCACGCGACGCAATACACCGCCTTGCAGCTCATCGAGATGGCGCCGAACTTGACCACGACTGAGATCGCGGACGCGATGGGTATCGATCAGACCACCGCTACCCGCACTCTGGCGCTGATCAAGCGAGAAGGGCTGGCAACCGACACCGTGGGTGAGGACCGACGGCAGAGGCGTTGGAACTTGACGTCCAAAGGGCAGGAGCAGCTGCGGAAACTGAGGCCCCGGTGGGAAGCGGCGCAGCAAGCGTTCGAGAAACGCCTTGGACGGGGGCAGGCTACCGCGCTGAAGAGTGCGGCATTTCTGGCCGCGAGCAGACTTGCCTCCCGGTGAGGAGGGGTTGAGTACAGCTCAATCGCGCCTAGATTCATGCAGATACATATGACAACTGAAAACACAGGCTGAAGCCAGATCGAATCCCGGAGTAATACCATGTCAGAGCAGAAAGTCGTCCTCATCACCGGCGCCTCGAGCGGAATCGGCTCCGCAACGGCGGAGCACCTCATCAGCCGCGGGTATCGGGTCTTTGGCACGGCGCGATCGCCGCAGAAGACGTCCACCAGTTCGGGCGTCAGTCTCTTGCCGCTCGACGTCACCGTCGCTGACTCCGTCTGGCGGGCGGTGCAAGCCGTGATCGATGCCGCAGGGCGCATCGATGTGCTCGTCAACAATGCGGGTCTCGGCGTATTCGGCGCATTCGAGGAGACCTCGATCGAGCAGGCGCAGGCGCTTTTCGACACCAATGTATTCGGTGTCATTCGGACGAGCCAGGCCGTGCTGCCGCACATGCGCGCACGGCGCTCGGGACTCATTGTCAACGTGAGCTCGGTGCAGGGATTCATACCGGCTCCTTACGCTGCAATCTACTCGAGCACGAAGCACGCGCTCGAGGGCCTCTCGGAATCCCTCGATCACGAGGTGCGGCAGTTTGGTATTCGGGTGGTGCTCGTCGAGCCTGCCTTCACTCGTACGGCGTTCGACGCGAACAGCGTGACCGCGGCGACTCGCCTGGATGCCTACGCAAAAGAGCGCTCGCGGGTCGCGGAGGCCCTGGCAGCCACCTTTCGGACGGCGCCCGAGCCGAGTGGAGTGGCTGACGAAATCGCGCGGGCCATCGAATTGCCGTATCGGTTGCGCCGGCCGGTTGGCTCGCAGGCAAAGCTCGTGGGGCGTCTGCGGCGCTTCATGCCGGCCGGAACGGTCGACCGGCAGCTGCGGAAGGTGTTTGCGCTCGACTAGAGTCGGCCAGCCCATCGCCATTCGGGAGTCGCGAACAGCGAATATATCGTTCATCCACCCGAGAGCAGTTGCCGAAACCAAGTTTGGGCGGCCAGGGTCTGTCGTCAAAGGGCCACAAACAGACATAAGGTCTAGGTCCAGTTCTTGCTCGCTCTGCCCGGCAACCGCAACTATAGTTGTTGCCATCAATCGCCGCGCCGTTCATCGGCAGCGAAAGGGGGGATCATGAATCCGCATTTGCGCGTTCTCGCAGGCATGGTGCCCCTCGGGGCCGTGCTCCTTACCACGTTCATTGCCACTCGTGCGCCTTCAGCCGGCGTGGAGTTGCGGCCGCTGGCAGTCGAGGCGCCGGAGAGCCCCGTTGCACCCAATGCGGTATCGGCGTGCACTTCGCCGGCGCCGGTCCATACCTCAGGCTCCTTTCACTGCTATACGCCGGCTCAGATTGCTGCCGCGTACGGCGTGGACAAGCTGCATGCGGCCGGCCTGATGGGCCAGGGCCAGACGATCGTGCTGGTCGACTCGTATGGGGATCCGACGGCGGCGCAGGACCTGCAGTTCTTCCACGACACGTTCTTCCCGTCTCTGCCGAATCCCAACTTCACCCAATGGACTCCGCTCGGCGACCCGGGAGCGCATTACACATGCACGAAGTCGGCGGGGATTTCCGGCCCGTGTTCGGCCGCATCGTGGTCGGTAGAGGCGACCCTCGACGTCCAATGGGCATACGCCATGGCGCCGCTGGCGCACATTGTGCTGCTCGCCACCCCACCGGCGGAAACGCTCGGCGTCCAGGGACTTCCCAATCTGTTCAAGGCAATCCAGATGGCGATCGACGCCTACCCGCCCGGGACTGTGTTCTCCCAGAGCTTCGGGCTCGCTGAGCAGACATTCGGCGGCGCGGCGCTGACGCAGATGCAGGCCTTTGACACGACGTATCAGAAAGGCATCAACAAGGGCGACACGTTCCTCGCTTCGTCAGGTGATGAGGGTAACGGTGGCGCGGCCAAGCAACACAAGGAAAGCGCGGTAATTTCGACGACCGCCGTCGGCTTCCCGGCGGTGAGTCCGCTCGTCACGGCGGTGGGCGGTACGCAACTGATGCTCGGGTGGAAACTGGCGCCTACCAGCTCGAACCCGCTGAATTTCGTCGCCTCGAGCACAAATACGGAAGCGCTGTGGAACGAGTGCCCCATCTTCGGCAGTGGTAACTGCGTAACTGGCGGCGGAACGAGCAGCTACTTCGGTGCGCCGTCCTGGCAGTTTGGTCAGGTCTCGGTCAACGGCGGCATGCGCTCGATTCCGGACCTCTCCTGGAACGCGGCGGTCAACGGAGGCGTGTTGATCTATACGACGCAATATCCTGCCGTGCTGCGTCAAGGTTGGCATATCGAGGGTGGAACGAGTGCAGCGAGCCCGCAGATGGCCGGAGTCATCGCGCTCGCGAATCAGGCCCGCTCGGCCGCGGGCAAAGCGCCGCTCGGCCTCCTGGGTCCCCACATCTACGCGCTTGGCGACATCGACGCGTCGGCCCCGGATGCGAGCTTCGACGGGAATGGCACCAGCTATTTTCGCGACATCGTGCCGCAGACGTTCGTCGGGCCGGACGGGACGACGATCACTTTGAACAACAACCAGTGGTTCGATCCGGCCCCGCCGTACTTCGCGGCGCCCGGCTACGACCTGACGACCGGATTCGGCACGCCGCGCGCGGACCGACTCGTGACTGCGCTCGCGGCGCAGCCCTGATCGGCCCCGCTTGACGCTCGTCGGCCCTCTGCCGCCCGTGCGGCGAGGGCCGGCTTCGCCATCGACTTCTTCGACATCCTGACATGTTCGGTGGCTTGCTCGGCCGGAAACCCGCGACATCGAGCTACACGAGTCTCCGCCCTCGGCCGCGGCGCGGCGCTGGCTCCAGCAATGTGGGGGCACGTCAGCGCCGGCGGCCGCTCGAGATCGATTGCGCTACTGCGCGGTGTAGGCGCCATCAACGGCAATACGCTGACCGGTCAGACTGAGTGCCTTGTCGCTCGCCAGGAACACGATGGTTTGAGCGACCTCGTCGGTTGTGCTGGCGCGACCGGTAGGGATCGTCGCCACGAAGCGTGCTTTCGCCGCTTCACTCCGCCCCATGAAACGGTCGAACATCTGCGTCTCCGTCGGGCCTGGCGCCACGGCGTTGACCCGCACGCCAGCTCGCGCGCCTTCGAGCGCCGCGCTCTTGGTGAGCCCCTCGACGGCGTGCTTGCTGGCCGTATAGATCGCCGCTCCCGCGAAGCCGATCTGGCCGCTGATCGACGACAGGTTGATGATGGAGCCGGAGCCCTGGGCCAGCATGACGCGCATCTCATGCTTCAGAGACAGCAGCGTCCCCAGCACGTTGACGGCGAATGTGGATTCGTAGTTGGCTGTGGACTGCTCGACGATCGGGCCCAGCTCACCCTCGGTGCCCGCGTTGTTGACCGCGACGTCGAGCCTGCCGAACCGCTCGACCGTGCGATCGACCAGATTGCGGACCTCGCCTTCATTGCGGACGTCCGCGCGAATGAACTCGGCTTCGCTACCCAGCGCGCGTAGCTCGGCGGCGAGGGCCTGGCCTTTGTCTTCATGCCGCCCGCTGACGACGATCCGGTTTCCGTCGCGGGCGAAGGCGAGGGCGGTAGCGCGCCCGATACCGGTGAGGGCGCCAGTGATGAGGACTACGGGCTCGTTCATGTCAGTGCTCCTCGGCGAAACGTGAATTTCGAGTGGTACTGTGACCGATTCCCGCAGGTTGAAATATAGCTCTCGGAGAATAAGATTGAGTCCACATAGGCATTAAAGGCGGGGCCGTGGACAAGTTGCGGGCAATGAAGAGCTTCGTGCGCGTCGTCGAGGCCGGCAGCTTCTCGGCCGTTGCCGCGGAGTCCGATACGACTCAGAGCGCGATCAGCAAGCAGATTGCGGCGCTCGAGCGCGAGCTCGGGGCGCGGCTGTTGACTCGCACCACGCGGTCTTTGGCTCTCACGGAGGAGGGCGCCCGCTACTTCGAGCAGGCGCGCCGGCTCGTGGCCGAGATCGCCGAGGCCGAAAGCATCGTTCGCGCCGGTGAGCAGGAACTGACCGGGTGGTTGCGCGTCGCGGCGTCCGTCGGGTTCGGCCGCCTGAAACTCATGCCGCTGGTGCAGTCCTTTCTCGAGGAGCATCCCAGGGTCAAGATCGACCTCCGTCTGAATGACGGCTTTGTCGATCTCGTGGAGCAAGGGATCGACGTGGCGGTACGTCTGGGCGAAATGCAGGACAGCGGCCTGGTTGCGCGCCGTATCGGCACTTCACCCAGGTGGCTCATCGCTCATCGCAACTATCTGCGCCGCCTGCCGAAGGGAGGCAAGGCGCCAAAAATCCCCGAGGATCTCGCTGATCACAACTGCGTCGTATATACGGAGGTACCATGGCGCAACGCCTGGACCGTCACGGCCGGCCCCGGCGCGCGGGAGCCTCTCGGGAGCGCGCGCGTCATCCGCGTAGAAGGCAATCTGCAGACCAACAGCAGCGAGGTGATCAGGGCGGCGGTTCTCGCCGGCATGGGCATCGGCTTTGCCCCGACATGGCTGTTCGAGACGGAGCTGGCGAGCGGACAAGTGCAGCACCTCCTGCCGGACTGGGAGGCTACAGCGATACCCATTCACCTGGTGAGTCCGCGCGAGCGCCGGGAGTCGGCCAAGGTCAAAGCTTTTGCCGACCATGTTGCAAAGGCAATTCTGTAAGCGCCGATGATGCGCATACCATCGATGATGCGCATACCATCACGGCGCAGCCTCCACCGGGAGTCCTGACCGTGGCATAGGGTTCGAAGGAGGTAATCCTATCCCGCGTGGGTATACTGCCTATACCGCATACGGTCAGATGGGAGGCGTTCGTGAGTCCAATTGCAACATCGAGGGTCGTAACGCTTTGCGTGCTCAGCCTGCTCGCGACGCTCGCGGCGCGGCCCCTTTCGGCGGCCGAATCCCCCGGGGTCGCCGTCGTGGCGAACGACCCGGTCGCGCAGCTCGTGGCGCGCTTGGACCTCGAGCGCTACAAGGCGACCATCAAGGGGCTCACGCGGTTCGGCGACCGTCGCCAAGGAACCGATCGCAATCGCGCGGCGGTAGACTGGATCGCATCGCAGTTGCGCGCGTACGGCTGCGCAGATGTTTCGAGGCTGCGCTATGACTACTCGCCCGATGAGAAGAGGACGCGCAGCGGGCCTCAGGTGGCGCCCGGTGCAGCGCAGGGGGGCGGCCGCTTCCGTGGGCAGCGTGGCCCGACCGGCGTGAACAAAGACCCCGAGCGCCAGCCCGATGCGAAGCTCCGCGCCCTTGATTCACAGCCGAGCGCGCCCGGCGAGCGGGAAGAGGTCTATTGCACCAAGGTGGGCAGTACACATCCCGACGAGATGTATATCGTAGGTGGGCATATGGATGGCATCGGCTGGGGTGAGGCGGCGAACGATGATGGCTCGGGGACTGCGCTCGTCATGGAGCTTGCCCGGATCTTCTCCAGTCCCGACGTCAAGACGCAGCGCTCCATTCGCTTCATTCTCTGGAATAACGAAGAGACCGGCCTCAATGGGTCATATGCCTACGTCAGGCAACGGGCGCGCCTGCAGGGTATCGAGTCACCTGCCGGATCGGGTCGCTATCCGGAGCCGCGCTGGCTCGGAATGGTCCAGCATGACATGGAGCTGTTCGATCATGGCATGCCGCGCGCTGACGGCACGATGAGCCGTACGCAGCGGCCCGAGGCCGACGTCAACATCGAGTTTCAGTCGCAGGCGAAGCAGGCGGAGGGGGCGCAAAAGCTCGCGTGGGCGTTCTATGCGGCCAACGAGGCGTACGCCACAGATTATCCTGCGAGCGTCGGGCCGCACATGACCAATACCGATAGTACGCCCTTCATGGATCTCATCCCCGCCATCAGTGTGCGCGAGAACGAGCGCGGTACGCAGATCGGTGCCGGATGGGATCCGCAGTGGCATCAACCGACGGATGTCTACACGACCTACAGCGATGCCGATTTCCGTCTGGGGCTCAACGCGGCGCAAACCACGCTCGGTGCCATCGCCCGGCTGACAGGTGCCTCGTTGACACGGTCAGATCAGGCTCGGCGCTGAGAGGTCTTGGGTCTCGACTTCGACCCGGCTCGCGCCTGAGCTTGAGAGCTGGCCTGGCGCGGAATTAGACTCGGGGTCGCCCTCGGGCACGAACCGTACAAATCGCGACCGGAAGGAGTCTCGCCATGATGTCGACTCAGCAAATCGCCTCGCGCCTCGCCGATCTCGTTGGCAAAGGCGAGTTCGAGGCCGCGCAAAAAGAGTTGTTCGCGGAGGATGCCGTGAGCATCGAGCCGCAGGCAACGGAGCACTTTGCCAAGGAGACCAGGGGCTTACCGGCGATCGTCGAAAAGGGCCACAAGTGGGAGCAGATGGTCGAGAAGATCCATTCCTGCTCCGCCTCCGAGCCGCTGGTGGCCGGGAATGCCATCGCCATGGCGCTCGCGATGGATGTGACCATGAGAGGCCGCGGACGCATGCAGCTTGCAGAGATCTGCACCTACGAGGTCAAGGACGGCAAGATAACCTCAGAGCGGTTTTTCATGTAACCACTGGCCCGGCGGCGCGCGAGGGGTTCGCGCGCTGCCCCGGCATCCCAGCGCAGTAGTATCGCCATTCGCGCGGCAGCGCGTGTGGCATCGTTCGCATCGGGGGCGCGGAGCGAAAGATCACTCGTGCTCACAGATCTCCAGGCGGTTCCTCTCGAACCCTGTAAGTCCTGAAGCCGGCACTCTCGTAGAGGCGTAAAGCGGCCGGGTGATCCCAATCGTCTGTGTGAAGCCAAATTCTGCTGGGCTGCAACGCCCACTCATGGTGAAGAGCCGTGCGTAAAAGCCATGAGCCGAGTCCTCTGCCTCGCGCCTCCGCGACGAGTCCAAAATTCTTCAGCTCGATCTCTGGCAAGGAGCGCTCGAATTCACAGAGTCCGAGCGCTTCGCCCTGCCGATCTCTCATGATGTAGATCTGGCTGCGCTCCGAGTCGAGAAGAAAAGCCAGCTCAGAGCGCGGCATCGTGAGCCGCTGATCCCAGCCAAGCGGCCGTCCGACGCGGCCGTAAAGGTTCAGGTACTCGTCTACGGGTATTCTCTTTGCAGAAATGCGCTCATCTCCCAGACGGATTTGGATGGGCGCCGGCGCCTGCAGCAGCTCGAGATAGCTCACACGAACCATAGTGCTGCTCATAGGCGCCGTCTACAAGGACATGGTATCGGCCGCCGGCCAAGGCGCGCGGTGATCGAGCCCCAGTAGCTCTCCGGGACCGTTCCCGGGTACACTAGCCTCACGGTACCAAGAAGACCGGTGGCAAAGAATCAGGCGTATGAGCTCCAATGCATTCGAAAGAATCGATCCCGTGGCCGCATTCGCCCTGCAGGCGGCGCGCGGCGAGGTGCGGGTTCGAATCGAGACGGCGCTTCGCTCCGATCCGCAGCGCACGAACGGGCAGCTCGCCCGCGAGCTCGAGGTGAAGCGCGCGGCCATCGCCCGCATCCGAGCGATGCTCGAGGAGCAGGGGCAGATCCCGCTGCGGCCATCGCTCCTGCGCATTGCCCGCTGAATCCCGCCTGGTACCAGGTCCCAGTTGACTCAGGACGCGTGCTTCAAGGATGCACGCGTCGAGCCGGAGTCGTTGATCCGCCGGCGGGCGCCGGCGTCAGCGTGTAGCGGAACTGCGCCTCGCCGCAAGTGATCACATCGCCGTGGACGAGCCTTGCGCAGCGGACGCGGCGCTGGTTGACGAGCACGCCGTTCGTGCTCTTCAGATCCTGGACGAATGCGGTTCGGAAGGCAGGGATGAGCACGGCATGATGACGGCTGACCGACCGCATTGCGAGCGGAAGGTCGTTATCACGATCACGGCCGATCGTTGTCCGCCCGCGCAGCACCACGCTGTGATTCTGGCCGTTGTCGATACGTGTCAGGATGCTTGCTTGAGCCTGAGTGGATGCTCCCTCGGAGGCAGCCAGGGTGCGTCCCAGCTCGTCGATGCTCGATTGCACGCGCCCGAGGGCGTACGCGTTCATCGATGCGATTTGCGTCGCCCGTTGAAGCTCGGCGTCGCGCTCGGCCAGCGAGGTGTTGAGCTGCGTCACCGTGGCGCGCAGCTCCGAGTTCATCGCCTCGAGACGCCTGAGCCGTGAATCGCTCTGCGCCGCCTCGCTCGTGAGTGTTGCGACCCGCTCCTCGAGCGCGTTGCATTCCGCTTCCGGTATTGCCAGCTGCGCCGTCAGCTCCTCGATTTGTCCCCGCAGCGTCGTAATGAGCGCGGCCTGCTCGGCATGAGTCGCCGCCATGGCGCTCGCCGCAGCCTCCCGTTCCTCGAGCAGGTGCCCCTGGTCGGAGCACATGGTCTGGCTCTTCAACAGCGCTGCAGTCAGATCCGTGAGCATTGCACGGTTACGCTCGATTTCGAGCTGCGCGCTGCTCAACTCGGCCTGCCGTGAGGCGACCGCAGAGTCGAGCTCGCGCAGCCGCTCTGCGGCGGTCCCGCTTGCGAGGGCCTCGGACTCCGCGCGCTGTTGTGCGGCGGCGAGCCTGCCTTCCATTGCCAGGAGTCGCGCACACTCATCATTGTGTCGGGCGGTCAATTCGGCGAGCTGTGATTCGAGCGCGCTGCGCAGTTGCTCGCCTTCGCCTCGCTCGGCGGCGTGCCGGCTGATGTCCGTGTCATGCAGGTATCGCGCCTGGTCGCGCTCCGCCATCGCGTTCTGAAGCCGCCGGTCGCGCGATCCGAGCTCGGCATCGAGTCGGCTGGCCCGAGCCGCCTGCTCGGCCGCCTGGAGCCTCGCAGCCGCGAGCTCGGCATCCAGCTCCTGGAGGGTGCTCTCGTAGATCGTGCGGTACGATTCGCGACTCTGCAGGCTTTCGAGGCAGTCCACGAGCCGAGCCTGCAGGGATCTGACCTCTGCGGCAAGCCGCTCGCGGGCGCTGGTCTCTTGCTGCACGAGACGCATCAGTTTCGCTTGATCGTGGTTCTGCCCCTTGATAGTGCGCTGCGCACTGCGCTCGCGGGCTTCGCAGTCGAGAAAGCGGGTTTCGAGCTCGAAGAGCTCATGCGCCGTACGCTGCTGGTCCGTGATGAGAGCCTGGTGCTTGCGTTGCAGCGCCTGAAGCTCCCCGGACCGCTGTTCGAGAAGTGCTCCCGCGGCCACGAGCGACGCGTTCTGCTGTGTTTCAGCGGTACGGGCTTCGGCCAGCTCCCCCGCGAGCCGGGCGGCCCCGCTGCGCGCCGCATCCAACTCGGTGGCGAGGCGCTGTGCTGCCGCCTGCTCGCTGCTCAGCGCATCGGCGAGCATCTGCTCACGGCTGTTCAGTGCCTCGAGATTGGCGCTCCTCTCGGCAAGCTCGCGGCTCAACTCACCCGCGCGCGCCATTGCCGCGGTACGCTCCCGTTGGGCGAGGCTCAGTGCATCGTGATGGGCGCGCACCTCCTCAGCCTTCTGTGCGATCCAATGCTCGACTGCCAACATGTCGTCGGCGTCAGGCACTGGGGGTACGCCATCGGGCCCGACATCACCGGACGCAGCGGGTGCCGCAGCAGCAGGCAGATCGGGCTCCGTAGCGGTGACCCAGCTTTCGGCCGGTCCAGCCGCTCCCCGGGAAAGGACTTCAGCCTCGTATGCAACAGCATCCAGAACGGGATACTCGTCGGTTGCATCGAGGTCGACCGATGGCCGTGCCGTCGTGTTCGGCGTGTTCATGTTGTTCTTCTTCTTCAGGCTGCCGCGGGCGCTGGCGCGCGGCGGCGCTCAGTTACCGTCCAGCGCCACTGCAATCCCCTTGGGCCGTTCATTTAAGCGCAATTTGGCGCGAAACGCACCGGTACCCCGGACCTCAGCGCCGGATCCGGCGTCAATCCGCAGGTGCCCGGAGCCGGGAAGGCCTCAGAACTGTCATGTTTTCAATGGGTTACCAAATCACGAGCCCTGCCGCTCGGCGGTCATCGCGCGGCCGCCTGCTGGCGGCGTTTTGATAATCTAGGTGCGATGCACGGCAAACTACCGACGACGCTTCACGAGGCAGAAACGCCCGCAATCGTGCTGGACAGGGGCAAGCTCGGGGCCAACTGCGAGCGGGTGAGGAGCCGGTGCCGGGCGTTGGGTGTGGGCCTGCGCCCGCATATGAAGACTTTGAAGTCGATCGACGCCGCGCGCCTGGCCGTCGATCCCTCTCACGGGGGTATCGCAGTCGCCACCTTGAACGAGGCCGAATACTTCGCGCAGCACGGCTTCCTCGATATCCAATACGCGGTCTGCATCACCGCCGACAAACTGCCCCGCGCCGCACGGATTCTCGCAAGGGCATCGCGCTTCAGCTTCTTCGTCGACAGCCTCGAGACCGCGCGGGCGGTGGTCGATTTTGCCCGGCGTCACGGTACGCTGTTCCGGGTGTGGCTCGAGATCGACAGCGGTGAGCATCGGACGGGAGTCGATCCTCACGACCCGGCCCTGGTCGAGATCGCGCGCGTGCTGAGTCACTCTGCGGTCCGTCTCGAGGGCGTGGCGACGCACGCGGGTCACTCATACGGGGCCGCGAATTCGGGGGAGCTTCGGGATGTGGCCGCGCAGGAGAGGCTTGCCGTCGTGCAGGCCGCAGACAGGCTGCGTGCTGCGGGGATCGCCGCCAACGGTGTCAGCGCAGGATCGACGCCGACGGCCATGCACCTGCCCGAGGCAGAGGGCCTGACGGAACTGCGCGCCGGTGTCTACATGGCAGGCGACCTCTTCCAGGTCGCTGTGGGCTCACTGGCGCTCGATCAGGTGGCGGTGACGGTGCTGGCGAGCGTGATCAGCCACAGTCAAAAGCTGAATCAGGTGGTCGTAGATGCCGGGGGGCTCGCGCTGTCCAAGGATCGCAGCACGGCCGCGGGCCCGGGTCCCGACATGCGCTATGGACTCGTTCTGGACGCTCTCGGTCGTCCGATCGGCTCCGGCCTGACGGTCGTCGATGTCCACCAGGAGCACGGGGAGATTCGATCGAGCACTCGGCTGCCGTTCGAGAGGCTCCCCATCGGCTCGAAAATCCGGATCGTGCCGAACCACGTCTGCATGACGGCGGCCATGTACGGCAACTACCTCATCGTCGATGGTGCGGATGCCATTGTCGATGTCTGGGAGCGCACGAATGGCTGGTCCTGAGCTCCAGTACGCCGCCGCGCATGGTGCAGACTGAAGGAAGGGGGGCGCCTCGCTACGGCCTGTAGCCCGGGCTCAAAGTGTGTTTCTGGGTGGCGATGCTGAGCAACGTCGGATAGAACTGCACGAAGGTCGAATCCACGGCGCCGTTCTGCCGATGGCAGCTATAGCAGGGTGCGGCTGCCGGTATCGCCTGCGTGGGGCGGCTGCGCACGGAGTCGAAGAAGAAGAACCCCCATCCGTCTGCGAAGCGCTTCGAGTCCTTGATGTGGACTTCGACGCCCATGGTGTCGCCGGACTGGAACTTGCCGCTCCTGTTGATCGAGCCCTTCACCGAAGCTGCGCGACCCTCCTTCACGAACTCGGTCCCTTCCGGCCAAATGCCGGTTCGAACGAAGGACTGGTATGCCTGCGGATTGACGAACACGTTGTCGAACATCGAATGATCCGCACCGGAGGTTTCGCGGTAGCTCATGTCGAGCCCGGACGTGAGGAAGATCCATTCCCGGTAGCCCTCGGGCGCTCTCAGCCGGCCGTCCGAGATGAACGGCGTGCTCGCATGAGGCGCCGCGCCGGAATGCACCGGGCGCGCCGCATCTGCCACAGACAGCGCCAGCAGCGAAACGCAAAGAGCAACCGGGATTCGACGACTCATGAAAACACCTCCGCAACTCGGGACTGACCTCCACGAACCTCGCGCCGCGCCGGGAACCGCTCGCGATAGCTTCGCGGCGAGATCCCGAAGCGTAGCTTGAATCGGCGCGCAAAAACGTCCGCGCTCGTGAAGCCCACTGACGCGGCAATCCTTTCGATAGACCTGTTTGCGCCGCCCAGATGCTCCCGCGCGACATTCAGGCGGAGGTTCTCGACATACGCTGCAGGCGTGCATCCGAGTGCCGCGGCGAAGCGGCGGGCGAATTGGCGTGGGCTGAGTCGTACACGCGCCGCAAGGGCTGGTACGGAGGTATCGCTCGAAAGATGTCCGCGGATCCAAGCGACCAGCTCCGCGAAAGCGTCGGCTCCGTGAACCTGGTGACGCAGGGGCTCCGAGTACTGCTCCTGTCCGCCCGGGCGCTTGAGATAAACGATCATCTCCCGAGCCACCGTCAGCGCGGCGTGTGGTCCCAGGTCTTCCTCGACCAGCGCCAGCGCGAGGTCGATGCCCGCGGTAATGCCGGCGGAGCTGTAGTAGCGACCGTCCTTCAGGAAGATCGCGTTGCCGTCGACGATCAGCTTCGGAAAGCGCCTCGCGAGGTCTTGCGCGAAGCGCCAGTGCGTCGTCACACGACGACCGTCTAGAAAGCCCGTTGGCGCGAGCCCATAGATGCCCGTACACACTGTCGCAACGCGACGTATGGCCGGCGCGCGCAGCCGCAGCCATGCCGACACCGCGGAATTCGTCGAGGGCTCGCGCAAACCCGACCCGCCAGGAACGATGACGGTGTCGAGCGGAGGAGCGTTTGCGAGCTGTTTGCCGGGCACGAAGCGAACGCCGGACTCCGTGAATACGGGTTGGCCGCCGAGGCCGATCAGGTGCAGTGCATAGACGCCCCGCGATTCCCTGCGGGTGAAGTCAGGACGTCCCGCGTTTGCAAAAACCTCCAGCGGTCCGATGAGGTCGAGCGCGTTGACGCCGTCGAAAGCGATGATACCGACGTGTTTCACGGCATTGCCCATGCATGGCACCTTGGCCGAGCACGCACAGTTTAACCTTATGCCTGACGTCTGTCAGGACGAAGTTCCGACGTTTTCTGCCATGCTGGAGTGCGACATCCGGAATGGGGTACGGGTCGCACGAGGAGCGCGGCTACTTCATGTAATGGTCGATCCAGCTCATCCAGCGTCGATAGACGTCCATCCTGCGCACCGGATCTCCCGGGGCGTGACCCGGGATCGGGTAGGCAAAGAATCTGACCGGTACGCCGTTATCTTTCAGCGCGTGATACATCAAATACGACTGCGTGATGGGCACACGTGCATCGGCGGTGTCGGAAAGAATGAGTGTCGGTGTGGTCACCCGGCTGGCGTAGGTGATGGGTGACTGCTCGACATAAGCCGCCATCAGCTTCCCGTGCCAGGGCGATCCGCCGAAACTCCAGCGCTCCGTCACGTTGAAGTCCGAGAGGGCGTAGGCGTGAACGAGGTCGTTCACCGCTGCACCCGAAACGGCGGCTCTCCAGATGTGGTAGTGGCCGATCATCCAGGACGTCATATAGCCGCCATAGGACCAGCCGGAGACTGCGATGCGGGAGCTATCGATGAAGCCCCTGTGCTCGAGTGCTTTCAAGCCGGCCATGACGTCGCGCCCGGGGCCGTCCCCGGCATCGTTGTAAATGGCACGTTGGTAGGCATTGCCAAGATGATCACTGCCACGGTAATTGGGGGAGAAGACCACGTAGCCGCGCGCCGCCAGCAGTTGCGGCAGGGCGCTGAAGTCCGCGGTCGATGCGGCCTGCGGGCCGCCATGGATGTAGAGGACCAGCGGATACTTGCGCCCGCTCACGAACCCGGGGGGATAGACCACAACGCCGTCCTCGGCGAATCCATTGGGACCAGACCAGGTGAACGTCTCGACCCGTCCGAGCTGCCGCGAGGCAATCGCATCGTTGAAAGCCGTCAGCCTGCGTGGGGATTGGTCGACGCTCGACATGTAATAGAGCTCATTCGGATGCGTCGGCGTGCTTCCGGTGAAAGCCAGCGCACCATCCTTCCCCAGCGACAGGTCGATCCAGAACAGCCAATTCGGATCGATGTCACGCAAATCAAGCTTGCGCGCAGACCCCTCGAGCGGTTGCACCCACAGCGACACGCGTGTCCCGTCATGCGCGCCCACCAGAAGAGATCGTCCATCCGGCATCCATGCCGTGCGCACGATGTCTCGATCGAGGGTACGCGTCAGATCGACTCCGTCGCCTCCCGCTGCAGGTGCTACGTGAGCCTCGGCCTCGTTGTTGAAGTCACCGTCCCGATAGTAGGTGTACGCAATGTGCGAGCCATCCGGCGAGTAGAGCGGGAAGCCTTCGACCTGAGTATGTGTCGTCAGCTTGCGAATTCTCCCCGTCGCGACGTCTACGATCGCAGCCACCGTCTGGTCGGAGTCGCCATAGGCCGGTGTTTTCTGCTGCACGATCGCGATCGACTTCCCATCGGGGGACCACGAGATAGGGGAAGAGGGCGGGCTCGGCGGGGCTGCCCGCGGGAGGGTCCAGCTGCCGGAAGTGACACGCTGCGCTGGACCGCCTTCGGCGGGAACGAGCCAGAGATGCGCGGGCAGGTCGGCCTCAGTCGCGAGATAGCTGTTGTCGCCGACCTCGAATGCATCCTCGTGGCGATCGATCTCCTTCTGCGAAGGGTTGTCGTCGGCCATGGCGAAGGCGATCTCTTTGCCGTCCGGACTCCACGCGATCTGCTCGACATCATGCGCGGTACGGGTAATCCGGTGCGCCTCGCCGCCGTTCATTGGGAGCACGTAGATTTGCACTGTCGGTTTCGTCATGGAAACTGGCTTGGCAGCCGCCGGGGTACTGGGCTGCAGGCTGCTGTCCGATGAGCCGTCGGATGACGGCTCCGCCACGGCGAGAAAAGCGAGGCGATCACCCGTTGGCGACCAGCGAGGGGAAAACACGTCCTTCCGCTCGTAAGTGAGGACCCGTTGCTTACCGGACGCAACGTCGACCAATACGAGAGAGGAGTCATAGCGATCCTCCCCCAGATTCGGCCGCGATACGATCAGTGCGATCGACTTGCCGTCGGGCGAGAGCTGCGGATCGGATACATTGACGATCTTGCCGATATCATCGAGCTGCAGCGGATTCGATTGCGCCTGGGCGAGGAAGGGGATGAGAGCGGCGACCAAGAGTATGGCGCTGCGTCTGACGGATGTGAAAGAGTGGAACATGGGACAGGCACCTCTCCGATGGACCGAATCGCGGCCAGTGCTCGTTTTGACAGCTCATCTGCCTCGAGCCGTATCTTGCATCTCAATGTACCCGGCGCGACTATAGCAACCGAAGGCCGCTTGCCGCACCAGAGTGTCCATTCGCTGCAAAGGGGGTGGGCCAAGCACACTCCCCGGCTCGATCCCCGAGGCCCGGGACACCTTCCCTGCGCAGCAGTGTCATCCAATTCGTGCCCACTGCGCTTAAAGGCGTAGTTGGGGAGAGGTAGGGGACGATGCAGCCACATCCACCCGGGTTGCGGAACCGGTCTTCCCGCCGCACCGCGGCGTTCGGCGCCATGTTCCTCGCGATCTGCGGGACTGCGTGCGGTCTCGGTGTCGCATCGGCCCGGCGGGGGGTCGCGATACCCCTGACTGTGAGACAGCTGCCCCGCGGTACTTATAAAGCCGAGTTGTACGTGCGGTTCGGTAATCTCGCGCCGCTGCCGCTCGCCTTCGATACGGGCTCGGCGGGCCTGCACGTATTTGCGGCGGCCGGGCTCGATGCGCCCGGGAGCGGCGTGACCTGTACGCAGCAGCCTCTGACCTTCACGGTCGGGAATCCCGGAAGGATCACCTACGAGGGCATCACGTGCTACGCCGTGTTGAGGTTTCAGGGATTCACGACACCGGCGCCGGTGCCGATCGCCTATCTCACCTCGGCAGCGTGCACGTCCAATAACCCGCATTGCAGACTTCCGAACCTCAAAAACCCCAGGGCGCATGGGGGTGTCTACGGAGTATTCGGTGCGGGGATCACGGGGCCGATGCCGGTGCAAAATCCGCTTCTTGCCGCATCGGTGTCCACTTACAGCATCAGGCTGACCCGCTCGGGTGGAGAATTGCTGTTGGAGACCGTAGCGGGAGCCGACGCGACGCCGTTCGCGCTCCTTCCCGGAACGGGATCAGCCGGCAAATGGCGAAAGGGGCCGGCGTGCCTTTTCGTCGATGGCAGACCCACCGGGACCTGCCTGACCATTTCCTTCGATACCGGAAACGGTGTGCCGTGGATACGCGATTCCGATGCTGCGGCCATCCCGCAGGAAGAGGGGTTCGTGAGTGCGGGCACGCACATCGGCTTTGGTCCGCCGGGGGCGATGCAAGCGGCCACCGAGGTCGTCGCCGGTACCTCCTTTGCGAGCAGGGTCAAGGTGAGGCCGGCGAATCGGGCCCCACTGACCAACACCGGAATCGAGGCGTTCTTCGGCCATGTCGTGACCTACGACGATGTGAATGGCCGGATTTCCGTCGCCCGCGACGATCGCTGAAGGCCCCGTCCACGCAGCGGACCCCACGAGGCGGACCCGCGCGAGGCGGCGAGATATGTCCTCGAGGGCATGAATGCAATATATGATCTCGGTGATCTGGATGCCCGCGCGCTCCCATGAGAATTCGGTTTGATAACAAGGCTGTCGCCGTCAGCGGCGTGACCGGTGGAATCGGCAACGCAATCGCGAAGGGATTTGCGTCTTTGGGAGCGTCGGTATTCGCCTGCGACATACGGACGGAGAGCCTCACTGAGCTGGCGTCCGTGGGCATTGCAGTTGAGAGAGTTGATCTGTCGGACAGACAGGCTGCGGCCGGCTGGATTGCCGGCATCGAGAACAGCTGCGGTGGCGCAATCGACGTGCTGGTGAACAGCGCGGGTGGGGTCGCAGGCCAGACCGGGCGGGCGCTGGAGGAGGTGAGCGATGCCGAATGGGACGAGGTCATGGCCATCAACCTCGGCGCCGCGTTCGCACTGAGTCGCGCCTGCGTGCCCGCGATGAAGCGCGCGGGGCGGGGCTCCATCGTGAACATCACCTCCGGTGCGGCCACCAAACCGTCGTTGACGGGGATACAGTCCTACTGTGCGACCAAGCACGCGCTATGGGGGCTCACCCGGCAACTGGCGCATGAGCTGGGTCCATACGGGATTCGCGTCAATGCCGTCGCCCCCGGACTCATGCTGACGAACGAAGCGACGAGGCGGCAGTGGGCGGACTATGGCGCGGACCGGCAGCGGGCTTTGCGCCAGGGCACGGCGCTGCAGAGATTGGGAGACGCTCAGGACATCGTCAATGCGGTGGTTTTCCTCGCCTCGGATCTGGCCGCATTCATCACCGGACAGCATCTGCAGGTGGATGGCGGCAGATAGTCGCGCGCGGCTGGCGCCGCCCGGCCCCCGAGCTCGTCGTCATCCACCAGTCCCGGCATGCCTGCGATCCGGCGCGCCATTCAAACGCCGGGCCGGTCCTCAATGACGCCCTCGAAGTGTTGGCAGCGGGCATCGAAGCGCAGAAGAAGCTCTCTCGCCCGCGGGGCGACGTGAGCCGCCTCGTAGTCCTCACCCGCGAAGGCCTTGATCGCAGCGACCGACTCGAATCGGGTCAGAGTCGTGAACTCCACCTCGCCGCCCGGCAGCGTCCGCCGTAAAACCGTGGCGCCGTGATATCCCTCGATTGAATGGATCGACGGCAGAAAGGTCGAGCGCAGGAACTCCTCGTAGAGATCCGCAGTCGTCGAATTCGCCGCCCAGCCATGCCACATTCGAATGATCATTGCTGTCTCCGCATAGGATAATCGCAAGCATCATCATCCCCGTCAGGGAGGCAGTGTTGGCTAAAATTGCGGTCACATGCCAAGCTCTCGGCGCCGCAACCTGAGCCGGTACTGGTGCGGTCCGCGCGTCCCCGGCCTCAGCCTGCTCGATGCGGATTTCACTGATCACGATTACCGGCCCCACGTCCATTCCGAGAGGGTCGTGGCAGTGCCCGAATCGGGCGGCGCCCACGCGGCTCAGCTTTGGCGGGATATCGCTGTCTCCGCACCGGATCCAGAGCTTCAAGGATTTCAGCAACTTACCGGCCATCGCGTCTTCGCCTCCCTCGACTCCTGATACGATGTGGCACCGGCGCCCCGGCGTTCGCGTCTCCACTGACTGTTGAGTCACAGGAGCCCCAGCAATGAGCGAATTTCGACTGTTGATCGACGGCGAGGCCGTCGCGACTTCAGATCATTTCCCGGTGCCCAATCCGGCGACGGGGGAGATCGTCGGGCTGGCTCCGCTCGCCACGGCCGAGCACATCGATCAGGCCGTATCCGCTGCGGCTCGCGCGTTCAAATCCTGGCGAAGCACGCCGGATGAGAGTCGGCGCCGGGCCTGCGCAGGACTCGCGGAGCGCATCACCGCTGCAGCTGAAGAGCTCGCCCGCCTGCTGACACTCGAGCAGGGCAAGCCGCTCAACGGGCTAGGCTCGCGCTTCGAGCTGGGCGGTGCGGCAGCCTGGGCGGGCTACACCGCGACCCTGGATCTGCCGGTGGAAACGGTACAGAACGATGCGCACGGGCGCATCGAGATCCACCGCCGGCCGGTGGGTGTCGTGGCATCGATCACCCCGTGGAACTGGCCGCTCCTGATCGCGGTGTGGCATGTGATCCCTGCGATTCGAGCGGGTAATACGGTCGTGATCAAGCCGTCCCCTTTGACACCGCTCAGCACGCTGCGCATGGTGGAAATCATGGCGGCGGGGTTGCCTCCGGGAGTGCTCAACGTGGTGAGCGGGCGCGATGATATCGCGCCGTTGCTGACGACCCACCCTTACGTTGCCAAGGTCGTGTTTACGGGCTCGACGGAGACGGGCCGCAAGGTAATGGCCGCAGGCGCCGCGACTCTCAAGCACCTGACTCTGGAGTTGGGTGGCAATGATGCCGGGATCGTGCTGCCAGGATCCGATGCCAAGGCGATGGCGGAGAGGATTTTCTGGGGAGCTTTCCTCAACAGCGGCCAGACCTGCGCAGCGCTGAAGCGTCTTTACGTTCCGGATGCGAGCTACGATGCCTTCTGCGACGCCTTGGCCGGTTTTGCCGCCAAAGTGAAGGTCGGGAATGGACTCGATGAAGAGAGCCAGCTCGGGCCACTACAGAATCCGATGCAGTTCAACAAAGTCGCCGCCATGGTCGAGCAGGCGAAATCTGCCGGGGCGAAGCCCCTCCTGGGCGGCAATCCCGCGGAGCAGCGGAAGGGCCATTTCTATCCGGTGACCTTGCTCGCGGAGGCTGAGGCGGGTATGCGGATCGTGGACGAGGAGCAGTTCGGACCCGCGCTGCCGATCATCCGCTACTCCGATGTCGAAGACGCCCTCGAGCAGGCGAACGCGTCGAGCTACGCGCTCGGAGGCTCGGTCTGGTCGAGCGATCCGGAGCGCGCCTGGGATCTCGCATCACGGCTCGAGTGTGGTACCGCTTGGGTGAACCGACACGGTGATATCCGACCTGACGTCCCGTTCGGTGGAATCAAGTCTTCCGGGATAGGCGTGGAGTTTGGACGACACGGCCTGGAGGAGTACACGACGATCCAGGTTCTCTACCGATGATCTGACAGGCGCTTGCGCGTCAGGCGACCCGTGCTTCAGACGCAGATTACGCGTTGCACGCCCAATCCCGGGGCAGCGCCCTCGAGGATATCGCCGGGCTGAAGGAAGCGGCCGTGATGGGTACCGCAGCCCCCTGGAGTCCCGGTGCAGAGGATGTCCCCAGGCAGAAGCTGCGCGTAGGTCGACACGTATTCGATCTGCGTCGCGATATCGAACATCATGTCGGCGACGAGCTCTTCCTGCATGATCCGGTCGTTCAGCCGCAGCGAGAGACGCACGGCGTAGGGATCGGCAATGAAGTCTGCCGGGACGAGGTATGGCCCCGTGGGGAGGAAGCCGGGCGCATTCTTCGACTGCAGCCAATCGGTACCCAGGTGGGGCAGGTCGGTGCGCCGCACGAGATCTCTGGCGGTGATGTCATTGACCAGCATATAGCCGGCGACCTGTGTCATCGCCTGCTCACGGGACACCTGCCGGCAGGGCCGCCCGATGACCGCGGCAAGCTCGATTTCCCAATCCACCCGCCTGGACTGCCGTGGAAGCTCGAGTGAGTCGCAGGGACCGATCACGGTCGATGGCAGCTTGAAACAAACGTAGGGCGGGGAGCGCAAGCGTGTCTCGATGGCTTTCCTTGCGTAATCCCGACGCTGATCGGCGTCCATTCCGTCGGTGTGCGGAGGCACCCCCGCATCCACGATGGCTTCGGTGACTTGCGTGCGGTAATTCGCCACTGTGCAGAAGATCTGGCGCGGCACGAGGATCGGCGCATGGATCCTGGCTTGCGCTTCCGGCACCGAGAGCCGCAGCACCTCCGGGTACGCATCGGTGCACACGCGGGTGAGGACTGCGAGATTCTCCGGCCAGTGCTCGAGGAGCGAGAGTAGCGAGCCGGCACCCGAGAGGGACGCTCCGGATCGCTGCAGCAGGGGCGAAAGGCGAGCCAGCGGCACGATTCGCGAGTTGTCCGCGGCTCCTGCCGGGGCCGCGGCGCCTTCGAGGCCGTCCGCGAGTACGAGCGCCGGGAGGGGCTCGCCTCCATCGATCGAGAAGGTCCCCAGTTTGAAGCTCGCTGAGCGCACGGTTGCGTGATCGTCGGCGGCAGGGACGGATAGCTTACGACGGACGGATTGACAAGCGCCAGACGGAGATTATTATCATGATAAGCATCTCCCCGCGGGTTGCTGCTGCGCCCGTGCGGCTACGCATCAGAGGAAGGCCGATGGCGCACATCGTGATCGAATATTCCGCGGGTCTGCGCGATCGGCTCGAGCTGCCCGCGCTGCTTTCTGCGGTGCATCAGGCCGCTCTCCAGACTGGAGTCTTCCCGATTGGCGGCCTGCGCACGCGGGCCTATGAGGCGCAGCACTACGTAATCGCCGACGGTCATCCGGACAATGCGTTCGTGCATCTGAGCCTCAAGGTCGGTCATGGCAGAGACGTCGACACGCGCAAACGCGCCTGCGAGAGGATCTTCGAGGCGGCATGCCGGCAGCTCGCGCCGATTTACGAGGCACAGCCGCTCGCCATTTCCCTCGAGATGCAGGAAATCGATCCGGTGCTCACGTTCAAGAAGAACAACCTGCACGAGCAGGTGAAGAAGCGTCAGAGCCGGGCGGCAGGCCACGCGTGACAAAATCCGCTCCAACGGATTTTGTGGACGGCGGCAGCCGGTCCGAAGGGGTTTCCCGGTGAGCGGCGACTCGGGAAAACGGGCCTCAGAGGGCGCAGGCACGGCGCTGCGCAACGCGCTCGAGTCGAATCGGGCCAAGGTGGAGGGCTTTCTCGGCCGATTCAGCAAAGCGCCGCTCGGTCATTTCATTGGCGGCCGGCACGAGCGCGGCACCGCCACAGACCTCCTCGAGAATGTCTCACCCATCGATGCGCGGGTGATCAATCTAATCGTCTCAGGCGATGCGCGCGATGTTGATTCAGCCGCCAAAGCGGCGGCGGAGGCGTTTCCGGAATGGCGGTCCAAGACCGGTGAGGAGCGGCGCGCGATCCTGCACAGGGTCGCGGATGCGATCGAAGCGCGTCGCGAGGAGATTGCGCTCATCGAGTGCATCGACACGGGCCAGGTGTTACGGTTCATGAGCGGTGCGGCGCTGCGCGCCGCGGAGAATTTCCGCTTCTTCGCCGACCGGGCGCCGGGCGCGGCGGACGGGCTCGCGCTGCCGGCTGCCCAGCACATGAATTACACGGTGCGTCAGCCTATCGGCCCGGTCGCGGTGATCACGCCGTGGAACACGCCCTTCATGCTATCGACCTGGAAGATCGCTCCCGCGCTCGCCGCGGGCTGTACGGTGGTACACAAGCCTGCGGAGTGGAGCCCGCTCACGGCCATGCTGCTCGCAGAGATCATGACCGAAGCCGGAGTGCCGCCAGGGGTCATCAACGTGGTGAACGGCGTCGGGGAGCGCGCAGGAAAGCTCCTGACCGAGCATCCGGCCATCCGCGCGACCGCCTTCATCGGGGAGTCGAGGACCGGCAGTCTCATCATGAGTCAGGGAGCACCGACGCTGAAGCGGGTTCACCTCGAGCTCGGGGGCAAGAACCCCGTCGTCGTATTCGACGATGCAGACCTGGATCGGGCGCTCGATGCGGTCGTCTTCATGATCTACAGTTTGAATGGCGAGCGCTGCACTTCCTCGAGCCGTCTGCTCGTGCAGCGCTCGATCCACGACCGCTTCGTGGCAGGGGTGGCTGAGCGGGTGGCGCGCCTTACGGTAGGACACCCGCTCGATCCGGCGAGCGAGGTCGGGCCGCTGATTCATACGCGCCATCTCGACAAGGTGATGAGCTACTTCAGCCTCGCGCGTGAGGACGGGGCTGAGGTCCGTGTCGGCGGCCAGCGCATCGAAGCGCTGAAGCCAGGTCTTTATGTCCAGCCGACACTCTTTGCAAACGCCACGAATGACATGCGGATAGCTAGAGAGGAGATCTTCGGTCCCGTATTGACTGCGATTGCGTTCGAGGATGAGGCTGAGGCATTGCGCATCGCGAACGAGACGCCGTACGGTCTCACCGCGTACGTATGGACCGGCGATAGTGGCCGTGCGCTGCGCATGGCGCATCATCTCGATGCCGGGATGGTCTGGGTGAATTCCGAGAACAACCGTCATCTGCCGACACCCTTCGGCGGCATGAAGGCGAGCGGCATCGGCCGCGACGGTGGCGACTACAGCTTCGATTTCTACATGGAGACCAAGAACATCTGCCTCGCATTCGGCACGCATCGCGTGCCGAAGCTCGGCGCCTGAGCTTGCGCCGTTGACAGGAGAATTTGCGTGAACTCCCGCCTCGATCGCCTCAAAGGCTCCATACCGCCCCTCGTTACGCCATTTCGCGACGGCGCTGTCGACTACGAGGGCTACGCGCGGCTCGTCGACTTCGAGATCAGCAACGGTTCCCACGGCATCCTCGTCAACGGCACGACGGCCGAGCCGTCCACTCTCTCGGTGGCGGAGCGAAATCGCCTGGTCGACATCGGCGTCGAGATCGCCGGTGGACGCATACCCGTGGTTGCCGCGACCGGATCCCAGTCGCTCGAGGAGACCCGCGAGCTGTCGGAGCACGCCGCCAAGGCCGGCGCCGACGCGCTCCTCATCATCACCCCATACTACATCCGGCCGCCACAGCGCGGGCTCATCGCCTACTTCCTCGAGCTCGCCAGGGCTACCGACCTGCCGTGGATGGTCTATCACATCCCGGGGCGCACCGCGGTCAATGTAACCATCGACACCCTGAAAGAGCTGCGTGCGAGGTCTCCCAGCTTCGTCGGCATGAAGCACGCGGTGAACGACCTTGCGTTGGTTTCCGAATGCCACGCCGTGCTCGGTCCGGAATTCAAGATCTTCGTCGGCCTCGAGGAGCTCAGCTTCCCGATGATGACGGTGGGCGCCTGCGGGCTCATGAACGCCGTCGGCAATCTGCGCCCGCGGGTGCTGGCGGAGCTCTGCGAGGCCGTGTGGCGCGGAGATCTTGCGACAGCTCAGGGCCTCCATCACCGCCTCCTCGAGATCAACCAAGCGGTGTTCTTCGATACCAACCCGATTCCGATGAAGTACATGATGCGCCGGCTCGGTATCCTGGAAACCAACGAGCACCGCCTGCCCATGGTGCCCGCGACGCCTGAGCTCGAGCGCCGGCTGGATGGTGTACTGCGCCGCGCGGGACTGCTCGAGGAGCGACCTTGAGACTGGTGAACTTCCGGGCCGAGGGTCGCAGCTCCTGCGGTGTGCTCGGACCGCACGGTATCGTCGATCTCGGCGCCAGGCTCGGCCAGCCGGCCGGCGATGTCCTCTCGCTGTTGCGTGCCGGCCTGCTCGAGCGGGCGCGAGAGCTCGCAGGGAGTGGGCATTACGACCACGCGCCGGGTGAAGTGCAGCTGCTCAATCCCGCGGGACGCGGCACACGCTATTTCTGCATAGGAGTGAACTACCCGGAGCGGAACGAGGAGTACCAGGATGGCAGCGAGCGGCCCAGGTATCCCAGCATCTTCATGCGCTCGCACACCTCCTTCGCGGCTCCGGGTGAGCCCATCGTCCGGCCCAGGGAATCCGTGCAACTCGACTACGAGGGCGAGGTCGTGGTCATCATCGGCCAGGGAGGCCGCAGGATCCCGCAGGAAAGCGCTCTGACTCACGTTTTCGGCTACAGCTGCGCCAACGAGGGGTCGGTCCGCGACTGGCTGCGGCATTCGAAATTCAACGTGACTCAAGGCAAGAACTTCGACCGCTCGGGCTCGATCGGCCCCTGTATCGTGACCGCAGATGAGGCCGGTATGGCACCGCTCAGAGTGACTACACGAGTCAATGGCGAGCTTCGCCAGGACGATACGACCGACCGGATGATCTTTCCGATTCCGTACCTCATCAACTACCTCTCGACGTTCTGCACGTTGGAAGCCGGCGATGTCATCCTGACGGGCACGCCGAGCGGTGCGGGAGCGCGTTTGAGCCCGCCGCGTTATCTTGTGCCCGGAGACATCGTCGAAGTCGATGTCTCCAGGGTGGGAGCGCTGCGCAACCAGGTGATGGACGACGATGGCTAAGCGGTCCGTGAGCGTTGCGGAACGGGCGCTTGCCATGCGCCCCTTCTCCGAGTCCCTGCCGATGGCGCTGCTCAGGACACGGGAGGCCGTGATGCGCCTCTTCCGCCCGGGCCTGCGCAAGCACGGCGTGACCGAGCAGCAATGGCGGGTTCTGCGAGCGCTCGCGCACTCCGGTCCCCTGGAGGTCACCGAGCTTGCGGAGGCCACCTTTCTATTGGCGCCGAGCCTGTCGCGGATCCTGCCCGATCTCGAGAGGCGCCAGCTCATCACCCGGCGGCAGGCGGACACCGACCTGCGCCGGTATGTGGTGAGCCTGGAGGCGAAGGGGCTACGCCTCATCGGCATGCATGCCCCATACTCGGAGCAGATGTACGCGCAGATCGCGAGGCGCTTCGGCACGGAGCGGATCTCGCAGCTCCTCGGACTCCTCGGAGAGCTCGAGTCCTCCCTCGGGGAGATCCCGCAGGAGCAGGCCCCGAACCGGCGCCGCAGGAGCTCTTCCCGATGAGCCTCTACTACACGCAGAAGCTGCTCTTCCAGCTCAATCGCGATCCGGCCGCGCGCCGGCGCCTCGAAGCGGATCTCGAGGGCTTGCTCGCCGAGTACGAGCTCACCGAGGAGGAGCGGCGCGCCATTCGCGAGCCCGACGTGGGCCTGCTCTACGTCATGGGCGTGAACGGGCAGATCCTCATGCACTATGCGGCGCTGCGCGGCTATGAATGGAGCGCCTACATCGAGGCCATGCGCGAGGGCGAGCGCAAATACGGTCCGGTGCGGACCGGCTTGTATTCGCGGGCGGACGCCAGGTGAGCGTCGCAGCCCGTCTGCCGGGAGGTTGAGACATGAGTCTGGTCTTTGCCGGCGTCTGCAGTCACGCGCCCGGCATCACGGGGCGTAGCGAGCGCGCCGATCCAACGGTACGGGATGCTTTTTACGCGGCATTCGCGCGGATGCGCCAGGCGCTCGAGACCACGCGACCGGATGCTCTCGTCGTCATCGGCGCCGAGCACTTCGCCAACTTCTTCATGAACAACATGCCGGCGATCTGCGTCGGCATGGCCGAGCACTACGAGGGGCCGATAGAGGATGAGGCCTGGCTGCGCATCGAGCGGCGGCGCGTGCCGGGGACGGCGGCGCTCTCGCGTGACCTCATCCAGGAAGTGATGGCGGACATCGACCTCGCCTATGCGCAGGAGTGGAAGTTCGACCATGGCATCATGGTGCCGCTCCACTTCCTGACACCGCGTTATGATCTGCCGGTCATTCCGGTCAACATCAACTGCCAGGGCCCGCCGCTCATACCGCTCAAGCGCTGCTACGAATTCGGGCGCGCGCTCAGGCGCGCCTGTGATGCCCGTCCGGAGCGGATAGCACTGATCGGTACCGGAGGAATCTCCCATTGGCCGGCGACGCCTGATTCCGGGCGCATCAATGAGCGCTGGGATCGCGAGTTTCTCGAGAAGTGGGTGGCGAACCGGCGCGAGGCCCTGTTGGCCTACCGCGATGAGGAGGTCTGGCGCGAGGCTGGGCAGGGTGGCTTCGAGATCCGTACCTTCATCGCCGTGGCCGGGGCGACCGAGGGGTGCACCGGTGAGCTTTGGTTCTATGCGCCGATTCCGATCTTTGCGGTCGGCTGCACCGTTGCGGTGATGCATCTGCCTAGAGGGAGTTCCAGCGCGTGAGCTCATGAAGAACCCTGGGTCATTCGAGAGGGCGAGCGTCGATGAGATCCGCGCACTGCAGCTCGAGCGGTTGCGGTGGACCGTGCGCCACGCCTACGAGAATGTCGGGCACTACCGCCGCAGCTTCGATGCCAGTGGAGTCGGCCCCGATGACCTGCGGGCGCTCGAGGATCTGGCGAGATTCCCATTCCTCCGGAAACAGGACTTCCGCGACAACTATCCCTTTGGTCTATTCGCCGTGCCGCGGGAGAAGGTGGTGCGCCTTCATGCCTCGAGCGGCACGACCGGCCGGCCTACCGTGGTCGGCTACACGCAGAACGACATCGATACGTGGGCAGATCTGGTTGCTCGCTCGATCCGCGCGGCCGGCGGCCGCCCGGGACAGATCGTGCACATTGCCTACGGCTATGGCCTCTTTACCGGCGGTCTGGGCGCGCACTATGGAGCCGAGAGACTCGGCTGCACGGTGATACCGATGTCCGGCGGGCAGACGGAGCGCCAGGCGCAGCTCATCCGGGACTTCCGTCCCGACATCATCATGGTGACTCCGTCTTATGCCCTCAACATCGCCGAAGAGTTGGCGAGACAGGGCGGCGATCCCCGCGAATGCTCGCTCAAGATCGGCATCCTCGGCGCGGAGCCCTGGACGGAAGGCATGCGCAGCGAGCTTCAGTCCACTCTGGGGATCGACGCCCTCGACATCTACGGGCTCTCCGAGGTGATGGGCCCGGGGGTCGCCAGCGAATGTGTCGAAACCAAAGACGGCCCGGTGATCTGGGAGGATCATTTCTACCCGGAGATCATCGATCCCGAGACGGGCGCGGTGCGCGCGGACGGGGAGGAGGGCGAGCTGGTGCTGACCTCACTCACCAAGGAAGCTTTGCCGGTCATCCGCTATCGCACCCGCGATCTCACCCGGTTGTTGCCCCCCACCGCGCGCTCGATGCGACGGATCGCTAAGATAACCGGGCGCACGGATGACATGCTGATCGTGCGCGGCGTCAACGTTTTCCCCTCGCAGATCGAGGAGCTCGTCCTGCGAACTGCGGGGCTCTCGCCCCATTACCGGCTCGAGACGGCTCGCGCGGGCCATCTGCTCACGTTGACCGTGCATGTCGAGTGCGGTCCGGACTGCGCGGACGAGGATTCACGCGGCCGTGCGGGGCGGGAGCTCGCTCATCTCGCGAAGGCCATGATCGGCATCAGTGTGGCCGTTGAGGTCCATCCCCCGGGAGCGATCGAGCGATCCGTAGGCAAGGCGAAGCGTCTCTACGAGCGGTGCGGCCCATGACATCTCTCCCATCGGAGGCTGAAACTCAGAAAATCGCGGAGCTTGCCGCGCAGGCGCTCTTCGCCAACGACCTTGCGTCTGCAAATCTCGGCATGACCATCGAGTCGGTGAGGCCGGGGTGCGCGCGCCTTCGGATGACCGTGCGATCAGACATGGTCAACGGGCACGGCATGTGCCACGGCGGTATGGTCTTTGCGCTCGCCGACAGCGCCTTCGCGGTGGCTTGCAACACGTACAACGCCGTCACGGTGGCGGCGGCGGCATCGATCGATTTCCTCGCCCCGGCGCGCGTGCACGACGAGCTGACGGCGGAGGCCCGCGAGCTCTGGCGCTCCAAGCGCAGCGGAATCTACGAGATCTGCGTTTCCAACCAGCGCGGTGAGACGATCGCGCTGTTCCGCGGGCGTTCCCACTGCATCGGCGGCCCGCTGGTGCCGGGCGCAAAGGCGTAGCAACTCATGGCACTCGTCCGGCTCGAGAACGTGCGGGGATCTTCAGCGGCCCGAGAGTCCCCGGTCGAAGTAGATCCGGCAGTTGAGCTCGGCCGAGAGCGCTCCGGCCACCCGGTGAAGCGTCCGAATGAGCGGCTGTGGCGGCGGACTCGGGATTTCAGCCGAAGTGCCCACAATGCCGATGATGCCGATGCACTCCGCTGCGTCGCGAAACACCGGTGCGGAAAGGGCGTTGATGCCGAGCCGCACTTCATCGACGGCCTCTTCGAAGAACCGCTCGCGGATGAGCTCGAGGCGGCGCTCGATCGCCGCCCGGCTGGTGAGCGAGTGCGGCGTGAAGGCCACGAGCTTCTGTGCGAGTACTCGCTGGCGCGCCGCCTCATCCGCAAACGCGAGCGCGATCCGCCCCTGGGAGGAGCAGTGTGGCGGCGGTCGGTTCCCGGCATGGGAGGTGATCGCGAGCCGGTCACGGTACTCGACGCAGGAGAGCACGATCGGCTCGCCGTTACCCGGAACCGCCAGCAGCGCCGTCTGCCGGGTGAGATCGCGCAACTGGATGAGGAAGGGCGCCGCGACGAGGCGCAGGTCGAACTGCTCGAGCGCTGCCTCGCCGAGGGTGAAGAGCTTGCCGCCCAAGCTGTAGCCGCCACTGCGCGCGTCCTGAAACACGACGCCCAGTTGCTTCATGGTCGCGAGGTGACGGTAAACGCGCGGCTTGAGCTCCCCCACCTTGGCTGCCAGGCTCGCGAGCCCCACCGGTCCATGGGCATTCGACAGCTCATCGAGGATACGAAACGCCGTCTGCAGGGACTGGAGCCCATCGGTTCTGGTGGTGCGGCTCTCGCCGCGTCGTCGGGCGCCCATCGAGGTGCTATAATACACGAAATCGCGTTTCGCATAGCGAAACAAACGGAGAGGCCTGCCCCATGTTTCTGCGGAACTGTTGGTACGTAGGCGCCATCGACCACGAGCTCATCGATGGCAAGCTTCTCAGCCGTACGCTGCTCGGCGAGCACGTGCTGCTCTTCAGGGGTGACAGCGGCAAGGTGATCGCGCTCAACGATCGCTGTCCGCATCGCGGCGCTCTGCTCTCCCACGGACGCCGCGAGGGTGATGCCGTGCGCTGCATGTATCACGGCATCAAATACGACGGCTCCGGGAAGTGCGTGCAGATCCCGGGTCAGGACATGATCCCGCCGCGACTGCGGGTGCGCAGCTATCCGGTGGTCGAGCAACGTCCGTTCATCTGGATCTGGATGGGCGATCCGGCGCTCGCCGATCCGGAGCTCATCGTCGATCTGCCCTACCTGCACGACCCGCAGTGGAAGGGAATACCCGCCTACCTGCACTACGATGCCAACTATCTGCTCATCGTCGACAACCTGAGCGATTTCGCCCACCTCGCCTTCGTGCACACCGCCACCCTCGGCGGCTCGGAGGAGTACGCGTACGTCAGCAAGCCGAACCCCATCGAGCGGCTCGAGCGCGGCTTTCGCGTGGAGCGTTGGCACTTCAACAGCGACCCGCCGCCGTTTCACAAGAAAGTCATCGCTGACAAGACCGGCAAGCTCGATAGACGCAACATCGCCACGATGCTCATTCCCGGCATCTTCACCATGGAGACGATGTTCGCGCCGGCGGGTCAGGGCGCGCAGTCGGGCAATCTCGCGGGGGCGCGCGAATACCGCAACTGTCAGTTCATGACGCCCGAGACCGAGCGCTCGACCCACTTCTTCTGGTCCTATCTCAATAACTACGAGGGCGATGACTCCACGATCTCGCGCTCGCTCCTCAACAGCCTCATCGAGGGGTTCATGGAGGACAAGGCGATCATAGAGCGCCAGCAGAAGACGCTCGAGGACGATCCGAAATTCGAGATGCTGGCAATCCTGGCGGACGGCCCGCTGGTGCATTTCCGCCGCGTGCTGAGCAAGCTCATCGACGCAGAAAGGGCCGGTGTGCCGAGCGCGCCTGCCGAGTCGCGGAGAGCCGACGCCGCAACGACCTGAAGTCGGACCATTAACCGGGGGAGGGGACGATGACACCGAACGCGAAACGATGTCTCGCCGGAATCGGCATGCTGATGGCTACGTGCTCCGCGGCGATGGCGGCGGATGCGGATACTCCCGCGACCACGAACGGAATGCAGCTGCAGGAGGTGATCGTCACGGCCGAGAAGCGTTCCGAGAATGAGCAGACCGTGCCGATGTCGATCACGACATTCGGCTCGACGGCCTTGCAGCAGAAGGCGATCACCCAATTCGTCGATTACGCGACGAAGGTCCCCAATCTGGCGTTCGCGCCGACGGGCGATGGGGTCGGAACCGCGCGTACCGTCTCCATTCGGGGCATCTCGGGCGACAACGTCACCGGCTTCTACATCGACGACGTGCCGCTTCCCGACTCGATCGATCCACGGGTGCTCGACATCGATCACATCGAGGTGCTGCGCGGGCCCCAGGGCACGTTGTACGGGGCGCGCTCGATGGGCGGCACCGTGCGGCTCATCACCAAGCAGCCTGACCTGGACAAGTTCTCCGCGACCGTACATGGGGGAGCATTCGATACCGAGCGCACCTCGCGACCCGACTACACGGGCGACGGGATCGTCAACATTCCGCTGGTGCCGGATCGGGTGGCACTGCGCCTCACCGCCTTCTACGACAATGAGGCGGGCTACTTCAGCCGCAGCTACTGCACCGATCCCGCCACGGCCGGGGTCACCTGCTTTCCACTGTCCACGAGTGGCCGCACGACCGTCCACAACGTCGCCGCGACCGATTCCTACGGTGGCTCGGCAAGTCTGACGGTCAAGCTGAATGATGCTTTGACCATCACCCCGCGGGTAATGGTGCAACGGGAAGGCTACAACGGCTTCCCACTCGGAGACTTCAACAGCACTCCGGAGAATGGGATCGGCTTCCCCGCCCCCTCGGGGCCGTACACGCTGCCGACGCCGCTGAATACCACGGATTTCAATCAGGCCCGCTTCTTCAACATACCGGAGGGCGGAACCGACTGGTGGGACCTCTACTCCGTGACACTGCACTGGAAGACCGGGCTCGGGGAGCTGACGTCCTCGACGGCGTACTTCGATCGCACGGTCGATGAGACCGAAGATCAGTCGGAATTCGTCTGGGCCGCCATCACTTCGGGCGCCTGCGACAGTCCGTCCCCCTTCTGCAATCCCCCGGCGCCGGGCCCGATCGAGGAGATCAAGTCCTACCAGCGGTTCGTGGAGGAAGTACGCTTCGCCTCGAGCCTGCCCGGGCCCGTGCAGTTCGTCACGGGAGCGTTCTACTCGGACTTCCACGGCCGGGTGCCGTTCGCCTCGCTCTATCCCGGCTCCGAGGTGCCGAACCTCGACAACGAGCTGACGGGCGGATCTCCCAACAACCCGGACAATATCCCCAATCTGATCTTCAAGCAGGATTTTCACACCGACATCAAGGAGCCGGCGGTGTTCGGCGAGGTCTCCTACAACGTCATTCAGCCGCTCAAGCTGACCGCGGGGTTGCGCTGGTATCAGGTCAAGACCACCTCGCTGGGGTTCGAGGAGGGGCTTGCGGTCGGCGGCGGCGAGATCGTGAGTCCGCTCGCGACCGATAAGGAGAATGGTGTCACGCCCAAATTCGAGGCGGACTACAGCCTGACGCGCGATAAGATGGTCTACGCAGTGGTGTCGAAGGGCTTCCGACCCGGAGGCGTGGTGCCCATCGTGCCGCCGGGAACACCCGGTACGGCCAACGACTGCGTCGCAGCGCTCGCGGCCGCCAACCCCAATATCACGCTCGAGCAGACGCGCAGCTTCAAGTCCGATTCACTATGGAACTATGAGGTCGGGGCGAAGACGGCCTGGCTCGATCGTCGCGCCATATTGAACGTGTCGGCGTTCGATATCCGCTGGAAGAACATCCAGCAGAATGTCCTGCTGCAATGCGGGTTCCAGTACGTCGCGAACGCCGGGGCGGCCGAGAGCAAGGGAGCGGAGATGGAGCTGCGCGCCCAGGCTACCGAGCATCTCGATCTTTCGCTCGGCCTCGGTTACCAGGACGCGAAGATCACCCAGGCGGGCCAGTCGCCGCAACCGGTGGGCTCGCCGGTGTTCCAGGTACCGGACTGGACCGGCAACGCGTCCGCGGTATATACCATTCCGGTGACGGCCGACTGGTCTCTCATGAACGAGCTCGATTATTCCTACATGGGCAGCAGCTTCAGCGCCAACAACAGCTCCACCAGCCCGCGCAAGCGCCCGGCCTACCGGCTCCTCGACCTGCGGATCGCTCTGAGCAATGGAACGACGGAGGTCGCGATCGTCGGCAAGAACCTGACCGACGAGGTGACGAACCTCGGCGACAACCGCTCCATAGCGGCCGAGGTACCCGGGCGGCCGCGGCTCTTCATCAACCAGCCACGGACCATCGGCGTCGAAGCCCGCTATTCCTTCTAGGGAGCCAGCCTGAAAGATGCCGGGGAGGGTGATGCAGATGAAGCGACCAGCATGAATCGCACCGCTCGGGTAGCGGCATTGGCCGCCGTGCTTACGCTCACCTGCCGGGCCCATGCAGCGGCCACGGCGCTCACGCCGGATCCGCTCGGTGTGGTGGCGACCGTCCCTGCGGTGGCATCGCCACACTGGGTCTGGGTCAACGATGTCGTCTTTTCTCACATGTCCGATGGTCAGGCGCTCCTCGTCGATGGCGACTCCGGCCGCTTCCTCGGTATGCTGAGCACCGGCTTTGCCTTCGGGCGAGTCGTGCTGGCTGAGGACGGCAAGGTGATCTTCTCGCCCGAGACCTACTTCTCCCGCGGCACGCGCGGCACCCGCACCGATGTGGTCACCCTCTACGATCCGGTCCACCTCTCCCCGGTGGGTGAGATCGCCATACCCCCCAAACGGGCGGCGAACATGCCGATGATGGCGGACTCGGAGCTCACCGACGATGGTGCCTTCCTGCTCATATACAACTTCACCCCGGCGCAGTCGATCACCGTCGTGGATACCCGAAGCCGGCGTTTCGCCGGCGAGGTCGAGACTCCAGGCTGCGCGCTCGCCTATCCGACAGGTCCGCGATCGTTCTTCAGCATTTGCGCCGACGGCGCCTTGCTCGATGTGCACCTGGATGATGCCGGTCACGTGAGCCGCCGCGTTCACACTCGCGATATGTTCGATGTGTCCGCCGACCCGGCAACGGAGAAAGGCGTGCGCCTCGGCAGCCGCTGGCTGTTCGTGTCCTACGGCGGTACGGTGTACAGCATCGACATCACAGCCCATGGTCTCGAGGCGGGCCCGCGGTGGTCGTTGCTCTCGGACGCCGAGCGCCGGCAGAACTGGCGTCCGGGCGGCCTGCAGCAGCTCGCGGCTCACGCGAGCTCCGACCGACTGTATGCGATCATGCACCAAGGGGGCCCGGAGACTCACAAGGACCCGGGTAAGGAAGTCTGGGTTTATGATCTCGGCCGACGCCAGCGGGTGCAGCGCATTGCGCTCAGAAGCCCAGCGGCATCGATTCAGGTGACACGCGATGACAGACCGCTGCTCTTCGCTGCCTTCATGGGCAGCACCACGCTCGAGGTCTACGACGCGAAGAGCGGAGAGTATCTTCGATCGGTGAAGAACCTGGGAACGACGCCAACTCTGCTGGTGACCCCATGAGCCGCTTCGACCGGTGGATGGAGGCCTCTTCACGCTCCGTGGCTCGTCGTACTTCGCGACGCGGGCTGCTCGGCTCGCTCGGCGCGCTGCTCGTCGGTGTCGCAGCGCTCCCGCTGCTGCCGGTAGCGCGTGGCGCGGAAAAGTCGGCGAAACCGGGCGAGGCCGCGACGGATCATCAGGAGGCGCAGGATCCGACCAGCTGCAATTACTGGCGTCACTGCGCGATCGACGGATTTCTGTGCGGTTGTTGCGGCGGCTCCGCTTCGGCCTGTCCGCCAGGCACCGTGCAGTCCCCCATCACCTGGGTGGGCACCTGCCACAACCCCGCAGACGGCCTCGATTACGTCATCTCGTACAACGATTGTTGTGGCAAGAGCAGTTGCGGCCGCTGTTTGTGCAACCGCAACGAGCGGGACATGCCGCTCTACGTGCCCTTCCGCTCCAACGACTACGACTGGTGCACGGGCAGCAGTGTCGCCAACATTCCCTATCACTGCTCGACGGCGCGCGTTCTTGCCCGGGCGACCTGAGCGGGTGCAGCGCAAGTCCGCGGCACACTGGCGCAGCCGGCTCGCCTTCATGAGCCTCACCGTCCTCATGGGCGCGCCGGCGCTCGCCTACGAGCCCCGAATCAACTACATGCTGCAATGCCAGGGTTGCCACGGCCCGGACGGCCGGGGCGAGCCGGGTCACGTGCCGTCGATTCGAGCAACGCTGGCGCCGCTGTCCCGATTCGCCGCCGGCCGGCGTTATCTATTGCAGGTGCCCGGCGTGGCGTTGTCGGCATTATCGGACGAGGATCTGGCCGCGCTTCTCAATTGGATGATTCCTGCGTTCGGGGGTGTCGGGCCGCAGCGGTTTCGCGCGTACACCGCCGCCGAGGTGGGCCGCTACCGGCGCGAGCCGCTCGTCGAGATCAGCGCGACACGGGCGCGGCTGATGCACCAATTGCAGCTGCCGCAGTGATGACGATGTCGGCGGCGGCATGGGCAATCGATCCGGTACCCGCCGCGATCATGACGCTGTCACTGGCAGCTCTTTGGCTCGCCGCCGGACTGCACAAGCTCGCGGACCTGCCGGCGTTCGACGGGTCGCTCGCGGCGTATGGCATCGCCCCCCGGGCCATGCAGCCGCTGCTCGGCCGATTGCTGCCGGTCCTGGAGCTCGCGCTTGCCGCGGGCCTGCTGATCCCACGCATACGGCCTGCCGCTGGGGCACTGGGTGCCCTCCTCCTGATGGCGTATGGCGCTGCGATCGCCTTCAATCTGCATCGGGGGCGACGCGACTTGGACTGCGGATGCATGGGATTCGGGGCGCGGTCGCAGATCTCGTCCGCACTGATCTGGCGCAACGCGATCGCCGCGGTCGCATCGCTGGCAGCTGGACTCCTGCCCCGCGCGCAGCGGGTGTGGGGCTGGATGGACGCGTGGACGATCGTCGGCGGAGTAGTGGTGATCGCGCTGCTTTACCTGGCAATGGAAGGGCTGCGCGCCGCGACGCAGCGATTCTCCCGGTACGGCTGAGTCGGATGCTGCGGGCGCTCATCGTATCCAACGTGCTCCTGTGGGTCCTCGTGCTCGCCCTGGCGGCCGTGGTCCTGGCGCTCGTACGCCAGATCGGCGTGCTGCACGAGCGAATTGGACCGGCCGGCGCGCTGCTGCTGAAACGAGGGTTGAAAGTCGGCCAACCCGTTCCCGCCCTGGCGCTCACGGACCTCAACGGGCGCAGTGTCACGATCGGTACATCGTCCGAGAGTGCCAGGTCGACGCTACTCGTATTCCTCTCACCAACCTGTCCGATCTGCAAGCTGTTGCTTCCGGTGCTGAAGTCGAGCCGCGCCAGCGAGTCTGCGTGGCTCGAGCTCATTCTCGCCAGCGATGGCGCCGAGGATGAGCACCGCCGCTTCGTCGCCGCCAACGGGCTCGAGGAGATTCCCTACGTGCTCTCGGCCGAGCTCGGCATGCGCTTTCTGGTGGAACGGCTGCCCTTCGCGGCCGTCATCGACGAGGGCGGCGTGCTGCGCGCCCGTGGGCTCATCAACTCACGCGAGCACCTGGAGAGCCTGTTCGAGGCCAAGCGCCTCGGCGTCGCCTCCCTGCAGGAGTTTCTGGAAGCGAACGGCAGGGCGCGCTGAGAACCCCGCGGCCTCAGGTATGAGAATGCAGCCGCTCGCGTTGCGAGGATGGGGCTGCAACGTGGCCGGGTTGCGTGACGCCGAGCACGTGCACGAGTTGTCCGCCGAGCCACCCTGAAACGAGCAGGGCCGCAACGGCGAGCGCCGACAGGGCAAACGTGAGCTTCGTGTCGAGCCCCGAGCTGGCGCGCAGCGCGAGATTCACCGCTTGCACCGCCACGATCGCCGGATTCACGGACATGTGAAAGATCCCGAGCCGGCGCTCGTGCGCTGCCTGGAGGCCGAGCAGGTCGAGCAGTCCCGGGACTGCTGCGAGAAGTGCGCCGGCGATACCCCCTGCCAACGTGAAAAACGCAGTTGCCTGCCAACGAGGGTCGGCGGTCACGGTGAAGACCACGTCCGAGGTCAGCGTGAAGATCCAGAGTCCGATCGGTATGGTCACCAACATCGCGTGAATCGGGTGACCGGCGATTGTTACACGTGCACTCATGTCGCGTACCCCTCGTGGGAGGCCGAGCTCGCGCCGTGTAACAGCAAAGGGCGTGCCGGCAGCATCGCCTCGAGCGGGACACGCCCTGCAACAAAACTACATCGTTGTCTGGCTACGGGAGCATTCCGAGGGCGATGCTGGCGGTCAAGCCGGTTGGGCAAACGCGCGGCTGCAGTCACGCCCGCGGCCGAGGATAACCTCCAGCGCAAACTAGCCAAACGCCCGGTGCGGAAGCGGCCCGCTGCCCAACAGTCGGAGAATTCTGCGTTCAGCCATGCGGCTCGAGGCGATCGCCGGCTTCTCGATCACCCGATTGGCTGCGATTGCCACGATGGCGGTTGCGAGAGCCGCAGAGACTGCCAGGAGGGCGGCGACCAGCAGGGCGCGGCCATCGCCCCCCGGCAGCAGCAACCTGGAGAGTGGCCGCGCACTGGCGCGCGCAATGAGCCACAGGCGCTACTGCCATGACCTCGTCCGCGACCGGCAGGGTGATCCGGAAGCGAGTGCCTCGACCCGGTGCGCTCTCGATACGGGTCTCTGGCGCATGCCGCTTGACGGCGCCGTACACCATCACGAGCAATTTGCGCACTCGCGCCACGGTCGCCGACGCGTCGTCGATCGCGCGCAACCCGATCGGCAGATATTCCCGCGTTCGTGGACTGAGGCCCGGATCGGACTCGAGCAGATTCTCCAGATACAACGTGACCGGCGAGATGGCGTTGTGATGTCGTGCGCGATCCACACCGACATGCTGTTTGGTTGTCGTCGGTGTTGGACCATTATCCAGTGTGTTGGACCATTATATGCCTGGGGCCGATCGATCCGTTGAATGCTCGAGTTGCCTCGGAGACGAATTCGCAGCATACTCGGGTCGTTCGGGACAAACGGAGATGTGTCATGGCGGAGATTGAATTCCGAGACCGGGCATTGCCGGCGATCGAAGAGGATGGCGAGGCGAGGCGCCTCAACCCCGAGGAGGCGAGGATCGCGAGGGAGAGCCTCGCCGCCGCCACCAAGGCAGGCCGGCAACTGGACGTGCGCGTCACGCAACGTCCGAAATCCGCGGATCCGAGGCAGTTGATCGAGTGGACTACGTACGTGGTGCGCGGTCCGTGAAGCATGAAAGTCGTGCTCGTCGACAATCTGCTCATCGACGAGGTGGGCGCGGATGGGATCGTCGATACGTCGGCTTTGCAACCGCATCTGGGTCTGATATCGCTGCTGTCGGTTCTGCGCCGGGCAGGACATGACGGCTGTCTGTATGACCCCAAGCTTGCGTTCAACGCGGGACGGCTGACGCTCAGCGCCGATCTCTACCGGAAGATGGCGCAGGAGATCGTCGCCTGCGAGCCGGACGTGGTCGGCTTCACCAGCCTGGGTTGCAACTTCATCTGCACGCTGAAGGTTGCGCAGCACGTGCGCGCGCTCATGCCCGGTATGCCGGTATTGTTAGGGGGCCCGCACGCAACGATTCTGGACCGGGTGATCCTCGAGCGCTACAGCGCTTTCGATGTGATCGTCAGGAACGAGGCCGAGAATACCCTGCCCGCCGTTCTCGCCGGACTCTCGGACGGCGGGCTTGCGGGCATTCCGGGCGTCACGTTCAGGAGCGGGACGGGCATCCGGTCCAATCCCGGCGCGCCGCTCATCGAATCTCTCGATGAGCTGCCGATGCCGTCCTATGCGGACTATCCGATCGAGCAGCTCAGGCTCGACTCCCTGAGTGTGGAGGCGGGGCGTGGCTGCCCCTTCATGTGCACGTTCTGCTCGACGGCCAGCTTCTTCGGCCGCAGTTACCGCTTGAAATCGGCCGCGCGTCTGCGCGCCGAGCTCGATGAGCTGCATGCCCGTTATGGCATCCGGAAGTTCTCCCTGCAGCACGACCTGTTCACCGTCAACAGGGACAAGATCCTCGGGTTCTGCGAGGCCATCGCCGACAGAGGCTATGAATGGGGCTGCTCGGCGCGGATGGATTGCGTCGATCCCGGGCTGCTGAAGGCCATGAGGCAGGCCGGATGCAAGCAGATCTACTTCGGCGTCGAGAGCGGATCTCCCTGGCTGCAGCGCGTGGCCGAGAAACGGCTCGACCTCACCTTGTTCTACCCGACTCTGGATGCCTGCGCCGCCGTCGGCATAGAGACGACGGTTTCTTTCATCATCGGCTATCCGCAGGAGCGACTGGTCGACATGGAGGCGACCCTGGACATGGTCGGCTCATGCTTCCACCGCTCGACGCCGCCTCACAACGTGCAGGTCCATCTGATGGCTCCTGAGCCCGGCACGCGCCTGCTCGCGGATTTCAAGGATCGTCTGGCGTTCGACGGCTTCGTTTCCGACTTCACGTTTCCCGCGCTGGAGCCCGATGATTCCGCGCTCGTGTCCGCATCGCCCGATGTGTTCATGAACAGCCATTACTTCATCACCGAGCTACCGCGCCGGCGCTACATCACCACGATCACCCTCTACCGGCAGCTTTATCTGCTCTCACCGCACGTCCTGTCCTTCCTCATCGACCAGTTCGATGGTCGCCTGAGCCGCCTGGTTGCGGAATTCGAGGCTTGGGCGCTGGCCCGCAATATCGAGACCGCCAACAGCGACGATGTCGTCGCGTTCTGTCGGCAGCGACTCGGGCCCGAGCACGTTGCGACTTCCCTGGTGCGGTACATGCTCGTGCTGGCCGGCATCCCCGATGCGCTTCCGCCTGCATCCCCTCGCCCGACGAGGAGCGGTATTTACAAGCTCAACCCGCACGCCCGCCTCCTGCGGGACATCCACGACTGCACTCTCCTGCTCGAGCGACTCGCAGACCTGCTACGTGCACGACATGCGGCGGAAATGGAAGCAGGCGAGGACGTTGATGCAGATGCCCCCTTGGGACGTCGGCGCGGCGCGGCGTCACCGCGATTGCTCGCCGGGCAGATCGAGGCGGACTGGGCCGCTCTCGTGCATCGCCACTAGCCTATCTTTCTGGCCCCGGACGCCGCCCCGCGAGCCGACTTCCTTCTCACGCCGGTTACCGGTACGAATCAGATTCGCGCGCTCCGGTTGAGCGACGAGTTGCTCTCGATACTGCAGCTGTTCCAGCGGCCGCGGCACATGAGCGAATTCCGCCGTGCGGCGAATCTGCGCGCCACCCCACCTGTCATGCGCCGGCTGGTCGAGGCGGAGGCGCTCGTCGCGCACCATCGCGCGACGCTCGGCTCGTCCGTCGGCCGCGCTTCGGCTCAGTAGGGCTCCACTCGCTCGTGCGCGCGGCTGGACCTCACTGTCCCGTGTCCTGCCGCCAGTCGACCGCGCCAAGATCCTCATCGCCCACGAAGGTATAGCCGATGTTCACCGTGGCCACCCGCTGGTGCGAGTCGGGTAAATTGCTGTAGTGTCCATCGCGATTCGATACCCGGTAGCGGATGATGATGCCGTGCATCCGGTACACCCGCAGGGTCAAGGCGACATCGAGCCGCTCGATGGTCTCGGCGCCCGTGGTTTCCGTGGAGCCCAGCCGGCTGATGTAGTAGCCGCGCGCCGTGGCTTCGAGAGCCGCCCGGTTTGCGAGGATGAGGCGCAGCGCGAGCACTGATTCCGGTGCGACGCCGTAGTGGTAGTTTCGCAGGCCATCGCCGGCCGGGCCCGGGGGCGCGACGCCGGCGCCATGTATGACCCCGCCGGCAGCGTATCCCACGCCGAGCAGTGCCGTCTCCTGCAGCGCCACCCGCTGCGACAGCCACCACTGACCGGTCGTGCCGACCGCGCCCGCGGTGTTGGAGACGCGGAATATGTTGGGCGCCGCATAGTCGTAGAGCCCGTACAGCCCCCAAAGGCCGCGATAATTCCTGCCGCTCGAGTAGTCCGTACCGTACAGCAGTCCGCGGCTGAACACGGACTCCACGCCGGTCGCGGTATCGAGCGCAAAATCGAAATTGAAGTAGTCGAACGGCCGGTCGTAGGTATAGCCCGGCTTTCCGGGCAACCCGTAGGCGATCGTGACGGTCGTTTCCGCTCGCGCACGTTGCAAAGTCTGGTTCGCGGGCGGTGCGCTCGGGTCGGCATTGACGTTGACGTTGGAGCTGAAGTGCGTATACGCGTTGGCGCTGAGGTCGAAGCTCGTGAAGACCGCCGGATGGTTGCTGGGGAAGATAGGCGTGAAGCGATCGCCGAACACGAAGCGGTTGATGGCGGTCGGGGGTGAGACGATGCCCGCCGCCAGCTCGCGCCACCAGTGCGGCTGTTCTGCGTCCTGCTCGAGGAGCAGGCTCGCGATGCGAAACAGCGGTTCGCCGAGGAAATTACCCCCGATGCCCGTGGCAATCTGATCGTTGATGGAAGGCGCGGTATTCTCACCTGCCTCCTCCCATACCAGGCTGCCCGCAAAGGTGTAGACGGAAGCCTGCCAGAAGGTCAGTCCTGCCGAGCGGGCGAACCCCTGGTAGGTCGACCCTTGATAAGGGTGCAGGAACTGATTGGTCGAGAACTTGTCGTTGTCGACGACCCAGCTGCGATGCTGATTGGCCCTGAAGTTGTCGATGGGGGAGGGATAGGTCGCCTGATCGATCAGGTAGTGATCGGCGCGATTCAGCAGGAGCTGAAAAGTCGGGATCTCGAGCGCGGGGACGAGGAAACTGTGGTCATCACCCGTTCCCCACGTGCGTGCGTCTTGCTGCGACACGGCGGGGGAGTCAGAAGTGTCGGCATCGAGCGACAGCTCCTCGGCTGACGCGGCAGCGGCGAGGCCGAACGCTGCGATCGCCATGGCCGCCACGAGCCGCGTTGACTTGCCATAGAGGTTTGGGGGTCGGTTCATCCTCCGTGCTGACTGCAAACCTCATGCCCGAGACGTGACGGGCGTGCGCTGCGCCCCTCATCCGGGGCGCAGGCGTCAGGCGGTCCAGGGATGCAGCCCAAACCTAGCGAGGTGGTGTCGTCCTTTCTCCGTCAGGGTCAGCGAGCGATCCTTGCCTCGCAAAAACCAGCGGGAGTCCAGCATCGAGTTGAACAGGAGGATTCCGAGCTCGCCTGCGATGTGGAATTCCCGCTCCGACCAATCCAGGCAGGGCTTGCCGACCGGAGAGGTCCGGTACCTGGAAAAATCGAGCGCCTCGGTCAGCTCGCGGGCCGCGGCCGTGAGAGTGAGCTGCGGACCCTTGAATGCGAGCCACTCCTTGCGCAGCAGCGTTCGATATAGATGCACGCCGGCCCGTCCAGCGATGTGGCTGTAGCACGCCCGCGCGTTTCTGAGCGAGTCGGGGCAGCTCGTCTCGATCCTGCGGGGGTGGGCGATCCGGTCGACCGCCAACAGACACTCCAGAAGTTGGGCGACGTGCGGGCCGGCCAGCCTGAAATAACGGTATCTACCCCTGTTGACGCACTCGAGCAGGTTGGCGGACAGCAACCGCTTCAGGTGAAAGCTCGCCGCCTGCGGGCTGATGTCGGCCGACTGGGCGAGCTCGCTGGCCGTGTAGGCACGGCCATCGAGCAGCGCCAGCAGCATCGTGGCGCGCGACGCATCGCTCAACAAAGATGTAGTGTCGGCGAACGTCCGCTGCCTCGACACTACCATGGTCATGGAAGCACGCGCGCCGGCTGGTCGTCGATAATGTTCTCGCAGGCGATCATCGCATCATCCGTTCGGGAGCGAAAATGGCAGTGGCATTCGGCGTGGCGCTATTGGCGGCCTCACTCAATTATAAATCCGCCATCGAGACGATCAATCTTCCGCTCGTCGCGCGCTCGGCGCAGCACATCGCGCTGCATTGCCTCGAGCCCAAGGAGCGTACCGGCAAGGGCGTGCTGTTCGTTCATGGCGCGAGCTTCCCGACGATGCTCGCCGCAGGTTTCGAATTCAACGGTGGCGATTCCTGGATCGACTTCATGGCCGGGCGCGGATTTCTCGCCTGTGGCCTGGACTTTCTCGGCTATGGCGCATCGAGCCGGCCCCAGGCCATGTTGGATTCGCCCGCCGGCAAGGCGCCCCTCGTGCGTGCGCCTGAGGCTGCCCGGGAAATCGCAATCGCGATCGCCTACATGCGCTCGAGACGCGGCATCGGCGAGATGCATCTCATCGCGCACTCCTGGGGTACGATCCCGGCCGCGGACTTTGCCGCGCAACACCCCGGCGCGCTGGCCTCGCTCACGCTCTTCGGTCCCGTGGTACCCGAGGCCGGCGCGAAGCCCGAGAGCGAGCACGTCGCCTGGTGGAGCATGACTGCCAAGGAGCGCCTGCGCCAGCTCTACTTCAAGGATGTCCTGCCGCCGGGTCTCGTACTGTTGGAGCCGGCTCTCGGGGAGAGATGGGCTGAGGAGTTCGAAGCGTCCGCTCCCCGCGTTGCCGGCGATGGGCCGGGGGAGATCCGCATTCCGGACGGTGCGGTAGCGGACATCGAGGCGGCGCACGCCGGTGTTTACCCGTACGAGGCGAGCCGGGTTACGGCGCCCCTCTTCATCGTGTTTGGAAGCTATGACACGGAGGTGAATGAGCAGGAGGCGCCGGCATTCCTGGCGAAATTCACTTCCAGTCCCCTCAAGTGGCAGTTGTGCATCCATGATGGGTCGCACGTGATGCACCTCGAGCGCAACAGGATGTCGCTGTACGAGAGCGTACTCGGCTTCATACACACCACTGAGAAGCCGAATACCTAGGAGGTTTGCCTGATGATTGCCGTCATTTTCGAAGTCTGGGCGGAAGGCGTTCACCGCGGCGAGTATCTCGACATTGCCGAGCGCCTCAAGTCGGAGCTCCTCGCCATGGACGGATTCATTTCCATCGAGCGGTTCGAGAGCCTGGTCGAGCCGGGGAAGCTGCTGTCACTGTCGTTCTGGCGTGACGAGGCGGCAGTGGCCGCCTGGAGAAACCTCGATTCGCACCGCGCGGCGCAGCGCATGGGACGAAGCCAGGTGTTTACCGATTACCGATTGCGCGTGGCGAGTGTCCTGCGGGATTATGGGATGGCGGCGCGGGATCAGGTGCCGGCCGACAGCAGGGCCGCGCACGATCGCAAAGAGTGAGCCACATCATCAGGGTGAAACAGTGGAAAGCAAGCTCGCCAATCCCGCGCCTCTCGGCCTCAGCGCCTTCGCCGCCACCACCTGGCTTCTCAGCATGGTGAATGCGGGGCTCTTCAGCGACAGCAGCCTGCCCATCGTCCTTTCCATGGGCCTGGCGTTCGGCGGCGGTGCACAGGTGCTTGCCGGGCTCCTGTCGTTCGTACGGGGCAATACCTTTGCGACGGTTGCCTTCACGAGCTATGGCTGCTTCTGGCTGTCGTTCGTCGCCTATGTGCACGAGTTCGGCGGCAGCGCCCCGCCGGCCTTCGTCGGCTGGTATCTGCTCGTCTGGGGTGTATTCACGTTCTACATGTGGATCGCCTCCTTCCGCCACACGACGGTGCTGCAGCTCATATTCCTCATTCTCTGGATCACCCTCTTCGTGCTCGCAGCGGGTGAGCTGCGCGGTTCGGCCGCGCTACACGTGACGGGAGGCTATCTCGGGCTCGTCTGCGCCGCGCTCGCGGGCTATCTGGCGGCCGCCGAGATCATCAATGGCGACTACGGCCGGACCGTTCTGCCGATAGGTGTCAAAGCGTAGGCCACATCAGCGCCAGGCATCGGCGTTGCTTCCCCCATTGACTGCAGGCGGCAGGTTCGCTATGCACCTGACTGGGCGGGATCTCTCTCGATCGCGATGAGCCGAGGTTTGCAATGAGGATATTCCTGGCCGGTGCAACCGGTGCCATCGGCAGGCGGCTCGCGCCGCTGTTGGTCGCGGCAGGACACGAGGTGATCGGCACCACGCGCTCGCCGGGAAAAGTCGACGCGCTCCGTAAGGCGGGCCTCGAGCCGCTCGTCATTGACGTCTTCGACGCCGCCGCGCTTTCTCGTGCGGTGAGTGCCGCAAGCCCGGAAATCGTGGTCCAGCAGTTGACCGATCTACCTCCCGGCCTGGATCCGAGCCGGATGGCGGCGGCCACATACCGAAACGCTCGCGTGCGCAAGGAGGGCACCCGCAACTTGGTGGCGGCCGCCCTGGAGGCAGGCGTCCGTCGCTTCATCGCGCAGAGCATCGCGTGGGTGTACGCGCCGGGCGTTGAGCCGCACACCGAGGACGACCCACTCGATGTACACGCCGAAGGTGGCCGCGCGGTCTCGGTGGACGGCGTTGCAACGCTCGAGCGGCTGACACTCTCCTCGCCGCCGCTGCTCGGAGCCGTCCTGCGCTATGGGCATCTCTACGGACCAGGCACCGGCGTCTCGTCGGTTTCGGAGAGTCCGTCGCTGCACGTCGATGCCGCAGCCTCGGCTGCCTTGCTGCTGGTCGAGAAAGAGCGCTCCGGCATATACAACATTGCCGAGCCGTGCGGCTATCTGTCCACGGCGAAGGCCCTTCGCGACCTCGATTTCGAGGCGCAAGCCCGCCTGGATGGCGGCGCCTGATCCGGGCTCCGCCCTCAGGCCATCTTGGGCCTGGACTTGGGCAGAGCCGCCGCCGGCACTGCGGGCCCCGCGATCGCAGCGGCGTGATTATCCGCTGTTTGTGGCGTACATTCGCTGAAGGACCTCGGTCGAGACGGCACTCGCGCGGCGCCGCACGGCGCCGCCGGCAACAGACGGGGGACACATAATGAAGAGTCACGTGATCACCGGTGGCGGTGGCCTTCAGCTGCACGCCCTCGAAGCGGGCAATCCCGCGGGAAAGAGCTTCGTCTTCTTCCACGGCTTCTCGCAAAACGCACTCAGTTGGATTCGGCAGTTGAGCTCGCCCTTGGCCGACACATTTCGGCTGATCGCCATGGATTTGCGGGGCCACGGCCGCTCCGGGAGGCCGCGGGAGGGCTACGGGGATTCGCGGTTGTGGGCCGACGATGTGCACGCACTCATCAAGGCGCTCGACCTCGAACATCCGATTCTTTGTGGCTGGTCCTACGGCCCATTGGTGATTCTCGATTACCTGCGCTACTACGGAGAGGAGGGCATCGGCGGAATCAACTTCGTCGGTGGTGTCACCAAGCTCGGGAGCGATGAGGCACTGTCCGTGTTGACTCCGGAATTCCTCGATTTGATTCCGGGCTTCTTTTCCACTGATGCCGAAGACAGCGTACGAAGCCTCACGTCGTTGCTGCGCCTGTGTTTTGCTACCGAGCCCTCGCCCGCGGACCTTTACAGGATGATCGGATACAGCGTCAGCGTGCCTCCATACGTGCGCCAGGCGTTGTTCTCGCGCGCATTCGACAATGACGATCTGCTGCCGAGGCTGCGAAAGCCGGTATTGATCACGCACGGCACCCAGGACGCCATCGTGAATCAGGCGGTCCTGGAGAAAGAAATGTCGCTCATTGCCGGTGCGAAGGTCGAGAGGATGGCCACCGGGCATGCCTGCTTCTGGGACGACGCCGCTGGCTACAACGCCTTGCTGCGGGAGTTCGCGCTGTCCCTCTAGAGTCGCCGCGCCGTCTTGCGGCGGCGTTGTAGAATGGAGCAGTGACGCCCGGGGAAGAATACGCGAGCCGCCTTGCCGCCAGAGAGGCGAGCGTGCGCCGGCTGGAGGCAATTCAGGAGCGCGTGGGCGCGACGCGGTTGCTGCTCGTAGCGATCGGGATCGTGCTGGCGTGGTCATCCTGGGGCGAACACTGGTTATCCGCGCTCTGGGGGCTTGCGCCTGCCGCATCCTTCTCGGGTGTAGTCGCGTATCACGGTGTCCTGAGGCGCCGCCACGCATTCGCCGCGCGAGCGGCAGAGCTTTATCGACGAGGGTTGGCCCGCCTGGAAGATCGCTGGAGCGGAACCGGCAACAGGGGAGAGCGGTTCCGCGACGACCACCATGTCTATGCCGCCGACCTGGATCTTTTCGCAGAAGGCAGCCTCTTCGAGCTACTCTGTGCCGCGCGGACCCGGATGGGCGAGGAGACGCTCGCGCAGTGGCTGCTGGCACCGGCCCCTGCCGAGGAGATCCGGCTGCGGCAGACGTGCGTTGGCGAGCTGCGCGAGCACCTCGATTTGAGGGAGCGCATCGGGACCCTGGGCCGTGAAAGTGAGCCCGCCCTTTACCCGCAGAGATTTCGCGAATGGGCGGAAGGGCCTGCAGCATTGACGATGGGGTGGGTCCGCGCCGCTGCCTGGCTGCTGCCCGTCATGCTCATCGCAGCGCTGGTTGCGGGCGAGCTGACCGGCCTCTGGTCGCCGACCGTGCTCGTTCTGACCCTCGAGGCGATTGCGGTGTACTGGCTGAGGGCGCGCGTGCAGCAGGTTCTCCTTCCCGCGGAGCGGGCCTTCGACTTCGATGGGCTTACGACCTTTGCCGGCTTGCTCCGCGAGATCGAGCGGGAGCGATTCGACTCAGCCGCCATGCGCTCGTTGGCCGACGGGAGCTCCTGCGGTGAGATCGGCGCGTCGGCCTGTATCGGCCGGCTCGCCACGATCGTCATGCTCTCAGAGCAGCGGAAAAACCTGATGGTGGTTTGGGCTCAGGTCCCACTCCTTTATACGCTGCACGTGGCACTGGCTGCCGAGCGTTGGCGGCTTGCGTACGGAACTTCCGTCCGTGGTTGGATGGCGGCGGCCGGGCGATTCGAGGCGCTTTCATCGCTCGCCCAGTACAGCTTCGAGCATCCGGACGACCCGTTCCCCACGTTTCTGGAGGGCCGAGCGTGTCTGGACGCGCAGGCGATCGGTCATCCGCTGATTCCGCAGTCACGATGTGTTCGCAACGACGTGAGCCTTTCCGGTGACACGCGACTCTGGCTGATCAGCGGCTCGAATATGTCCGGTAAGAGCACGTTGCTGCGTTCAGTCGGCCTCAACGTCGTGCTGGCCATGGCTGGCGCGCCTGTAAGAGCCCAGTGCCTGCAGCTCACGCCGTTGCAGGTTGGTGCGAGTATCCGCATCAACGATTCGCTGCGCGAGGGCAGCTCACGCTTCTATGCGGAGATCACCCGGCTGCGCCAGCTCAAGGATCTCTCCGGAGGGAACCCGCCGCTCCTCTTTCTCATCGACGAGATGCTGCAGGGCACGAATTCCAACGATCGGCGCATCGGTGCGCAAGGGGTCCTGGGCACTCTCGTCGGGGAAGGTGCCATCGGGTTCGCGACCACCCACGATCTGGCCCTGACCGAGCTCGCCGGGCTGCGGGAGCCCACTCTGCGCAACATGCACTTCGAGGATCATCTGGAAAACGGGCGCATGCAATTCGACTACCGGCTGCGTGAGGGTGTAGTGACCAAGAGCAACGGGCTCGAGCTGATGCGGGCCATCGGGCTCGAGGTCTGAGGAGCGCTCATGCGTGATGAGGGTCCCATCACTCTGACTACGGCGCGTCTGCGCCTGCGACCATGGCGGGCCGAGGATCTGCCAGCCTACGCCGCGCTGAATGCCGATCCGCGGGTGAGAGAGTACTTTCCCAAGATTCTCTCCGCCGAGGAGAGCGATCGCGAGGCAGCCGGAATCGCGGCTCATTTTGACCGGCACGGGTTCGGACTCTGGGCGGTCGAGGTCATGGGTGCGGCGGATTTCGTCGGCTTCGTCGGCCTCGCCGTTCCCGGATTCGAGGCGCACTTCACGCCCTGTGTGGAGATCGGCTGGCGGCTCGCCTTCGAGCACTGGGGCCACGGATATGCCACCGAGGCGGCTCGCGCGGCGCTCGATTGCGGCTTTCAGCGTCTGGGGCTGGAGGAGATCGTCTCCTTCACGGTGCCCGCGAACTGGCGCTCGCGCCGGGTGATGGAGCATCTGGGGATGAGACGGTCGGCGGCCGATGACTTCGATCATCCGCGCCTGCCCCCCGGTCATCCCCTGCGCCGTCACGTCCTTTACCGGCTCGGCCGATGCGCCGAGACGAGTACCGGCTGAGCCGGGCAGCGGAGCGACTGTTTGCCAGTCGGGAAGGCTCGATGGCTACAATCGCGATGCCATGAGAGTAGCTTTGATCACGGGCGCGGCGCAGGGCATCGGGCGTTGCATCGCGCAGACCCTCGGAACGCGTGGATATGCAGTTGCGCTGACTGACGTACGCGCGCCCACGGGCACGCTGACCTCACTGCGCACTGCCGGATGCGATGCCATCGAGTTGGTGGGAGACATCACCGATGAGCGCGTGATCGAGACCGGTGTCGGTGAGATCATGTCCCGCTGGGGGCGGCTCGACGTTCTGGTGAACAATGCGGGAGTGAGCTGCATCCGCCGGGCCCAGGATACCTCTGCAGAGCAGTTCCGCCGTGTCCTCGACGTCAATCTGCTCGGTGCATTCATCGCCGCTCGCGCAGCGGGCACGGTCATGCTCGCGCAGCGCTCCGGGAGCATCATCAACATCGCCTCCATCGCCGGTCTGGTCGGGATTGCCGACCGGGTCGCCTACAACGCTTCCAAGCACGGGCTCATCGGCATGACCCGTACGCTGGCCGCCGAGTGGGGCGGGTCCGGCGTGCGTTGCAATGCAGTATGCCCGGGTTGGGTGAAGACGGAGATGGATGTCGCGGATCAGGCGGGCGGCAGCTACACCGACGCGGATATCACGGATCGGGTCCCCATGGGGCGCTTCGCCTCGCCCGAGGACATCGCCAACGCCGTCAGCTTTCTGGCAGACCCCGCTGCGAGCGGCTTCATCAACGGTCAGGCCATCGCCGTGGACGGCGGGTGGACGGCTGATGGCTCCTGGCAGAACCTCCGTCTGCAGCACCGCTGAGGCGTCGGAGGGAAGGTCAACATGGTGTCAGGCATGTACAAGGTCCATCGCCCATCCGTGTGTCGTTCCGCGCTCATTCCGGCCGCGCTCATTTGCTCCGTCGCTGCCGCGGCCCCGCCACCCACCCCGCGCGACGCGGTTGTCACGACGATGCACGGCGTCACTGTCAGGGACCCGTATCGCTGGCTCGAGGATGCCCGCAACCCTAAGGTCGAGGCGTGGATCGACACGCAGAACCGGTACGCGGACAGTGTGATGGGGCGCTTCAGGGATGCCGCGGAAATCAACAGGCGAGTGGGCCAGCTAGCAGTCACGAGTACGGAGCAGACCGCGCCCCAGCTCGTCAATGACACGCTTTTCTTCATGCGTGAGACACCGCCGCAGGCGCAACCGGTGCTCGTGGCCCAGGCGTGGCCCAACGGCCCACAGCGGGTCCTCGTCGATACCAACCCATCGGGCGGCCATGTGGCCATCCAGGAAGTCTGGCCTTCGCCGTCGGGACGCTACGTTGCGTATGGCACTTCGGCCAACGGCAGCGAAGCGACCACCATCCACATAGTGAATGCTGCTACCGGTCAGACTCTGTCGGACGCGCTTGCAGATGCGGGCGGCGGCACCACCGCGCCGGTCGTCGCCTGGGATGCCAATGAGCAGGGCCTCACCTACGGCAAGTTGCCACACGGCTCGCCGTTCGGGATCTCGCTCTACCATCATGTGCTCGGCTCGGCGCAAGCGAGCGACCGGCCCGAGTTCGGACAAGGGCTGTCGCCGATCGCGGAGTATCAGCTGCTCACCTCGCCGGATGCCACGCAGGCCGCGGCGCTCGTTCAGTTTGGCGATGCCACGCCGTTTAGGGTGTATCTGCGCAGTCACGACACGTGGCGGCTGGTGCTGGGAACTGAAGCAGGGGTCACCGGCGGCACCTTCGACGGCAATCGCCTGCTGCTTGCGGCCTTCGGCAGGAGTGAGCGCGGTCGTGTCATTGCAGTGAGCCCGGACGGCAGGGTCTCGACACTGGTCCCGGAGCAGAAGAGCTGGGTCGTATACGGCATCTCACCCCTCGAGGGTGGGTTTCTCGTGACCAAGCTTTGGGGGCCGGACTGGTCCGTGGATCAGTATGCGGGCGATGGGCGTTTCGTGCGCCGCGTTCCGCTTCCAGAGACCGGCATCGGTATCGATGCGATAACCTCAGAGGCGCGCTCCGGTCAGGCGGTCATCGCCTACTCGGGGTGGACCATCCCGAGCCGCTGGGCGCTCTATGACGCAGCATCGGGCTCGTTGCGGACGGTCTTTGCGGTACGTCCTCCCGATGCCGGCTACGGAAACATTCGAACATATCGGCTCACCGCGCTGTCGAAGGACGGCACGCACGTTCCGGTGACGGTTCTCGCTCTGGCATCGACGTCGAAGCGGCCGGACAACCCCGCGATTCTGACCGCATACGGCGGTTACGAGATCCCCGTCGCGCCGCACTTCATCGGCACCGAGCTCGCCTGGCTCGAGCGAGGGGGCGTCTACGCCGTGGCGAATCTCCGGGGTGGTGATGAGTTCGGCGAGACCTGGCATCGCGAGGGGCGGCTCACCCGCAAGCAGAACGTCTTCGATGACTTTACCGCGGCCTCGCAGGCGTTGGTATCGGCCGGTTGGACCTCACCGCGGCATCTCGGGATCAGCGGCGGGAGCAATGGCGGGCTCCTCATGGGGGCGGCCCTGGTGCAGCATCCGCAGCTTTATCGGGCAGTGATGAGCTACGTCGGGATCTACGACACCCTGCGCCATCAGCTCTACCCCAACGGCAGGTACAACGAGGCCGAGTACGGATCTGTGGCTGACGCGGCGCAATTTCGCGCGCTCTATGCGTACTCGCCCTACTACAACGTGCACCCGCAGGCGCAGTATCCGGCAGTGCTGTTGGAAACCGGAGAGAATGACCCGCGGGTTGCACCCTGGCAGTCGCGCAAGTTCGCCGCCGCGCTGCAGGCGGCGACCGCATCCAACCTGCCGGTATTGCTGCTCACACGGCGCGCCGCCGGCCACGGCAACATCGGGGCATCGTTCAGTCAGCGCGTGGGCAATGCCGCGGCGGCTCTCACGTTCTTCGACAACGAGCTTCGCTAGGGATAGGGCCGGGCCACATCGTCGGCCACCGCGGGCAGCCTGCTCCTGCCCGACCACGCGTAGTAGCCGGGGAGGCCTGCCAGTATGACGAGCAGGCCGAGCGAGGAGCGAATGGGCTGCTCCATCCACAGATTCACCGTGAGGGCGAGAGCGGCAAGCAGGAACAGCAGCGGCGTCCAGGGGTAACCCCACACGCGATACGAGCGTGGCAGCTCGGGCTCGGTTGCCCGCAGCCGAAAGAGCGCGACCACGGTGAGCGCGAAGAAGATCCAGATGGCGAATATGTAGAGCGAGTAGAGCTGCTCGAACGTTCCCGTGAGCGAAATCAGCGCGCTCAACGCACCCAGAATCGCCAGCGCGCCCTCCGGACTGCGGTAGCGCGGCTGGACGCGGCCGGCGAAGCGGAAGAAGAGCCCCGCACGCGACATGGCATAGGTCACCCGTGACTCGCTCATGATCACTGCATGGAGTGTGGCAAGGGCGGAAATCCCCATGGCCACGGTGAGCCAGGCGGCGCCACCGTGCCCGAAGAGCGACTGGACGACGTCGGAGGCGACATGCTGGGAGCTTGCGACCTGGGAGAAGGGGAGCGCGTGAAAGTACGCGGCATTCACCATGACATAGAGCGCCGCGACGATGAGGATGCCGCAGAGCAGCGCCAACGGAATGTTCTTCTCCGGATCCCGGACTTCACCGCCGAGAAAGTTGAGATTCTGAAATCCGTTATAGGCCCACATGACGGGCACCAGTGCAGTCAGAATGCCTCCCATCGCCAGGACATGGGGCGTGGCGGCTGGGGCAGCCATCCGCGCGCCCGGCGCGACCCAAAAGGCACCTGCAAGGATGATCACGAGGATCGCTGCAACCTTGAGCGAGCCGAGAAAAACCTGAAGTGCTCCCCCGACGCGCACGCTCAGGTAATTGAGCGCGGTCAGGCTCAATACGATCAGCGCCGCGAGCGGCTGTGCCGTGCCGATGCTGAAAGTGAGAGGCCCGAGGTGCAGGGTCAGCCACCGGCTGTCGAGCTGGGGAAAGAGGTAACTCGCAAATCGCACGAAGCCGGCGGCGACCGTGGCCATGGCGGCGGGCGTTCCGAGAATGGAGTTCATCCATCCGAAGAGATATCCCCAAAGCGGACCGAGGCCGCGGCTGAGATACACGTACTGTCCGCCGGCAGCGGGAAGGGCGGCGCCGAGCTCGGCCAGGCAGAGCGTGCCGCAGAGGACTACGACACTGCCGATGAGCCAGGTGGTGAGAACCAGCCCGGTCGATCCGGCCGCGCGCGCCATCGGGCTCGCAACCAGGAAGACTCCCGTGCCGATGATCGTGCTCACCACCACGAAGGTGGCCTGCCATGGCCCGAGGCCACGCACCAGGTCCGGTGACGGATCGCCGTGCGAGCCTGGTCGAGAGAGGTCATTGGCCATGAGCCCAAGCCTTATAACCATCCGAAGATGTAACTGCAATGGTCCCGCTGCAGCACTGGGTAGGTGCCGCCGCGATGGGCGCTCCGGAACGCTGCACGCGCGCCAGGCGCGCACGCCCGAAACGAGTGAGCCGGCCACGCCGCTGTCACCGGACGTTGTCGTAGATCGCCGCGACCTGCCTCATCAGGCCTTCGTGTGCCAGGCGCCGCGCCAGCGACGCACGCCGATACCGCCAGCTCCTCCATGCCACATTCGGCCAGTCCTCGCGCCGGGCGCGCTCGGCGGCCGCGGCGTAATAACGGAATGCACGCAACAGGTGCGTACGGCTGTCTGCGCGCGGCGTGGTGCGGTAAGCGATCTCCTCCTCGCGCTCGGCGAGACGGCCCAGCGCGTTGGGATCAGCGGCAGCGGCGCCCCGCTGGTACCAGACGGAAGCGCGAGCGGGATCCAGCGGGATCCAGTATCCGGCGGTACCCTCTGCGCGACGCACGCCCTGCTCGTACAGCTCTCCGAGATCGAATGCAGCAACACTCACCCCGTCGTGCCAGGCTCGCTCCAGGAGCGAGGCCGCCCGCCGCGGGTCCGGCGATGCGGTCGGAGACTGCAGAAGCAGCCGCGCGAGATCGACGGCGGCAGCACGGTATCCCTGGCGGAGCGCCGTTTCGAAGTCCTGCCGCGCGCCGCGGCCATCGCCGCCTGCCCATCGTGTCCGGCCGCGCTGATACACCGTCCTTGCATCGGGCTCAGCGGTCATAGCAGCGGTCACTCCGCAGGCACGGCTCGCGATATCGACAACGATGCCGTCGGCCATGACGCCCGGCGCCCGCCGATCGGGATCGTACGGCGCGGCAGCCGCGTCGTCGCAACGCGTCCGCTCCAGCGGCCAGTTACGCACACCCGGTTGCGGGGGCAGACCCAGCGCCTCCCGCTCCGTGCTCGTGAGTGCATCGAAATGTGCAGCTTCGGCCCAGCTGATCTGCGTATCCAGCGGAGCGGCGCGCGCATCCCAGATGCGCGCCGTTCCATCGTCGGAAGCGGACACGATGAAATGTCCGTCCGGGGAGAAAGCTGCGGTATCTACCGTCTCGGTGTGGCCGCTCAACACCTTGACGGGCCACTCACTCGCTGCATCCCAGATGCTGATCGTGCCGTCGTCGGATGCAGTGGCGATGAGCCTGCCGTCGCGTGAGAAGGAAGCGTTGGTCACCCGGCTTCCGCGATTGAGCACGCCGATCTGCCTGCCGGTCTGCGCATCCCAGATCCGCGCCGTCCCATCGTCCGATGCGGTGATGATGCGCTGTCCGTCGTCAGAATATGAGGCCGATCCAAGTTGGTCCGTGTGCCCGACGAGGAGCATGATTTGCCGGCCGGTCGCAGCATCCCAGATACGTGCCGTCCCATCGTCGGACGCTGTGACCACGCGCCGCCCATCCGGCGAGAAGGCTCCCGTCTCCACGACAAGCGTATGCCCCGCGAGCACGGCGATCTGTCGGCCGGTAGCGGCATCCCAGACGCGGCCCGTTTTGTCCAGGGAAGTCGTGACTACACGGTGCCCATGGGGCGAGAATGCGGCCGACACGACCCGATCGGTATGTCCTGACAGCACTCTCAGCTCCCGACCCGTCGCGACATCCCAGATCCGAGCGGTGCCATCGAGTGAGGCGGTGACGACCCGAGTGCCGTCCGGTGAGAAGGCGGCAGTCGCAACCTGCGATGCATGACCCGTCAAAGTGATGAGCGGTGTGCCACTGCTGGCATCCCAGATGCGTGCGGTCTTGTCGAACGAGGACGTGACAATCCGATGGCCGTCAGGGGAATACGCCGCCGAGGATACGGTGCCGTGATGGCCTGCGAGCAGCAGCATCTGATCCTTCGGCACGGCTTCCCACACTCGGGCTGTCTCATCACTGGAGGCAGTAGCTACATGAAGCCCGTCCGGTGAGAACACGGCGCCTTCCACGAAATCGGTGTGCCCGCTCAACACGCTGATCTGCCGCCCGCTGTCCGCGTCCCAGATGCGAGCCGTCTGATCATACGATGACGTGAGCACCCGGCGGCCGTCGGCGGAAAATACGGCCGACGAGACCAGCTGCGTGTGGCCGCTCAACATCGCGATCTGCCTGCCGGTGTTGCTATCCCACACGCGGGCAGTTCTGTCGCCCGAAGCCGTGACGACGCGTTGCCCATCAGCGGAAAATGCGGCGGAGGTGAGTATTTCGGAGTGGCCGGCGAGGACCCTGATCAGTCGTCCGGTTGCCGCTGCCCAGATCCGCGCCGTCTTGTCGTACGAGGCAGTAACGATGCGTCGACCGTCCGGCGAGAATGCCGCGGAAGTTACGAGTGCCGAGTGGCCGGTCAGGACGCGTACCTGCCGGCCTGTTGCAGCATCCCAGATGCGGGCAGCCTTGTCGTACGCACCCGTGATGAGTTGATGCCCATCGGGGGAAAAAGCAACGGAGCGAACGCGCTCCTGATGCGGCAGCACCAGGAGCTGCCGCCCCGTCGCAGCATCCCAGATGCGGGCAGTCTTGTCGTACGAGCCCGTGGCGACCCTACGACCGTCAGGAGAGAAGGTCGCCGCCAGTACCGGGCCACCGTGCCCTTGCAATATGAGCATCTGCCGGCCAGTGGAAGCATCCCAAATACGGGCCGTGCCGTCGTACGATGCCGTTATGAGACGCCTGCCGTCCGGAGAATAGGCGATCGATCGTACCCTGTCGGTATGGCCCAGCAGTGCGAAGTCCTGCGCATCCTGGGCGAGAGCCTTGTCGAACACCGTCAGGGCTGCCGTGGTGTACGGTGGTCCGCTCCCCTTGTGTGGCAGCACTTCGAGAATGATGCTCTGGCTTCCGGAGACATCGCCACTCCCGAGGCGACTGGCGGCGGTTTGAATGAGCAGCCGGCGGTCTGCTTCGAGCGCCGCATCCCTTTCGGCCGAGGCGACCCTCGCCTCGTAAGTGGTTGCCGCCAGGCCGCCGGCCAGCGTGAGCAGCACGGCGCCTGCAATCCCGATGCCGACCCGGTATCGCCAGGCAAACTTGCGCGCACGATAGATGAGGCTGTCGCGCCGGGCGAGGATGGCCTCGCCCCGCAGGTAGCGCTCGATGTCTTCGGCAAGCGCATTGACCGTCGCATACCGCTCTGCCGCGTTCTTGCGCAGCGCCCTCAGCACGATGGTGTCGAGGTCGCCCGAGAGCATGCGGGTCAGCTTCCGCGGCGTCGTGCATCGCGAGTGCGCGGCCGCTTCGTTCATCCCGAGACGACTCGGCGCGATGACATCCTCTTCGAGAATGGCCTCTTCCAACGCTCCACGGGAGTCGCGCTTGGGCCGATATGGCCGCTCGCCTGTCAGGAGCTCGTAGAGCATTACGCCGAGAGCGTAGACGTCCGCGGCCGTCGTGACCGGCGCGCCGGCGATCTGCTCCGGCGCCGCGTAGTCCGGTGTCAGAGCGCGGCCACCGAGAAGAGTGAGCTCCGTCGCTTGTGCCGTGCCGGCCTCGGTCAAGAGCTTGGCGATGCCGAAGTCGAGCAAGCGGATCTGGCCGTCCTCGCTCACTAGGATGTTGGACGGCTTCAGATCGCGGTGGATGACCAGATGAGCATGGGCGTACTGAACGGCGCTCAAAACCTGACGCAGCAGATCCAGCCGCTCGCGCACCGAGAGGCAATGCCTGTCGCAATGAGTGGTCAGCGGCGTGCCGGCGACGTATTCCAGTGCGAGATAGGGTTGGCCGTCCTCGGCGACCCCCGCATCGAGGAGCCGCGCAATGTTGGGATGGCTCAGGCTCGCGAGAATTTCCCGCTCCCGTCCCAGCCGCTCCATCATCACCTGTCCCATGAGCGCCGGATGGACCAGTTTCAAGGCCAGCCGGCGCGTGAAAAGGCCGTCCGTGCGCTCGGCGAGCCATACGCTTCCCATGCCTCCATGGCCGAGGAGTGACAAAACCCGATAGGGGCCGAATACTCTACCCACCAGCGCGGCGTCGCTCCCCGGCCATGCGGGTCCCGCATGCGCCAGAATGTCGCGCGACTCCAGAAACTGCTGCAGCCGCTGCGATCCCTGAGCCGCGAGCACCTCCCGCAGCCAGCGCGCCGCGGTGGGCTCGAGCTGATCGAGCTCGCTCAGCCGGGTCTCGCGTTGCGCGGGTGCTGCCTCGAGCAGGTCATCGAGAAGGGCCGATAGCCGCGCATACTCGGCCGCACTCAGACCGACGAGCGGGTCGCCCGAAGCCGGTGGGGCCTGCATTCACCCCTCTCCGACCTGACGGTACAGGATCAGTCGCGCCTTTTCCCAATCCCTCTGCACCGTGCGCTCGGAAATGCCGCGCAATGCCGCGATCTCGGCGAAGGAGAAGCCGCAGAAGTATTTGAGATCGACCACCTCGGCGAGCCGCGGATCGAGCCCGGCGAGCTCGTCGAGCGCGGCCGCCAGCCGTTCCAATTCCACACCGTCCGCCGGCTGCGCATCGACGTGCGTGTCGAGTTGCGTGATCTCGAGTCCGGCACCTCGCTTCAGCGCCTGGCGGCGTCGCGCGAAATCGACGAGCAGGCCGCGCATCGCGCGGGCCGCGTAACTCAGAAACTTGCCGCGGTCGCTGAAGCTCGTGCCCCCGCGGCCGGCCAGGTTGACGTAGGCCTCATGAACGAGCGTGGTCGGACTGACGGTCATTCCCGGGTATTGCCGCAGCTTGCTGTCTGCCAGCCGCCGCAGCTCAGTGTAAAGGTTGGTAAAGAGCCGCTCGTTGAGCTCGGATTCCCCTTCCGGGCGGGCTTCGGCAGCCGAGTCTCGACGCTCTTCGGGCACGCTCCCCCCTGAAACCTTGCTCGAGCGGGAAAAGCATGCCCGAAATCCTGCCGGCACGACAGCCGCCGCAACCCCCAATGTCGGGATTCGGGCGCCGAATCCGATCTACATAGGGAGTCCCCAAGAGCTATGCCCCAGGGGGGTATGAATTATGAAAAAGACCATGGCGGCCGTGCTCGGCCTTTCAGCAGCTCTGGCCGGCGCGTCATTCGCAGGCCCGCAGCCCGGCAGCGGCCGGCCGGCGGCGAAGCTCGAGTCTTTCCCCGACCTCGCCGGGGCTGTCGAGACCCTGAGTACCGCGGGCAGGATCAATCGTCGGAGTGCCTTTTTCCAGTCTCTCGGCACCAATGGCCGCACCTGCGGCACGTGTCATGTTCCCGATCAGGCCTTCAGTCTCAGCGCCGCGGCCGCCAACCTCACCTTTCGCCGCACGCGGGGACAGGACCCGCTCTTTGCGCCTGTCGATGGCGCCAACTGTCCGGACGTGCGCCGCAGCGATGCCGCAGCACACAGTCTTCTCCTGCAGCACGGCCTCTTCCGCATCAGCATTCCGCTGCCGGTGAAATCGGAATTCACGATCAGTGTGGTTCACGACCCTTACGGGTGCGCGATCACGCTCGACCCCAAGACCGGGCAATGGGATATCTCGGTCTACCGCCGGCCCCTGCCGGCCACCAATCTTGCGTTCCTGAGCGCGGTGATGATCGATGGCCGCGAGACGGTCGCACCTCTCGGTGACGGCACTACGTTTCTCGCCAATCTGCAGACCGACCTGAAGCATCAGGCACTCGATGCGACGACCGGGCATGCGCAGGCGCTGACACCGCCGAATGATGCGCAGCTCGCTGAGATCGTGACGTTCGAGCTCGGACTCTATACCGCCCAGTCTTTCGACTGGCGTGCCGGCTGGCTGACGGGGGGCGGGGCAGACGGCGGGGCGAGGAGGCTCGCGGGACAGGAGTATTTCCCCGGTATCAATGATTCCCTGGGCAGTAATCCGACGGGCGCGCCATTCGATCCCTCGTCCATGACGCTCTTCGGCGCGTGGGCCGATGAAACCGTTGCTGCGACTCCGGCCGGTGCCCGGCGTGATGCGGCGCGGCGCGCCATTGCGGCCGGCGAAGAGATCTTCGACACCGCTCCGCTCATCATCACGAGCGTGCGCGGACTCAACGACAATCCGGCACTCGGCCGCCCGGGCAGCATCGTCGCGCACTGCTCGACCTGTCACGATGCGCCGAACGTCGGCGATCACTCGCTCGCGGTGCCCCTCGACATCGGGACCTCTCACAGTGTCCTGCCGAGCACGGAGAGCGACTCGCAGGTTGCCGCCGCGCTCGCCGAGCTCAGCATGCCCAACCTGCCTGTGTACCTCATCAGCGGCTGTCCCGATCCGGCCGATCCGACACGCGCCGGCCCGTTCTACACGAGCGATCCCGGCCGAGCGCTGATCACCGGCAAGTGCAGTGACCTCAATCGCATCAAGGGGCCGATCCTGCGCGGCCTGTCCGCCCGCGCTCCTTATTTCCACAACGGCTCCGCGGCGGATCTGCCCCAGGTCGTCGACTTCTACGACAAGCGGTTCCAGATGGCCCTGACGCCGCAGCAGAAGGCGGATCTGGCTGCCTTTCTCGCAGCGCTCTGACCGAGCGCCGTGCCTCGAGCACTGACTCGGCCGAAGGTGGCTCGGCAACGTGGGATACGGAACTTGCTAGCACTCACCGATTACGATTCACGCGCCGGACGGTGCCGGTATACCCGGACCGAGTGTTGCGGCGTCAATGGGGGCAGCTCGCCGTCGCATCACGGACGCTTGCACACTCCTTGCACGCAAGACGTGCGGGCATCATCGCGAGAGAATGGCCATATTGGACGTCCCTGCCGCCTCACCTCTGGACGAGGTCCTCATTACGGCCATGTTGGGCCACCGGCCCTCACGGGTCCCCGATTTTGCGGCGGAAAGCGCCGCCCTCGTCGGGCTGATGAAGGCATTGCAGGAAGCGAGCGCGAGCAAAACGAACATTTTGCAGAGGCTGGCTGAAGCTGCGCTCGAGCTTTGCCGGGCGCACTCCGCGGGCGTCAATATCGAGGAGGAAGAGAAGGGGCGCCGCGTGTTCCGCTGGCACGGCGCCGCGGGCCGATGGGCAGCGCTGGTTCGGGACGCCGCGCCGCGGACGGCGAGCCTCTGCAGCATGGCCCTCGAGCGCAACTCGCCTCTGCTCATGGCGCATCCGGAACGGCATTTCGATTACCCGAATACGGACATGCCGCCTCTCGCCGAGACCCTTCTGGTCCCATTCGCGGTGGATGGCGCGACGGTGGGAACCGTTTGGGTGGTCGCACACGATGGCAGCCGCCACTTCGACCGGGAAGATCTTCGCCTCCTGACGAGCCTGAGTGAGTTCGCCGCCGTGGCGTTTCAGGTGCTGCAGCGCAGCAAACAAACGCAGCACGCGTTGTCGCAGGAGCGGGCCGGCTCGGAGCTTCTGCAGGCCATCAGCGCCGGCCTGATCCGCGAGAATGACGTCAACGCGCTCTATCAGCAGATTCTCGATGCGGCAACTGCCATCATGCACTCGGACTTCGCGAGTGTCCAAGTGCTGGAGGAGGGATACCTGCGCCTGCTCGCCTGGAGAGGATTTCATGCCGATTCCGGACGTTTTTGGCAGCAGGTTGGTCACGACTCGGCGGCATCATGTGGCAAGGTGCTGCGCACGGGCGCCAGGTACGTAATCGTCGACACTGAAGAGTCCGAGGCACTCGTCGGTACGCCAGACCTGCACGAGTATCGCAGGTCGGGAATTCGGGCGGTGCAGTCGACGCCTCTGCGATCCCGCTCGGGCGAGCTGATCGGGGTCATTTCGACACATTGGCGTGCGCCGTACGAGCCCACCACCGGCGAGCTGCGGCTCTTCGATGTCCTCGCCCGGTTGACCGCCGATCTCATGGATAGATCGAAGGCGGAGCAGGCGTTGCGCGAGGACGCCCGCCGCAAGAACGAGTTCCTCGCGGTGCTGAGCCACGAGCTGCGAAATCCGCTGGCGCCGCTCACCACCGGGTTGGAATTGCTGCGCCGCCCGGAGAACAAGCCCGATCTGATCGAGAGCATCCACTCCATGATGAATCGACAGGTCTCACACCTGACACGCCTGGTGAACGATCTGCTCGACCTGTCACGCATCAGCCGCGGCACCATCGAGCTGCAGCGCGCACCGGTGGGCCTGCGTGTCGTCATCGAGGCGGCCGTCGAGCTGGCGAAGCCCCTCATCGACCAGCGCCGGCACCAGCTGATCGTAGAGCGCGACGGCGGGGCGCTGACCGTGAATGGCGATCTCGCGCGCCTCACACAAGTCGTCGCCAACGTACTCGGCAATGCGGCCAAGTACACCGATGCGCAAGGGACGATCCGGGTGCGCGCCGGCGCGGAGGACGGCTGGGCGGTGATACGGGTGCAGGACTCCGGCCTGGGAATTCCGCCGGCGCAACTCGAGGAAGTGTTCGAGATGTTCACTCAGGTGCGCGAGCATCGCGTGCGTAGCGGCGGGGGCGGGCTCGGCATCGGGCTGGCCCTGTCACGCCGACTGATCGAGCTGCATGGCGGCTCGATCGAAGCCGCGAGCAACGGCCTCGGACAGGGGAGTGAGTTCATCATCCGGTTGCCCGTTGCGTCCGCGACCGACAACCTGGACGGCAAGGTCAATGCCGCTGCCGGCATGCCGGTCGCGGCACGCAGGCTCCTCATCGTGGAGGACAACGCCGATGCGGCCGATACCCTGCGCACGGCGCTGCAGTCCCTTGGACACAAAGTACGCGTAGCGCGCGATGGGGCGGAGGGCCTGCGGCTCTTCGAGCAATTCGCGCCGGAAGTCGTGCTGCTGGACATCGACCTTCAGGGCATGGATGGTTACGAGGCGGCGCGCCGGATGCGGCAGATGGCCGATGAGGGAAACGTCTCGCTCGTTGCCCTCACGGGGTGGGGACAGAAAAGCGATCGGGCGCGCGCAGCCGACGCGGGATTCGACGCCCACCTGACGAAGCCGGCAACACTCGACTCCCTCACCTCCGTGTTGAGCGCGCTTTATCCCTGGGCCGCCCGGTAAGAGGCGCCGGGCTGCCGCTGCCTGAGCGTGGATGACTGCGCGCGAATGATGGGTTCATCCGCTCCCTGCCCGCCGCTGCCGCCTTCAGGCGGCAGCGGCGGGCAGAGTGCTCGAGATCCGCGCAAGCTCACTGCGTGATTTCGGGTTCGACGAGTCGCGCCAGGTTGCGCAGCGACTGCTGCCAGCCGAGATAGCAGGCTTCCACCGGAATGACATCGGGCAGGCCTTCCTGAACGATGCTGACTTCGGTGCCCACCGAGACCTTCTTCAGCGTCACGGTCACGCGAATCTCACCGGGCAGGCCTGGATCCTCGAACTTGTCGGTATAGCAGAGGCGCTCATTGGGAACGAGCTCGAGGTACTGGCCGCCGAACGAGTGCTTCTGGCCGTTGGTGAAATTCCGAAAGGACATCCTGAAGGCGCCGCCCACCTTCGGCTCCAAGTGATGCACGGTGCAGGCAAAGCCGTCCGGCGGCAGCCACTTGGCCATCGCGTCCGGCTCGAGGAACGCGCGATAGACCTTCTCGGGCCTGGTGGCGAAGACTCGGTGGAGTCGCACGCTATTGGACATGGTCGGATCTCCTCGATTTTCTCGGATTCTCGCAAAGCGCGAGCGTTTCGAGGAGTAGCCGAACCGGCGTCCGCCGTTTCGACATCACAGAGTCGGCTGTGGCAGCGCTCTGCCGGCTCGCCGCCCCGCTCAGCGGCACGACAGCGGCAGCTGCTGCGGCTTTGCACCCTGGCCGCCGCTACAGGTCCAGATGATCTGCCCGTCTCCCTTGCGCCGTGGTGTGAAGATGAGATCGCCCTTGGCCGAGTGCACGGTCAGCACCATGTGGTCCGGATCGAGGGACAGCGCCACGCCGTTCGGTAGCCGGTCGGCGACTCCCGCCTCGTTGAGGGTCTGGGGAACGGCCTTGCGGGAAACATAGTAGTCGACCAGCTGCTGCCGGGCCTGCTGGGATTCCGCCATCGCAACCGTGAGCGCCGCGCGCACGGTGTAAGCCTGGTAAGCGGGAATCGCCACTGCCGCCATCACGCCGATGACGTACACGTAGACGAGCGCGCCGAAGCCCGCACCCATTCGCCCCGCATAGGGGACGAAGAATGCGAACAGGTAGGCGAAGGGATTCCGGCGGGGCATTTCCGCATTCCTGTCCAGGACTCTTACGATGCGCTTGCCGGTCCAGGGATAACTGGCCACCAACTCATGGAAAGACATCCAGAATCCGCCGGCTGCGGCGATCTGCTGCCGATACCCGTCGAGCGACACTTTGGCCCAATTTCTCGCGCCCACCGCCAGTGCCGCGAGCGAGCGCGCCGCAAGGTCGGGCGTTTCGCTGCAGGCAAGCCCGTGAAGGTCACAGGTAGTCTCGCGCGCACGCGAGAAAGCGGCGCCCAGCAGCGGCAGCCGCAACGATGGCCACCGCAGGAAGGCCATGACGGGGTTGTCGTGACGCAGTATGTGGCCCAGCTCGTGGCCGATGTAGAAGCGCACCCCGGTTGGATTCGGCGCCATCGCGTCCACTACGCCCGACAGAAGGATCACATACTTCTGCCCGAGGAACCACGTGGCGAAGGCATTCATGACGCCATTTCCGTTCTGCACGTACATCGTGGGGATGTTGGGCACATGGAGCGTCTCGCAGCAGAACGTCAGCTGCTTGTATAGCTCGGGAAGCTGCTGCGCCGTTACCTCGGTCGCGTTGCCGCGCAAATGCGCAATGGCCGCGGACTTCGCAAATAGATATACGACAAAGGAGAGCGGCAGCACGATGATCGCCGCACCGAGCAGGCCGAGCACTGCTTTCAATCCGCTGGCATGGAGGCCGGCGGCGACGCCGAGCCATATCAGGACACCGATCGTCATGGAAAGGGCGGTCAGAAACCGGTCGCGTGCGCAGACCTTGTCACTCATGATTCTGGACTCCGACAGCTCATGCGGGGACCGACTGACAACCTCAGAGTGCGGGCTCGATGAGCCGTGCCAACTGCTGGCGATTGTCAGGAAGGCGGAGCGCTGCCGGTGTGAGCGCCGGCACGGTAGCGGGAGCGGTCCCATGGTTACAGCGCATTCCGTGACGCCCGTCACGTGCCATCGCCGCCTATCACAGGCGAGGAGCGCGGCATGGACGCCTGGCGAGCTGTACTACGGGGGCAGAGTGATGGTCTCTTTGCCGTACGGAGTGATTACGGTTCCTGCGGGGTAACGCGGCGCGATGCGGCTGCGGTGGACAGCGCTCCGATCGCAATCACTATCCATACGACATTCACGAATGCCGACGGCCAGGCATGGTGCCATGCGGTATTTGCCCCGAGGAGTATGCTGGCCGCGATGTTGAGGGTCTGGTACAGCACGCTCCGGCCGCCAACCCGGCCGTACGAGACGAGTGCGTAGGCGAGAAGCAGGAGAGCTGCCCCGAGCCAACCGGCGACCTCGAGGAGTGTGCTCAAGCGATCACGCGGAAACTACCCGCTCCCTGCCACTTCCAGAGTATAGCGGATGGGGGGACTTGCCGTAAGGCCCGGGCCGTGACGCAGCATCGCCTGCTTTGCCGAAGGCGGCGCGAGCGGGAGTGACGCAATGACCGAGCACGCAGTGGTGATCGCGGGAGGAGGCCCGACCGGGTTGACCCTCGCGGGGGAGTTGGCGCTGGCGGGCATCGACGTGGCCGTCGTCGAGCGGCGCGCGACCCAGGATCTCATCGGCTCGCGCGCTGGGGGTCTGCACTCACGCACGCTCGAGATCTTCGATCAGCGCGGCATCGCCGATCGATTCCTCTCGCAGGGCCAGAAGGCGCAGGTCGCGGGCTTCGCGGGTGTACGGTTTGACATCAGCGACTTTCCTACCCGACACAATTACGGGCTCGGGCTGTGGCAGAACCACATCGAGCGCATTCTCGCGGGGTGGGTCGGCGAGCTGGAGGTTCCGATCTATCGCGGATGTGAGGTCACCGGTCTGGCGCAGGACGATACGGGCGTCGACGTCACTCTGTCCGGCAGCGGGTCGCTGCGGGCGGAATACCTCGTCGGGTGCGACGGCGGACGCAGCCTGGTCCGCAAGGCCGCCGGCATCGCGTTCCCCGGATGCGACCCGACAACCAGCAGCCTGATCGGCGAGGTGGAGATGACCGGGAGGCCGGAGTTCGGCATCCACCGCACCGCCTCCGGTGTCCACTCGTTCGGCAGTAAGGAGTACCGGATCGTCGACGGCAGGATTGTTTACGCGGATCGTGGACCGGTCGGAGTCATGGTCACCGAACGACACCTCGGCCCCGCAACCGAGCCCACCTTGGGCGATCTCAGACAGGCTCTCATCGCCGCGTGCGGGACGGACTTCGGGGTCCATAGCCCGACCTGGATCTCCCGGTTCACCGATGCGGCGCGCCAGGCTGCGGCCTACCGCAAGGGCCGCGTGTTGGTCGCCGGCGACGCCGCTCACGTGCACTCCCCGGTGGGCGGACAGGGCCTGCAGATCGGCGTGCAGGATGCGGTGAATCTCGGCTGGAAGCTGGCCCAGGTGGTTGCGGGGACATCGCCGCAGACTCTCCTGGACACCTACCACGCCGAGCGCCATCCCGTCGCTGCGCGTGTGCTGCGCAACACGATGGCACAGTCGATGCTCCTTCGGTTGGACGACCGTATCGAGGCCTTGCGGGAGGTCATCGCCGATCTGCTCAGCACGGACGAGCCTCGCCAGCGGTTCGCTGCCATGATGTCAGGTCTGGACGTCCGCTACGACCTCGGCGAGGGACATCCCCTGCTCGGACGCCGCATGCCCGATCTCGACCTCATCACCGCAGACGGGCCGAGGCGACTTTTCACCCTGCTGCACGCTGCCCGGCCCGTGTTGCTCAACTTCGGCGCGTCCGATGACTTCGACATCACTCCCTGGGCAGGCCGCGTGCAGCGGCTCGCCGCCAGGTACACCGGCACGTGGGAGCTGCCTGCGCTCGGACCGGTCGCTGCTCCCACCGCCGTGTTGGTTCGGCCGGACGGCTACGTGGCCTGGGTGGGAGACCCGAATCTGCCCGGACTCAGCGAGGCATTGGCTACCTGGTTCGGACCTCCCTAGGCCGCGAGATCGATCGCACGACCGTACGGCCAGCCCCGCCCGGCTTGCGTCAACGTTCGGGCGAGAGCCCGCCCGCGGAAAGAGCCTGGCGAGCCTCTCTCGAAAGGCCGATTTCAGCCGGCCGCACTGCGGCGTTAGGCTTGGCTCGAGCGACTGCCGCATGCCCGCGGCGATCGAGGTGCCGAATGATCGATGTGCATTACTGGACGACTCCGAACGGACACAAGGTGACGATGCTCCTGGAGGAGACCGGGCTGCCTTACCGCATCGTGCCGGTCAACATCAGCAAGGGGGAGCAGTTCCGGCCCGAATTCCTCCGCATCTCACCCAACAACAGAATCCCCGGTATCGTCGATCACGAGCCGCAGGGCGGCGGTCCGGCGGTGTCGGTCTTCGAGTCCGGCGCCATTCTGCTCTATCTCGCGCGCAAGACAGGCAAGCTCATCCCGTCGGATCTGCGCGGCGAGGTCGAGACTCTGCAGTGGCTCTTCTGGCAGGTTGCGGGGCTGGGTCCCATGGCCGGCCAGAATCACCATTTCAGCCAGTACGCGCCGGAGAAGATTCCGTACGCGGTCGAGCGCTACGTCAAAGAGACGAATCGCCTCTATGGAGTGCTGAATCACCGTCTCGCCGACCGGGCGTACGTCGCCGGTGCGGCCTACACCATTGCCGACATCGCCTCCTATCCCTGGATCGTGCCGTACGAGAAGCAACAGCAGAGCCTGGACGACTTTCCGCACCTGAGGCGCTGGTTCCAGGCAGTCAAGGCTCGCCCGGCAACGGTGCGGGCCTATGCGCGGGCGGCCGAGATCAACACGCAGCCCTCCGTGACCGAGGAGTCGCGAGCAATTCTTTTCGGGCAGACTGCCGCACACCTCAGTCGGGCGGCCGCAAAGTAGGAGCGCCTGAGCCGGCCGGGCTGGACTCCCCGCATACCGGTCATTAGGCTCCCTCGTCATCCGAGCCATGGCGAGGGTGTCGATGCTCGCAGGCAAAATACGGCTTCTGAGAATCAGCATCCGCATGCGGATCGCCTGCGGCGCTGCGCTCCCACTCCTGGCGCTCGCCTGCTTCGCTGCCTCACCGGCCAACGCACAGGACCGATCGCAGGGCCGCTCGATGGTCCTGAGCCGCGGCGGCATCGTTGCCGCCGAGAGTCCGCTCGCCGCGCAGGCCGGCGCGATGATTCTTGCCCATGGCGGCAACGCGATCGATGCCATCGTCGCTGCCAACGCAGTGATGGGCGTCGTCGAGCCGATGATGAACGGCATGGGCGGCGATCTGTTCGCGATCGTATACAATGCGAAAAGCGGCAAGCTGTATGGACTCAACGCCAGCGGCTGGGCGCCGGCAAAGCTCACCCCTGCCTTCCTCAAAGCGAAGGGCATCACCCGGATGCCGGCCTTCGGCATCGACAGCGTGACCGTCCCGGGGGCGGTGGATGGCTGGTCGAAGCTGCTCACGCGCTTCGGAACCCGCAACCTGTCCCAGGTGCTCGCCCCTGCCATCGCGTATGCGCGCGAGGGCTTCCCGGTGCCGGAATGGGACGCCGCGTATTGGAGTGAATCCGAGGCCGATCTCAAGGCCAACACGAATCTCTCGCGAACTTACCTGATCGATGGGCATGCGCCGCACGTGGGCGAGGTGTTCCGCAACCCCGATCTGGCCCGCTCGCTCGAGCAGGTGGCTCATGGCGGCCGCGATGCCTTCTACAAAGGGCCGATCGCCAGGAAGATCCTCGGCTTCGAGCACGGGCTCGGCGGCGCGATGACGGCAGAGGACCTGGCGGACTACTCGAGCGAATGGGTGCAGCCGATCTCCACCGACTATCGCGGCTGGACGGTATACGAGCTGCCCCCCAACGGCCAGGGGATTGCGGCGCTGATGATGCTCAACATCATGGAGCGCTTCCCGCTGGCCCGATACGGGCACAACTCCGCCGACTCGCTGCACGTGATGATCGAGGCGAAGAAGCTTGCGTACGCAGACCTGCTGCGCTATGTCGCCGATCCCAAATTCAGCCGCATCCCGGTATCGGGAATGCTGTCGAAGGGCTATGCCGCGACGCGCGCCGCCCTGATAGATCAGAGCCGCGCCAACTGCAACGTGGTGCCGGGAAAGCCGGCGCTCGCCACCACAGGTGACACGACCTATCTGACGGCAGTAGACAGCCACGGCAACATGGTGTCGCTCATCCAGAGCAACTACCAGGAGTTCGGCTCGCGCCTGGTGGCGGATGGCACGGGCTTCGTGCTGCAGGATCGCGGCTCACTATTCACGCTCGATCCTGCCTCGCCCAACGTACTCGCCGGTCACAAGCGCCCTCTGCACACGATCATTCCGGGATTCATGCAGCGCGGTGAGGACCGGATCGCCTTCGGCATCATGGGCGGCTTCAACCAGGCGCAGGCGCACGCGCAGTTCGTGTCCAACATAGCGGACTTCGGCATGGACATTCAGGCCGCGATGGAGGCGCCGCGCTTCACCCAGAGGACTTTCAACGGCTGCGGCGTCTCGATGGAGGATCGTATTCCGCAGGGCGTGCGCAAGGCGCTCGCTGCCCGCGGGCATCTGATAGACCTGCAAGGCGATTACTCCGCGGCCATGGGCGGTGGCCAGGTCGTGCGCCGGGATTTCAAGAGCGGGGTGAACTACGGAGCCTCCGACCCGCGCAAGGACGGCGAAGCCATTCCGCAACCGGTGCGTTAGCTGCCCGGAGCCTCCGGGCCCAGCGTTTTCGACATCGGCACGAACTCGATCGCGAGACCGTCCCTGAGGGGATAGAGCACTTTCGCCTGCGCCAGGTAGCCGCGCGCCTGGTAGAGCCTCACCCCGGGCAGCGTGGCCATCATCTCGGCACGCCGAAAGCCGGCGCGGCGTGCGGCCGATTCGCAGTGCTCGAGCAGCGCCGTGCCGATGCCGCGGCGAGCGGCGGCCGGGTCGATGAAGAAAGCTCTGATCTTGGCGGCATCGGTCCGCGGGTCGAGCACGCCCGCGTCACGGCCGGTGCGCGCATCACTGCCGAAGAGCGTGCGCCGGAAGCTCCAGCCGCCGCAGCCGAGCAGCCGATCTGCCTCCTCGACCACGAAGTAGGTCCCGTCCTCGATGAGCTGCGTATCGAGGCCGAAGGCACCCTGGAGGGCGGCCTCGATCGTTTCCGCGGAATAGTCGCCGGCGCCGAGCCCGCGGATGGAGCGCGCGATCAGCGTCTCGATCGCACCGCTGTCTGTTGGAGTTGCCTGGCGGAGTTGCCACGTCATGTCAGAGGCCTTTAAGGTTCTCCAGATTGGCGAAGCGTACACCCATTACGCCCGTCATCCGGCGCCGGAGCGCTCATTGACAGGCGGGTAGTGCGGTCATATCGTGAGCGAGCCGCGGTACTGCGCAGGATCCGACCACCGCATGAAGTATCTGCCGCTCATCTGGATGGGCCTGTGGCGTAAGCGCGGGCGCACGGTCCTGATATTCCTTCAGGTGGCGGTGGCGTTCACCCTCTTCGGCGTGCTGCAGGGGCTCAAGACGGGCGCCGAGCATGCCATCGCCGCGGCGCGCGCCGACCTGCTGATCGTCCACAGCCGACTCAACTTCGGCATCCCGTTGCCGATCGGGTTGGTGGAGCAGATCAGGTCCGTTCCTGGCGTCGCGGAGGCGATTCCCGTGGACCTGGCACCGGCCACTTATCAGAAACCCGATCAGCGGGCCGTACTCGTGGCCATCCGGCCGGATCCGGGCTGGCTATCGGCGTTCACCTACACGATCTCTCCGGCCTACGTCAGGGCGTTTCGCGCTACGCGCACGGGTGTTCTGGTCAACGCGGACCTGGCGAAGCAGTACGGCTGGAAGGTCGGCGATCGCATCCCGCTGAAGACCAGCGTCATGCAGCGCAACGGCTCGAGCGACTGGACATTCGACATGGTGGGGACTTTCACCGACAGCGACATCGCCGGCGGAGGCCGAAACATTCTCGTCAACTACGACTACATGAACGAGGCCCGCGTCGGCGGCAAGGATACCGTCACCCATTTCACCGTGAGAATTACCGATCCGAGAGCGGCGGCGGCGGTGTCCGATGCCATCGACGCGCGATTCGCGAACTCGTCCAATGAGACCCGCAGCGAATCCGTACGCGAGATGGCACAGGAGAATCTGCAGTCGATCGGCGATCTGGAATTCCTCATCCGCGCAGTGGTCGCTGCGGTGCTGGCTGCGCTTCTCTTTGCAACGGCTACCATGATGACGCAGTCGGTGCGCGAGAGGACGTCCGAGATTGCGGTGCTGAAGACGGTCGGCTTCACGAATGGCGCGGTTTTCGCGCTGACGCTCGCCGAGTCTGCAGTCATCTGCGTGATGGCCGGGGGCATGGGGCTTGCGATGGCGACCCTGGCATTTCCCTACGCCTCGACGTTCGTACACGGTATCTCGATGCCGTGGAACATCGTCATCCTGGGTCTCGTTTCCGCTCTGGCGGTGGCGCTCATCAGCGCCGCGGTCCCTGCAGCCCTGGCTGCGAGGCTCGAGGTCGTGGCCGCGCTGGCGGAGCGGTAGCGCGCATGAGGACCCTCAGGCAGTTTTTTGCCCTGCTCGGCGTCAGCCTATCGGGCCTCGCGCTGCGTCCGTGGCCGGCCTTGACCATTGTCATCGGAGTGACCTGTGCCGTCGGTGTACTGGTATCCATGCTGGCCATGGGCAGTGGCGCGCGCCGCCAAGAGGTGAGTTATGCGCACGATGACCTGGTTGCCGTCGCGGAGGTGGGCCAGCGCCCGCTCTTCGGCAACATATCGCGGGACGATGTGACTGCGGTTGAGGACTCGCCCTATATCCGCCGTGACCGGGATGGACGGCCGATCGTCGTAAGGGAATTGATGATTCCGATCGAAAGCCGCCGGCGCGGGACCGGCGCGCGTATCTTCACGCCGCTCATCGGAGTTACTCCCAACATCACCGCGTACCAGCCGCAAATGCGGTTCACCGCCGGGCGCATGTTTCGTTCCGGCATGCACGAGCTCGCCGTCAGCAATACTTGCACGCGCCTCCTTTCCGGGTTCGAAATCGGCGACCGGCGATCGATCCGCGGCATGCCGTGGACCGTCGTCGGCCACTTCGGGGCGGACGATGAAGGCCAGTGCACGATGTTCGCCGATGTCAACGCCCTCATGTCGGCGTTTGCCCGCGATACCTACGGAGGGCTCGCGGTCAGGCTGCGCTCACCCGCGGATTTTGCCGCGCTCAGCGCGGCCCTCAAAGCCGATCCGGCGGTACATCTCTTTGCGCAGCGGCAGCGGACGGTGATGGCCGACTCTTTCAAGGGATTGAACTCGCTCCTCGACTTCGCCAGTTACTTCGTCGGCACGATCATGGCGATCGGCGGCACGTTGGGCGCAATCAATTCACTCTACGCGATCGTCGATTCGCGGCGCCGCGAGCTCGCCACCCTGCGCGCGATCGGCTTCCGCCCCGGCGCCATCGTCGCCTCGACCCTATGCGAGTCGATGCTGTTGGCGTTGGTTGGCGCGCTGATCGGGGCGGCCCTCGCGTGGATGTTCTTCAGCGGACTCGCGGCGAGCCCGTTCGGCTACAGTTTCAAGCTCGACGTCACGCCGGCCCTGGTGCTGATCGGGGTGATGTGGGCGCTGATCATGGGCTTGATCGGCGGCCTCCTGCCGGCAGCAAGGGCTGCGCGAGTGTCGGTAACCGCCGCGCTGCGCGCAGTTTGAGCCCTCACGCCGCCCCGCGGCGCCACACGAGCGTCCGATTGTTGGCGGGCATGGCCCGATCCTCCGCGAGTGAGAATCCGATCGAGCGCGCGAGTGCATCGACATCGGCGAAATCGCGGATGCCGCTGTGCGAAGCACGCTGCTTCAGCCAGACGTCGAAGGACGCATTGCTCTCGCTGGTAAAGCGGCCGCCGTAATTGAAAGGCCCGTACACGGCGAGCACCGCATCCCTCGTCAGGACGGCGGGAAGCCCCTGGAAGAGGGCGCAGACTTCCGGCCAGCTCATGATGTGCAGCGTATTCGCCGTGAAGCAGGCATCGAACCGGCTGTTGGGCCACGGGCCGCCCGATCCGAGCTCGAGCGGCGGGGGTACGTTGGGCAGGCCCGCCTCCTCGATCCACAGCCGGATGCCGGCCAGGTTGGCCTGCAGATCCGAGGTCTGCCAGGTGAGGTGCGGCAGCGCCGCGGCGAAATGCACCGCATGTTGTCCGGTGCCGCTGCCGATCTCGAGGACCTGGCGCCGATCGGCGAAGTGCTCCCGGAGCACTTCGAGTATCGGCTCTCGGTTGCGATCGCAGGCTTCGGCGTGAGGCTTCATCACAGCAACCAAACCGTCCGGTCCGGTCAAGCCGTTGCACGAGCAGCGGAGCGTCGCATCGGCAGCCAGCGTCCATCGCGGACGGTGAGCACCAGCAGCACGACAGCCAACGCCAGGCACACGACTATCGCGATCACGGAGGCCTCCGGACCAAACTTGCCGCCGGTGAGCACCGGGTGACCGGCGAGTGAGACCGAGAAGAAGCCCTTGATGGCCGAGCCACCGGAGACGGACACCCCGAAGATTCCGCCCTCGGTGAAATTCCAACCGAGGTGCAGTCCGATCGGAAACCATAGATTGCGCGTGACGGCGTAGGCGGCGCCGAGGAGTACGCCGGCCTCGAGGGCGATGGCCACGGTGGAGAGGACCGTAGCGCCCGGGTTCAGGGCGTGGAGCAGTCCGAAAAGAGCGGCGGAGATCGCCAGCGCCGTTGCGGTGCCGAAGCTTTCCTCCAGGATACGGAAGAGGCCCCCACGGAAGGCCAACTCCTCGCCCACCGCCGCGAGAATCGCTGCCGACAGCATCGGGATGGCGTCGAACCGGGCGGCAAGACCCTGCCACTGCGCGACGCCCATGACGTATAGCAGACCGAACACGCTCGAGAAGAGCATGAGGCCCAGAGCGGTGCCGGCGATCGCCTGAAGCGGCCGGGGTGCGAGTTCGTGAGGCGCGCGGCGCTCCAAAGCGCGCACCAGCCCGACGTAGAGTCCCATGAGAGCTGCCGCCAGCACCAGGGCCGCCCCGAGCGATGCCCAGTCGGCGCTACCCGATGGCGCATGATGGATGGCCCATGCCCGGCCGAACTGCGCGCCGATGTCTGCCGCCAGCAGGGCCGCGAAGAACACCGGCAACCTGACCCACGAGGTTCTGCGCGCGGAGTCGAGCCAGCCCTTGGCGGGCGCCGGGGCGGCTACATCACCGGTCGGGCTGTTTGCCATGCACGCAATCTTATGCGCAATGCACTCACCGGGCCAGGCGGCTGCGCTCGGCCTCCAGCACCTCCCAGCGCGCGAATTTCGCGAGGAGCGAGGCCTCGATCTCCTCGAGGCGCTTGCGATCGGCACGGATCTGCGGCGCGCCCTGCGTGTGGTAGCCGGGCATGCTCATGCGCTCCGTGATGGCCGCCTGCTCCTGCTCCAGGGCCTCGATCTCCGTGGGCAGTGAAGTCAGCTCCCGTTGCTCCTTGTAACTGAGCCGCGTGCGCAGTTTGGGCTCGGTCGGCACCGCCTGCTCTGCATCCTCGCGCGGCGACTTGCGGGAGCCGTGCCCGGGCGGTGCCGCGCTTCGCTTTTGCAGCCAGTCGCTGTAGCCCCCCACATTCTCGCGCCAGGTGCCGCCACCCTCTGCCGCCAGAGTCTGCGTCACCACGTTGTCGAGAAAACGCCGGTCGTGGCTCACCAGCAGCAGCGTGCCCGCGTAGTCCTGCAGCCGCTCCTCGAGCAGCTCCAGCGACTCGATGTCGAGGTCGTTGGTCGGCTCATCGAGCACGATCAGGTTGGCGGGTTGGGCGAATAGCCGGGCGAGCAACAGCCGGTTGCGCTCACCCCCGGAGAGCATCTTGACGGGCGAGCGCGCCCGATGCGCCGGAAAGAGGAAGTCGCCGAGATAGCTCATGACATGCTTGCGCTCGCCGCCGGCCTCCACCCAGTCGGATCCGGGGCTGATCATCTCGGCAACGGTCGCCTCCGGGTTGAGCTGCTCGCGCAGCTGATCGAAGTAGGCGACCTTGAGATTCGTGCCGAGCCGCACGCTACCCTCATCCGCCGGCAGCTCACCGAGGATCACGCGAATGAGTGTGGTCTTGCCGGCACCGTTCGGGCCAATGAGCCCGATGCGGTCGCCGCGCATGATGCGCATGGACAGATGCGCGATCAGCGCCCGTCCGGCGATACTCTTGCCGACTTCCGCGAGCTCCGCTACGAGTTGACCCGACCGCGGACCCGCATCGAGGCTCATCTTCATCGTGCCGAGCCGCTCGCGCCGCGCGGCCCGCTCCTCGCGCAAGTGCTCCAGCCGGTGCACCCGCCCCTCGTTGCGAGTGCGCCGGGCCTCGATCCCTTTGCGGATCCAGACTTCCTCCTGCGCCCAGAACTTGTCGAACCGGCGATTGGCGAGCTCCTCGGCGGCGAGCTCCTGCTCGCGTGCTGCCTCGTACGCGGCGAAGTTCCCGGGATAGGAGCGAAGCACCCCACGGTCCAGCTCTACGATGCGAGTCGTGACGCGATCGAGAAAGGCGCGATCGTGCGTCACGACGATGGCGGCCGGTGCCTTGAGCAGCAGCTCCTCGAGCCGTTCGATCGCGCCGATGTCCAGATGATTCGTCGGCTCATCGAGCAGCAGCAGATCCGGTTGGGTCGCCAGAGCGAGGGCCAGGGCCGCGCGCTTGCGCTCGCCGCCGGAGCCCGTTGCCGGAGCCAGGTCAGGCTCGAGCTCGAAGCGGTGCAGGAACTCCGTGAGGCGCGTCTCGAAGCTCCAGCGCTCGCGCTCGTTGCCGAGGAGTGTGGTGCGTAGGGAACCGTCCACTCCTGCGTTGGCGCGCTCGAGCAGACTCTCGCGCAACGTGCGTGCCTCCGGCAGGGCAGGCTCCTGCTCGACCATCGCGATACGAAGGCCGTCGCGGACCTGCCGCTCGCCTTCGTCGAGCGAGGCTTGGCCGGCGATGATCCGCAGCAGTGTCGACTTGCCCGTACCGTTACGGCCGATGAGTCCCAGACGCTCGCCGGGTTGCAGCGAGAGCCGGGCGCCATCGAGCAATGGCCGGTCACCGAGCGCGAGGTGAGTGTCGAAGAGCGCGATCAGCGGCACGGCGGCGAGCGTTCGACGGCGCCGCCCGGATCAGCGGAGCTGGCTGTCCTTGCTGCCGCGGCGGTTGTAGCCGCTGAAATTGGCCGCGTCCTGGTCGGCATTATCCTGACAAGCGAGGCAGAGACGCACGCCGGGGATGGCCCTGCGCCGCGCCTCGAGGATTTCCGCGCCGCATTCGGCGCAATGGGTGAGGCCGGGACCGCGCGGCAGGCGGCTCCGCGCGCGCCGGATGCCGTCCGTCACGGTCGCATCGATCTGATCTTGTACTGCGCCGTCGCCTGCCCAACCGGTTGCCATGGGTCCATTTTACGCTTGCCAACGCCCCTCGCCTACCCGGGCTCTAGGGCCGCTGCGGCCGAAGGTCAGGGTAGAGCCCAAGAAGCGCTCGCGTCACCCCATTGGTCCAGCCGAACCCGTCCTGCAGGGGATACTCGCCCCCGCCGCCGGGCAGCGCGTGCTCGACATCATATTTCTCGACCAGCTTGCCCGTGTTGGCGAAGACCCGTTGAACGGTCGCGAGCCAGCGGCGCGCGATCTCGCGTGCGAGCACGGGTTGATCGTAGCGGCGGAATCCACTGACGGCGACCCACTGCAGGGGCGGCCATCCGTTGGGCGCATCCCACTGTTGTCCGGAAGAGATGTTGGTAGTGACCACGCCGCCTTCCTCGAGCAGCCGCACTTGCGTAACTCCGCCCACGGCGTCCGCCTGCCTGATGTCGGCGACTCCGGTGAAGAGCGGGTATAGCGTCGCCGCGGTCAGCTCTCCGGTCCGCTTCCGCTGCCGCCAGTCATAGTCCATGAAGTACCCGGCCTTGGGATCCCACAGATAGCGGTTCATGGCCTGCCGGCGCCGGCGGGCGCGCGCGGCGAATTTGCGCTCGCACACGGCCTCGTGACGCGCGCCACAGCCGCGGGCGATCGCCTGCTCCAGGCCATAGAGGAGGCTGTTGAGATCGACCGGCACGATGTCGGTCGTATCGATGGTGGCGAGATGCCGCCCGTCGCGTAACCAGCGGGAGCTGAAGTCCCAACCGCTCTCGGCAGCCGCGCGGATGTCGCGGTACACCTGCGCCGCGGGCCTGTGCGAGGCGCGTGCGATCAGCACGTCGTTACGATAGGACTCATCGCGGGGTGTGTCCGCGGCATCCCAGTAACGATTCAGGAGGGAGCCGTCGGGCATCGCTACGACGTTGCGCTGCGCTTTGCCGGGTCGCAGACCCGCCGCGCCTGCCATCCAGTAGTCGTACTCGCGCTCGAGGTCCTGGAGGTGTTGCGACCACGCGCTCGCCGGATCGGGCGAGAGGAGCCCCACCATGAGGTAGTACACGGGCGGCTGCGAGCGCGACAGGTAGTACGTGCGCGCGCCGTTGGGAATGTGTCCGTACTCGCGCAGCATGTAGGAGAAATCATCGACGAGATCGCGCGCAGTATCGAGGTGGCCGTCGCGAATCAGGCCCAGCATGGTGAAGTAGGAATCCCAGTAATAGAACTCCCTGAAGCGCCCGCCGGGCACGACATAGGGCTTCGGCACGTAAAGGAGCGATGAATAGGCCGGCGGCACCACCGGCTGGCGTGTCAGCAACGGCCAGAGTCGCGCAATGTGCGCCTCGAGGGTCTTGTCGCGGCGGGCGGGCGGTGTATGCGCTTCGGTCGGCAGGGTGAACGTGCTCTGCACCAGAGCGCGCAGTGCTGCGTGCGAGCGGGGCCTGGCCGCGTGATAGCGCTTCAGGATGACCGACGGCGGTGCCTGCGGCACCGCATCGGGAAACGCCTTGCCATCCGGGAAGAGCGCATCCATCTGCACCTGTACGAAGAGCGGCCCGAACAGCTGGGCGGGTGTTGGAACGAAAGGCTGGGGTGCCGCCCTGACATGGGCAGCTCGAGCAGTGGCCGTTGCGGATGCTGAGGCCAGCCATGAGAGGACGAGCAGGCCGGCGCAAGCCGCGACGGGCGGGCCGCGCCAACCGGGGCCGGCTGAAGGGGACATCCTGCGGGCGAGCATGAAGAGTGGTGCCGTCGTTCTTTTTGCGGGAGCCGCCCGCGCGGTGGGCCGGATTCTACAGGCGAGCGCCCGGCAGGACCGAGTGATATCGCAAGATACTATATAATAAACTATGATATCATATAACCAGCTATGACCATGGATCTCAGCCGCCAGCTCGGATTCCTCCTGAAAGATACGAGCCGCCGCTACACGCGGCGCTTCGAGGAGCGCGCGCAGGCGCTTTCCCTCACACTGCCACAGTGCCGGGCGTTGCTGCACCTGCAGAACAATGAAGGCGTCAGCCAGAAGCGCCTGTCGGAGCTGACAGAGCTCGACCCCATGACGCTCGTGAGGATCCTCGATCGCATGGAGGCGGACGGCTGGGTGCAGCGGCGCTCCGATCCGGCGGACCGCCGCGCGCGTACCCTCTGGCTCACACCGAAGAGCAAACCCGTTCTCGAGCACATCGCCCACCTCATCGCGGAGACCCGCGCCGAGACTCTGCACGGCCTCTCGAACGAGGAGCGCGCGAAGCTGATCGAGCTGCTCGAGCGGGTCCATGCCAACCTGGCGACGCTCCCACCCCTTACCGCCGAGAAGTCGCAGAGGTCCTCGCGATGAGCGCCAACACCGCCCGTAGCACCGAGCCTGCCGGCGACCTGCCGCGCAGGGATGCGCCGGCGCCACTGCGACCGGAGGGCCGCGATTCCGCGGCGCCGACCAAATCCCGCCGCGAGCGGCTGAGGGTGCCGCTCATGTGGGGCGTGCCGCTCCTCATGGCGGTAGGCGGCCTCTATCTGTACCTGACGGGCGGCCGCTATCAATCGACGGAGGACGCCTACCTGCGCGCGGCGGAGGTGGCGATCAGCGCCAACGTGTCGGGCAGAGTCAGCGAGGTCGACGTGCACGACAACGAGCAGGTGCGTCGCGGGCAGACTTTGTTTCGCCTGGACGACCGGCCGTTCCGCATCGCCGCCGAAGCCGCACGGGCTCGACTGCAAGCCGAGCGGCTGCAGGTCGAGTCGCTGAAGGCGGACTACCAGCAGCGGCTCGCGGACCTGCGGAGCGCGCAAAGCGCGCTCGATTATGGCGAGCGCGAGTACCGCCGCGAGTCCGGGCTGCTCGCGAGCGGTATCGCCTCACAGTCGCAGGTGGATAGGGCGCTGCTCACCCGCAGCGAGGCGCGCCAGCGCGTCGCGGCCGCGAAGCAGCAGATCACGGCGGCACTCGCGAAGCTCGGCGGCCAGCCCGACATCTCCGTGGATGCCCACCCGCTGGTCGAGCAGGCTCAGGCAGCCCTCGACCGGGCGTTGCTCGATCTTTCCTACACGAAGGTCAGCGCACCCGCCGACGGGGTGGTCACCGGCGTCGAGCACCTGCAGGCGGGCAGCTATCTTGCCGCTGCTGCGCCCGCATTCGTGCTCGTCTCGAGTCAGGATGTCTGGGTGGAGGCGGACTTCAAGGAAGACCAGCTCGCCGACATGCGTCCCGGCGAGTCCGCGACGGTGAAGATCGACGCCTATCCCGGCAGGACCTTCCAGGCCGTCGTGACGAGCATCACTCCCGGCACCGGCTCGCAGTTCTCCGTTCTGCCGCCGGAGAACGCCACCGGCAACTGGGTGAAGGTCGTGCAGCGGCTCGACGTCCGGCTGCGCCTCGAAGGGGCTCTGCCGGCCGTGCGCTCGGGACTGAGCGCCAACGTCAGCGTCGACACCCGCTCGCGCGGCACGGAGCACCGCACGCCCGGTGCGGGAAATTGACTCAGTCGCAGCATCGCGGGCTCGTTACCGCCTCCGTCACTCTCGCCACCGTGCTGCAGGCGGTGGATACGACCATAGCGAACGTAGCGCTGCCGCACATCGGCGGCAATCTGTCGGCTTCGCTCGAGCAGATGGATTGGGTGCTGACCTCCTATATCGTGGCGGCAGCCATCATGACGCCGCTGTCGGGGTGGCTCGCAGGCCGCTTCGGCCGCAAACGTGTGCTGGTATTGTCGGTGGTGGGCTTCACCGTGAGCTCCATGCTCTGCGGCATGGCGCAGTCGATCGACCAGATCGTGTTGTTCCGCGTTCTGCAGGGCATCTCCGGAGCGGGCCTGGTGCCGCTCTCGCAGGCCGTTCTGCTCGACATCAACCCGCCGGAGCGGCACGGGCGCGCGATGGCGCTTTGGGGCCAGGGCGTGGTTCTCGGCCCCATGCTCGCGCCGGTGCTCGGCGGCTGGCTCACCGACAACTACAGCTGGCGCTGGGTTTTCTACATCAACGTGCCCTTCGGCATCCTTTCGGCGATCGGCCTCATGGCCTACGTACGCGAGACCGATACCCGCACGAACCGCTTCGATTTCCTCGGCTTCGGCGCGCTCAGCCTCGCCGTCGGGGCGCTGCAGATCCTGCTCGATCGCGGCGAGCTCAAGGACTGGTTCGGCTCTCCCGAGATCTGGATCGAGACCGGCATCGCCATAGGCGCCCTGTACGTCTTCATGGTGCACACCCTGACGGCGCGTGAGCCCTTCATCAGCCTCACTCTGTTCAAGGACGCGAATTTCTCGATGGGAAATCTGCTCGTGTTCATCGTCGGTGTGGTGCTCTTCGCCACGCTGGCGCTGCTGCCGCCGCTGCTGCAGGACCTGCTCGGCTATCCGGTTCTGACCTCGGGTATAGCCATGGCGCCGCGCGGCTTCGGCAGCTTCGTCTCGATGTATCTCGCCGGGAGACTCATCGGCCGCATCGATACGCGCCTCCTCATCGGCATCGGTATCGCGGTGACGGCCGTCTCGCTGGAGATGATGTGCGGCTACTCCACCCTGATGCCGCAGACTCTCGTCTGGTCGACCACTTTTCTCCAGGGCCTCGGCACCGGTCTCACCTACGTCACTCTCACCACGGTGGCTTTCTCGACCCTCGGGGTACAATACCGCTCCGAAGGTACGTCGATGTTCAACCTGCTGCGCAACGTGGGCAGCAGCATCGGCATTGCGGCAACCGGAGCGCTCCTGACGCGCAATACACAAGTCATGCACGAGCGCCTCGCGGCCCACATCATTCCCTGGGGCGGACAGATCGAGCTGCACGCGCCCTTCAGCTTCACCGTCCCTGCGGGCCTCGCCGCGCTCAATGCGGCCGTGACGCGCCAGGCGCAGATGATCGCCTACAACGATGACTTCAGGCTGCTGTTCGTGATGACGCTGGCGTTGATCCCCCTGGTTCTGCTGCTGCGGCCTGCGCGTGCGCGGGCGACCGACCCGGCGGTGATGGAATGAAGTCGCACAGCCGCGCCCTCGAGTGCCGGCGAGCGGCGGCGGCCGTTGCCGGGTTCACCGCCGCCGCTCTCCTCGGCGCGTGTACGGTTGGACCCAACTTCCACCGGCCGGCGACGCTGGCAACGTCCGCATACCGTCCCGCAGGAGAATCGAATCCCGTCGATACCGGCGCCGCGGCAGCCGAGCGGCGCGCGCCGGCGGCTGATGCCTATGCGCAGAGATTCGTCCTCGGCGCGTCCGCCGCGCCCGAGTGGTGGACTCTCTTCCGATCACCGCAACTCGATGAGCTGATCCGGCGCGCCATGGCGGACAACCGCAATCTCGCTGCGGCGAAGGCCACACTCGCTCAGGCGCAGGAGCTGGTGGCGGCGCAGTCGGGTCAATACTATCCGCAGGTGAGCCTGCTGGCCTCGAGCGGGCGCCAGAAATATGGCGCGCAATTCCTCGGCACCTTCGCCGTGGCACCGTTCACCTACGAGGCGGTCGGCGCGAGCGTGCGCTACGTGCTCGACTATGCCGGCGCCAATGCCCGCTCCGTAGAGGAGAAGAAAGCGCTGGCACAGTACGAGCGCAGCGAGGTGCAGGCCATCCAGTTGACGCTCACCGGCGATGTGGCCTCCGAGGCCGTCATCATCGCCTCGACCCGCGGGCAGATCCGGGCGGTCGCGCGGCTGCTCTCCGAGGATCGCGACAACCTCAGCCTGGTGCGGACGGCGTTCGCCAACGGCTCGGTGTCCAGGCTCGATGTGCTGACGGCACAAAGCCAGCTCGCCAGCGATCAGGCCCTGCTGCCGCCGCTCAATCAACAGCTCGCGATGGCGCGCCATGCGCTCGCAGTGCTGCTCGGCCAGCCGCCCGCCGACTGGTCACAGCCGGATCTCGAGTTGACGAGCATGCGGTTGCCGCGTGAGCTGCCGATGAGCGTGCCGTCGCGGCTGGTCCGCCGCCGCCCCGACATCCTGGCAGCCGAGGCGCAGCTTCACGCTGCGACGGCAGCCGTCGGCGTGGCCACTGCGAACCTGTATCCGCAGATCGCGCTGACCGCGACGCTCGGCCAGCAATCGCTGACCCCGGCGAAGCTGTTCGATGCCTCCTCTACAGCGTGGTCGCTGATTGCCGGCTTGACCCAGCCGCTCTTCGATGGCGGGACGCTGCGCGCGCAGCGGCGGGCATCCCTCGATGCGCTGCACGCGAGTGCGGCGCGCTATCAGGAGGTGGTGCTCGACTCGTTCGGCCAGGTCGCCGATCTGCTAGATGCCCTCGACCACGACGCGCAGCTCGTTGCGGCACAGGCGAATGCGCGGGATACCTCGCAGGCGAGCCTGGAGTTGGCGCGGCAGAGCTACCAGGCGGGAAATTCGGGCCTGCTGCAGGTCCTCGATGACCAGCGTCTGCGTCAGCGCGCGGAGCTGGGATTCCTCGAGGCGCAGGCCCGCCAGTATCTCGACACCATTCAGCTGCTGCTCGCCGTCGGCGGCCCGCTCAGCTGAGAGCAGGGACGGCGCTCACAGCCGGCCGCTGCGCCGGTTCTTGTCGATGATGCCGATGATGAGAATCACGAACGAGGCCAGGCGCACGATGTAGGCGTATTCCTGCTGCGCCTCGTCAGCCGGATGATTGATGATCGCGAGCCCCACCCAGGTGGCCGCCAGGCCGACGAACGCGAGGGAGAAGAAGGCGAACAGCCGCTCGCGGGTCTCCCGCCAAAAGCGCAAGAAGAAGAGCGCCGCCACCAGGGACGACATCGCCAGCACACCCCACATGAATGTCTTCATGGCCTGTTGACTATCGCGATTCCCACGTGAGCCCGAAAATGAGCACCAGCATTCCGGCCAATGCCGCGATGTTGCGGTACCAGAAAAGGTCGTACTGCGGCGGCAGGAGGACGAGATCGACGTACAGGATCACATTGTTGATGGCCAGCGACACGAAACAGAGGCTTGCCCAGAAAAGCAGCCGGGTACGTGTTGCACTATAACCCCGCAGCAGCAGCACCGCGCAGAGGATGCTGGTGACGGCGCACAGAATGTAAACCGCCTCAGCCATCTTTCTTGTCCTTTTTCAGCACGAAGGCGTCGGCGAAGGTGTGCAGCGCCGCAGTACGCACGCGATCGATGGCATTTGCGCTCATGAGTTGGATGATCCGGATGGGGCGCTCCGCGTACTCGTGGTCGAGACGGCCAGTGGCCGCATCCAGCCCGGAGCTTGCCGGCCGATAGGCAAAGCGGGGCGCGGCAGCTGTCGCGGTCGCCGTCACGAGGCCGCCGGCCCGCAGACCTTCCAGCGCGGAGGCGACCAGCTCCTCGCGCAGGCGCAGGCGCGCGGCCAGCCCCGCGACCGTCCACTCTTCATAGCGCTCGCGCCGCAGGAGGAGGAGCACCTCGAGCTGTTCGTAGGTCTCGATGTGCTCGTGAAGCAGGGCGCGCACATCTTCCGGCAGATCGTCCGTCCCGTTCACGAAAGACCGGAACGCGATGCGGTTGGCCGGGCTGAATTGTCCGGATCAGGTGGGAAATCGGCGCCGCTCATCCCGGTTTACTTACCGCAACCGGGCGGCAGACGCAAGAGCCCGCCGCAGGCACGGGGCCTGCGGCGGGCGATGATCGAAGCGCGGGAAAAAGCCTGGGCGAGCGTCAGGAAACGCTCTTCACAACCTCACAGTGCTGATGCGCCTTCTTCAGCTTCGCGCACGCGGCCTTCGCATCGGACTCCGTCATCGGCGCCGAGCGAACCTCGAGAGACTTCGACTTTCCGGCTGGCGGTACCACCACGACGTCCTGCAGATCGCTGCCGAACTTGTCCTTCAGGTGCTGGGCGAGCTTGTCGGCGGCAGCCTTGGAGCGCACCGAGGCGAGCCGCACCTGATAGCCCGTCAGCTTCTTCAGCGCATCGCGTGCCTGGTCAGCCGTCGGAGCGTTGGGGTACTTCGTGAGAAAATCCTGGTAGCCGGCAGCGGTATTGGTGGACTGCGCGGTCTGCCACGCGGCGTCCTGCTGCAGGCCGGTGACCTTGTCCTGCGCATCGGCCGCATGCATTCCATTCGGCTCCTGCTGCAGGTATTGCTGGTAGGCATCGAGCGTGTTGGCGCTCTGGGCCGTCGACCAGGCCTGCTCGTCCTTCAGGGCGTTGATCCGGTTGCGCGCCTGCTCCACCCGCGCATCGTTCGGGTGCTGCTGAATGAACTGCTGGTAAGCGGCTACCGAATTCTGCTGGTTCGCCTTCTGCCAATCGGCGTTGGGTGAGCTGCAGGCGACGAGTGCGCCGACCGAGATCACACAGAGAACGAGAAATGACTTCTTCACCGCAACCTCCAGGCAGAACAGCCAAACATGAAACTCGTAACTTACCGCAAATCGTGAAAATTTTGCAAGCTTTACCAGTCAGCGCACCGTCATGGACGCACTCGCACGAATCAGGGTGAGGAGAGGCGAGGGGTAGGCGCCCAGGCCGATCAGCAGCAAGACCAGGGCCGCCACGACGGCATTGCCCAGCAATCTCGCGCGCGCACGGCTTGTGGACGCCGCCCTGGCATCCGGCGCGGTGAGCGGCGGCCGCCATCGCGACGATGACCCGCAGGTAGTAGTAGAGACGGATGATGCTGCCTGCGACCAATGTTCCGAGCAGCACGCCGTGACCGCCGTCGAGTCCCGAGGCCACCCCCATGGAATTTTCGCGATGAACCGATTGTGAGGGGAATTCCCGCAGGCGAGAGGAGGGGGGGCCGCGAAGGCCAGGCTGAGGCCCTGGTGCGCCGGGCAGCCAGGCGCTGATCGCTGAGAAAGAGAGAGTGCCGAGGCCCGCATAGAGGATGGCAATACCGCAGAGCAGGCAGGCGGAAGGAACACCGGAGCGGATGAGGTACCGTGGGAGAGTAGGCAGATGGTGAGGGAGCAGATGAGGATCAGGCCGTGGCAGATGAGGTGGAGCCATTCCACGGTGAAGAGGGGAGGGTGGGGACGTAGTGGCTGGCGGGGGGCCAGGCAGATGCGGCAGGAGCAGACCACCGGTTGCGATGGCGAGGGTGAGTGTGTGGCTGCGATGGACCGCGATTCCCAGGAGCAGCACGACGGCGGTCGTAGTGAGGACCAGAACGGGAAGAATCGCTGTCGGGTCTCTCGCGCTCATGGGATTGCTATCTTCGAAGCGACTGGGGCTTCGGCCCCGGCGTCTGGCGCACCCGCCGCGCGCGTGTTGCATCCCCAGGTTTTGCAGGCCGCCGGCGGCGACGGAAGTCTCGCGGAATGTGAGCTCGGCGAGATGTCGATGACATCGGTGCGGATCGCCGGCCGCTGCACGATGTCGCGGCCGGCACCCGATAGAAGCCGTAGCCCGCATACTTGCCGGTGCCGCTGGTGCGGCAGGCTCAAAGCCGCCCGCCCCGGGGAGCCCGACCGGCTCCTCAGCCCTCGAAGAAGCTCGGGTCCACGGGCTTGTGAGTCAGGATTTCCTCGCGGGTCAGTCCCTGAATCTCGTGCGGAAACACGAGCCAACTCTCGGTCTCTCGCACGAAGTAGTCCGGTGCCAGCGCCGTACGGTTGCGGGAGGGCTTGTAGTAGGCGGTCGCGATGCGGACGAGACCCGGAAGATTGCGCCGGCACCGGCGCTCGAGCTCACCGAGCACGGCCTCGAGGCTGCGCCCCGAATCAAACACGTCATCGATGAGGAGCAGCCGATCCTCGAAGGTGAGACGCGACACCAGGTAATCGATCGCGTGCACCCGCACGCTCTCGCTGCGCTGATCCATCCCGGTGTGCGCAGAGGTGCGGATGGCAACATGGTCGGTGTGGATGCCGTGATACTCCAGCACCTCCTGCACCGTGATCCCGATGGGGGCTCCGCCGCGCCAGAGCGCCACCAGGAAAGTGGGCCTGAAGCCGCTGCGCACGATGCGCATCGCGAGCTCCATCGAGTCCCGCAGCAACGACTCAGCGGAAACGTAAACCTTCTCGCTCATGCGGCACTCTCGGCGCTGTAGCGGGCGAGAAGCCCGGTGCGGATGGCGTATCCGAACACCCGTGCGAAGAAATATCCCGCGAGCAGGATGTCGAGCACGGCAAGGGCGGCGCCGAGCGCGAGGTTGGCGGCCGAGAACGGCTGCCCTGCGAGCACCGCGCGCATTCCTTCGAACACGTACGAGGGCGGCAGCAGGTGGCCGACGTTCTGCATCCAGAGGGGCAGCGTCGCGAGCGGGTAGAAGACGCCCACGAACGGCGAGAGCAGCGCCGGCATGGGCCAGACCAGCCATTCAGAGGCCGGCCCGAGGCGCAGGACGAGCGCGCTCGCGAGGATGCCGAGCGCGATGCCGAAGGCAAAGAGTACGAGCAGGAAGGGGACGAGGAGGCCGCCGAGTGAGAGCAACGAGAGCCCGAAGACCGCCGTGGCGAGCACCAGCATCACCACGAGCCCGACCGCGCTCGTCGCCATGCTGGTGATCACGAGGCCGAGGATGTATTCGGCGATCGTGAGCGGCGTGGCGAAGAGATTGAGGAAGTTGCGCGACCAGACATCCTCGAGAAACGCGGTGCTCACTCCCTGCATGATGCGGGTGAAGAAATCCCACATCAGCACCGCCCCGAGCAGGCTCGGCACGTAGTTGAATCGGCCGGCAGCCATCGAGTTGAGGTAACGCGTGATGAAGCCCCATACCACGATATCGATGGCGACCCAGGCGAACATCGGCAGCGAGCGCACGGGGCTGCCGCGGATGAGGTAGAACTGGCGCAGCAGGATGCCCGCCACCGGCCGCACTCTCATCTCAGGCTCGCCCGGGTCTCATCCGGCGCGCTCCAGCGGCTCGGCAAGCGGCTCGCGCGCGAGCCGGATGAAGAGCTCCTCCAGAGTCGAGGCGCCGTGCTCGCGCGGCAGGCGCCGCGGATCGCCCTCGAGGAGGATGCGCCCGCGAGAGAGGAAGAGCACGCGGTCACAGACTTCCTCGACCTCGTACATGTTGTGGGAGGTCCAGAGAATCCCGCAATCGGTCTCGACCGCCAGGCGGCGGATGCCGGCGCGCACCGTCTGCGCGGCGGCCGGGTCGAGCGAGGCGGTCGGCTCATCGAGCAGCAGCAGCCGCGGCCGGTTGAGGACCGCCTTGGCCAGGGCAACCCGTGTCTGCTCGCCCGAGGAGAGCAGGCCGCAGCGGGTGTTCGCGAGGCGCTCGAGATCGAATTGCCGGATCAGCTCCGCGCCGCGCCGCCCGAGGTCCGGTATTCCATAGATGAGTCCGAAGAAACGCAGGTTCTGCGCAACGGAGAGGTTGCCGGGAAGCGAGGCGTAGACGGCCGAGAAGTTGGCCTGGGCCAGAGCGCGCGCCCGCTCGCGCGCAAGATCGATCCCGCCTATCCGCACGCTGCCGGCGCTCGGGCTCAGCACTCCGAGGATCATGTTGATGGTGGTGGTCTTGCCCGCTCCGTTCGGACCCAGTAGTCCGACGACCTCCCGCCTGTATACATCGAAGGACACGCCGTCCACGGCGATGACCTCCGAGTAGCTCTTGCGCAGGCCGGCGACGCTCAGCACCACCTTCTCGGCCGGTCCCGCGGCGACATGTCGCTCGCCGTCAGGCGGCGACCGGCGGGAGTCATCCGGCGGGTGCACGTACATCCATGCACGATACCGTATCGCGTTACTTTCGTGGCGCCCCGGCGCTCCCGTAGTACCTCTAAAGGGAGGGGAAACTGCCCTGCTTTCTGCTAAAGTAACGGCCCTTCTGGCAGCCCCCCGGTTGGCTTACGTGCGGCGGCCCGCCCCGAGTGGCGTGGCTGTCCCAGCCGCTTCTCAGGCCGCACCGGAGAACGAGCGTCGGAGAAGCAGGAGTCGCGGTGAAGAGCGTGATGATACGTCGCCTGGCCATCGTGCTGGGAATAGTAATTGTCCTCGTCGGCATAGCAGTGGGCTTCGGCATGATCAAGGCCCACTTCATACAGCTGGCCAAGGCCCAGAATGCTTCTGCCCCGCAGACCGTGAGCACCGCTTCGGCCGAATACTCCGAGTGGCAGCCCACTGTCCAGGCTGTGGGGAGCCTGCGGGCCATCCACGGCATCGAGGTCACCACCGAAGTGGCGGGCCTCGTGCGCCGGGTCGACTTCAAGTCCGGTTCGGATGCGCGGCCGGGTCAGACGCTCGTGCAGCTCAACGCCGATCCCGATATCGCGCAGCTGCGGGCGCTGACCGCCGCAGCGAACCTCGCGGCTCTCGTCTATCACCGCGACGTCATCCAATATCAGGCTCAAGCCATCGGCAAGGCGCAGCTCGATACCGACGCGGCCAACCTCAAGAGCACCCGCGAGCAGGAGGCTGCGCAGGCCGCTCTGGTGGCCAAGAAAACCGTCCGCGCGCCGTTCGGCGGCCGGCTCGGAATCACGACCGTGAATCCGGGGCAGTACCTCAACCCCGGCGATCCCATTGTCACCCTGGAGTCGGTGGATCCGATCTACGTCGACTTCCGCCTGCCGCAGGACAACCTGTCGCGCGTTAGCGTGGGCCAGACGGTGCACGTGACAACCGATACCTTCCCCGGCGCCGACTTCGTGGGCAAGATCACCTCGATCGATCCGCTGATCGATCCGTCCACCCGTAATTTCCAGGCCGAGGCGGTCGTGCGCAATCCTGAGCACAAGCTGCTGCCGGGAATGTTCGTCCGCACCTCGGTCGATGCAGGAGGGACGCAGCGCTATCTCACGCTCCCGCAGACCGCGATCACCTACAACCCCTACGGGGAGACGGTCTATCTGGTGCGCAATCCCACGACACCGGGTGGCCATCCGACGGCGCAGCAGATCTTCGTGACCCTGGGGGCGACGCGCGGCGATCAGGTGGCCGTGGTCAAAGGGCTCAATGCCGGCGATGTCGTCGTGACCAGCGGCCAGATGAAGATCAAGAACGGGACGCAGCTCATCGTCAACAACAGCGTGCAGCCCCTCGATCAAGCCAACCCGGCTCCGCAGGAGCACTGAGGCCCCGGCCGTGAAGATCACCGACCTCTTCGTCCGCCGGCCCGTCCTCGCGGCGGTCATCAGCCTGCTGATCCTGGTGCTCGGCCTGCGCGCCATCTTCCAGTTGCCGGTGACTCAGTTCCCGCAGACGGAAAACGGCGTCATCACCATAAACACCACCTACTATGGCGCCGACGCGCAGACGGTGGCCGGATTCATCACGCAGCCTCTCGAGGCCGCGATCGCACAGGCGCAGGGGATCGATTACCTCTCTTCCTCCTCGAGTGCCGGCAGCTCCGTCATCACGGCGACGCTGCAGATGAATTACCCCTCAAACAAAGCGCTCACGGAGATCAGCGCGCAGGTGAATGCGGTACGCAACCAGCTTCCGCCCCAGTCGCAGCTGCCGGTCATCTCCCTGCAGGCCAACCAGACCACGGACATCCTCTACCTCAATTACTCGAGCAAGGTCCTGCCGGCGAACGACGTCACCGACTACCTCCTGCGCGTCGTGCAACCGAAGCTCAACTCCATCCCGGGCGTGCAGACCGCTGAGATCCTGGGCGGACGGATTTTCGCCCTGCGTGCGTGGCTCGATCCGGACCGCATGGCAGCTCATGGCGTCACCGCCAGCGATGTCTTCGCGGCGCTTTCGGCCAACAACTATCTGTCGGCCGCGGGCGAGAGCAAGGGCAACATGGTCAGCGTCAACCTGACCGCATCGACCGACCCGCACTCGCTCGAGGCATTCAAGCGCCTCGTCATCCGGCAGGCAAACGGTGCGATCGTACGGCTGGAGGACGTGGCCACGGTGGTCCTCGGCGCCGAGAGCTATGACTTTGGCGTCTCCTACAGTGGCAAGTCGGGCGTGTTCGTCGGCATCAAGCCCGCACCGACCGCAAACGTGCTCGATGTGGTGCACGCGGTCAGGACCGCGCTGCCGGAGATAGCACAGCAGCTGCCCAACGGCATCGAGCAGGCGGTGGCGTTCGATGCGACTACCTTCATCAATGCCTCGATCAAGGACGTCATCAAGACCCTGGTGGAGGCGCTGCTGATCGTCACGGCGGTCATCTTCCTCTTCCTCGGCAGTCCGCGGGCGGCTGCGGTGCCCGCGATCGCGATGCCGCTCTCACTGGTCGGCGCCTTCATGGTGATGCTGGCGCTCGGTTACTCGATCAATCTGTTGACTCTGCTGGCGCTGGTCCTGGCCATCGGGCTGGTGGTCGACGACGCCATCATCGTCGTCGAGAACATCGATCGGCACCTCAAGGAGGGGGTGACGCCATTTTCGGCTGCGATTCAGGGCGCCCGCGAGCTCGGTGGCCCGATCCTCGCGATGACCGTGGTGCTGGTGGCGGCGTACGCCCCGATTGCATTCCAGACCGGCCTCACGGGCGCGTTGTTCACCCAGTTTGCCTTCACCCTCGTCGGGGCCATCACCGTATCGGCGGTCATCGCGCTCACGCTCTCGCCCATGATGTGCTCGCGGATCTTCCGCGAGGAGCAGGAGGAGGGGCGGTTCGCGGTTCTGGTCGATCGGGCCTTCTCCCGGGTCCGCTCGGCTTATCGGCGGATGCTCACGAGCTGGCTCGAGACCTGGCCGGTGCTGATCGTGCTCCTGGTCCTGATCCTCGCCGCGTTGCCCTATCTCTTCGCCACCTCCACCTCCGAGCTCGCGCCGCAGGAAGACCAGGGTTTCGTCGCCTATCAGCTGATCGGGCCTCCGAATGCGACGATCACGCAGATGGAGCGCTACTCCCAGCAGGTACTCGAGGTCGGAGAGTCGGTGCCGGAGTACCAGGGGTCCTTCCAGATCATCGGCGCGCCGGCAGTCTCGCAGGGGCTCGGGGGCATGATGTTCAAGCCCTGGAGCGAGCGCAGCCGCTCGGCCGACCAGCTGCAGCAGGTGCTGCAGAAGAAATGGAATGACGTCGCGGGCGCTCAGGTCGCCGCTTTCCAGTTCCCGCCGCTCCCCGGTGCCCAGGGACTGCCGGTGCAGTTCGTGATCACCACCAGCGAGCCGATCGAGAATCTCTACCAAGTGTCACAGCAGGTGCTGGATCGGGCCAAAGCGAGCGGACTCTTCTGGTTCGTCGCTTCTGATCTGAAGATCGACAAGCCGCAACAGACCATCGTGGTTGATCATGACATGGTCGCCGACCTCGGCCTCACCCAGCAGCAGGTCGCCTCCGTACTCGGCGCCGCCATGGGCGGCGGGTACGTCAACTACTTCACGATCGATGGGCGGTCGTACAAGGTCATTCCGCAGGTGCTGCAGAAGTACCGGCTGAATCCGCACCAGGTGCTCGACCTGCATTTGCGGGCCGCCAACGGCTCGCTGGTGCAGCTCAGCACCATCGCGCACCTGCAGCGGCAGACGGTTCCGGAGACGATCAGCCACTTCCAGCAGCTCAACTCGGCGACCATCGCCGGCGCGCCGGCCGTCTCGCAGGGCCAGGCGCTGGCCTTCCTGCAGAAGACCCTGCAGGAGGTGGCGCCGAGCGGCTACACGGCCGATTATTCGGGCGCGTCGCGCCAGTACATGCTGGGGTCCAGCAGCTTCCTCTTCACTTTCGGTTTCGCGCTCGTCATCGTGTACCTATCGCTCGCGGCGCTGTTCGAGAGTTTTCGCGACCCCGTCGTCATCCTGGTGTCGGTGCCCGCTGCGCTGTTCGGCGCGCTCCTCTTCATCAACATCGGCGTGACCTCGCTCAACATCTACTCGCAGGTGGGGCTCGTGACCCTCCTCGGTCTGATCAGCAAGCATGGCATTCTGATGGTGCAATTCGCCAACGACGAGCAGCGGGCCGGCAAGCCGAAGCTCACCGCCATCATAGAAGCGGCGGCGGTCCGGCTGCGGCCCATCCTCATGACGACCGCGGCAATGGTGCTCGGCGTGGTGCCTCTCGTCATTGCAAGTGGAGCGGGCGCGGCGGGACGCAAGGCCATGGGCTGGGTGATCTTCACCGGCCTCTCGATCGGCACGATCTTCACACTCTTCATCGTGCCGGCCGTCTACCTGCTGTTGGCGGCGGATCACGAGAAGGAGCGGCAGACGCTCGCTGAGCCGGCGATGTCCGCCGCAGCGGCCGACTGAAGGACCGGGCGGCTGGGCCGGGCAGGATGTCCGGCTCCAGCGCCAATGAGCTAGAAGTTTCCGCTCTGGTAGTCCTGGAAGGCCTGGATCAGCTCTTCGCGGGTGCTCATCACGAACGGTCCGTGCTTCGCGACGGGCTCCCGCAAGGGACGCCCCGCAACCAGGATGGCACGATTGAGGGCGCCGTCGCGCGGCGGATCCCGCCCTTCGAGCTCCACCGAGTCTCCCTCGGTCAACACGGCCAGCTCGTGAGTGCCCACGGTCGCCGCCGATTCCCCGGCTCCAACCCGCACGGCGCCCTCGTAGACATAGAGGAATGCCGCGTGGCCGCGAGCGAGCGGCTGCGAGAGCTTCGCGCCAGGCCCGAGCTCCACATCGAGGTAGGTTGGGTCGGTCGCTGGCTGGGCGATGGGACCGGTGACGCCCGCCACGCTGCCGGCAATCACCTTGACGCGCGCTCCTGACTCGAGACTCGTCCACGGAATCTTCTCGGGTCCGAATTCCTGATACTGCGGCGCGGTCATCTTGTCCCGCGCGGGCAGGTTGATCCAGAGCTGGAAGCCCCGCATCCGTCCTTCCTGCTGCTCGGGCATCTCGGAGTGCACGATGCCACGTCCCGCGGTCATCCACTGGACGCTGCCCGGAATGAGGACCCCCTCGTGACCGTGATTGTCACGATGACGCATTCTGCCGTCGAGCATGTAAGTGACCGTCTCGAAGCCCCGATGGGGGTGATCGGGAAAGCCGGCAATGTAGTCCCCGGGGTTGTCGGTCCCGAACTCATCGAGCATCAGGAACGGATCGAGATCCGGCAGCCGCGGCTGACCGATCACGCGCGTCAGCTTGACACCGGCGCCATCGGACGTCGGCATGCCGCGCACGACCCGCGAAACACCGCGTGTGAGTTGCGTAGTCATTGAGACCTCCTGGGGGCTCCTGGCCGTGCCGTATGGCGCGCCAGAGGGACCTGCAATCTGGGGGCACGCCAGGAAACGACAAGGGCAGGCGACAAGGGCAGGCGACAAGGGCAGGCGGCGGGTCGAGCATCAGCTCACGCCATCCGCACGGATCTGTGGCGCGTAGAAGGCGCGATATCTGCACGAGCGCGCAGGCTTTCCGCATTGAGCGATGTCCCGCAGCCATGTCACGCTGATGTAGTGGACCCGACGCTTTACTTGTCGTCGAAGTGTGTCAAACGAGTCAGACGAGCTCTGCGCTGGACCGGAACCACCGCCGCCGAGGGGGCAGCCATCAGGACATTACCTCCGTTTCCGGGCCCGACAAGTCACCTGTTCCGGGGTTGCCCGGCGGGGAAGTCGACCTCGACGCCGCTTTAGGGCATAAGCCTTTGTTTTTATAGCAAAGATCTCCCTGCCGAGAGCGCCCGACCCCCTCTTTGGGGGGAGAGCGCGGAGCTTGAGTTCGAACCCCCAGGCCCGACTATAGGAACTGAGGCAGGAGGCCAAGCGTCCATACATGATGAGGAGCGCTACGCAATGCAGCAGACAAGTAAAGTCGGGAACCCATCAAGCGTTGTGGATTACAGCGCCGCGCGGGCGAAGGCAATCGAGTGGCTGGGCGACCGCTACCTGCTCGCCCGGCCCATCAACCGTAGAACCTCTCCCCCACCCAACGTGCCTCTATCAACCCCCGTCACGTTGGGACTCCTGCCGGCGGGACAAACCGCCCGCCGGCCTTTTAACCACCTTCGGGTTGTAGGAGGCTCGTATGAATCGTCAAATGATTCTGTTGCGGGTGGAACAGGGAGTCTGGGAAGGCTGGCAGTGGATGGCACTGGATGATTTCCTGCAGCGCGTCCGTCTCGATGCCTGGAAGGCCGACGAAGAGTCCATGGTCGGAATGATCCTGCCAGCCGGCCGCCAGGGAATGCTGAACTGACGAAATGATCGTGAGCCTCTCCGGCGGGCGGCCGCCGGAGGGGGCCTGCTTTCCGCGTACCGCGCTCACGGTGGCGCTTGGATACCCGCACCGGGCGTCCTATCCTCAGCCGATTCCCGCCCGTATTTGAGGAGCGCGCCCATGAAAATCGGCTTCATCGGCCTCGGCAGCATGGGTAGCGCCATTGCGGGCCGCCTCCTCGAGGCGGGGCATGCTCTGACCGTCTGGAATCGCTCGCCCGAGCCGGCGCGCGCGCTCGCGGAGCGCGGCGCCAGGATCGGCACCACGGCAGAAGAGGCCTTCAGTGGGGATGTCGTGATCTCGATGTTGAGTGACGATCAGGCCGTGCGCGCCGTGTTGGTTGACAGTGGCGTCCTCGAGCGCGCGAGCTCCGCTGCCGCCCGCCATCACATCAACATGGCCACCATCTCGGCGGCGTTGGCCGATGAGCTGGCCGAGCGCCACCGAGAGCGCGGAATCGGTTATGTTGCTGCGCCGGTGCTGGGCCGGCCCGATGTCGCCGCGGCCGGCAAAGTCACCGTGCTCGCAGCCGGCCCGAGCCAGGCGCTCGAGGCCGTACAGCCGCTGCTCGAGAGCATCGGTCAGAAGGTCTGGCGCTTCGGTGAACAGCCGTCCCGGGCGAATGTAGTGAAGCTCGCCGTTAACTTCCTGCTGGCGGCTGCGATCGAGTCGATGGGCGAGGCCGCCGCTCTCACCACGGCGTATGGCATCGAGGCGCGGGAGCTGTTCGAGCTCATCGGCCAGAGTCTCTTTCCCGGGCCCGTCTATCAGGGCTATGGGCGTCTCATCGCCGAGGGCCGGCTGGAGCCTGTAGGCTTCAAGGCGCGCCTGGGCCTCAAGGACGTGCGGCTCGCGCTCGCAGCGGCCGAGGCCGTTACGACACCGATGCCCGTGGGCAGCCTCATCCGTGACGCCATGCTCGAGGCGCTGGCCCGGGGCGAGGGTGAGAAGGAGTTCGGGGTGGTGCTCGGCCGGGCCGCGATGCGCCGCGCCGGCAGGTAGAGGCGGGGCGAGCGCGACGCTCGACTATAATTGCCCGATGCCGCATCCGCATCAGGCCGCATGACCGATCGCCCGATCGTCCTCATCACGGATTATGCGTGGCCGGATGTCGCCATCGAGGCGGGCATTCTCGAAGCGGCAGGCTTGCGGGCCGCCCGAGCCGGCATCGGCGCAGGTGATCGCGGCGCTTGCCGCCGAGCCCCGGCCTGCCGCCATCCTGACCAACTGGGCGCCGGTGAGCGCTGCCGCGATCGCGGCGAGTGACCGGCTGTGCATCGTCACTCGACTCGGCGTCGGTCTCGACAACATCGCCGTCGATGAGGCGACGCGCCGCGGCATCTGGGTCACCAACGTACCGGACTATTGCATCGAGGAGGTGTCGGATCACGCTGTCGGGCTGCTGCTCGCCTGGGCGCGCGGTCTGCCGCACTTCGATCGCGAGGTGAAGGCGGGCCGCTGGGACCCGGCCAGCGCGCGCCTGCGGCGCGTTCGCGAGCTGACTTGCGGCATCATAGGACTCGGGCGCACGGGACGGCGAACGGCCGAAAAACTGCGCGGCTTCGGCGTGCGCCTGCTGGGACATGCCCGGCGGCCCGACCCCATCGCCGGCATCGAGCTGACGACGCTCGGTGATCTGTTGAGTCGCTCGGATGCGGTGATCGTCCATCTTCCCCTGACCGAGGCCACCCGGCACCTGCTCGACCGCGAGCGCCTGGCGCTCATGAAGGCGGGGGCCGTCCTGATCAACGTGAGTCGCGGTGGGGTGCTCGATACGCAGGCCCTCATCGAAGCGCTCGAAAGCGGCAGGCTCGCCGGAGCCGCGCTCGATGTGCTGGAGAGCGAGCCTACGGTGCCTGCCGGGCTGAAGCGGCCCAACGTCATTCTGACGCCCCACATCGCCTTCTCATCCGATGCCTCACTGCGCGAGCTGCGGCGCAAGGCGACTGAGGAAGTGGTCAGGGTCCTGCGCGGCGGGCGCCCCGAGCAGCCCTGCAACACGCCACAATAGCGGATCGCGCAACCTACCCAAGGTCCTCGTATGCCCCGACTGCTTTCCTTGGCTCTCGCCGGTACGGCCCTGATCATCGTGGCACAGTCCTGCGGAGCGACGTCTCTCGAGGCACGCGTGGATGGTGGAATCGTCCGAGGTGCCATCGCGCACGGAGTCATCACGTTCAAAGGCATCCCGTATGCAGCGCCGCCCGTCGGCAAGCGCCGGTGGGCTCCCCCGCGGCCGGTGAGCGCCTGGAGTGGCGTTCGTAGGGCTCAGCACTTTGGCCCGGATTGCATGCAGCTGCCGACTCCAGGAGACGCCGCACCGCTGCGCACGATGCCGCAGGAAGATTGCCTGTACGTAAACGTGTGGCGGCCGCTGCAGGCATCTGCCCGCCCGCTTCCAGTCATGGTGTGGATCTATGGCGGCGGGTTCGTCGATGGCGGCACGTCACCGGCGGTGTATGACGGCACCGGGTTCGCTCGTGACGGTATCGTCCTCGTGAGCTTCAACTATCGGCTGGGCAACTTCGGATTCTTCGCATTTCCGGCGCTCGGGCAGCGCGCGAGCGGAGGACTCCTCGGTGACTACGCCTTCATGGATCAGATCGCTGCGCTCAGATGGGTGCAGCGCAACGTGGCGGCGTTTGGCGGCGACCCGCACAACGTGACGCTCTTCGGTGAGTCCGCTGGCGGGATGTCGGTCGGTGCACTCCTTACTACGCCGCTCGCGCGCGGGCTCTTCCAGAAGGCCATCATCGAGTCGGGCGCCGGCCGTCCCAACACCTACACCGCGCGGCCCCTGTCGGCCTCCGCGGAATCCGCCGAAACGATGGGCCTGAAACTGGCTCAGCACCTCGGAATCCCGGGGGCAGATGCCGCCGCGCTGGCCGCCCTGCGCGCATTGCCGGCTGCGAAGCTGGTGAACGGTCTCAACATGATGACCAAGCCCCATGATAATACGTATGCGGGCGGTCCCATCATCGATGGCCGGCTTTACTCCGGTGCTCCCACGCAGGTATATGCGCACGGTGGCGGTGCACGCGTGCCGGTCATGATCGGTGCAAACACCGACGAGATCGGCCAGCTGACTGCAACCTCCCTGCCGGCCCTCTGGGCGAGCTTCGGTCCGGATGCTGAGGCGGCGCGTGTCCTCTACGATCCCGATGGTCGACGGACACTGGCCGAGGTCTCAGCCACAGCCGGCGGCGATCAATGGATGCTGGAGCCGGCTCGCGCGATTGCACGGCAATTGTCGGCGCGTGGCCAACGGGTGTACGAGTATCGCTTCGACTATGTAGCGAGCTCTCTTCGTGGGATGCAGTCCGGTGCACCCCATGCCTCCGAAATTCCTTTCGTCTTCGATACCGTGGCCGCGCGCTATGGAAAGAACACCTCTCGAGCTGACGAAGCAATGGCGCGCGCCCTGCACGCGTACTGGGTAGCGTTCGCCCGTTGGGGCCGTCCGGATGCTCATGGAGAGCCTGCCTGGCCCCAGTACGATGCGCACGCCGACAGGCTCATGATCTTCACGGATCGCGGTCCGGTGTACCGGGCGGACCCCTGGAAGCGCCGCCTGGACCTGGCGGAGCGCGTTGCCGAGCGTACGCATTGAGCTAGCGCCGTCGTGCAGAGTGCGCAGCGGCCGCGACACAGGTAGCCGGCGGATCGAGGTGAAAGGCGTACTGCGACAGGCACGCTCGCAGGAAGCTCGTTGCGGTGTAGCCCGCATGGCGCAAGACCTTTCGATGAGAGAGCCATACGGCGCAGGCGGCGCCGCAGTACAACGCGCGATGCGTCAGCCGCAGCAGCGTCCGGAGAGAGCGCGGCTTCTGCGCCCGCAGCTCGAGGATGAGCTCTGACTCAAAGCCGATATGCGCGAGCTCGTCGGCGAGCAGCGTGCGGCACAGGGCCCTCAGCCGCTGACAGCCGGTCGCGGCCTCGAGCGCGCGGTAGTAGACGTTGCCGATCAACTCGGCCGTGATGAGGACGTGCAGGTAGAGCTCGAACCCTCCCAGCCGCCGTATGCGCCGGAACATGCCATCGGTCCAGTGGCCACACCTCGCCGGGATGGCGTGTGCTTCCAGGAAATCGCGCAGCAGGCGCGCATGGCGCTGCTCCTCACGGATGAAGAGCTCCATGATGCGCGGCAGGAGCTCATCGCCATGCAGGGCCGCGAAGCGGCAGGCCGCCCGCAGGAGGCTGCTGCCGTCGGATTGCTCGCCGAGTTGGAATGTGGCGAGAGAGCGGGCGATGAGCCGGCGCTCCTCGGGCCTGAGGGCGCTCGCCGCCCCGTCGGCAGCGCCGCGCGGCTGCTCCGCGTGATACTCGAAATGGTTCAGCCAGACCCTGAGATTCGTGAGCATGGTAATGTCCGCCGTCGAGCCTACGAGAGAGAGTCTGGGCGGCGATCCGGCCGGTGGCGTGGCGCAATTGTGGCGAAATCGGGCAGGCGGGCAGCGGAACCCTAGGGCCTCACGGCGGGTCATGCTCTGTGAATTACAAGCGTTTTATGGCGGAGGGCATATGAGGCGTCTCGGCAGCCTGGCTGCAGCCGTCTGCGCGCTGGCACTCGTCAGGTCATCGGTGGCCGGCACGAGCGCAATGGCGCACGGGGCCACTGAAGCTGCACCTGGGGCGGCAACGACACCGGCAGGAGATGGCTCGCAAGGCAAGGCCGCTGGTGCACAGCCCGCCCTCTGGCGGACGTACGACATGATCGTCAACCTGCAGAATCTGCCGCGAACCTACACCTGCGATGAGCTCTGGTACGAGTTCCACGGCATCCTGCTGCAGTTGGGAGCATGGTCGTACAGCATCAACATCCTGCCGTATCACTGCAGCCCGACACCGAGCGGCGACATGAAGTCACCGGACGTGCAGGTGCGCTTCCAGTTGCCGTTCTTCCTTCAGGGGCCTGCCGTAAAATACGCAACGGCCAAGGCGGTCGAGCGCACCATACGGCTCTCGCCCGGAGAGCCGAAGACGCTGCATCCTGCCGACTGCGAGCTCATGCAGCAGATCAGTCAGACCCTGCTCGCATCACTGCCCGTTCGGGTCGATCAGCAGCACTTCGATTGCGCGGCAGCGCCGCGGCGGGCCGCGGCCTTCAAGCTCGCAGTGACCCTGCCGGTGGCCGTGGCCGCGCTGAATGGTGCGCCAGCGGCTGCATCTAATGCGGGGCGGGCCCCTCGCTGACTCTCACCAGATCGGCCGGCCGCATCCACTTGCGAAATGCCGTCTCGATCTCCGCCGGGCCGATCGCCACGTAGCGGCGGGCGGCGATCGTCGGCTCATCGAGCGGCAGCCCGAGATCGGCCCGACTGATGATGCCGCCGGCAATCGCATCGACGCTCGATTCTCCGAGCGGAATCTGCCGCACCATCAGCTCCTTCACGCGCAGCAGCTCTTCCTCGCCGACGGGCGAGCGCTGCATGTCGGCGATCTCGCGCCGGACCATGGCGGCGGCCTTGGCGACGTTGGGCGGGTCGCAGGCGTACTCGACGAGGTAGGCGCCGCGGGTCCTGCCGGCTTCGAGCGTCGAGTCCACCGAATAGACGAGGCCGCTCTGCTTGCGCAGCGCAATACTGAGGCGTGTGGAGTAAAAGCTGCCGCCGAGCACGGCATTGCCGAGCTCCAACGGGTAATAGTCCGGGTTGCTGCGCGAGAGCGGCAGGGTCTGGGCGAGGATCACGATGTCCTGGACACGACTCGCATCGGGCACGGCGACTACGTCCGGCCGATTCGCCGGCACCTGCGGCAATTCCGTCGGCGGCTTCGGGCCCGTCGCCTTCCATGAGCCGAAGTGCTTCTGGATGACCGCGAGCGCCTGCTGGGGCGTTACCTTTCCGATCACGACGATGGTGGTGAGGTCGGGACGGAAGACGTCGTGGTAGTAAGCCTGCACCTGCTCCAAGGTGAGCGCGCGGACGCTGGCCGGTGTCGCGATGCGCAGGCTCGGATCGGCGCTCGGGAAGAGCGCCTGGCGCAAGGAGTGCCGGGTCAGGAAGCCGGGGCTCTCGTTGCGCGCAGCGACGCTCTCTGCAAGCTGACCGCGGAAGGCCGCAAGGGCATTGGCCGGCAGATAGGGGTCGAGCTCGTTGTCGGCGAGCAGCTGCACGCCCCGATCGAGATCCTCCGGCAGCACCTGGACGCTGAAATCCGAGCCCGCCTGCTCGCTCGCGCCGATGGCATCCAGTGCCTGCTGGAACTGCAGGCGATGCAGCCGATTGCTGCCGAACATGAACATGCGGTCCAGCAGATCGCTCACGCCCTCCTCGCCGTGCGGCTCCTCGAGGCCGGGCTCGTTGCGGATGTGTCCGTAGACACTCACGGTGTTGCTGACATCCTCGGTTTGCACGATCAGTGTCAGCCCATTGGGCAGGCGGGTGACGACCGGATGCAGAGTCGAGGGCGGCACCGAGAGGCGACGCAGCGCCACTGCCGCCCAGGTCGGCAGCTCGGTCGGCTTCGCGGCGCCAAGCGAGATCGATTCCTGACCGCCGAAGCCGCCGCGCGAGGGGACGGGCTTGCCCGATCCGCGCGGCAACATCACCGCCGTGAGAGCGTGATCGAGGTCGAGGTATTTCCTCGCCACCCGATCCACATCCTGCACGGTGACCTTGTTGATCCGCGCCAACTCCTCCTCGGGCGAGGTGACCCCGTAGAGCGCGAGCGCATCGGACCAGTCGGAGGCGAAGCCCGCAATCGAATTCTTCTGGAACTCCGCCGCGCGGCGCTCCTGCAGCTTGGCCGCCGCGACGAGCTCGGCGGGAACGCCGTGCTCGACGACCTCGGCGAGGATGGAGCGGATGTCGCCCGTGAGCGCCTTGGGATCCTCGCCGGCGGCGAACGACACGGCGGCATAGGCGATCCCGGCCTTCGGCAGCGGATCGAGCGCAAAGTCCGCTTCCAGAGCCTTGCCCTGAGGCACGAGGCCGAAAAGCGCAAAGCGGCGGCTGTCGAGGACGTCCGCGAGCACCTCGAGCGCAGCGAAGTCGGGGCTGTCGAGCCCGGGTGTACGTAGCGCGAGCATCGCCAGGCCATTCGGCTGATCGGTGCTCGAGGTAAAGGAAGCGGCATGCGGCGGTCCGAGCCGTACCTCGGGACGCGCCGGAAGCTTCTTCGGCCGGATGTCACCGAAGAGCTGCTTCACCTCGAGCAAAGTGGTCTTCGGATCCACGTCCCCGGCGATCACCAGGATGGCATTGTTCGGCGCATACCAGCGGTCGTGGAATTGCTGCAGCATGCCGGCCGTGGTGGCATCGAATGATGGGCGGGTACCGAGCGCATCGTGGGCATAGGGAGTGCCCGCAAACATGTGGGCCCGCATCTTCTCGTAGAGAATGTATTCAGGATCGGAGAGATCCTGCGCCACCTCCTGCTCGATCGCGCCGCGCTCCTGCTTCCATTGGCCGGCAGAGTCGTTTAGGCCGCGCATCCGGGTCGCCTCGACGTGCAGGGCGACGTCCAGATCTTCCGCCGGAACCGTGAAGAGGTATTGGGTCACGCTCTCGCGCGTGTTGGCATTGAAGTTGCCGCCCATGACGCTGCCGATATCGGCGAGCTGGTCCGCGGTAAGTCCCGGACTGCCGCGAAACATCATGTGCTCGAGCGCGTGCGCCGTCCCCGGAAATCCCTTGGGTGTCTCATCACCCCCGACCAGGTAATTGACCGAGGTGGCCACCACCGGCGCCAGCGGATCGCGCACCACCACCACCCGCAGCCCATTCGCCAGCGTTTCCCGGGCGACCTGCGTCCCGAGCGGATTGCCCGCAGCCGCACGCGCCTGCGGCGCCAGTCCCGCGAGGCAAATGGCCAGTGTGAGGATCAAGGATGCGCGCATGTGTTCTCTTTCAGCGCAGTGCGAAAGCAGATGAGTAAGCGGCCCGGGCCCCGTCAATTGAATCCTGTCACAAGGCCGGCCGCACACAAAATCGCCAGGAGCGATTTTAGACGGCGCGCAGCGCCGGCCCCGAAGGGGCGAGGCCAGGGATGGACCGAGCAGAGCGGCAGGATGCCGACTTTGTGCCAGAGAAAGGAGAGCCGTCCCGCGTAATAGCAGGAGCGGCTCCCCGGCTCTCAATGCCGCCTGCGGCCGGGACTAACCCACGATCGGCCGCTCGCGGCATCATCCATCGGACCTCTACCGCGCCCATTGGTTCTGTCGTCCTTTGGCCCGCAGTCGCCGGCGTGGCCCTGCGCGCGAACGCGAAGGGCGTCAGGCGGACTTGAGCTGCTGAGCTGCGAACTCGTAGTTGGCGAGCTTGGCGAGAAAGTTCTCGGTGAAGTCCGGGCGGCGGTTGCGGAAATCGATGTAGTAGGCATGCTCCCAGACATCGAGCACGAGCAATGCCTTGCCCTCTCCGCTCGCGAGCGGCAGGCCGGCATTCGCCGTCTTCGAAACTTTGAGGCGGCCGTCCTTGCCGAGGACCAGCCACGCCCAGCCCGAGCCGAACTGACCGACCGCCGCGGTCTTGAAGGTCTCCTTGAACTTCTCGACGCTGCCGAAGTCACTGACGAGCCTCTTCTCCAGATCCCCCGGGATGCCGCCGCCGCTCGGCGACAGGCAATTCCAGAAAAAGCTGTGATTCCAGTGCTGGCCCGCATTGTTGAAGACCGGAGTCAGGTCCTCACGGCCATGGGCGAGCTTGATCAGCTCCTCGAGCGTCTTGCCCTTGAGCGCATCGTTCTTGTCCACCAGGCCGTTGAGCGCGGTGACGTAAGCCTGATGGTGCTTGCCATGATGGAACTCGAGGGTCTCCTGGCACATGCCGCGGGCGGCGAGTGCGCCAGGCGCAAACGGAAGCGAGGGTAGGGTGAAGGTCACGGGTGCTCTCCGGCAATCAGTGGACAAGGGGTTCGCGCGAGGCGTGATCATCAAGGCTAGGAAATCGTCCGGAATTTGTCTACTTTCGTCACTATCTTGTTCAGCCCCCGCTCAGCGAGGGGCGATAAGAATGCATAATCGCCCGCTCGGGACCGAGACCGGGCAAAAGCGGAAGATGCACCTACAGGCACGAGAGTTCGCGCGCGTTCCTCTGTCGCTGCTGACGCGGCTGCGCTTGATCCTGTTCGGGCACGAGGACCTCGCGGGCATCGTTTTCTGGGCCACGCTGGTCGGATTCTTCGGCGCACTCGCGAGCGTGATCTTTCGCGAGTCCATCCGGCTCTTCACCCGCCTCTTCACCGGCTTCACGTACATAGGCCCGGGCTCGGGCCTGGTCGATGCGGCCTCGAGCCTGGTCTGGTGGCATCGCGCCCTCGTGCCCGTGGTGGGCGGTGTCCTGGCCGGGGCGGTGCTGCATTTCGTCGGCCGCACGTTCGTCTCTTCGAAAGCCGTCGACTACATGGAGGCGGTGATCGTCGGCGACGGCAAGATCGGCTTTCGCGCCTCCATATTGCGCAGCTTCGGATCGCTCCTCACCATATCCTCGGGCGGCTCGATCGGGCGAGAGGGCTCGATGGTGCAGCTCTCCGCGATGCTCGGATCGCGGCTCGGCCTGTTCGCGCGTGCGCCTATCCCGCGCCTGCGACTGATGGTCGCCTGCGGCGCAGCCGCCGGTATCGCGGCCGCCTACAACGCGCCCATCTCGGGCGCGTTGTTCGTTTCGGAGATCGTGCTCGGCTCGACTGCCATGGAAAGCTTCGGTCCTCTCGTGGTCTCCTCCGTGGTCTCCAACGCGACCATCCACCGCTTCCTCGGGTACGGGCCGGTCTTCGACGTCCCGCACGTCGCGTGGTCGTCTTCCAACATAGAGCTGATCTTCTACGTGGTGCTGGGGGTGCTGCTGGGGCATCTCGCACCCCCGTTCCTTGCATCGCTCGACTTCGCCAAGTCTCAGTTCGTGCGCCTGAAGCTGCCGCTCTACTGGCAGCTGGGCCTCGGTGGCGTGATCGTCGGCGCCATCTCGATCTTCGTCCCGCAGGTCTGGGGCAATGGCTACAGCGTCGTCAGCCATATCCTTCAGGGCCAGATCCTCGGTCTGGCTCTGCTGCTGATCCTGGTGGCGAAGGTGGTCGCGACTTCGGCGACGGTGGGCTCAGGAGGCGTCGGCGGTGTCCTGACGCCCTCGCTCTTCATCGGCGCCGCCGTGGGTGGACTCGTCGGAGGCGCGCTGCACACTCTGATGCCGCATACCGCCTCCGTGCCAGCAGCTTACGCATTGATCGGCATGGGTGGCTTCCTCGCTGCGACCACCCAGGCACCCCTCACCTCGATCCTGATGATCTTCGAGATGACTCTCGACTACAACGTGGTGCTCCCCCTGATGCTGGCCTGTGTGACGGCACACTACACGGCGAAGGTCTATCGGAAGGGGCAGTCGGTCTATCACGCGAGTCTGAGTCGCGCGATCGTCGCCGAGCACGGCGATGACTGGCGGCTGCGGACCGTCGAGGCGCTGGTGAAGCCGCCCGCTGCCGTGGTCACCGCTACGACGAGTCTCGCCGACATCTTCGACCAGCTGCCGAAGCGGCCGCTGCAGCGGGTCTACGTGACGAGCGGCGATGACCTCGTCTCCTGGTTCGACCCCCGCAAAGTCCTCGACCGGCTGCAGAAGGGCGAGATCGACTGGGGCCTGCCGGCCGAGGCGATCTCCCTGCCGGTGAATTTCGCGCTCGCTCCTGACATGTCCCTCTGCGAGGCGCTCGACGGCTTCCTGCGCGAACAGGCCACGGCGTTGCCGGTCACCCCGGGCCAATGGCGCCACACCCTGCTGGGTGAGGTATCCCGCAGCGACGTGCTCCTGGCCATCCAGGACCGCCTCACCTATCCCAAGTAGGCGGCCTGCGCCCGCTTACGGCTGTTTTGTCTGCCAGAATTCGCCCTAAACGATCAGGGCAATGGCCTGTTTGCATCATCACCGGCCCTCCCGCATCGCTTGTACTGGTCCTCGACGGCGCCAAGCGCGCCAGCACACAGCAAGAGGGCCAGCATATGAGCATCCTGAGAAACAAGGTCCGTGTGGGACTGGGTATCACGGTAGCCGCGATGTCCTTTGCCGCCTTGCCGGCATCGGCGGCCACCTCGGCAGTTACGGGTGCGCAGCAACCCGCCTCCAAGCAGGTGAACATCGGCGTGTTGACCGGCCTCGGCGTCGGAGCGGCGGCGGGCGGTCCGATCGGTGCGATGGTGGGCATCATTGCCGGCGCCTGGCTGGGCGATCGCTATCACCGGCAGAGCGAAGTCAACCACGCACTCGCAGTGGACAACGACAATCTCGCCAAGAGCCTGCGTCGCAGCGAGGACGAGCGCCACGGCCTTGCGAACAGGCTGGATCTCACCACGCACTCGCTCGCGGCCACTCAGGCGCAGCGGGCGGACCTCGATCGGACGGTGCAACTGTCGGATGACATCCAGACGGATGTGGCCTTCAGGACGGCCGACGTCTCGATCAACAGTCTGCAGCTTCCGGCGCTGCAGAAGATAGGAGCGCTGGCTGCATCCCTGCCCCCGGGGGCGAAGGTGCGGATCGACGGATATGCCGATCCACGCGGGCCGGCGACGCTCAACGACGATCTGTCGCTGCGTCGCGCGGAGGCCGTTGCCCTGACGCTGGAGCAGGCGGGATGCCCGCAGGAGAGGCTGGTAGTGCAGGCGCACGGCTCATCGGAGTCGACGAGCCCCCGAGGTGATCTGGATGCATACGCTTTCGACAGGCGCGTGACCGTGCGGCTGGAGAGCGCCGCTGTCGCGCGGGCGGAGGCTCAGGGAGAGGCGCCGCCGGCGCTCGCCTCCCGGCCCCGGAGGGGCGAGGCCCAGGACGGGCCGAGTAATGATCATTCGACATAACCTGCGGGCCGGGTGAAGGGCATCGCAATTCCGCGTACCGCCGCTTCACCCGGGCCCCCGCAGGCTGGCAGCCTGCTCATGAACCAAACTCCGCATCCCCGGAGAAAGTGTCATGCTGCCCACCGTCACGATCGAATCGACAAGAATCTTCTCCACGTTCGACATGGAGCTGCTGCTGGCCGGCATCGTCGTCGTCGCCGCAATCGGCTGGAAGATGATGAGCCGCTTCCGCCATCACCGCTGAGCGCGCAGTACCTCAGCGAGCGTGCCGAACATCTGGTCGATGTGCCCGCGCTCGAGGACGAGAGGCGGCGAGAGCGCGATGATGTCGCCCGTCTGGCGCACGAGCAGGCCGCGCTCGAAGCATTCGAGAAAGACGCCATGAGCGCGGGCCCCTGGCCGGCCTGAGGCCGGCTCGAGCTCGAGGCCCAGGATCAGTCCGTAGTTGCGCACGTCGATGACATGCGGCAATCCGCGCAGGGAGTGCGCGGCTTCCTCCCAGTACTGCCCGAGTGACTTGGCCCTCGTCAGGAGGCCCTCGCGCTCGTAGATTCCCAGCGTGGCGAGCGCTGCGGCGCAGGACGCCGGGTGCGCCGAATACGTATAGCCGTGAAAGAGCTCGATCGTCCCTTCCGGACCCTGCATGAAGGCGTCATGGACGGACCGCTTCACCAGCACGGCGCCCATCGGAATCGCACCGTTGGTGAGACCCTTGGCGGCGGTGATGATGTCGGGGGTCACCCCGAACTCCTGCGCGGCGAACGGTGCACCCACCCGCCCGAATGCGGTGATCACCTCATCGAAAATGAGGAGGATGCCGTGCCGGTCGCAGATCTGGCGCAGTCGCTCGAGATAGCCGCGCGGCGGGATCAGAACCCCCGTCGAGCCTGCGACCGGCTCCACGATCACCGCCGCGATCGTCGCGGGATCGTGCAGCGTTACCAGCCGCTCGAGCTCGTCCGCCAGCTCCGCGCCGTGGGCGGGCTGACCGCGCGAAAATGCATTGCGCTTCAGATCGTGGGTATGAGTCAAGTGATCGACGCCTGGCAGCAAGGAGCCCGACCACATCTTGCGGTTGCTGACGATGCCGCCGACGGAGATGCCACCGAATCCCACACCGTGGTAGGCCCGCTCACGGCCGATGAGGCGTGTACGCGCTGCATCGCCGCGGGCCCGATGATAGGCAAGTGCGATCTTGAGCGCGGTGTCCACTGACTCCGAGCCCGAGTTGGTGAAAAACACGCGGTCGAGTCCCTGCGGCGCTATCTTCGCGAGCGCATTGGCGAGCTCGAACGCGGACGGGTGGGCCATCTGGAAAGTCGGCGCAAAGTCGAGCGTCGCCAGCTGGCGCGAAACCGCCTCCGTGATCTCACTGCGGCCGTGGCCGGCGTTGACGCACCAGAGCCCGGCGACACCGTCCAGAATCTGCCTGCCCTCAGGCGTGAAGTAATGCATGCCGCTCGCGCGCGCGAGCAGGCGGGGCTTTGCCTTGAACTGGCGGTTCGCCGTGAATGGCATCCAGAATGCATCGAGCGCGTCGCGGGAGAGGGGATCGGAGACGGCCATGAGGGTGCTCGCAATGGTGGCTGGGGCGGGCGAGGGCCCCTTATGATAAGGAAATGCCGCACGTGCAGACAAACTGCGGGGCTCGCTTGCGCAGCCTGAGCCCGCCACCGTGACGCCCGGGCAATTCCTGGCCAGCGTGCCGCGTGGGCTCGCCGATCTTCTGGCCAGGGAGCTGGCAGCCTTCGGAGCGACTGACGTCAAGGAGCGTACGACGGGTGTGGCATTTTCCGGGACGCTCGAGACCGCGTATCGCGCCTGTCTCGAGTCGCGGCTCGCCAACCGTGTGTTCCTCGAGATCGCGCGCTTCGAGGCCCCGAGCGCCGAGGCCTTCTACGCGGCAGCCCGGGAGGTCGACTGGTCCCAACATATCGGGCCGCGTGCGACTCTCGCGTGCGATTTCAGTGGCAAGCATCCATCGATCACGCACAGCCATTTCGGCGCACTGAAGCTGAAGGACGCCATCGTCGATGCGGTGCGCGATGCGACCGGCGCCCGGCCGGACATCATGTTGGATCGGCCGGGCGTGCGCGTCCATGCGCACGCCCGCGATGCGCGGATCACTCTCTCGATCGATCTCTCCGGCGAGAGCCTGCACCGGCGCGGCTATCGGGGCGCCGCCGGTGAAGCGCCCCTGAAGGAGAACGTCGCCGCGGGCATGCTGGTGCGGGCCGGCTGGCCGGAGCTGGCGGCTGCCGGCGCTCAATTCCTCGATCCGCTGTGCGGCTCCGGCACGCTGGTCATCGAGGCGGCACTGATCGCTGCATACTGTGCACCGGCGCTGCGCCGTGAGTATTTCGGGTTCCTCGGTTGGCGCGGGCACGATGCGGCCCTGTGGCGACGGGTGCGGGAGGAGGCGCAGGCCCGAAGCCTTGCCGGGGCGCAGCCGACGGTGATTCTGCACGGCAGCGATCGCGATCCGTTGGCTGTAAGGGACGCGCGCGCCAACGCCCAACGCGCGGGTATCGGGTCATGGGTGCAGTTCGAGGTGCGGCCGCTCGCGAATGCGGCACCGGCGCGGACCGAATCGCACGGCGCTGAGGCTCGCGGCGGTGAGACTCGCGGCGGCGAGGCTCGCGGCGGTGAGGCTCGCGGCGGTGAGGCTCACGGCGGTGAGGCTCACGGCGATGAGGCTCACGGCGGCGAGGCTGGTCGCGATCAGATGCGAGCTGCCTCAGGCCTGCTCTGCACCAACCCTCCTTATGGCGTGCGGATGGCGGACCTCGAGGCGGCGCGGGCCGTCCATTGCGAGCTCGGCGAAGTACTGCGCGAGAGATTTCAGGGCTGGCATGCCGCCGTGCTGACCGGTGCGCCGCAGCTTGGCATGGAGCTGGGGATCCGCGCCGCCCGCACCCATGCGCTGTGGAACGGCGCCATCGAGTGTCGGCTGCTCAGGATGACCGTGGAGGCGGCCAGCCTGCGGCGGCCAGGCACCCTCGGACGCGGCGAGTCGACGCTGCGCGACACACCGGGCGCGCGCATGTTCGCGAATCGCCTGGAGAAGAATCTGAAGCGGCTGCGCAGCTGGGCCAACAGGGCGGGCGTGACATGTTACCGGCTGTACGATGCCGACATGCCGGAGTACGCGTTTGCGATCGACGTGTACCAAACGATCGGGCCGGAGGAGACCTGGCTCTATGCTCAGGAATACGCGCCGCCGGCCGAGATCGAGGAGGAGGCGGTGCGCCGCCGCCGCGGCGAAGCGCTCTCGGCGTTGCCTGGAGTCGCCGGCGTGTCGCCCGAGCACATCAAGCTGCGCACCCGCCGGCGCACGCCCCGAGGCGAGCAATACGGCAAGGTCGCCGAGCAAGGGAAGTTTCATACGGTGCTCGAGGGCGGACTGCGCTTCCTGGTCAACTTCGATGATTACCTCGACACAGGGTTGTTTCTCGATCACCGGATCACCAGGGCGCGGCTACGCGAGGCGGCCGCCGGCCGGCGCTTCCTCAATCTCTTCGCCTACACGGGAACGGCGAGCGTGTATGCGGCGGCGGGTGGCGCGGTGACGACGACCTCCGTCGACCTCTCGCGGACCTATCTCGACTGGGCCCAACGCAACCTCGCGCTCAACGGCGTTGGACCGGAGGCGCACGAGCTCATCCAGGCCGACTGTCTGGAGTGGCTGCGCGATGATGCCCGCGGGCGCGAGTGCTACGATCTCATCTTCCTCGATCCGCCGACCTTCTCCAACTCCAAGCGCATGCAGGGAGTGCTCGACATCGAGCGCGATCATCCGGCGCTGATCGAGGCCTGCATGGGCCTGCTCGCGCCCGGCGGACTCATGGTCTTCTCGACCAATGCCCAGCGTTTCAAGCTGGATCCGGCGCTGGCCGCACGTTATGCAATACGTGACATCTCCGCTGCCACTCTGCCCCGCGATTTCGAGCGTAACCCGCGGATTCACCGCTGTTTCGAGGTTCGCCACCCTGACTGACGCTTTACAGCCGGCTACGCTTCGGGTAGGGTCGATACGGTATGTCCCGAGTGATGAAAACGCACAAGATCACCATGAAGAAGCCCCGGCCGGGGGCTCTGGTGGGTCTCACGCGCGCTTAGCAAGCCGGGAGATCGCGAATCAACCAGAGGCCCCGTCGGCACCGCCGCCGGGGCCTCGTTCGTTCTGGAGTCTGTCATGCAGTCTGGTCGTTCAGCCGGCTCCTCGCCAGTGGTTGCGATCGTCGGCGCCACCGGCGCCGTCGGCGTCGAGCTCATCCGTTGTCTCGAAGAGAGACGCTTCCCACTGAAGGAATTGCGCCTCTACGCCTCGGCGCGTTCCGCAGGCAAGACGCTGCCCTATCGCGGCGAGCCGCTCGCGGTACGCGAGTTGCAAGACGACAGCTTTCGCGGTGTCGATATCGCGCTCTTCTCAGCCGGTGGCAGCACGTCCAAGCGGTTCGCGCCGCTCGCCGTCGAGCAGGGTGCGGTGGTCGTGGACAACTCATCCGCTTTCCGCATGGACGCGACCGTGCCGCTCGTCATACCGGAGATCAACCCTGAGGCGGTTCGCGCTCATCGCGGCATCATCGCCAACCCCAACTGTTCCACCATCATCGCCATCACGCCGCTCTGGCCGGTCCATCGGACCAACCGCATCCGCCGGATGATCATCGCCACCTACCAGGCCGCCTCCGGCGGCGGCGCTGCCGCCATGGAGGAGCTGCGCGAGTCGACCCGCGCCTATCTCGAAGGCAGGCCTTACGAGAATCGGGTGCTGCCGCACCCGTATGCGTTCAATCTCTTCAGCCACAACACCAGGATCGATCGTGAGACCGGCTACAACGAGGAGGAGACCAAGGTCATGCGCGAGACGCGCAAGATCTACGGCGATGACTCCATCCGCATCGCCGCGACCTGTGTACGTGTACCGGTACTGCGCGCCCACTCCATCGCCATCAACTTCGAGTGTGAGCGGCCCATCACGCCGGAGCAGGTGCGTGACATCGTGCAGACCGCGCCGGGTGTGAAGCTGGTCGACGATCCGGAGCGCAACTACTTCCCCATGCCCAAGGACGCCTCGGGCCAGGATCCAATCCTCATCGGCCGTATCCGCCGTGATGTCAGTGATCCGAGCGGCCACTCCATCGCCCTGTTCGTCGCCGGCGATCAGCTGCTCAAAGGCGCCGCCCTGAACGCCGTGCAGATCGCAGAGTTGCTGTAAGGAGCCTCGAAGTCGCTATAGCAAATCCCGCAGCCGGTAATACAACATTGCGAGCACCAGCGCCGGGCGACGCAGGATCGCGCCGCCGGGGAAGTCATGGTGCGGGATGCGGGCGAATACATCGAAGCGCTCGGCCTCACCGGCGATCGCCTCGGCGATGAGCTTGCCGGCGATGCCGGTGAGCGCGATGCCATGCCCGGAGAATCCCTGCAGGAAATACACGTTCGGCATCAGGCGGCCGAAATGCGGAGCGCGATTGAGGGTTATGTCGACGTAGCCGCCCCAGGAGTACGCGACACCAACCTCCGCAAGCTGTGGAAACACCCTGAGCATGCGGGCGCGCGTGGCGCCGGGCGCCTCGAAGGAGCCGAGGGCGGAGTAGCTGACGCGGCCGCCGAAGAGCAGCCTATGATCGGCCGATCGCCTGAAGTAATCGAGCACCCAGTTCATGTCGCTCACCGCGGCGTTGTTGGTGATCAGCCGCTGCGCGCGCTCCGCGCCCAGCGGCTCGGTGGCGATGATGTGGGTGCCGACCGCCATGATCTTGGAGGCGAGCGCCGGCGCCGCGTTGCCGAGGTAGACGTTGCCGCAGAGGACCAGATAGCGGGCGCGGACTTCGCCTGCGGGCGTGCGGACGCGCGCGGAGGTGAACCCGAGCGCCCGCGTGCTCTCGTGAATGCGCACCCCGGCGCGCTCCGCGGCGGCGGCGAGTCCGAGCGTGTAGTTGAGCGGATGGAGGTGCCCGCCGTTGGAATCGTAGAGCGCGCTGACATAGCGCCTCGTCTGCAGGATCGAACGAACCTCCTCGCCCGGCATGTAGCGCGCGCTGCGGTAGTCGAGCTTCCCCTGGAGCTCCTCGAGCTCCTGGCGCAGCTCCCGGTCCTGACGAGGCCTGATGGCGGTGAGCATGTAGCCATCGGCCCAATCGCAGTCGATGTGGTGGCGCGCGATCAGCTCGCGCATCAGGGAGAGCCCTTCGATGGAGACATCCCATACCGCCCGGGCGGGCCCTCGGCCGATCAGGCGCTCGAGCTTCCCCTGCCCGGAGGCGACGCCATGGATGGCCTGCGCGCCGCTGCGGCCCGAGGCGCCCCAGCCGATCCGATGCTGCTCGAGGAGCACCACCGAATAGCCCCTTTCGGCCAGGTGCAGTGCCGCTGAGCAGCCGGCGATGCCGCCCCCGACCACGCAGACGTCGCATTCCACGGAGCCGGCGAGCGCTGCCCGCTCCGGAGCCGGTCGCGCCGAGGCGGCGTAGTAGGAAGCGGCATGCGCGGCCACCATGGCACTCTCGCGGTTCGGGATTATGTAGAAACGGCCCATCCGGCCCGATACCCCGAAAGCATAGCCCCTCCCGACCGTCTCATGCTCGGCTGTGGTCTAATTGAGGCCTCCATGGCATCGTCCCGACCCTTAATTGGCCTTCCGGCGGACCGCCGGATGCTCGGACTGCATCCCTTTCATGCGGTGGGGGAGAAGTACGCCCGGGCGGTGCTGGATGCCGCCGATGGGCTGCCGCTCCTCATTCCGTCTCTCGCCGAGGAGCTGCGCCTCGATGAGGTGCTCGAGCGCCTCGATGGGCTCCTCTTTACCGGCAGCCTCTCGAACGTCGAGCCGCATCACTACGAGGGTCCACCCAGCCACCCGGGAACGCTGCACGATCCGGCCCGGGATGCGACCACTTTGCCGCTCATCCGCAAGGCCGTGCGGGCGGGAGTGCCCGTGCTCGGCATCTGCCGCGGCTTCCAGGAGATCAACGTCGCTTTCGGCGGCAGCCTGCATCAGCGCGTTCACGAGATTCCTGGCTACATGGACCATCGGGACGATGAGAGCCAGCCGCTCGAGGTGCAGTACGGGCCGGCGCACGATGTCGTCCTGGAGCCCGGCGGGCTGTTGCGGGCGCTGGCCGGCGTCGAGCGGGCGCGCGTCAATTCCTCGCACTGGCAGGGTATCGAGCGCCTCGGCCAGGGCCTTGCGGTCGAGGCGCGGGCACCGGATGGATTGATCGAGGCATTCAGAGTCGAGGACACGGCGCGCTTCGCGCTCGCGGTGCAGTGGCATCCGGAGTGGAAGCCCCTGGACAACCCCTTGTCGCGTGCACTGTTCGCGGCCTTCGGCGCCGCATGTCGCGACCGGGCCGGGTCGAGGTGAAAGGCAGGCACATGGTGAGCGAGATCCGCCAGTTCTTCCGCGACCACGGCATCTCCGAGGTCGAGGCCATCATTCCCGACATGGCGGGCATCGCTCGCGGCAAGATCATGCCGGCGGAGAAGTTCGCTGAGGACGGCGGCATGCGGCTGCCGGAGAGTGTCTTCCTGCAGACGGTCACCGGCGATTATCCGCCGGAGCCCGACGCTGCCATGAGCCCGGCAGAGATCGACATCGTCCTCAAGGCCGATCCGAAAACGGTGCGGCGCGTGCCCTGGGCGGCGGAGCCTACCGCGCAGGTGATCCACGACTGCTTCTATTCCGATGGCAGGCGGGTCACGATGGCGCCGAGGCACGTGCTGCGCAATATCGTCGAGCTCTACGCCCAGCGGGGGTGGGAGCCGATCGTCGCACCGGAGCTGGAGTTCTATCTCGTCGAGCAGAACAAGGACGCCGACTATCCGCTGCGGCCGCCGGTGGGCCGCTCGGGCAGGGCGGAGCCCGGCCGCCAGTCCTACAGCATCGCGGCAGTGAACGAGTTCGATCCGCTGTTCGATGACATCTACCAGTTCTGCGAGGATCAGGAGATCGAGATCGACACCCTGATCCACGAGGACGGGCCGGCGCAGATGGAGATCAATCTGATCCATGGGCCGCCGCTCGATCTCGCCGACCAGGCCTTTCTCTTCAAGCGCACGGCCCGCGAGGCGGCGCTGCGCCACAAGATGTATGCCACTTTCATGGCGAAGCCGCACGCGAAGGAGCCCGGCAGCGCCATGCACATCCACCAGAGCGTGTTGGACGTGAAGACGCGGCGCAACATCTTCAGCAATCCGGACGGCACCCCGTCGCAGCTCTTCTTCGCGCACATCGGCGGCCTGCAGAAATACCTGCCCGCGGCGATGGCGCTCTTCTGTGCCAACGTCAACTCCTATCGTCGCCTCACCCGCTATCTGTCGGCGCCCATCAACGTGCATTGGGGCTATGACAACCGTACCGCGGGGCTGCGCGTCCCGATGTCCGACCCGCAGGATCGGCGGGTCGAGAACCGTGTCGGCGGGGCCGACGCCAATCCCTACATCGCTATCGCCGCCTCGCTCGCCTGCGGCTATCTCGGCATGATCGAGGGACTGCAGCCGAG
>DASRDO010000072.1:0-28068 GCA_035652555.1 Steroidobacteraceae bacterium | reverse complement strand
ACCGTCGCCACCCGCTATCCCTTCAACCCCAGCGGCTCGCCGTTCGGTATCGCGGCCCTGAGCAACCGCGATGGTCGCGTGACCATCACGATGCCCCATCCGGAGCGGTCCTTCCGTTACGTCCAGAACTCCTGGCGCCCGCCCGATGCGGGGGAATACAGCGGTTGGATGCGACTATTCAGGAACGCACGAAGGTTCGTGGGCTAGCGTCCGTTGCGGACGGCAGGGAGTCATCAGCTGCTACTTCCGTGTTTGTATAGAATGCACCCGACGGGTGGCGTTCGATCACGGCGCATTAGAATGAAGCGCAGCCCGTGGTTGCTGCGCCGCCGGCGCAATCGTGAGGAAATTCCGTGACGTTACGTCTTCTGATGATCTTCCTTCTCTCTGGTGGCCTCATGGGGGCGGGCGCGTGCGCGGCCGAAGGCATCAGCACGGACCGTGCGGCCTGGAATGCACCGCAGGCGCCGTTTCGCATTTACGGCAATACGTGGTACGTGGGGCCGCATGGCCTGTCCTCGATTCTGGTGGACACCGGGCAAGGATTGGCGCTGTTCGACGGGGATCTGCCGGAGACTGCGCCGCAGATCGAGGCGCATATCCGTGCGCTCGGCTTCCGTGTGCGTGACGTCAAATGGATTCTCAACTCGCATGCGCACATCGACCATGCCGGTGGCATTGCCGCGCTGCAGCGCGCAAGCGGCGCACAAGTTCTGGCGAGCGCGGCGGGCGCGCATGCGATGGAATTGGGCGGCGCCGATCCTGAGGATCCGCTATACGGATCGGTGCCTGGCTTCACCCAGGTAAAACGAGTACGTGTGGTTCGCGACCACGAAACGCTGCATTTGGGGAAGGTAGCCGTCACTGCGCACTACACCCCGGGGCATACGCCGGGCAGCACTTCGTGGACCTGGATCTCATGCGAAAGCAAGAGCTGTTTCCACATGGTCTACGCCGACAGCCTCAGCGCGGTGAGCGCACCTACGTTCCGATTCAGCGCGCACCCGCGCTATCTTGCGGACTTCCGCAGGTCGATAGCCACCGTGGCAGCATTGCCCTGCGATGTCCTGCTGACGCCGCACCCCGGCGCCAGCGGCTTCTGGCAAAGAGTCGAACGTCGCAGACCGGACGGGCGTGCTGCGTTGTCGAGCGACAGCGGCGCCTGTCGTAAATACGCTGCCGCGGCTACCGAGGCGCTGAATGCGAGACTGGCGCAGGAGCGTGCCACGGCGAAGTGACGGTGATGGTGGACCCGAGCTTCGCCCATTGCCGGTACGAAGCAGCTGCGTATCGTTCCGGAAAGCTACGGCGCCTGCGAGCGGAGTCTCTTCTCGAGATCCCCCACCATCCTTTCGACCAGCTCCATCTGACTACCGGAGAGCGAGCTTCTGGAATGGCCGATGGAGCGAGTGTCGATGGGGCGGCTCGGGTCGGTATCGCCGATCGCCTTGCCGTCGATGAGCTCGCCGTGTGGTTTCTCGTGATGGAGCAGGACGCTGTCGTCCCAATCCACGTCGACGTGCCGGAGTATGCCGGGGAGGAAGGCCATGGGCGCGGCGACGAAGCGCTCATAGATCACGATGTGAACGGGCAGACCCGACTCGATATAGCGGAGTGCCGCGCTCGATTTTAGCTTCCAGTACAGAGCGCCCATGGCCACGTCGGGAAATTCGCAGGAGGAGGCGAAATCCAGATCGGCGCGGACCTGCTCGGACAGTCGACCCTCCTCCGCCATGCTGTTCAGCACCGGCACGCCCACTCTCTGCAGCCAGGAGTCGCCCTCGACTTTGAGTCTCATCATCGATGAGATGGTGTCGAGGGGGCTCCTCACCATGAAGATGAGGGGCTCGCGGTCGTAGAAGTTCGGCACGGGGTCATTGCCGTACTGATAGCTGTATTCGTTCCAGTGGAGCTCCGCCTGGAGCAGCTGCTCGGACCAGACCGGTATCTTGAAGCCCACGACCGGGGAGGTTGGCTCGGGCTGTTTCACGCGGCCTGCCAGCACTTCGTAGGAGTATTGCTCGTCGATGCACTGAATGTCCCGGTGACTCTCGAGGATGAGCCGCATCATCGTCGTGCCGGAGCGCTGACATCCGGCGATGAAGAAGCGTCGTGAAGAGGGTTGTCGACGGCTGTATTGCGAAGCGCTGCCCGCCGTCATCATTCGCCCCATTTCTCGAGGTAGCGTTCGTAGCCGCGCCGCCAGCCTTCGCCGCCGAAGTTCCCCGGACTTTCGTGGATCAGTGAGACCGCGCAGGTGCCCATGGAGATGCCGGCGCGCTCGGCTTGGCGGCAGAAATCCAGGTCGTAGAAGTGGAAGTCGAACTGCTCGTCGAACCGTAGCGACTTGGAATGCAGGGTCTCACTCTTCACCGCAAGCATCACGCCATCGAGCAGGGTGACGGGCTGACGGGTCGGGCCGTATACATCCACCCGTTCAGCCGGGAAGCCGCGTCCATGCGCCACGGTTCCGCTCAAATTCTCGCGGCCATCGCGGGTGAATCTCTCGTCGAGGAAGCGCCAACCGGGTTGCCGGGCGACGCGGCGGCGGTTGCCCGCGACGCCCACCATGCCGAATTGTCCGAGCGCATCGTTCAGCGTGGCCGTCCAGTGAAAATCGCAGAGATGCACGTCATCATGGATGAAGAGCAGAATTGCGGGGGCCTGCGCCGACTCTTCGATCGCGACGTTGTATACCGAGGGAAGACCCGCGGCATTGCCGGCGAAGAGGCGCAGCTCCACGTCTGCGGGTCGATGCACCGATAGTGTCTTTCCGAGAGCCGTTGAGCTCGGGAAATCATCGCGGGTGGCACGCGTCGCGCAGACGATGCGCACCTTCACGATGCCAACCGTTCCGTCGGTGCCGGGGGCACGCCATTACCCTCCCCATTGCCGCGCTGCTGCGCTGCGAGAGCGGCCGTGAGGTACGCGAGCTTCTCGTTGAGCGCGGAGATGACATCATCGCGCCTGGAAACATCGGCGCTGGTCCGTTGCGCGCGTAGCGCGGCTTCTTTGAGCACGAGGTCTGCGCCGACACCATCGAGACCGAGCTCCCGGGCCAGCCGCTCGATCTGCTCGTGGAGCGCCAGCTTGTCGCCCTCGACGGCGCTATGAGAGAATCGCGGTGAGGTCCCCCCGAGGGCGGCTCGCGTCGCCTCGAGCCACGCCAGGCCGTAGCGGCGGTCGGGCTCGAGATGGCACCCTTCGCCCCATTCGTTCCACGCGTTGATGAATACCACCCGCTCGTCGCCCGCGCGATCGTGGCGTGTCCGATTACAGACCGTCTCGAGCCAGCTTCGATAGGACTCGGGACTCGAGTTGACCGCCAGGTACGCGCGCCGTCCCACGCGCGCGGTGTTGTCCCATGAGGGCATGACGCCGTGGAAGCGACGATAAGGTGCGGTAGGTCGGGTCGCGAAGTCGTGGGCGACCACCGTGTAGTCGTAGGCGAGACCGGCAAAGGCAGGATCGAGGCCCGCGGTGGCAGTGCTCGGCGTCGCCACGTGAATGCCGTGCGGCGGGAATTCACAGGCCGCATCAAAGCCGATCTGAGCGGGATCGCGCGGCGATGTCGCCTCCTCGAAGGTCTCGGCGCGACACAGGTACAACCCAGGCAGGCCCGCAGCCAAGGCTTCCTCGCGCCAGATCATGGCGGTCATCCGCGGATCGGGCAGATCGGTCGCGCGGTAGACCAGAAACAGCGGCAGTCCATTGATGCGGATGTAGCGCGGATCGTGAAAGGCCGGCATGAGCTCGCGAATCATCGCGCGATCGCCCTCGGGCGAATAGCTCTGCCCCATCAGGATCTCCTTGTTCCGCCCGTCCCAGCGCCGTGTCCAGTTCTCGTTGGCCCAGCAGAGGCAGAACGGGAAGTCCGGCTCTTTCGAGGCGAGCACTTCGGCAAATGGACGCTCGAGCAGACGCTTGCCGTTGAACCAGTAGTGGTAGTAGCAGAACCCGTGAATGCCATACTGCCGTGCCAATTCGGCTTGGGCCCGTCTGACCTCGGGCACGCGCAGATCGTAAAAGCCGAGGTCGGAGGGCAGTTGCGGCTGATAGTGGCCGTGAAAAAGCGCCTTGGCCTCGACCACCTTGGTCCATTCGGTGAAGCCCTTGCCCCACCAGACATCGTTCTCGGGGATGGGGTGGTATTGCGGCAGATAGAATGCAATCGCGCGGACGTCGTCGGCCATTCTGGACTACCTCTGTTCGGTGTTGGGTTGCGGCGGCTCAGGAGCTGCGACCGGCAACCTCCGGTATGCGCGCTTCATCGCGCTTGGCGCTTGCGCGCTGCTCGCCGACGGTCCCACGCTGGATGAGCTTGTTGCGAAAATGGCTGTAGAGCGTGCGGTACCGCTCGGCGCCGCTCGCGGCGAAGGCGATCTTCAGCGCATCGAGAACCAGCAGATCCGGCGGGCTCGCGAACTCGAGAAGACGCGCGGAGGCGTACGGCAGCAAAGTGGCGTCGTATGCGTCGAATACCCACTGCTTCTCGGACCAGAGGAGCAACGATGCCACCCGCTCGATGACGAACACCTTCGCCGGCGCAGCGACCGCCCCATAATTCACCACGCGATTGAGGGCTTGCCCCAACGGCGTCAGACCCTCCTCCGCGAGGTCGAAGAGAAGCTCGCACTTGTCGAGCCATCGGGCCCAGAAGCGCGGCTTCGCTACGAAGAAATTGCAGTACACGCTGTCGCGCGAGCTCATGACGCTTTGCTCGATCTGAAATTGCGGCGCCACCAGGGTTGCGCAGCGTGCAAGGGTCTCGCGGCAGTCGTGATCGACTATCGCGAGCTCCATGATGTTCAGGGGGAAGGCCATCTGGTCGAAAAACGGCGAGAACGAGATCACATCCGCGCTGCCGTCGCGCTGTCGGATGAAGTCGTGCACATTCGCCGCGGTCAACGTGGTCTTGCGATTGAACTTGGGCGAGAAGAAGCCGTAGTAGCGCTGCGGATCGAGCTCGGCGCCCAGCAGAAAGCGCCGCATCGGCCAATACTCCCGCCAGTCCGGGCGCTCGTTTGCGCTGTTGTCGAGCGGCAGGAACCCCGGGTCGAGCTCGCCGCGCGTCTGCTCGGAGTAGTAGATCTGATGAATGCTGGCTTCCGTCACGATGTGCGCCCTCCCGGCCCGAGTCTCATGCACTACGTTGTACGGCTGGCAGCTCGAGCAGCAGATGCTCCGGCAGCAGCCCGAGACGATGGCGGTGGTACATGCGGCGGTAGAGCGTTTCGAGACTGCGGGCGAGCAGCGGCGTGTCGAATAGAGCGGCGCTCGCGCGGTTGGCCGCGAGTCTTGCGCGGATTTCCGCCAGCCGGTGCGGCTGCAGTGCGAGCGCGATCGCGAGCCGCTCGTACTCCGGGCGGTCGCGCGCAATGAGCTCAGGCAGGCCGACGGCCGTGAGCAGGCTTGCGCCCATCCGCGCGGCGAACGATTGACCGGCACAGGTGAGCACAGGCAGTCCTACCCACAGTGCGTCGCTCGCCGTCGTGCCTGCGTTGTAGGGCGAGGTATCCAGAAAGAGATCGACGGTGCGATATCGAGCCACGTAGTCGGCGTACGGGACTCTGCCGGCGAAGACGAGCCTCGCGGGCTCGATGCCGCTCGCAGCCGCATGTCGCCGAAGATTCAGCTTCGCCGCGGGACTGTCTGCCAGCAACAGCAGGGTGCTGTCCGGCACAGCGGCGAGGATTCGCATCCAGCTCGCGAAGGTCTCGGGGGTGATCTTGTAGTTGGCGTTGAAGCAGCAGAACACGAATCCGCCGGCCGGCAGCCCGAGCTCGGTGCGCGTGAAGACCCGTTCCGCGACGGGCCTGCGCCTGTCATTCGCCTGGTAGCTGGGAAGGTAGGCGATCTTCTCCGCATAGTGGCGCCGCTGCTCGCGCGGTACGAGGACTTCGTCGGCGAGCAGATAGTCCATGAAGTCCGCGCCCATGGTGCCGAGGTAGCCGAGGTAGCTCACCTGAATCGGCGCTGCGCGCAAGGCGAAGATGCGCGGGCGCGCATGTTGTGTGTAGCCGCCGAGATCCACGGCGATATCGAGCTCGAGGCTGCGCGCCAGGCCGGCGATCTGCGCGTCCGATTTGTCAAAGAGCGGCAGGAAGCGATCGAACGCGGGCTCCACCCGCGCTCTCAGCTCGTCGCGGACATCCGGGCCGAGTGCGAAGGCCGTGAGCTCGAAGTTGGAGCGGTCGTGCGTCTCGAAGAGCTCGGCGGCGAGCGAGGAGACTGCGTGATTGCGGAAATCAGCCGAAAAATAGCCGACGCGCAGCTTCTCGTGCAGCGGGTAGCGCCGCAGCGGCGGCAGCTTCCGTTCGGGCCGGCATTCCTCACGTGCCCAGCTCGCCGCCGCCTTCTTTTGCAGGCGGGGTGAGTCGAACAGGGCGAGCGCCGGAAAGGGTGTGATTACGGCTTTGCCGCGCTCCAGGGCGAACGTCATTTCCGCCAGCGCAGCCTCGAAGTCGGTCCAATCACACGCGTGCATTCGAGCGTGCTGGCAGACACCCCGCAGGAACCTCGTCGCTGGGCTCAGCGCCAGCGCGCGCTCATAGCTCGCCAGAGCCTCATCCGGCCGCCGCAGCTCCTGCAGAGCCAGGGCATGGTTGCGGTATGCGTCCGCATAGTCGGATTTCAGGGCCAGCGCACGCTCATAGTTCGCGAGCGCCTCATGAAGCCGGCGCCCGTCGTGCAGGGCGGCGCCCCGGTTCAGTAGCGCTTCCGGATACTCCGGATTTGCGGCCAGCGCTCGCTCGAAGCTCTCGAGTGCCTCATCGAGACGCCGCAGGGAGCGCAGCGCGACGCCCCGATTATTGTGTGCCTCGGCATAGTCCGCCTTGATCGCCAGAGCCCGATCGTAGCTGGCCAGCGCCTCCTCGGTGCGTTCCAGCTCGCGGAGCGCGACTCCGAGATTGTTGTGTCCTTCGGTGAGATCGGGCTTCGCGGCGATTGCCTGCTCGAAGCTCGCGACCGCCTCCTCCGGCCGCTTGAGCTCGCGCAGCACGGCGCCGCGGTTGTTGTGCGCATCGGCGAAGGCCGGTTGCAGGGCGAGCGCCCGCTCGTAGCTCTCCAGCGCCTCTCCGAAGCGCCGAAGCTTCGCCAACGCAGTGCCGCGGTTGTTGTAGGCGGCGGCGTAGTCGGGCTTGGCCGCGAGCGCGCGCTCATAGCTGGCTACGGCCTCTTCGTAGCGCCCGAGCTCCTGGAGCGCGATACCCCGATTGTTGTGAGCGGCCGCGTAGTCGGGTTTGAGGGCGAGCGTGCGATCGTAGCCCACGACCGCGTCTTCGAAGCGGCGCAGGTCCTGCAGGACGAGCGCCCGGTTGTAGTGGGCGTCCGCGTAGTCCGGCTGTATGGCGAGTGCGCGCTCGTACGCGCTCAGGGCGCTCACGTGACGGCCCAGGTCTCTGAGGACATTGCCATAGTTGTTTTGTGCCGAAGCATCCTTCGGTAGCTGCTCGGCGGCACGTCCGAGAAGCTGTGCCGCCTCTTCGGTGCGCCGTGACTGCGCGAGGATGATTCCGAGCAGTGTCAAGGCGCCGGCGTGGTCCCGCTGCTTCGCCAGAATCGACCGGCACAGGGCCTCGGCCTGGCCACGCTCTCCGCGACCGAAGCTTTCCCAGGCCTTCTGGATCGCTGCCGGAGGGAGGGGTTGCAGGGGTGTCCGTACCATGGGGTGTGACCCCGACCGGGCGGGCGACTGGCGTCTGCTCATGGACGCCACCTTGGCAGGATATGTTCAGCCCCGCAGCGAAATATGTCGCATTTCGCTGACGAGCCGGGCGCGGCTTCCGGGGTCCGTGCCGAACCTCGGGCCGTTCAGGCGGAGGTCGTTACGGCGGAGGGAGGCTGCTGCCTGACCTGGGGTCCGATGGCAGCCCAGGCGCCGCGGATCTCCCCGAGGAGGCTCAGGACCTCCGTCATGGGCGCCGGATCGCTGTTCAGGTTCGCGAGCATCAGCCGGCGTGTCATGTACTCGTACAGATCACTGAGGTTCTGCGCCAGCGCGGCACCCTTCTGCAAGTCGAGGCTGCCGCGCAGCTCGGCAATCAGGATCACCGCGCTGTGCAACAGGCTCGCCATGCGCCGTGTCTCCTTGCGCTCCACGCAGGCGCGTGCGGCGCCGATCCGCGCCACCGCGGCATCCATGACCGTGAGAACCAGTGCGTGCGGGTCCGCGTCGGCAACGGCGCCATGCGCGCTGACGCTGCGGTAGGTGGCGAGCTTCGCCTGCTGCGAGTAGGGGCCCACGAGGTGTAACTCCTTCGATTCCCGATACCCCCGTAACGGCCCGAAGTCGGAGAACTTGAGGCGTGGATCGCCTTATGCCGAGGGGGTGCCCTGCACCCGCGGCAGGTTGTTGAAGGCCTGCGACAGATAAGATGAGGTCGACTGCAGCGAGGAGAGCAGGGTGTTGAGGGACGCGTACTGTTCCGTGAGACTCGCCGTCAGATCTTTCATCTGCTTGGTGAGCTGGTCGCTCTGCTGCGTCAGCGCGTTTTCCTGCTGCACCAGGGTCTTGCTGCGCGAGTCGATCGAGCCGCCGGCCGTCAGGGCGGCTTGGATCTGCGAATTGAGAGAAGTCGCGACGCCTGTCGTGCCGCTGAAGAGCTGGCTGACGGCGGTGAAGTTGGACGTCAGCGCCGCCGAAAGCGTCGCCTGGTTGACGCTGAGCGTCCCGTCGCTGTTGGTCGTGATGCCAATGCTGGCAAGGGTGTTGTAGGTGGATGACCCGGTGTTGACGACGCTATATAGCGCCGATCGCACCTGGTTGTGCACACCGGACAACAGCGCATCACCCATCATCGGGCCCGCGGTGTTCGTGGTGGAATTGAAGTTGCCGAGCGTCGAGAACGAGCCCTGCAGGGTGTTGTAGGCGGTTACGAAGGCGTTGATATTCTGCTCGACCGTCGAGGTGTCGGTCGAAACAGAAAGTGTGGTATCGGACGTCGTCGGGGCCAGCAGGTCCAGCGTCACGCCGCTGACCGCATCCGTAACGGTATTGCTGGCGCTGGTGAAGTCGACACCGGAAACGGTGAACACTGCGTCCTGGGCCGCCGTCTGCTCTCGGTAGTTGGCGCTGCCCGTGCTGTACGTGATTTGCGATAGAGCGGTGCCGCCGTCGGTCTCAGCAACCTGGATCTTATTGGTGGCTCCGGTCAGGGAGGAGGTCAACACCAGGTGGGCTCCGTCCGTGCCCGTGACGACGCTCGCCTCGATACCCGGATTGCCGCTCGCGCCGTTGATGGCCGCGGCTATCCCGGCGACCGTGTCGCTGCTGCTGGCGATGGTGACGTTGAAATGCGTATTGCCGAGGGTGAGCTGCAGGCTGCCCGTGCCCACCGTGGCGGAGCTGCCGCCCGTGAAGGCGGCCGAGACGAGCTGCTGGCCCTGGGCCAGCTTCGTGATGCCGACGGTGTAGTTGCCGAGCACTGCACCGGAATCCGCCGTGGCCGTGAACGCCGTCGGGTCGCTGCTCGTGGCCGAGAGCGTATTGAACGAGCTCGGCGTGTTGATCGCGCTGAGTGAGGACTGGAAGGTCGAGAGGGCGCTCTTCAGGGTGCCGACCGCCGAGATCTGCGCGGTGACGGCCTGCGTCTTGCTCGAGATGAGTGCTTCCTGCGGCGCCTGGGTCGCCGAGACGAGCTGCGATACCAGGCTGCTCACGTCGATGACGGAGCCTCCGGCAGCGCCCGAGCTGGTGTTGCTCGCCACCGAAACGATCGGATTAGTCGACGCCATCTGCGGCTCCTGGCCTTACATCGTGTAGAAGCGAAGAGAGGGTGGGGCCTTGCGGCGCCCACCCTCGGTAACTTCGTCCGTGATTGCGAATTTCTCCGCTCAGTGCACTCCCCTTACGGCAGCTTCTGCAGCAGCGTGAGGATGTTCTGCGGGATGGTATTGGCCTGGGCCACCATCGCCGTGCTCGCCTGCTGCAGGATCTGCGCCTTCGACAGGTTGGAGGTCGCCTGGGCGTAGTCCGCATCCACGATCGAGCTCTTCGCGGCGCTGAGGTTGGTCGAATCGGTGTTCAGGCCCGTGATGGCGGCCTGGAACCGGTTCTGATAAGCGCCGAGATTCGAGCTGCTGTTTGCAAGCTGCTGCAGCGCATTGTCGATCGAGATCAGCGTAAGGTTGGAGTTGTCGACGGTCTTCACGTCGAGGCCGCTCAGGTGGTTCACCGTCGGGTTCGCCGAGCCGCCGGTGGCATAGGCGCCCACGACGTCTGAGCTGTCGAGGCCGAGGTCCTTCAGCGTATTGGCACCTGCCGTGACTGCGTTGCCCGCAGCATCCGTAGCGCTGGAGACCGAGAAGTTGACAACGTGGCCGGAGCCGGCTGTCGGCGTGCCGCTCAGCACTATGGTGCCAGCGGTGCTGTCGACGGTGGCGACGATGCCGCCAACCGAGCTCAGCGCCTGGTTGACCGCAGCCGCGATGCTCTTGAGGTCAGTGGCCTGCGTGCCACTCAGGGTGACGGCATTGGTGGTGTAGCTCGTTCCGTCGACGCTCACGCTCAGCGTCACGCTGGACCCGGCGACTGCCGTGCCGAGATCCGTCGACGCGGCAAGGTTGGTGGCGTTGTACACGCCCGCGGTGCCCGCGGTCGTGGTGATCGTGCTGCCAGCAGCGGTCTTGACCGTGCCAGCGACGCTCAGCGCGCCAGTGTTGTAGTTGCCGATGGCGCTCGAGCTCGAGCTCGAAATCGCGCCGATGGTGATCGACTGGCCGGCGTTGGCGCCCACCTGGAAGGTCGCGCCCTGGAAGGAGCCGTCGAGCAGGTTCACGCCGTTGAACTGCGTCTGCGAGGAGACGCTGTTGATGTCGTTCATCAACTGCTCGAACTGCGCGTTGAGGTCGGAACGGTCGCTCGCGCTGTTCGAAGCGTTCAACGACTCAACCGCGAGGTCACGCATGGACTGCAGGTCGTTCACGACCTCCTGCATGGCGCCCGAGGCGGTCTGGGCAAGCGACACACCGTCATTGGCGTTCTGGGCGGCCTGGTTCAAGCCGTTGATCTGCGAGGTCATGCCCTGGGCAATCGCGAACCCGGCCGCGTCGTCGGCGGCGGTGTTGATGCGCAGACCCGAGGACAGCTGCTGCAGGGCGGAAGCCAATTGACTACCCGACGACGTCAGACTGTTCTGCGCGACGAGTGCGTCAATGTTCGTATTGAGGACGAGTGACATTTGTCTAGACTCCTGAAGTTTCTCTCAGGCGCCGGACACACGTCCGTCGCGCTGTCTGGGGGGAGGCGGGTTTCATCCGCCTCCGGTCAGGCAGGTTATCGGTGCGCCGTGAGGGAACTTGAATCAGGCGGAGCCGAGGTGAGCGAAGTGCAGAGTGGATCACACGCCTGGTCCGTAGCCTGCGGGCTGGCGTGCTTACGGCGGCTCTCATGAGACATAATTGAACAGGGAGAGCTTGGCGAGCGAGGCATAGGACTGCTCGGCCGCCTGCAGGGTGATCTCCTCGCTGCTCAATTGAACCGTTGCGGCCGCGTAGTCGGTGCTCTGGATATTGGAGGCCTGGGTCGTGAGGTCCGTCTGCCGGCTCTGGGCGGCGGACTGGGACGAGGTCACTGCGTTCAAGCGCCCGCCGACGGATGCCTGCACGTTCCCCAGGTTGTTGATCGCGCCGTCGATCTGCTCGAGGGCCTGGTTGATCTGGGTGGTGATCTGCCCGGCATTGAGCGTCGGCGAGCTCAAGGTACTGACGAGACCCGCAAGCGTCGCGAAGGCGCTCGATTGGCCCGCGGGAGCCACCGTGAACGTGTCACCAGTCGCCGGAGGTCCGCTCACCGCGACCTCAATCCCATTGAAGGAGATGCTGCCGCCCTTAGTGCTGTCGTAGGTGCCAGTGGTCACGGTGGCGCCGCCGCTGTTCGTCACCGTGTAGTCCGTGGCGTCCGTGAACGTGATCGTATAGGTGTCCGGAACCCATTGTGAGGGATTGGTCACCGTGCCGGGACTGATCGAGGCGCCGCCGGTGTTCGCCGCGCCCGCCGCGGTGGTGAAGGTGCCGTTGCCCGCCGGCAGATTCATGAATACCGAGCTTCCGGTATCGCCCGAGGAGATCCGCTGGTTCTCGCTGATCTGTATCTGGCTGACCTGCTCCGCCCCGGAGTAGCTCACGGAATTGCCGCTCTGGGCAAAGGGCTGACTGCTGGAAGAATAGCCGCCGAAGAGGTAATTGCCGTTGGTGTCGGTGCGGTTGCCGATCGCGACGAGCTGCTGCAGCTGCTGGTTGAGCTGGGTCGCGATGTCCTGCCGCTGGGTGGCCGAGAGCGCGGCGTTGTTGGCTTCCACCGCCAGATCGCGGGCGCTCTGCATGAGGTTGGTCGCGTCGGTGAGCGCCTGGGTCTCGAGATTCAGGTTCGCCGTGGCGAGATTGCCGTTGGTGACGTACTGCTGGGAGGCGGAGAGCTCCATGTTGAGCTGATTCACCTGCGCCATCCCGGTCGGATCGTCGGCGGCAGTCTGGATGCGCTTGCCGCTCGAGAGCTGCATCTGCGTCTTCGACAGGGCGGTCTCGAGCGCCTCCATCTGATTGAGCGCATTGGTCTGGAAGGTGAGGGTCGAGATGGTCACGGCGATCACCCCTGGATGGCGTTGATGAGGGACGTGAACATCTGCCCCGAGGCGGTGATGACCTGCGCCATCGCCTGGTAGGCCTGCTGGTAGCGAAGCATGTTCGCCGCTTCCTGGTCGAGATTGACGCCAGAGACGTTGTTACGAGCGGTGGTGGCGTCCTGGTTCACTGTCTGTTGCGCAGTGGCGTTGTTCTGCGCCTGCTGGGTGATCACGCCTATCTGGCTCACCAGACTGTTTGCCGCACCGCTCACCGAGGTCGCGCCGCCGTTGAGCGCCGATGCCGAGAGCGCATCGGTCATGGCGAGCAGATTGCTGTTGTCGCCGGTATTCGCCGGGCTGTTGGGGCCGACGGTGAAGGTGTCGCCGGCCGCGGGTGACCCCGTGAGCGTGAGCTGCGCGCCCTGGAAGGTGATCGGTGTGCCGCTCGTGTAAGTGCCCGAGGCAACCTGCGTCCCACCGCCGTTCTTGACGGTGTAGCTGTTGCCGGCGCCGAACGTCACGGTGTACGTGCCCGATACCCATGTGCTCGGGTCAGTGACGCTGGCCGCACTCACCGTTGCGCCGCCCGTATTGGCCGCGCCTGCCGTGCCCTGGACCAGCGAGGCCGCTGCGATCTGCGCCGGGCTGGTGAGCGCGACCGCGAAGCCGCCGGCGGCCGCAGCGGTCGGCTGGATCAGGAAGCTGTCGCCACTTGCAGGTGTGCCGCTCGTCACGATGCTCAGCCCTGCCGCCTGGAAGGGACTGCCACTGGTGCCGCTGCCGGTCATCGTGACCGGCTGTCCCGTGGTGACGTCGGTGAGCTGCCACGCGCCGCCGGAGAACTGCAGCTTGTAGTCGTCCGTCGTGAGCGCGCTCAGAGCGCCGCGCGTAACGCTGAGGGCGGCGCTGCCTGTATTGTCCGAGGCCTGCAGGGTTTGCACGCCGCCCACGGTGAACATCGGCTGGCCCTGGGCACCGCTGAGGTCCATGCCGGACTGTTGCTGCCGGTTGACGATGCTCGCAACCGCGACGCTCACCTGGCCGACGGCGTTGCGTGCCGGGTCGAGCACCTGGCTGCGTGCGCTCAGGAGTCCCCCGAGCTCACCGCCGCTGATCTCAGAGGTGATGTCCGCGCTGGTGCCGCCGCCGGAGATGGCAATGCCGACCTCGGAGGCATTGTACGTGCCGGGGGTGGTGAGCAGCTTCTGCGCCGCCCCGCCCGTGACCAGCGCCTGGCCGGTGCCGATGTAGACATCCATCGAGCCGTTGCTCTCGGTAACAGTCTTGACCGAGACGTACTTGCTCAGCTGGTCGATGAGCTGGTCGCGCTGGTCCATCAGCTGATTCGGCGTCTGGCCCGAGCTCGACTCGGCGGCGATCTGCTGATTGAGCGAGGCGATGTTGGCGGTGATCGTGTTGACCTGCGACACATCGCCGTTGATCTGCGTCTCGAGCTGTGAGCCGAACTGCGAGAGCTGCGAATCGTACGAGGTGAGCTGCTGCGCGAGCGCCTGAGCCCTGTTGAGGAGCGCCTGGCGGGCGGAGGTCGAGGTGGGCGCGCTCGCCACCGATTGCAGCGAATTGACGAAGCTCTGCAGCGTCGCGGTGAGCCCGGTGCTCGAGTCGCTCAGCATGTTGTCGACCTGGCCGGCCTGCGTCGCCAGTGTATTGGCGCTCGAGTAGCTCGCCTGCGAGCCACGCACCTGCTGCGCGAGGTATTCGCTGTAGCTGCGGGTGATGCTCTGAACGTCGACGCCGCTGCCGACGAAGCCTCCCTTGGTGATCTGGCCCTGAGCCTCGGCGAGATTCGCGGTCTCGACGGAGTATCCCGGCGTCGAGGCGTTGGCGATATTGTTGCTCGTGACGTCCAGCGCCTGCTGGAAGGCGAGCAGCCCGGAGACGCTGGTTGAGAGGAGATCGGCCATCCGTTATCGCCTTTGCAGCGTACCGCTGCCGTCGGTTGTCGGCAGACTGGCGGCAAACTTTAGTGAGCCGAGGGGGGCCGATACGGGACCGGCCGCCGCTGCCCGCGTAAGAGCGTGAGCCATCGTGCCGGCCACGGCGGTGAGCTTGCTCGCATAAGCCGGATCGGTCGCATATCCGCCCTGCTGCAGGGCCGAGCCGAATGCCTGCACGTCATTGCCCGTGCCGAGCGCTGCCTCGTAGCGAGGGTTGCTGCGCAGCAGCTCGACATAATCCTGGAAGCAGTGGCCGGCGGAGTCGTACGAGCGGAAGGCGGCGCTCACCGTGCTCGCCCTCCCGCCGCTGAATTCCCGGGTGCTGTTAGTCACCGCCGAGCCGGTCCAGCCGGAGGTGGCTTTAATGCCGAAAAGATTGTTGCTCGTGGCCCCGCCCGCATTTTGAGGGACCTTGCGTCCCCAGTCGGTCTCGAGAGCCGCCTGGGCGAGAAGTGTGACCGGGCTCACGCCGAGTTGTCGTGCGGCCTGCTGCGCATCGGGCCAGAGAGCGCGAGCGAACTCGGCCTGCTGTGCGCTGGTCGGGCAGGAGGCGGTGCCGGTCGTGGCACTAAGAGCACTGGCCGTGCTGCCAGTGGCGGCTGCGAGGGCATTGGCGCTCGTGCGCGCATCCGCGCTTGCGCTGGCATCGGCGCTTGCGTTGGCATCGGCGCTTGCGCTCGCGTTCGCACTGGCGCCGGCTCTCGAACCGCCACCAGTGGTTACTCCCATCAGCCTGTTGGCAGCGGTGCTGCCAGTCGTGCCGGCACCTGCGGCAGACTGGCTCAAGGGTTGCGACGGGGTCGCGCCGGCAGAGTCCGCCCCGCCGATGCCGCCGCGCCGCAGCTGCTGCACCAGCATGTCTGCGAGGCCGAGGCCTTTGCCCTTGCTCATCTCGGCAGCGACCTGGTCATCGTACATTTCCTGGTAGAGGTCCTCCTGGTCCGAGCCGAAGATCGGATCCTTGAAGCTCGCCGCACGCATGCTCTTCAGCACCATGCTGGTGAACAGGCTCTCGAACTGCACGGCCGCCTCGCGCAGCGCCTGCGGGCTCTGGTTCGCGGCGGCCTGCTTCAGGCCGGCGAGATTGCCGGCAGCGGCGAGCTGATGAGGATCTACGATCGGCAGGCTCATATCACGATCAGCTGGGCGCGCAGCGCCCCGGCCTCCTTCAGTGCTTCGAGAATGGCTACCAGATCGCCGGGGGCCGCGCCCACGGAGTTGACGGCGGTGACGATCTCGTTGAGATTGACTCCGGACGGGAACTTGAACATGTGCGCCTTCTCCTGCTTCACGTCGAGCGTGCTGCGAGGGGTGACGGCGGTCTCGCCGTTGCTGAAGGGGCCGGGTTGACTCACGTCGGAGCGCTCCGTGATCGAGACGGTGAGTGATCCGCTCGCGACGGCCGCCGCCAACACGTGAACCTCGGAGCTGATCACCACGGTCCCGGTACGCGAATTGATGATTACGCGAGCGGGTGGTGCGGCGGGATCGATGTCGAGCCGCTCGAGCGTCGAGACGTAGGCGATGCGTTGGCTGGGCTCCGTCGGCGCGCGCACCCGCACGGACACGGCATCGAGGGCTTCGGCGGTGTCGGGGCCGAGAAGCTTGTTGATGGCATCGGTCAGGCGCGTCGCGGTGGTGAAGTCCGGCGTGTCGAGATTCAGGGTGACGTAGGGACCACTGTCGAAGTTAGTGGGGACCGCCCGCTCGACCGTCGCTCCATTGGGGATACGGCCGCTGCTGGGGACGTTTACCGTGATGCTGGAGCCGTCCTTGCCCTCCACACCGAAGCCGCTGACGATGACGCTACCCTGTCCCATGGCGTACACCTGGCCATCGGCACCGGATAGCGGCGTCATAACGAGACTTCCGCCCCGGAGACTGGTGGCATTGCCGATCGAGGAAACGGTGATATCGATCGTCTGGCCAGGCTTCGAGAAGGGCGGCAGCGTCGCGTGAACCGTCACCGCCGCTACGTTCTTCAGCATCGGATTAGTGTTGGCCGGCACGGTCACACCGAACTTGGCCAGCATGTTCTCGATGCTCTGGATGGTGAAGGGGGTCTGGCTCGTCTGGTCTCCCGTGCCATCGAGCCCCACCACCAGGCCGTAACCGACCAGCTGGTTGCTGCGCACCCCGCCGACGGTGGCGAGATCCTCCACCCGCTCCGCATGGGCGGTGCCGGTGGCAAGCAACATTGCCAGGAGCAGCAGCGCGGGCCGCAGGAGTGGATGTCCGAGTCCAGATTTCATGTAGTTTCTCATTCGACCGGGCGGGTTGGCCCCGAGGACTGAAGCAGTGCGACCCATATCCCAGGCACAGGGACTGTGCCCCGCCGCCGCAGGTAGCGCCGACAAAAATCTGGCGGAGTCTCGAGCAAAAACCACGCGTTTTGCTCGAGACGCGCTGCGCCGGGCAGCGATGACCAGATCCAGCGCATTAAAAGGGCATCCATGGACTGTTGAAGAAGCGGGACAGCAGTCCCGGGCGGTTGGCATCGGCCAGCGCGCCCTTCTCACCATAGGCGATGCGCGCATCGGCCACGGCCGAGGACGGGACGGTGTTCTGCGCCGAGATGTCGATGGGCCGGATGATGCCCTCGAGGCGCACGAACTCGCTCCCCTGGTTGATGTCGATGTACTTCTGCCCCTGCACCACGAGGTTGCCGTTCGGCAGCCGGTTCACGACCGTCACCGTGATGTTGCCCACCAGGCTGTCGCTCTGCTTGCTGTCGCCCGAGCCGCTGAAGCTGTTGGCATTGTCGAGGCTGCCGCTGAGCACCGGCGTACCGTGGATGGTCACGCTGTTGCCGAGCACCGTGGGCGCGGCGAGCGCGTCCTTGGTGGTCTTGGCGGTGTCCGTCTGGGAGCTCTTCTGCGCGGCCGTCGACTCCTGGAGGATGACGGTCACCGTATCGCCGACGTTGCGGGCCGTGGGATTGTCGAAAAGCCCCGCACTGTAGCCGGTATGGAAGATCGCCCCATCCGCAGGCGGCGGCGTGAAGTGCGGCAGCTGCAGTGGCTGGTCGAGCGCCGGCCGATGGGTGGCACAGGCTGCGAGCAGCAGGCAGGCGAGGGCGAGCCACGAAGTGCCGAGCGCCCGCGCAGGAAGCGCGGGCCGGGCGCCCTGTCGCCAGGCGCGGCTCGTGGCACGATTCTGCGGGAAGGACTCAGGTGTTCTGGGTGGCATACTGCAGCATCTGGTCGACGGTCGAGATCGCCTTGGAGTTCATCTCGTAGGCGCGCTGGGTCTGGATCATGTTGACGAGCTCCTCGACCACGTTGACGTTGGAGCTCTCGAGCTTGCCCTGGCCGAGGGTGCCGAAGCCGTTGGTCCCGGGAGAGCCGGTCTGCGGCGAGCCGCTCGCGGCCGACTGCACCAGCAGGTTCTGGCCGACGGGAGTGAGTCCCGGCGGGTTGATGAAGTTGGCGAGCTGCAGCTGTCCCACCTGGGTCGGCGCGGACTGACCGGCGAGCAGCACGCTCACCGTGCCGTCGCTGCCGATCGTGACGCTCTGCGCCCCCTGCGGAATGGTGATCCCGGGCTGCACCTGGTAGCCGCTCGCGGTGACGATCTGTCCCTGGGCGTTGGTCTGGAAGGTACCGTCGCGGGTGTAGGCGAGGGTTCCATCCGGCATCTGGATCTGGAAGAACCCCTGCCCCTGGACCGCCAGATCGAGCGGGTTGCCCGTCTGAGTGAGGCCGCCCTGGCTGTAGTTCTTTTCCGTCGCCATCACCTGCACGCCCGTGCCGATCGACATGCCGGAGGGTGACTGCGTCGTTTGCGAGGTGTCGGCGCCGGCCTGCGTCTGGTTCTGGTACAGCAGGTCCTCGAATACCGCCCGGTCCTCCTTGAACCCCGTCGTGTTGACGTTGGCGAGGTTGTTCGAGATGACGGCCATCTCGGTCTGCTGCGCATCGAGGCCGGTTTTGGCGGCCCACAGGGCTGCGTTCATGAGGGCATTCTCTCGTTCAGGTGGGTTGCAGGAGCTGCGCGGAGGCCTGCGCGTTCTCATCCGCGCTCTTCATCGCCTTGACCTGCAGCTCGAAATTGCGCGACAGGTCGATCATGTTCACCATCGCGCCCGCGAGGTCGACGTTGCTCGACTCGAGGACGCCGGAGGTGAGCTTCACGGTCGCATCGGCAGGGGCCGTGTCCGTGCCGGCGGCCGCGAGCTGGAAGAGGCCGCCGCCCTGGCGCACCAGCGTATCGGGCGGGGGGTTCACCAGCTTGATGCGCCCGACGGTGGCGAGCGACTGTGCCGGCGCGCCGAAAGGGAGGACCGTGATGGTGCCGTCCTCGCCGATTTTGATCGACGAGCTCGGCGGCAGGCTGATCGGGCCGTTGTCCCCGAGCACGGCCTGTCCGGTGCTGGTGACGAGGAGTCCCTCCGGAGTCAGGTGCAGATCGCCGTTACGCGTATACGCCTCCTGGCCGTTAGGTCCCTGCACCGCGATGTATCCCTGGCCCTGCACCGCGACGTCGAGGGGCACGTTGGTGGTCTGCAGAGCTCCCTGTGACTGGTCCCAGCCGGCGATCGAGGCCGTCGCGTACACTCTCGAGGCGTAGCCGCTTCCGGCCACGGCCTGACTCTGGAAAGCGGCGAGATCGGCTTTGAAGCCGGTCGTGCTCGCATTGGCCAGATTGAAGTTGTTGACGGCCTGCGCATCAAGGATGTCCTTGGCGCCGGTCATCGCGACGTACAGTGACTTGTCCACGTCAATTTGGCCCAAAGTCGCCTGCGGCGCTTTGGGCAGCCAGCCCAATCACCGCATTTGATCCCGCGGCCCAAGGGCGGCCTTGGGCCGCTCCCGCATTTGCTTTTGGACGAGGACGTATCATCGTGAGCTCCTACGTCAACCGTTTGGGATGTTGATGATCGCCTGGGTGACCGTATTGGTCGCCGAGATCATCTGCGCGTTGGCCTGGAAGTCGCGCTCGGCCGTGATCATGTGGACGAGCTGCGTGGTGATGTCGACGTTCGAGTTTTCCAGGGCGCCCGACTGGATGGTACCGAAGCCGGAGCCGCCGGCTACGCCGTGCACGGCCGAGCCCGAATCGAAGCTCTGCGCCCATTCCGTGTTGCCCTCCTGCTGCAGGCCCTGCGGATTGGCGAAGTTCGCGAGCGCGACCTGTCCGAGCGTCTTCGACTGGCCATTGGTGAAGTTCGCCTGCACGACGCCCGTCGAGCTGATGTTGATTCCGGTGATGCTGCCGGTGGTGAAGCCGTCCTGGGAGATGGAATTCACGCCGAAGGCATCGCCGAACTGGGTGGCCTGGCTGAAATCGAAGGTCATGTTGAGGGCATTGGCGCCCGTCGCCGGCGTGTAGGAGCCGAAGCTCACCTTGCCATTGGCTGGTGTGGTGAGCGCGCCGGTGCTGGAGAAGGTGAGGGTCTGCGGGCCGGCGCCTACCGCGGTGCCGTCGACGTACAGACTCGCATTCCAGGTGTTCGCGGGGCTCGCCTGCTTCACGAAATAGAGCTGCCCGGTATGCGCCGCGCCCAGGGAGTCGTACACCGTGAGGGAGGTGGTGTCATTGTAGGTCGTCGGGTCGGCCGGATTGAGCGGCGTCGTGGTCGGCGGGGTGGCGCTCGACGGCACGTTGAGAGAGATCTCCGCATTCGTGGTCGCATTCGGCGCGCTCTCGGCCGTCGTCAGCTGCAGGTCTCCGAGACCGCCGGTGTTGAACCCGCCGTTCGCGAGCGGCGCGTAGCCCTGCACGTGCTCGCCGGTGGCGCCGACGAGGAAGCCGTTCTGGTCGACCTGGAAGGAGCCGTTACGCGTGTAGTTGAGGGCGCCGTTGTTGCTCATGATGAAGAACCCGGAGCCGCTGAGAGCGAGATCGAGGTTGTTCTGCGTGGAGGTGATGTTACCCTGGCCGAACTGCTGGGCGATCTCGCTGACCTGCACGCCGTTGCCGACTGCAGTCCGGGAGACGCCCTCCTGAGTCTGGGCGAACAGGCTCGCGAACTCCGCGCGCGATTCCTTGAAGCCGGTGGTGTTGACGTTCGCGAGGTTGTTCGACGTGACGTTGAGATCGGTATTGGCGGCATTGATGCCCGAGAGGGCGAGATCGAATGACATGGGGACTGGCTCCTCAGTTCACCTGGACGACGTCGGCGAGCGACAGCGTTCCGGAATTGGTATTCAGGGAAAGGGTCTGCGTGCTCGGGTCGATGGTCACGCTGTTGACCGTGCTCTGCAGATAAGTGGGCACGGAGGCCGCCGCGCCGTTGCTCATCGCGGCTGCGGTGAAGCTGTATGCGCCGGCCGGTGCCGCGCTGCCCGAATTGGTGGTGCCGTCCCACGAGAAGCTCGTGAGCCCGGAGGCCTGCGGCGCGACCTGGAAAGTGCGCACCAGCTGTCCGGTCGAGTCGGTCACCTGGACGGTGACGGCGCCGGCGCCGGCCGGCGCCCGCAGCGCACCGGTCACCTTGCCGCCGGAGGTCAGCTGCGCCGTGGTGGCGGCGGCGAGCACTCCGTGGCCGATCATGTTCGTGCCGCTCAGCAGCTGTGAGGACTGCATGGAAGTCGACAGGTTGCCGATTGCCCCGTTCATGTTGTTCATGCCGCTGACCTCGCTCAGCGAGGCGAGCTCATTGAGCATCTGGTTGGGGTCTGCGGGCTGCGTGGGGTCCTGGTCCTGCAGCTGGGCGGTGATCAGCTGGAGGAAATCGCTCTGGCTGATCTGCGGCAGGCCGCCGCCGGAGGAGCTGCTCTGGGTCGCGGCGGTCGCAGCCGCGGCGGCCGCGGTCTGGGCGGCAAAGGCACCGATTGAATCCACTGACATGAGGTTGTGTCCTGGTGTTGGGAGTTACGGCGCTCAGCTGCCGAGCTTCAGGGTATCGAGCATCAGCTGCTTGGAGGTCTCGAGAACCTCGACGTCGTTCTGGTACGAGCGGGAGGCTGAGATCATGTCGGCCATCTGCTCGACCACGTTGACGTTCGATGCGTAGACATAGCCGTTGGCATCCGCCAGGGGATTGCCCGGCTCGTAGCGTGCAGCACCGGGAGCGGTGCTCTGCACGATGTCGGATACCTTCACGGAGGCATCGGCCCCCTTCGTCGGGTCGATGGCTGCACCCGGGCTCATCAGAGAAGTCTGGATGGCCTGAAAGACCGGATAGCGGGCCTTGTAGGCGGTCGCGGCGCTGTTGCTGACGCTGTCGGCATTGGCGAGGTTGCTCGCGACCGTGTTCAGGCGCACCGACTGGGCGGACATGCCGGAGCCGGCGATGTTGAAGATATTGAAGAATGCCATGGTGAGTCTGCCGTGCTGCTGCGTTACGTGCCGGTGCTATTGACCGGTGATGGCGGTGGAGAGCTCGCTGAATCTGTTGTTGAGGAAAGTGAGCGTCGCCTGGAAGCGCACCGTGTTCTGCGCGAACTGGCTCTCCTCCATCTGTGAGTCGACCGTGTTGCCATCGAGCGCGGGTGCGAGCGGTATGCGGTACTTGAGGAACTGCTCGGTGGTGAGGCCGCCGCCGGCCGAGCCGGCCGTGACGTCCTCCGGGCTCGTGGTCACGGGCGTGAGCGGGCTGCCCGGGGAGCCGGCAGACGCGAGCGCCGCCCGGAAGTCGATGTCACGCGCCTGATACCCCGGGGTATCGGCGTTGGCGAGGTTCGCGGCGAGCACCTCCGCCCGCTGCGAATACACCTTGAGGGCATCGGGCTCGATACCGAGATAGGTGTTGAGGTCGAGCGGCATGTCGAAATTCCGGCGGTCTGTGGGCCTGGCCGGAGCAGGAGCAAGACGCATGCCAAATCGCCGGCAGGGCGTGCGCGCCGCCGCCGGGGGGTGGAGGTGGTGTTGGAATGTGAGTCAGGTCACATTCGGGCGGCAGGAGTTTGCCGCTGTGCAGCGCGGCGGCTGCCGCGGGCGGCCGCGGACGGCGATGCTGTCTGCGGATGAATATCGGCATGTTGGGACGGGGCTTGAGGGCTTGCGGGGCGCGGCAGCTGGCGCGGCATTTGCACGCGTATATCTACATGAGTGATCCAGTGTCGGAAACCCGTCGCTTGCGTCCATGGGCGCGCGCAGGCCTGCTGTTCGCGGCGGCTCTTTGCTCCGGCCCCGCCTGGTGTTCCGGGCAGCCGATCCAGCCGCTGGGTTCGATTCGCGCGGCCGCTATGGATTTCGTCCGTGCCGAGATGCCGTCCGGCGATAACGACATCGTGGTGACGGCGAGCCGGCTCGATCCGCGCCTGCGCTTCGTGCGCTGCGGCGGGCCGCTCGAAGCCGGGCTCCTTACCGGGACGCGGCTACAGGCGCAGGCATCCATTGCCGTCGGCTGCCATCAGGGAGCCGACTGGACCGTCTATGTGCCCGTGACCATCGCATCGCGCATCCACGTCTGGGCGCTCAAGTCGCCCGAGGTTCAAGGAGCGCGTCTGCGCGCCGATGACGTCATTGCAGAGACGCGCCTGGTGAGTGGGCTGGCCGTGGGATATGTCACCGACCTCGCGCAGCTCCCCCGCAGCACGCTGCGCCACCCCCTACCTGCCGGTGCGGTGCTGATGGCCCAGGACCTGCTGCCCGATTTCATGGTGCGCCAGGGGGAGCAGGTTACGCTCGTGGCCGGCGCGCAAGGGATCCAGGTACGGGCTGCGGGAGTGGCCTTGCAGGACGGACGCTACGGTACGCTCATCCGGGTACAGAACGTCTCCTCTTCCAAGGTGGTGCAGGGGGTCGTCGAGACGGGCCGTGTGGTGGACGTCACACCCTAAAGTAATCCGGCGGCCTGCCGCTACAGGCGGCGAGGGATCTCTCCAGGAGTTCCGCGATGTCTAACAAAATCAGTGGCTTAAGCAGTGATCTCACCCCGATCGGCGCAGGCCGCCCGGCGCAGAAGGCTCGCGATGCGGCGACCGGCTCGTCCTCGCCCGAGGCGGACGTCTCGAGCGCGGCTACCGCCGATGTGCATATCACTGACTCGGCGAGCCAGCTCGCGACGCTCGAGCAGACCTTGCGCAGCCTCCCTGCCGTCGATGAGGGCCGGGTGGCGCAGTTTCGCACGGCGATCGAGCAGGGCAGCTACGCGGTACAGCCGCAGCAGATCGCCGATCAGCTGATGCAGCTCGAACGCTCGCTCTCACAGCTTCCGGAAGGCTGAGCCGTGGACCCGGAAGTCTGCCGCGAGCATCTGGGGACGCTGCTGCGCGAGGAGTCGCAGCTTCTCGGGGATCTCGAGGCGCTGCTCGCGGAGGAGTCACGCGTGCTCGAGACTTCGAACATCCAGGTTCTGGAGACGACGACCCGCGCCCGTCAGGAGCGCATGGGCGCGCTGGCCCGGATCGAGGAGCAACGCCGCTCGCTCTGCGCCGCACACGGCTTTTCGGCCGATCGGACCGGCCTCGAGGGCCTGATGGCCTGGTGCGACAGCGAAGGCAGATTGCTCTCCTGCCTGCGGGACTGCGCACAGCGTGCCGTACGGTGTCGCGATCTCAACGATCGCAACGGCATCATCGTTGCGGCGCGTCTGAAGCGTGTCGAGGGCATGCTCGATACGCTAACGGGCCGTCCGGCCCGGACCGACACGTACGGACCGAAGGGTTACACGGCTTCCAACGCTCGTCCGGGTCGCGTACTCGGCGCGGCGTAAGGGCGGCCCCTGGCTTCGATGGCGGCGGGGCCCCGGCCCGGCCGTCCGTGGGCCGGACGTTCGGCCCTCACCCCAGAGCATCCCGCATCGTAGCCAATTCCTGCGCCGATTCGGCGAGGAAGCGCTCACAAGCCAGTTGATCCAGCCGCAGCCGCTGCAGCGGCTTCGCGCAGGCGATCTGGGCGGCGAGGGCGCCCGAGTCTCCGTTGATCTCCGCGAGCAGCGTGCCGACGACCAGCACGTCGGTCAGGGTGAGCGGGCCGCGCGAGTCGCGCTCGAGGTTCTCGGACTCGTGCACCGCCTGCACGATCTCATCGGCGATGCCCCAGTTCTCGAGCAGCGCTGCCGCGATACTCAGGTGCCAGTCGTGCTCGATGGCCTGATAAGCGGCCGCATCGGAGAAGAGGGACCGATGGCCGCTGGCGCGCGTGAGGATGTAGAGGCGGCCGATGCCCTGCAGCAGGCCTGCGAGGAGCGCCGTGTCGGCACTGACAGTGGTCAGATGACGGGCAACGACGAAGCAGAGGCTCGCCACCTGAACGCTGCGGCGCCAGAGGACGCCGAGCTGCATCTCGAGTCCGCGCAGCGTCGGCGCCTCGCGCAGCTGTTGCATTGCAAAGGCGATTGTCGCGGTGCGGACCGTATCGACGCCGACACGAGTCACGGCCGCGCGCAGGTCGGTGACGGGGACTCCTCCCGGATTCAGGGCCGCCGAGGTCGCCATTCGGATGAGCTGCGTGGCGAGTACCGGCTCGCTCCCTATGACTCGCACGATCCGGCCGGCATCGGCCTTGTCATCGCTCAACACGCGCTGCACGCGCGCGACGATATGCGGGAATCCGGGCAACTCCACCTTGCCACCGGAGAGCTCGCTCGCGAGTGCCTGTACGAACGTGAATGCGACGTCGCGGTTCGCCCCCTCGGCGGGTGCGTCGCTGGCGGGAGAGGCGGGAGATGATCGGGCGTGCATGGCGGCGGCTCGCGTTCGTGAGTGGCGCTGTTACACGCCCAGCGCGTTGCGCAATGCCTCGATCTCGTGCTCCGACTCATCGATCAGCTTCTCGTAGCTGGCACGATCGATCTGCATCCGCTTGCAGGCGGCCACATCGTGCATGTTGAGCTCCAGAGTGTCCGGATGCTCCTTGAAGGCCGCGAGCAGATGTCCCACGGTCAGCGCATCCGTGAGGTCCGGCGGGCCCTGGTGCTCACGGCTGAAATCCTCGTACTCGCTGACGGCCGTGATGATCTCCTCTGCCATGTCCCAGTTCTCGAGCAGCGCCCGGGCGACCGGTGAATGCCAGTCGCGCACGATGGCGTTGTAGGCCGCCTGGTTCGCAAAGAGCGCGGGGTGCCTGTTCGAGCGCGTCAGGATGTAGAGCTTGCCGATGCCATGCAGGAGCCCCGCGAGCATCGCAGTGTCGGGATTGACGCGGCTGAAGCGGCGCGCGACGGCATGGGACATCGCGGCGACCGCAGCGCTGCGCTGCCAGAGCTCATCGAGCGGCTGCTCGAGTCCCTTCAGCGAGTCCACTTTTTTCAGCTGCGACATGGCGAAGGCGATGGCGGCGCTGCGTACCATGTTGAAGCCCATGCGGGCGATCGCGGTGCGCAGCTCGGTGATCGGCTTGCCGGTAAAGTTGATGGCCGCGGAGTTGGCGATCTGCATGAGCCGGGCGGCGAGCGCCGGCTCCGAGCCCACCACGCGCACGACCTTCTCCTGCGAGACCTCCTCATCGGCGAGCACCTGGCGTATCCGCAGCGCAATGTCCGGAAAGCTGGGCAGGTCCACCTTGCCCTTCGACAGCTCGGCGGCCAACGCCTGCACGAAGGCGAACGCTTCCGGGTCGCCGACGGCCTGGGGATCCTCTGCAACGGAGCTTTTCATCATTACGCCCTCTTCCTGCGGTATCGGCGCATCCTGCCCGGGATTGAGACCTGCGTCGTCAAATTGGTTCACGGATCACGGGCGCGGCGGGCGGCTCGAGTCCTCGGCCCGGGGTCACAGGGGGTCCGGGTCCAGGGCCTTCGATTCGCGCGTGATGTCCATCGCCTCGGCCAGAGCGAGGATCCTGTCAGCGACGTTCCCCAGGGCCACTACGTGCTCAGCGGCCCCGAGCGTGACGGCCTCACCCGGCATGCCCCAGACGACGCTGGTGGCCTCGTCCTGCGCTATCGTGCGGCTACCGCTATCCAGCATCTCCTTCAGGCCCCGCGAGCCGTCCTTGCCCATTCCCGTGAGCAAGGCTCCGATGGCGTTGCGTCCGGCATTCTGGGCCACCGAGCGGAACAACACATCGACGGAGGGCTTGTGGCGGTTGACCGGTACGCCATCATCCAGACGACACACATAGCGTGTGCCATCGCGTACCAGCATCAGGTGACGGTCTCCCGGAGCGATGTAGGCATGGCCTGCCAGCACCTGCTGGCCGTCCTGCGCCTCGCAGACCGACACCGGGCAGCAATCGTTCAGGCGCCTGGCGAAGGGTGTGCTGAAGGCCTTGGGAATGTGCTGCGCGATGACCACGCCGGGGCAGTCCGGGGGCAGCCGCATCAGCACTTCCTTGATCGCCTCGGTGCCGCCGGTGGAAGCGCCGATTGCAATGACACGGTCGGTGGTACGCAGCGGGCGGCTGCGGGGCGGCACCTTGGGAAGCACGGCATCGGCGCTGTGGGCCGGCCCGGGTGCGGCATCGTGCGCCCGCGGTTGTTTCGGGTCGAGCGCCCGGACGCTGGCCCGGGCGGCGATCCGCACCTTCTCGATCAACTCCTCGGCATAGTCCTTCAGTGTCGCCGCGAGGTCTATTTTCGGCTTCGACAGGTAATCCACTGCGCCGAGCGCGAGCGCATCGAGTGTCACATCGGCGCCACGCTCGGTCAGGGAGGAGACCATCACCACCGGCATGGGCCGCAGCCGCATGAGGTTGCGCAGAAAGGTGATGCCATCCATCTTCGGCATCTCGACATCCAGCGTGAGCACGTCCGGGTTGAGCTGTTTGATCTTCTCCCGCGCAGCGTGCGCATCGGCCGCAACTCCGACGACCTCGATGCCCGGGGCAGCCTTGAGGATGTCCGAGAGGAGGCTGCGCACCAGCGCCGAGTCGTCCACGATGAGGACGCGGATCGGTCCCCTCGCGGCAGACACGGCCTTGAATTGCCCGGTGTGATTCATGCGCGGATCCTTCACTCGAACAGCTCGACGTCGCCGCCGGCGGCCTGCTTGCCGAGGCTGGCGAGATAGAGCTGCTCGTGATGGCTGATGATCCGGTTCTCCACCGGACGGAGCTTGCGCAGCCGTGCGCGGCCGCTCGTGGGAAAGTAAACGACCTTGCGCGGCTGGGTGCCTCCCAGGTCTTCCGCCGCGACCTGATAGCCTTCGAGCGTCATGTAGTCGCGGATGAACTTGATGTTGCGTCCGCCCACATCCGTCATGGCGGCGAGGATGCGCCCGCCGCCGAAGAGCTTGATCTCGAGGCGCTCGCGCGCCGCGCCGAGCTTCAGCAGGTCGTTGATGAGGCTTTCCATGGCGTACGAGCCGTAGCGGGTGGCGAGGCCGACTTGCGGATCGAGCCAGTCGTTTGGCCCGACGGTGGCATCTTCCGGCAGCATGAAATGATTCATGCCGCCGAGGCCGCGTGTCGGATCGCACACGCACGCCGATACGCACGAGCCGAGCACGGTGGAGATGGCTTCCTCGGTGCGGCTCACGTAGTACTCGCCCGGGAGGATCTTGACCATCCAGCAGTCGTTCTCACGGTCCCAATAGCGCTGAAAATGCTCGAAGCCACGCAGCGGCGGTGGCGGGTCGCGCGCGACCTCGGATGCCGGCGCGGATCCGACCGCTGCGCCGGCCGAGTCGGCGTCAGATGCGCCGGTGAATGGTCTTACCGATGAGGCCATAGCTGTCGCAGACCTTGAAGAGGCTCTCGGAGTGGCCGAGGAA
>DASRDO010000071.1:0-9510 GCA_035652555.1 Steroidobacteraceae bacterium | reverse complement strand
TCGAACTGCGGCGCCACCGGAGCCTTCGCCATCGGCTTCGCCGGCACGATGACCGGCCGGGTCTTCATCTTCGGCCGCGCATTGAACACGACGATCGTCTTTCCGGTGGCGCGCAGCAGCCCCTGATCCTCCAGTACCTTCAGGACCCGTCCCGCCATCTCGCGCGAGCACCCGACGAGGCGTGAGAGCTCCTGTCGGCTGACCTTGATCTGCATGCCCTCCGGATGCGTCATCGCATCGGGCTCCTCGCAGAGATTGTTGATTGCGTGGGCCACGCGGCCGGTGACGTCGACGAAGGCGAGGTCGCCGAGCTTGCGGTTGGTACGGTCGAGGCGCGTGGCGAGCTGAGTGGCGAGCTCGAAGATCAGACCGGGACTCTCGGCGGCGATCTGTCGGAAGCGCGGGTAGGTCATTTCCGCGAGCTCGCACTGATTGCGGGTCCGCACCCAGGCGCTGCGGGTCGGCTGGTCGCTGAAGAAGAGCCCCATCTCACCGAAGAACTGTCCGCGATTGAGGTAGGCGAGCACCATCTCGTTGCCTTCCTCGTCCTCGATCATCACCTCGACGGAGCCGCTGATGATGTAGTAGAGAACGTCCGGGAGGTCACCCGCGTGGATGACGACCGTCTTTGACGGTACGGTGCGGATACGGCAGTAGCTCAAGAACCGGTTGATCGCCGGAATGTCGCTCAACGGCTTGACGTTCTCTTCCATACCCGCTCCCCTGATTTGTGTGGTCATTGATGTAGAGAGTGTTTATACGTTGACCCCGCCGACGTGCCAAGCGTACCGCACGCGACGCAGCGAAAACCAGAGCAGCGCGTTGTTTCGGGGGGTGGCGTTGGCCGCATGCGCTCAGGCGATCAAACCCAATAGGCTGCGCCCGTCATGACCCGGGCCGTGTGGCGCATGAGCGCGCGAACCGGCGCCGGGAGGTCCATGCCGCCCGCGGCCCGGGCGTTGGCACCGTGCGCCGCCTCGTCCGCGCGCATCTGCTGCACTATGGCGCGGCTGCGCAGGTCGCCGGCCGGCAGGCGGCCGAGATGCTCATCGAGGTGACCTTCGACCTGCCGCTCCGTCTCCACGACGAAGCCGAGGCTGGCACGATCGCCGGCGAGAGCGGCCAGGGCGCCGATGAAAAAGGAGCCGGCGTACCAGAGTGGATTGAGCAGGCTCGGGCGGGAGTCGAGCTCTTTCAGCCGGCGCTCGCACCATGCGAGGTGATCGGTTTCCTCGCGTGCGGCATCGAGCAGGAGCTTGCGGGTGACCTCGGAGCGAGCGGCCACCGCCTGGCCATGGTAAAGCGCCTGGGCAGCAATCTCCCCGGCATGATTGACACGCATCAGGGCGGCGGCCCGGCGGCGCTCATCGGGCGAGAGCTCGGGCGTTGCCGCAGTGCCAGCGGCTGGAGCGGCAGGCTGCGGAATGGGCCGGGAAGCCTGCGCCGGGGCGAAGAGGGCGCGGAGCGCCCGGTCGGTTGCGCCAATCCAAGGGTCGAGGCTGTTCGCGTTCTCCCCGGGAGGGTTAGCGGTCTTCATGCACAGATTATAAGCGCTACCTCCCGGAGTTCGCGTTCCCAGTGGGAGGCGCATGGGAGCTGAAGCGGTACCGTAATAAGATTGCCCGCTCCGAGCGAGCAGAGCACACGTGGACAGGCTCGGTCGTGATTCATTCTGGAGCGACATGACACAGGAACCTGCCAGGCCTCTCGGCCCGGTCCGACGACCGCGCATCGCGGCCATAGATCTCGCCCGCGGGCTGATCATGGTGATCATGGCGCTCGATCACTCGCACGATTTCTTCGGCAACTTTGCCGCCAACCCGACCGATCTCACCACCACGACGGTGGGACTCTTCCTCACGCGCTGGGTCACGCACATCTGTGCCCCAACGTTCTTCCTGCTGACCGGTACCGGCGCTCATCTCACGCTGGGGCGGATGTCGAAGCGCGAGCTCTCGCGCTATCTCGTCAGCCGCGGACTGTGGCTGATCTTTCTAGAGCTCGTGATCATGCGCTTCGCGCTGCAGTTCAATTTGGACTACCAGGTCACGATCGTTACCGTGCTGTGGGCGCTGGGCTGGGCCATGATCATTCTCGCCGGGCTCATCTGGTTGCCTCTGTGGGCAATCAGTGTCTTCGGGGCGGTGCTGGTCATGGGCCATGACGCCCTGGACGGTATCCGAGCGGCCTCTTTCGGGGCATTTGAGCCGCTATGGCTGCTTCTGCACCAGCCCGGCGTCATCTACAACAAGGGCGGCTCGACGGTCCTGATTGCTTACGTACTGATCCCATGGATAGGGGTCACCGCACTCGGCTACGTGCTGGGAGCGACTTACGGCTGGGAAGCAGCAGCACGCCGGCGGCTCCTCTCGTGGCTCGGTATCGGGCTCATCGTTGGGTTTATCGTCCTGCGCTTCGTCAATGTGTACGGCGACCCCTCTCTCTGGTCCCGGCAGAAGACTCCCTTGTGGACGCTGCTGTCCTTCCTCAACACCAGCAAGTACCCGCCGTCGTTGCTATTCCTGATGATGACGCTGGGCCCCGCGCTCCTCCTGCTCCGCGCGTTCGATGCGGGGGTTCCCCCGGCGCTCCGTCCGGTGCACACCATAGGTAAGGTGCCGCTCTTCTTCTACGTGCTGCACTTCTATCTCATTCACCTCCTGGCGGTGGGGGTGAGCTGGGAGCGCTACGGGACGGTACGCGAGGTATTCGAGTCGCCGGACTTGGCGCACTTCCCGTTCGCCGCGCCGCCGGGGTGGGATCTGGGGCTGCCGCTCGTCTACGCGGTCTGGGTGCTGGTGCTCGTCCTGCTCTACCCGCTGTGCCGGTGGTATGCCGGAGTGCGGCAGCGCCGGCACGCCTGGTGGCTGAGCTACCTGTAGTGCCCGCCACGCCCAGGTCCCGGGCAAGGGCGCTGCCAGGGCGCTTTTGCAATCAAAGGGCCGCTTCAGTAGACTTGCCGGCCCTTATTTGAGGCGCTGGATCCGGGCTCCTGCCCGGCCCAGTGCTGCTTTGGCAAGAAGCGTGGTTTTTGCCCAAAGCTCCGCCACTGCGGCGGCGGGGCACACCCTGTGCCTGAGCAGCTTTAGTTTTATTCGTGGGCCGCGTGAGACGGCTCGTTGAGGCTCATATGAAGACGGTTTTCGCCAATTCCGGTACGGTCCGGGGCGACTGGTTCGTGGTGGATGCGACCGACAAGACGCTCGGGCGCCTCGCTTCGCAGATCGCACATCGACTCAAGGGCAAGCACAAGGCCGATTACAGCCCGCATGTCGACATGGGCGACCATATCGTGGTGCTCAACGCCGGCAAGGTGCGCGTCACCGGCCGCAAGCTGACCGACAAGATCTACTATCACCACACCGGCCACATCGGCGGCATCAAATCGATCGCCCTGCAGAAGCTCCTCGATGAGCATCCGGAGCGGGCGATCCAGTTTGCCGTCAAGGGCATGCTGCCGAAGAACCCGCTCGGCCGGCGCATGTTCAGGAAGCTCCACGTATTCGCGGGCGGCGAGCACCCGCACCAGGCACAGCAGCCGCGGCCGCTCGAGATCTGAGGAATCGCACTGATGGCAACGCAGCAAACGAACTACGGCACCGGCCGGCGCAAGACCGCCACCGCGCGTGTTTACCTTCGCCCCGGCAGCGGCCGCATCACGGTCAACGACCGCCCCCTCGATGAGTTCTTCGGGCGGGAGACCGGCCGCATGATCGTGCGTCAGCCGCTCGAGGCCCTGCAGCTCGGCAGCCGTTTCGACATCAGCGTGACCGTGGACGGCGGCGGTATCACCGGCCAGGCCGGCGCCATCCGCCTGGGTCTCACCCGTGCGCTCCTCGAGTACGACGACACCCTGCGCAAGCAGCTGCGTGATGCGGGCTTCGTCACCCGCGACGCCCGTGAGGTCGAGCGCAAGAAAGTCGGACGCCGCAAGGCTCGCCGCAGCGGGCAGTACTCGAAGCGTTAACCGGACCTTGCAGGCGAGGGTGGGTTCGAGCTTCAATTATCGTAGTCTCGGACCCGGGCCCGGCCCGGGATCCCTACAGGTTTTGGGGGATCGTCTAGTGGTAGGACAACGGACTCTGACTCCGTTTACCTAGGTTCGAATCCTAGTCCCCCAGCCAAAACGAAAGAGGCCCGCCACCTGGCGGGCCTCGTCGTTTTGGCGCAGGGGCTAGGATAACGGCCGTGAGGCCGGCCCCCGAAGGGGCGCAGCGCCGCAAGGCGCGGAGGCACAAAATCGCCAGGAGCGGCCGAGCAATCCTAGTCCCTTACGCGCCAGCGCCTCCGTTTTGCGATGAACCCACTAACGAGCGCCCCTGACTCTTCTCATCCCCCCGCAATCTGCTTGCGCATCGCCTTGATCGTCGCCGCGTAATCCCTGCTCCCAAATATCGCCGACCCGGCCACGAACGTATCCGCTCCCGCGGCCGCGATCTCCCTGATGTTCTCCGTCTTCACACCGCCGTCGATCTCCAGCCGCACTTCGCGCCCGGTGGCATCGATCCGGCGACGCGCTTCGGCGAGCTTGCGCAGCGCCGTCGGAATGAACTTCTGTCCGCCAAACCCGGGGTTGACCGACATGATGAGCACCAGGTCGAGCTTCTCCAGTGTGTAATCGAGATAGTCGAGCGGTGTCGCGGGGTTGAATACCAGCCCCGGACGACAACCCTGCTCGCGGATGTGCTCGATGGTCCGGTCGATGTGCTCAGTCGCCTCCGGGTGGAAGGAGATGTAGCTCGCGCCCGCGGCGGCGAAGTCCGGAATGATCCGGTCCACCGGACTGACCATCAGATGCACGTCGATCGGGGCACTGACGCCGTGTTTGCGCAGCGCCTCGCAAACCATCGGACCGATGGTGAGGTTCGGCACGTAGTGATTGTCCATCACGTCGAAGTGGATGAGGTCCGCACCGGCAGAGAGCACGGCATCGACCTCCTCGCCGAGTCGGGCGAAGTCGGCGGAGAGGATGGACGGGGCGATCCAGGAAGGAGCCATGGGGCGAGTTTACGCGGCCGGGTTGGTGGAGAGAATGCGTCCTGCCCGATGATCGGGGTGAGACCGGTTCATTGAGCCGATCGGGAACACCGGCCGTGCCGTGGATGGCGCGGTGCACTCATCGTGTCAGCCGCGTCAGGGCTTCCCGATACTTCTCGCTGGTGCGGGCGATGATCTGCGCGGGAAGTTTGGGCCCCGGCGCTTTCTTGTTCCAGTCGAGAGTCTCCAGGTAGTCGCGCACGAATTGCTTGTCGAAGCTCGGCGGGCTCATGCCCGGCCGGTAGGTGTCGGCGGGCCAGAACCGCGACGAGTCCGGCGTGAGCGCCTCGTCGATGAGCGTGAGAGCGCCGCTGTCATCGACCCCGAACTCGAACTTGGTGTCGGCAATGATGATGCCGCGGCTGAGGGCATGTGCCGCCGCGAACTGATAGAGCGCGATCGCGGTGTCGCGGATGCGGGCGGCGAGCGGTGCGCCGACGAGCTTCTCGACCTCGGCGAAAGAGATGTTCTCATCGTGCTCACCGGCTGCCGCCTTGGTTGCCGGAGTGAACACGGGCGCCGGCAAGCGTGCTGCGAGCGGCAGATTGGCCGGCAGCTCGACACCACTCACGCGGCCGGTGCTCTGGTAATCCTTCCAGCCCGAGCCGATGAGATACCCGCGCACGACCGCCTCGAGCGGCAGTGCCTTCAGGCGCCGCACGATGACGGAGCGCCCGGCGAGCGTCGTGCGCTCGGCCGGGTCGCTGACCAGGTCGGTGATGGGACGGCCGGTCAGGTGGTTCGGCACGATGTGGCGCGTGCGCTCGAACCAGAAGTTTGATATCTCGTTGAGGACGTGCCCTTTGCCGGGAATCGGGTCCGGCAACACCACGTCGAAGGCGGACAAGCGGTCGGTGGTCACGATGAGGAGCGCATCGGCGCCTGCCGAGTAGATGTCGCGCACCTTGCCCTCGTGGAGCTTCTCGAGCCCGCGCAGCGCAGTGCGGAAAACCGTTTGCGTAGCCATGCTTGCTACTATAGCAGCGCGTATGCGCTACACCGGCAAGGTCGTGGGGGGCTTGATCGGCTTGTTCCTCGGGCCGCTCGGGGCCGTGGCAGGCGTGCTGCTCGGGCATCAGGTCGATGAGCACCTCGACCGGCAGGATGCACAGCTGCCGCCTCCGGAGGAGCTCGCGGCCATCGGCGAGCGCTTCTTCCGCGCCACGTTCCGGGTGATGGGTTACCTCGCCAAGGCCGACGGACGGGTCTCGGAGCAGGAGATCTCCGCGGCGCGTGCGGTGATGGCGGAGCTGCGGCTCGATCCGCCGCGCGTGCAACAGGCCATCGAATGCTTCACCGCCGGCAAGCAGTCCGGGTTCGATCTCGCCACCGAGCTGGCCGATCTGGGCCGGGCCTGCGGTGGCCGGCCTGACCTCGTGCGTGTCTTCGTCGAGATTCAGGTCCGTGCCGCCCTCAGCGGCAACAACCTCGACGGTCCGGTGCGGCCGCTGATGAATCGTATCGCCGGCCGGCTCGGTGTGTCCCCCTTCGAGTTGGCGCAGATCGAGGCGGTGCTGCGCATCCGCGGCGGTGCCTTCCGCTACGCGGCGGGCCCCGAGCCGCGGGTGAGCGACGCTGAGAAGCTCGACCAGGCCTACAAGGTCCTCGAGGTGGCCGCGCAGGACAGCGATCAGGATGTCGTCAAAGCCTACCGCCGCCAGTTGAGCCGCCACCATCCCGACAAGCTGAAGGCCAACGGTCTGCCGGAATCCATGGTCGAGCATGCCAAGCAGCGCACGCAGCAGATCATCGAGGCGTACGAGCTCATTCGCGAACGGCGGGGGATCTAGGTCGTCCTTCTGGCCCACTCCTCGATCGACTGCTGCAGGGCGAGCAGTCCGTCGGTGAGCGCTGCAGGCCCGGGCTGCAGGATGATGGAGGATTTGATCTCGCGCACGAAGCCGCTTCGCACCGCAGGGATCGCGCTCCAACCCTCTCGCGCTGCCACTTCCTCCGGCCGGAACTTCTTGCCGCACCAGGAACCGAAAATGATGTCGGGCGCGCGCCGCGGGACTTCCAGCGCATCGGCAATGATCCGCTGGCGGCCGAGGGGCTGCACGGCCATCTCGGGGAAACAGTCTTCCCCGCCGGCGATTCCGATGAGCTCCGAAACCCAGCGGATGCCGCAGATGAGCGGCGCATCCCATTCTTCGAAGTACACCCGCGGTCGCCGCGCAAAGCTGCTCGCGCGTGCGCGGACCGCTTCGATGCCATCCTCGAGCCGCCTGACCAGCTCCGCCGTCCGCTCCTCGCAGCCGATCATGCCGCCCAACGTGCGGATCATGCGGAAGATCTCGGCGACGCTGCGCTGATTGAACAGATGTACCTCCAGTCCGGCGCGCGCCAATTGTGCGGCGATGTCCGCCTGCAGGTCAGAGAACCCGAGGACGAGGTCGGGTTGTAATGCCAGGATGCGATCTATCTTTGCGCTCGTGAACGCGGAGACGCGCGGTTTCTCCTTGCGCGCCCGCGCCGGGCGCACCGTGAAGCCGGAGATTCCGACGATGCGCTCCTCTTCGCCCAGGAGGTACAGCGTCTCGGTCGTCTCCTCGGTGAGGCAGACGATGCGTTGGGGAAATCCCTGGGTTGCAGAGGACATGAGTGTCTATGGTAGCAGGCACAGGGATGTGTCCCGCCGCCGCAGGTGGCGGAGCTGCGAGCAAAAACCACGCTTTTTGCTCGCAGCGCGCTGGGCCGGGCAGGAGCCCGGATCCAGCGCCTCGACAATGTTAACCTTATCGGCGATGTGGGCGCGATTCTGGAGCTTCCTCGACTGGTGCTTCTTCGGTGCCGCTTCCCTGGGCGCCGGCAGAGGGGCGCGGCTGCTCCGCGGCTTGCGCTACCCGTACGCGGTCGTGCGCGACCTGTCGCGCGGGGACATCAACCTGCGCGCCATGGGGCTGGTCTACACCACGCTGTTGTCGCTCATTCCGCTCGCCGCCTTCAGCTTTGCGATCCTCGAGATCTTTGGGGCGCGGCGCGACCTGGCGCCGGTGGTCTACGAGCTCTTCAGTGCACTCGGGCCGAGCGGTGCCAGCCAGGTGACTTCCCGCATCATGGAGTTTGCCAACAGCGTGAGCGGCGGCATCGTCGGCTCGGTGGGCTTTGCGCTGCTCGCCTGGACCCTGGTCGGCACGATCAAAAAGGTCGAGGACAGCTTCAATTTCCTCTGGCGCGTGCAGCAGCCACGCAGCTTCGCCCGGCGGGTGAGCGAGTACCTGACGCTGATCATCGTCGGCCCGGTCATCCTTGTCGTCTTCATCGGGATGTCCCGCCGGGCGTTGGACAGCGCTCCGATCCGCGTGCTCGCTCAGCTGCCGCTGCTCGACATGCTCGCCGTGGCGGGGCTGAAGCTGGCGCCGTACGTCATGGTCAGCGCATTCTTCTTCGCGCTATACCTGTTCGTCCCGAACACCCGAGTTCGGTGGCGGCCTGCCCTCATCGGCGCCCTCGTGGCGGGCGTGGTGTGGGCGGCCGTAGGCCGCGGATTCACGGCATTCGTGGTGCACTCGACCCGGCTCACGATCGTCTACGCCGGTTTCGCCTTCATCGTCGCAGCCCTGCTGTGGACCTATTTCGGTTGGCTGATCCTGCTCGCCGGCGCGCAGCTCTCCTTCTACATTCAAAATCCGACATACCTGCGGCTCGGTCTGCAGGAGCTGAGGCTCTCCAGCATCGAAATCGAGCAGCTCGCGCTGCGGCTGATGTATTTCGTCGGGCGCACTCATGTCACGGGCGGCAAGCGCTGGAGCCTGAACGCGCTCTCCACGGAGCTCGGTCTGCCTGGCATTGCCCTCGCGCAGATGGTGGCGACATTGGAGCGCGCGGGACTGCTCGTAGTGACCGAAGAGGATGAGCTGCTGCCGGCACGCGACATCGGTCGCATTCCGGTCAGCGAGATATTGGAGATCGCTCGCAATCAGCGTAGCGGCCATTTCAGTCCGCGCACGGTTTCCATTCCGCCGGTGGACCGTCTCATAGCGACGATAGACGAGGCACGCCGCAGTCGTTGCGGTGACCTGACGCTGCGTGATCTTGTGGAAGAGCCGCCGCGGCCGACGCTTACGCTAGCCGCGGGTAAGCGCTAGTTACAGCGTCAAGGTCCCTTGCTCGGTTCCGACCAGCAGCATGTCCGCCGGGCGTTTCGCGAAGAGCCCAACCGTCACCACGCCCGTGAGACTTGCGAGCTCACCCTCGAGTGTCTGCGGGTCGGAAATGGCAAGGCCGTGCACATCGAGGATGTGATTGCCGTTGTCGGTGACGCATCCCTTGCGCCAGACCGGGCGCGCGCCCCGCTGCTCCAGCCGCCGTGCGACGAGGGCTCGCGCCATCGGGATCACCTCGATGGGCAGCGGGAAGGCACCGAGCGTGGCGACGAGCTTGCTGTCATCGATGATGCAGAGGAAGCGCGCCGCGGCAGCGGCGATGATCTTCTCGCGTGTGAGCGCGCCGCCGCCGCCCTTGATGAGGTGA
>DASRDO010000070.1:0-2350 GCA_035652555.1 Steroidobacteraceae bacterium | reverse complement strand
CGGGAATCGCCTCGGCGCCGGCCTTGACCCGCAGGCTGGCACCGTCGAAGTCGGCGCCAATGGGCTCGGCACGCCCGCCGAGACAGTTGCCCAGGAAGCCCTCGGCGACGGCATAGAACGAAAGGCGGTTCTGCGGGCGGGCAAAGCCGTGACCCTCATCCGGGTATAGCACGTATGTGACCGGAAGGTGCCGCTCGCTCATGGCCCGCACGATCTGGTCGGACTCCGCCTGCTTGACGCGCGGGTCGTTGGCGCCCTGCGCAATGAGCAGCGGCCTCTCGATCCGGCCCGCGTGTGTGAGGGGCGAGCGCTCCTGCAGCAGCCGGCGGCCTTCGGCCGTGCGCGGATCGCCGATACGCCGCGCCATGTCTTCGTAGAACGCTTTCCAGTAAGGGGGTATCGAGCTGAGCAGCGTCTCGAGGTTGGAGGGACCCACGATATCCACACCGCAGGCAAACCGGTCGGGCGAGAGGGTAAGTCCCACCAGAGTCGCGTAGCCTCCATAGGAGCCTCCCATGAGGGCCACCTTGTCGGCTCGCGCGATGCGTTCACGAATCGCCCAATCGACCGCATCGAGAAGATCGTTCTGCATCTTGCGACCCCATTCGTGGTCGCCCGCGTTGATGAAGCTCTTGCCGAATCCGGTCGAGCCCCGGTAGTTGACCGACAGCACGGCGTAGCCGCGATTCGCGAGCCATTGATGCTCCGGGTTGAAGCCATAGCTGTCCCGCGCCCAGGGTCCGCCGTGAACGTCGAGCACCATCGGCAATGGCTCGGCGGGACGGACGGCGCCCTCGCGCGTGCCGGCGGGAAGAGTCAGGTAGGCAACGAGTGTCAGACCGTCTCGAGACTGCAGGGTCAAAGGTGTCATGGGCCGCAAGGCAGCCTCAGCCAACGCGGGACGGTGGTCGAAGAGCTTGCTGATGTGACCGCTGCCGCGCTCGTACAGGTAGCTGGACTTCGAGTGTTGGGGATCATCGACGACGACGATCCATCTGCTGTCATCGAGAGTTCGGCTCTCGACATCGAACTGCGGACCGAGCGCCGCGGTGAGTCGCTCGATGTCATGTCCAATGCCGGGCACCAGAGGCTCGATGCGCGTGGTCAGATACTCGACGCCGTAGGCCTGCGGTGTGCGGGTCCGCGGATCAAGCCAGACACTCGACACATCTGCCTGATCATTCTGCGCGAGCACGGTCTGTTTGCCGCTGGACAGATCCACCCGAACGAGCGCGGCCTTGTCGCGCCCGAGCGAGCTGAGGAGCAGCGCACTGCCCGCAGCCTCGATCACGATCGGGCGCGTCGTGAGGCTGTCGTCGCGTCCGTAGCGCAGCAGGCTCTCCCAGCCCGATTGCGTGCGCCGGTAAATCTCCCCGCCGCCATCAGCCAGAGTCTTGACGGCCACACGAGGATGCAGCTGCAGGTCCACCAGGTAGCCCGCGAACTCCTGCTCGTTGCGCTCGACCAGCTTGCGCTCGCCGTTGCCGACATCGATCTCGTACAGATCGTGAAATTCGGGCCTGCGCTCGTTGAGTGCGATGAGCGCGACCTGCGGCCGCTCCTGGGATAGACCGACGACCTCAGCCCTGACATTCTGCGGCGGTGTGAGATCGATCTGCCGGCCGCTCTCCACCTCCACACTGCAGACACGCCAGTTCTCGTCGCCGGCCTCGTCCTGCAGGAACAGCACGTGGCGGCTGTCCTCCGCCCAGTAGTGCTGCCGAATGCCACGCCTGCGATCATTCGTGACGGGCCGCGCGAGCTCGAGCCGGTCCGCAGGGGCCACCCACACGTTCAGCACGCCCTCGCGCGGCGCGAGGAATGAAATGTAGCGCCCATCGGGGCTCAACAGGGCCTGCGCGCGCACCGGGTTGCCAAAGAGCGCCGCACGCGGAATCAGGGAAGCAGGTGGTGTGGGATCGGCAGACATGGCAATACCTCCGTTCATGCCCAGCAGCGCCAGGAGGGCCGGCAGCCGGATCTTCATCGGCGCATCTCGCGCCGCTTGCGCCGATCAGTAAAGCAACACGCCCGAGCGCTCACGGACCCAGGCGGCCTCATCGGGGGCGGCCAGCGCATCGAGATCGGCAGGCATTGCCGCCGGGTCATCCACCCACCGTCGCAACAGATCGCTGCCGTTGATCACATCGATGGCCAGCCGTTCGGTCTCGTACTCGTACGGGAAATCGCGCCAGATCGGATAGTCCGGCCGCAGCCGGCGCAGTGCCTTCAGCGCCAAGGCAAACAGCCTCCAGGGACGGAAGGCCTCGTGGTCGTAGTAGGCAGAGTCTTCCACGTGCACCTGGAATCCAGCGCAGAGCTTGCCGGCATGCTTGTGGAAGGTCGGCTC
>DASRDO010000069.1:0-29834 GCA_035652555.1 Steroidobacteraceae bacterium | reverse complement strand
GAGCGAGCGCGTGACACTGCGGATGCCCGTTATCGACATACCCTTGGATGACTCCAAGTTTCAGCGCTTCAACAAGCTCTTCGGGCAGTACGAGGAGCGGCTCGCGAAGACTCCTGGCGTCTGGCAAAAGGTCGACAAGGCCTTCCGCCAGACGACCGCTGCGATGCTCGCGCAGAACCAGGTGATGCGGGAATTCGGCGGCGGAGACAAAGCGCAGCAGCGTGCCGGACGGATCTGGCAAGGCATTGCGGCTGACTCACGCTCGGCTCTCGGCAACGCGCTTCGCATCAGTCGAGAGCTCATGAAGTGGGGCACGATGATAGGCGGAGGCCTCCTTGGCGGGTCCCTGTTTGGTATCGATCGAATGGCGGGCAGCCTTGCCACTTCCCGGTTCAGATACCAAGGCCTCGGGATGAATTATGGCTCTTTCCGATCCTTTGATATCAACATGAGCCGGTTCACGGACCCGGGCTCATTCCTCTCATCCATCAATCAGGCGGTCTCGAACCCGGCTCTGCAGGGGCCTCTCTACGCCATGGGCGTAAACCCCAACGGATCGACGGAACAAGTTTCCCTGAAGATGCTCGAGGCTATGAGGCGGCTGGCCGTAAATACGCCGCGAGGGCTCCTCGGGACCGCGTCCGATTCCTACGGGCTCGGTCCCTTCGGCGGTCTCGAGACCTTGATGAGGCTGCGCAATATCCCGGCCGATGAGTTCTACCGGCAGATGCGGCACGAGGGACGTGATAGCAATGCGCTCGGCCTACCGCCCGGAGTCGCGCGCAAGTGGACCGACTTCACCAATCAGATGGAACTTGCGAAGTCGTCGATCTTCAAGACCTTCGTCGTCGGCCTCGCGCCGCTCGAGAAGCCGCTCGAGCGGCTGTCGGTAGCGTTCTCGGGGTTTCTCTCCAAGGTGATGACTGGTCCCGAGATGAAGAAGGGCATCGACAACCTCGCGACGATGCTGAACCAGTTCTCAACGCCGAGATTCCTGAAGGCGATGACGGACTTCACGGCTGACATCGAGAAGGTCGCGGCCGTATTCAACAGGTGGTTCGGCAACCCGACCAACCCAGGTGCTCGCGACCCGCACGATACGTTCGGCGTCTTCTGGAGACAACAGAAGGAGTTCTGGCAAACCGGAGTCGATTCGAGTCACTTCAGGTATGGCCACCCCACCTCCGGCGACATGGGAAAGCTCAGAGGATTCCTAGCCTCGCTGGATCAGGCGAACGGACTACCGGCGGGAACGATGGTGCGCCTTGCGCAGACGGAGTCGGGATTCAACGTCAACGCGGTCTCCCGGAAAGGCGCCATGGGGATGTTCCAGATGATGCCCGGGACAGCAAAGATGCTCGGCGTCACGGACCCCTTCGACATCGTGCAGCAGGGCCGCGCCTCGGCCAGCTATCTTGCGGAGCTCGTGAAGCACTACCACGGCAGCGCGGCCGAAGCGCTTGCGGCGTATAACTGGGGTCAGGGCAATATGGATGCCGCGCTCGCGAGTGCTGCGAGACGGGGCCGCGGCGTAGGACTTCCGAGATCTGTCCGGACCTACGTTCAGGCAGTCTCACCCAACAGCGGCATTATCGTCACCGCTCGCCACGCGACCGGCGCCAACCCGGTGTTCTCGGCTGCAGCTCTTGCAGGCGTTCCGCAGTGAAGCACGGACGCGAGGTCGGGCAGTGAGGTATTACAGCCTGACACTTTCGGATCCCAGAACGGGAGAGTCGATAGTGCCGAGCGGCGAATACTTCGCACCGCGGCAGGTCAATTTCAGCGCGTTGGGTCAGCTGCTCCGCGGCATAGTGGCCTCAGAAAACCCGCTCTCGCCAGAGCACGGAGCAGCTATTAACCTCGGCCCGTTCCTCCCGCGCGGCGTTGGATTTCAGCGTGGCACGGGCCCGACCTTCTCCAGTCTCTACCGGGATTCCTTCTCAGGTCGAATGCAGACCGACCCGGGCGCACTGCACATCGAGTTTGACATACCGGTCACCCAGCTGGCGCAGCCGCAGGGGGCGTTCTTAATCAAGATCTACGGTGTCGGCCTTGGAATGATCAGCCAGGCGGCGAACCTCTCGGGAATGCGCTTTCAACTCAAGGCGGGCATGGCTCCAGGCCTCCCGCTCGCGAACCCCGCACAAGCTGGTGTAATTGCAGAAGGAAACGTATTTCAAGCATATGGCAATTGGGAAGGCGTCAATCAGACGCTCAACCTCATCGTGAACCCCGGGCCGCCCGGAACGACAGACAGCATCTTCAATCGCAAGGTGTCGTTCTTCTGGCCGGCCGGCACCTCGCTCTACGACGCGATCAATGCAGCGTTGCAAGCGGCGCTTCCCGAGTTCAAGACCGAAATATATATCGATCCACGAATCCTCCTCCCGAATGATGAGGCGGGCTACTATGCAACTCCATCGCAGTGGGCTTCTTATCTTCTCGGGGTCACGCAACCACTCGGCGCGCAGATCCTGGGCTTTGACTACCCCGGCGTGAAGATGACAGTGACCGGAGACACGATCTATGTATTCGACGGTACCAACAGCATAAACGGCCGAAGCGCCGTCACGGTACCCATCAACTTCGAGGATCTGATCGGGCAGCCGACCTGGCTGTTGGGCACGCAGGTCAGCTTCAAGACCGTGCTGCGCGCGGACATCGGCGTCGGAAACCATATTCGATTCCCGCAAGGCGTCGCCGCTCCCTATGCCATCTTGAGCCCGACAGCCGGCGCCGCGAATACCACGCCTAGCGTTCCCCTGCCTGCCAAAAGCAAGAGCATCTTCCAAGGTGAGTTTGTGATCAACGAAGTCCATCACTTCGGAAGCTACCGCGAGCCGGATGCGGATGCCTGGACAACTGCATTCGTGGCGAGCCCGGCGCCCCCAGGGACCTGATCGTGAGCCGCGGCCGCAAACGATCTCACGGCGCCTTCCGGCGATACGCCCGGCGACTCCGCAAGACTTTGCGACTGCAGTCACCGAAAGCGAGATCGCACTGATGGCCCGCTATCTCGTCCAGTGCTCTGCGCCGAGCTTTGATAACAAGTGGCATGCGCGCTATCCGGCGGGCAACGCACCTCAGAATGTCTTCACCGCCGCCGCCACAGCGCGCTCGGCTGGCTCAGGGTCGCAACGCTCGGCTCTTGCGCTCGCCGGTCTATCGTGTGCAGCGGCGCTATCGCGCGGCATGCCATCGACTCAGATTTTACTCGCTGGCGGCGCACGCGATATCGCCTTGGCAGCCGGTTTTCCCGGGATTCTGGGGCAGACTTTCAACTTTTTACATATCGCCGGCGGGATCCGATTCGAACCCCGGTACTTTGTCGCAGCCGTGGGCGATCACAAGCTTGAGGACCTCGAGCCCGAACTGGTCGAAGCTCGCCGGCACCAGGATAGGGCTCATAGGCGACCAGGGGACGTACAACGTCGGCGCCATGATGGTGAACGACTCATCTACCGGTGCGCTTCAGATACCCGGCGGTAGCGCGGCATCGCCTACTTACCTCGGGAGCTCGAACAGCAGCGGCATCGAGACGCCGCGGCTCGCGACGATCAGCGCCTTCGCCAATGGGCTCTTCGGCGGGTTCCACTCGACAGGACCCGGAGTCTTCAATGGTCCGATTCTCGCGCACACTGGCAAATTTCCAGTTGCCTACCCGGTGGGCTACCTCGTGATCAGCGGGTTGAGGTTCACGGGGTTCAGCTATAAGGGGGTGCGCATCGGAGGCAATTCCTCAGGCGATGGCCCGGTCATCACCGGCCCTGTCACGGTGCAGAACTGCGAGTTCTTCGGCGGTGGCTTCAATGCAGGCGACTTCGGAGATAACTGCGTAGCGCTGTGGATCGACCCATTCCAGCCGGCGAGCGGCCAAGGCTGCCTCATCACAAACAACTGGTTTCACGACACTCTCGGCCAGGGTGGTGCGAGCTCCTCGGATCATCTGAACGCGGTCACCGTTTGGGGGTTCAGCACGCAGTGCTGGAGTGTCGAGGTGTCATTCAACACTTGCGTAAAGGCCGGGAACATCTACGGCAAGGAGGGTGGAGTCGAGGGGTTCACGCTCCACCACAATTACGTGGATATGTCCGTTTACACCTCGATCGGCTCGACTGGATACCAGGACTGGATGAGCGGCGGCGGAACCTTCAACGGCCTCACGAGGGCGTCGTCTATTCATCACAACATTGTGATCGTTCACGGAAACACCCCCGGGGGGAACTCGGGCATAGGATTCCCAACTCTGGGTGAAACCTCCTTCGGGTCTAGCTTCGGCTGGCAGACGCCTATCAGCATCTACAACAACACGATTGTCTCTGTCGCAGGAAGCGCAGGCCCCTTGGCGATCATGGCGGATGCGGCTCAGGACCAATCCGGAATTGGACAGGTCAAGGTCTACAACAACATCTACGTGAACAACGGGAGCGGCGGAAGCTGGAATGGCTTCGGTAATTTCCTGACCACTGCCAAGAGTCCCGCCGTCTGGGACTACAACCTATTTCCGGCGAGCGGCGTGCAGTGGGCGATCGTGCCTGATGCTAACAATTTCAGCATGTGCGCATCGCATGCGATCTTCACGAGTGCTCCATCGTTCTCCGCTGCGATGGCGGCAGGAGCGGGAATCACCGGGGCTGAGGCGCACAGCATCGCAGGAGTGGCGACGTTCACAGGGACTGGCTTGTACGGCGCTCAGTATCAACTTGCGGTCGGCTCGCTCGGTCTTGGCGCCGGCAGCACGGATGGCACGACGAGTGGTCTACCGTGTGACATGGGCGCGTGTGGCAATGTCAACAAACCAATATCAGTAGGGTGTGACTTCGCAACATGACAGTTCTAATAGGTGATAACACTCAGACCTCTACCACTGCCGTTGGGCCGAATACCTTCGGAGATATAGAGTTCTGCTCGTATGACGCAAGTGGCAATCTGTTAGGCAGCTCCAATCAGATCACTAGCGTTTCCGGCTGGAACCATGCCACATTCTCCCCTGCGGTAAGTATCACCTCAGGCACGACGTACCAGCTTGCTATCTGCGCCGACGACGCCGCATCTAATTGGCAGATGGGGATGGGGGCGGCCGCGGGTAGCCCTTGGCACTACGATAATCCGGCGAGCGCCTTTTTTCCGAATCCACCGTCCACACTGACGACAAGCGGCGCTGGAACGGCTAACACCATTTCGCTGTATCTGACTTCCGGCAGTGGCGTCGCGTACCAGCCTCTGCCTTACATACGGCCGGTGCTCCTCGAGTTCTGACGGTGATGGTTGGCCGGGACTGGGGTGATGGCGTATACTCATACACCCATGTGTCTCCTGCAACAATATCAAACGTTGATAGTCGGGGCGGCGGGGTTCACCGGTGTGATCGTTACGCTAATGACGAACGCGTGGCTAGCGCGAGCACAACATCGCCGCCAAGTGCAGCACGAGAGGACCGTCCTCAGGGTCGCCCTGCGTGCCGAACTCGAAGCGGTCGCTGAGTCATATCGTGACCGAATCGAACTGATCGGAAGCCCAGGGAGGCACGACGGCCTGCTGTATCCGCTGGATACGATGTCCCAGGTCTATAAGAGCATGATCGGGAGAATCGGCCTGCTTACGGCGATCGAAGTCAAAGCAGTCCTTCAGGCCTATCTCTTGATTGAGCAACTACCCGACCGCGTGAAAATACTGGCGTCGAGCGATCGGAAGACGGAGCCTGGCTTCGTGCACATCGCTGCAAGCAACTTCGGGCCGGTGCAGAAGATGCACGAGAACTATTTGACTGATGTTGACGCAGCACTAGCCGCGATTCCGCCCTGAAACGAAAACGCCCCTTTCGGGGCGCTCTCGTGCAGACGTCTGCATTGCTTGTTACGTCTCGATGTTCAGCGCCTCCTTTGTCGCCGCTCATGGCCGCACACGCGTATTGTCGATGACCAATCGCACGCCGGGCTTGCCGGTCTCGAGCCGGACGTTCGCTTCTCGCAGGAGCTTGTCAATGAAGCGCTCGATCAAGCGCCGTTCTTCGGCCGATCCCGTGGCCCAAAATGCGAACACGGTTCGGGCGTCGAGGATCGGAGGTTGTGCGCGGGCGCTCATATCCGCGCCTCCTTCCGTCGCCTGTTCACCCGGGCGCGCTTTCCCGGCTGCCACGGGCATTCAGACCATCGGATCACATGGACGGGATCTTCTCCCGGTCGGATCGGCCGGAGTTGGTCCGGGAGCACGCAGACCCCCTCCAGGCACCCGATCTGGATCTCGTAGCCGTATTCCTTGCGGCGCCCGCCGGGATGTTGAACTACGCGCGTCGCCAGCCCTCCAATGACCTCGACCTCCATGCCGGGCGAGATGAGCGGCGCCCTCGCGTAGACAACCTCGGCGAGGTCGCCCACCTTGAACCGCGGGACCTTCGCGGCGCGCGATGCCTTGCGGGCGCTCATGACAGCACCTCCATGCCGGCCACGACGCGGGAGGCGCCACAGCCGCCCTCGTCCAGGCGGGTAGCCGCGGCCTCCAGGTGCTCGACGGCAATCCTGAGCACCGAAGCTTCATGCTCGTTCCCGGGCGTCGCCTCGAGTACCTCCAGGAGCACCGACGCCACGGCGATTCCCTTCTCGAGCGAGTCTTCGGCTTCGGCGAGCGCGACGCCGGCCGGTGACTTGTGGAAGGCGCTGATGCGCGCCATCTGTTCTCCTGTGGCGGGCTTGCGGCGCCGCACCCTGATCGCTGCGAGGTTCTTCATGGTGGAACCGGACTGCGCCTTGGCGGCGCGGGATACACTACGGATAGCCATTGTCAGCACCTCTGTTGCTGGTTGTGGTGAGGCCCTCTTGCCGGCGTTTCAGCGCCGGCAGGGGCCGCTTGCAGGTCAGCGTGTAAAGGGTTGCTCACCTCCTTGGATCGCCGTTACGATCCAGTCTCGTCCATTCCTACGGGATTCGATGGCACGGAAGCCGGCGCTGGATAGCTGTTGCTTGATGCGAAACGCACATTGGACCGTCTCCCGGCCCCCGCCCCACGGCTTTCGCAACACCACTCCAGTAAGGGCGTACCAGGCGCTCGCCAACGTCACGAAGACAAGATCGACCGCGCGCTTCCAGGCACCGGTGCGGCAGGCATTCGCCAGCCACTTGGCGTGAAGGCACCAATAGTGGAGCGTGACGAAGAGGTGCCCGCCGGGCTTCATGACGCGCGCGATCTCGGCGAGCGCCACGGGGATATTCGTGTAGGGAAGCGACACTCGCGCCATCACAACATCGAAGTGCGCGTCGTCGAAAGGCAGACTCTCGGCGAACCCGTGTATGAGGCTGATGCCCGGAAAGGCCTTGCGACCCAATTCGATCGCGCGCTCGTCGGGATCGATTCCCCACCTCGCCACCGCCTCGGCAAATACCGGATGCATGAGGTCCTCCCCGCTTCCGCAGCCGACATCGAGCACCGTCCTGCCGCGCATTTGAAACGGCGGCAACGCTCGGACAACCATGATGATGACCCCCCGTGTGCGGGAGCCGCCGGCGGGGCGGCGCCGTGCGAGGACGGGTCAGGGGGGAACATGAGATACGGTCGTGGCGGAGCGCTTTTACGCTACTACCACGTGACTACTACGGCGTTGAGTGCTCAGACCACCGGACTTCGCGTTGCGCGCGTAAGTCGTTGATTTTTATGGCTCCCCGGGTTGGACTCGAACCAACGACCAACGGATTAACAGTCCGACGCTCTACCGACTGAGCTACCGGGGAACCGGCGAAGGAATCGCGAAAGGGCGCGAATTCTGAGGCGGGGGCCGGGAATTAGTCAAGGAACCTTCCGGCGCAGGTGCCGGTGAGGCCGCAGCAGAGCGCCGTACGCCGTGACATTGATCACGAGCAGCAGGGCCGCCAGCACCCACTGCGCGGGCGGCGTGAGCCAGGGCGGATAAAGAAGTGCGACCAGGTAGTGCTCGAGAAAGCCGCCCTGGTATCCAGCCTCGCCGGCGAGCCGGCGTAGATGAATCTCGAGCGGGGTGAGCGGGCAGATCTGCCCCGAAGTCTCCACCCAGAATCCCCACGCGAGCGCCGGCAGATGGAAGAAGATCGCGCGCCGCCATTTCCAGGCGAGGAAGCCGCCGAAGACGACGAATGCGGCGAAGGCGAGGTGCAGGACGACCAGCAGGTCCGCGAGGAGCTGCCAGCCCATCAGGCTCCCGGCCTCAGGCGCTGTTGCTCGGCACCGTCCCTGCGCCGAGCCCTGCGGGCCGGCTACCGCCGTCCAAAATCGCTCCCGGCGATTTTGTCGCTACCGCGCTTCCCACGGCGAGGACACGCGCGATGCGTTCGATTGCGTTCTCGAGCGTCTGCAGGCTGCAGGCAAAGGAGATGCGCATGTGGCCGGGCGCGCCAAAACCCGAGCCCGGCACCACGGCGACACCGGCCTCGTTGAGCAGCAGCTCTGCGAACTCTCCATCCGTGTTGCATCCGAGTCCGGCCATCGCTCTGGAGACGTCCGCGAACGCGTAGAAGGTTCCGGCACCGGGCAGACAGCTCACGCCCGGGAGGTCGTTGAGCGCGCGGACCACGTAATCGTGGCGCTGCTTGAACGCCTCATTCATGGTGCTGACGCAGGCCTGATCGCCCGCAAGGGCGGCCGCCGCCGCCTTCTGCGAGATGCTCGAGGCATTCGAGGTCGACTGCCCCTGGATGGTGGCCATGGCGGTGATCAGCTCCTTCGGTCCGCCGCAGTAGCCGATGCGCCAGCCGGTCATGGCGTACGCCTTCGATACGCCATTGATGGTCACGGTGCGGCCGTAGAGCTCCGGCACCGCGGTGAGCAAGCTGCAGAAGGGCTCCGAGCCCCAGTAGATCTTCTCGTACATGTCATCGGTGCCGATGACGATGCGCGGGTGCTCCATCAGCACTTCGCCCAGGGCGCGCAGCTCCGCGCGCGTATAGGCGGCGCCGGTCGGATTGCAGGGGCTATTGAGAAGCAGCAGGCGGGTCTTCGGCGTGATGGCAGCGGCGAGCTGGCGCGCGGTGATTTTGTAGCCCTGAGCCGCACCGGCGAACGGCATCACCGGCTGCGCGTCGGCGAGCAGAACCATATCCGGGTAGGAGACCCAGTAGGGCGCCGGGATCACGGCCTCATCGTCTCTGTCGAGCACCGCCATGCAGAGATTGAAGATCGCCTGCTTGGCGCCCGAGCTCACCAGGATCTGCGAGCGCTCGTACTGGATGCCGTTGTCGCGGGCGAACTTCGCCGCAATGGCGTCCTTGAGCTCGTTGATGCCCTCGACGTTCGTATAGCGCGTGAATCCGCCGCGAATGGCGTCGATACCCGCTTGCGCGATGGGCACCGGGGTATCGAAGTCGGGCTCGCCTGCCCCGAGGCCGATCACATCCTTGCCCTCTGCCTTGAGGCGGGCGGCGCGGGCAGTGACGGCAAGCGTCGGCGAGGGCTTGACGCGCTGGACGCGTCGTGAGACGGATAAGGTCACGGGATTTCCTGTGGGTCGCCGAAAAACTGGCAGGCGCCCCTATATTACGAGATCGTGGCGAACGTCACCATCCACAACGCGTCCCAGACGCGCAACGGCAGCAGCGGCATGGAACAGATTCCCTTCAAACTCGAGGCGGACTTCGAGCCTTCGGGCGATCAGCCCGAGGCGATCGCGAAGCTCCTCGAGGGTATTCGCGACGGATTGAGCGCGCAGACGCTGCTCGGCGTCACCGGCAGTGGCAAGACCTACGTCGTGAGCCAGGTGATCCAGCAGATGCAGCGTCCGGCGCTGGTCCTGGCGCACAACAAGACACTCGCGGCACAGCTCTATGGCGAGTTCCGCAGCTTCTTTCCGCAGAATGCGGTGGAGTACTTCGTCTCCTACTACGATTACTACCAGCCGGAAGCGTACGTGCCGTCCTCCGATACTTACATCGAGAAGGACGCGTCCATCAACGAGCACATCGAGCAGATGCGGCTCTCTGCGACCAAGGCGCTGCTCGAGCGTCCGGACTCGATCATCGTCGCCACCGTCTCCTCGATCTACGGTCTGGGTGATCCGAAAGCGTACCTTGCGATGATCCTGCATCTCGACCGGGGCGATCGCATCGATCAGCGGCGGCTCCTGCGGCGACTCGCAGACATGCAGTACACACGCAACGATATGGACCTGACGCAGGGCACTTATCGCGTGCGCGGTGACGTCATTGACATATTCCCGGCAGAGTCGGAGCGTGAGGCGGTTCGGGTCGAGCTCTTCGACGACGTCATCGACTCGATCTCGCTCTTCGATCCCCTGACCGGTGCGATGTCGCGCAAGGTGCCGAGGTTCACGGTCTATCCGGGTACGCACTACGTTACGCCCCGTGAGCGCCTGATCGGCGCCGTCGATTTCATCCGCGAGGAGCTGCGCGAGCGGCTGGCGCAGCTGCGCGAGGCGGGCAAGCTCCTCGAGGCGCAGCGCCTGGAGCAGCGCACCCTGTTCGATATGGAAATGCTGAAAGAGGTGGGCTACTGCGCCGGCATCGAGAACTACTCCCGTTATCTTTCCGGCCGCGCCCCGGGAGAGCCGCCGCCGTGTCTCTTCGATTACCTGCCGCGTAATGCGCTACTGGTGATCGACGAGAGTCACCAGACCATTCCACAGCTCGGCGCCATGTACCGCGGCGACCGCTCGCGCAAGGAGGTGCTGGTGGAATACGGCTTCCGCCTGCCCTCGGCTCTCGATAACCGGCCGCTCAAGTTCGAGGAGTGGGAGCGGCTCGCGCCGCAGATGATTTTCGTCTCGGCAACTCCGGGAGGCTATGAGGCCAAGCACGCCAGCCAGACCGTGGAGCTCGTCGTGCGGCCGACGGGGCTCATCGATCCGCAGGTCGAGGTGCGGCCGGTGAGCACTCAGGTGGACGATGTGCTCTCGGAGATCAAGAAGTGCGTCGAGAAAGACGAGCGCGTCCTCATCACCACCCTCACCAAACGAATGGCGGAAGATCTCACCGACTACCTGCGCGAGCACGGCGTGCGCGTCCGCTACCTGCACGCGGACATCGAGACGGTGGAGAGGACCGAGATCATCCGCGATCTGCGCCTGGGGAAATTCGACGTCCTGGTCGGCATCAATCTGTTGCGCGAAGGCCTCGATATGCCCGAGGTGTCACTCGTCGCCATTCTCGATGCGGACAAGGAGGGATTCCTGCGCTCCGATAACTCCCTCATCCAGACGATCGGCCGCGCCGCGCGCAATCTCAACGGCCGCGCCATCCTCTACGCCGACAACATCACCGGCTCCATGCAGCGTGCGATGGAGGAGACCGGCCGCAGGCGCGCCAAGCAGGTTCAATACAACGCGGAGCACTCGATCACGCCCCGGGGCATCCACAAGGCGGTCGCCGATATCATGGAAGGTGCCCGCGGCGGCGCGCCCCAGCCCTCGCAGCTGACTCGCGGCCGGCGCCGCGACGGTAAGCGCGGCGAAGCTGCCGCTGCCGTGGATCTCAAGCCGGAGGCGCTGGCGAAGCAGATGAAGAGGCTCGAGGCTGAAATGCACAAGCGCGCGCGCAACCTGGAGTTCGAGGAAGCCGCTCGTCTCCGGGATGAGATCGAGCGCCTGAAGCAACTGGAACTTGGCATTGCATAGAGCGTTGCACCGTGCGAAAGCAGGTAACTGAGCGATCCCGGGCCGCTCCCGGGATCGCGAGATCGAGACGAGCGCAATGGCTGGCTGCTCACAAAATTGCCGGGAGCGATTTTGGACGGCGCCAGCCGGCCCGAAGGGCTCGGCGCAGGGACGGAGCCGAGCAAAGCGCCGCCGGCGACTTTGAGCCAATATGAACAACACCCACGCAAGACCGACGGGAACCGTGCTCCTCACGGTAATCGTGGTCGTGGCCGTGCTCCGTCTGGCGCAGGATCTCTTCGTCCCGCTCGCGCTTGCCATCCTGCTCACCTTCCTGTTGGCGCCCATCGTGGCGCGATTGCAGCATTGGCACATCAACCGGCTGATCGCCGTGATCGTATCCATCGCCCTGGCGCTCACGCTGATCGGGGTCGTCGGTGATGTCATCTTCGGACAGTTCTCCGACCTCGCGCACCAACTGCCGCAGTACGAGCAGCACCTGCGCGAGCACATCGCGCATCTGCGCGGATTCATGCGCGGCGGAGTCACCGACACCCTGGATGCAGTCGAGCGGCTGACCCGGCAGATCGAGCGCCTGAGTCCGATCGCCAGCGTGCCGGCCGGCGTGCAGAAGGTGCAGATCGTGCAGCCGCCGGCGAGCGTGTTCGAGCTCCTGAAGGATTTCGTCGGGCCGCTCGTGAAGCCCCTCGGCTGGGCGCTCGCGGTGATGGTGTTGGTCGCCTTCATGCTGCTGAGGCTCCTCGATCTGCGCGAGCGCGTCATCCGCCTCCTCGGTCCCCGCAATCTTCAGGCGACCACTGCTGCCCTCAACGACGCCGCGGGCCGCGTCAGCCGCTATCTGCTGGTGCAGCTCCTCATCAACTCGCTCACCGGCCTCTGGGTCGGCGTTGGGCTCGCGTTGCTCGGTGTCCCGAATCCCGGCCTTTGGGGCGCGCTCACGCTGGTGCTGCGCTTCATTCCCTATGTCGGGATATGGACGGCAGCGGCAATGCCTTTTGCCCTGTCGTTCGCCGCGTTCGAGGACTGGATGCATCCGGCCATCGTCCTCGCCGTGTATGGCACCGTGGAGCTCTTCAATTACGCAGTGCTCGAGCCCTGGCTCTACGCCGCGAGGACCGGTGTCTCCCCGGTGGCGCTGCTGCTCGCGGCGGCATTCTGGACCTGGCTCTGGGGACTCGCGGGCCTGCTGCTCTCGGTGCCGATCACCGTGTGTCTGGTCGTCATGGGCAAGTACGTGCCGCAGCTCGAGTTTCTCGAAGTGCTGCTCGGGGATGAGCCGGCGCTCGAGCCCGGGCAGCAGCTTTATCAACGCCTGCTCACGAGCAACCGGGACGAGGCCGATGCGCTCCTCGAAGCGGCACTGCGTGAGCACTCGCTGCGGGAGGTCTGCGACATCGCCATCGTGCCGGCGCTGCGGCTGCTCGAGGCGGATTTCGCCCGGGGAACCCTCAAGCCGGTGCGGCGCCGCGCCGTGCTCGATCAGATTCAGCAGTGGGTCGATGAGCTGCTGGAGACCCTGCAGCGCGAGAACGGCCGCGGTGTTTCGTGGCAGACGCCGTCGGTTCTCTGCATACCGGCCGAGGACCAGGGTGATGTCATCGTCGCGAGGCTCCTCGCCGCAGTTCTGATCGACCGCGGCGTCAGCACGCGGGTGGCGGCGCTCGATCGGGTGGAAGAGGAGGTCACGGCGAGCGCCAGCATGGGGCTCGAGGCGGTGGTCATTTCCGCGCTCCCGCCCGAAGCCATTCCTCCGGCGAGGGCCGTGGTCAAACGGGTGCGCGCCCGGATGGAGGGCCTCCCGATAATCGTCGGACTTTGGGGGCAGGAACACGATCTCGACCGTGCCGGGCAAAGACTTCAGATCGTTGGCGTGAACCTCCTCGAGACTCGGGTGGGAAGGTGCGTCGAGGAGGTCGAGCGCCTGCGGCGTACTGCGCGCCCCAAACCGACGGACGACACCCCTGCCGAGGTAGTCCACGGGTCCTGACGCTTGCTATACTGCCGGCTCGCAGGTACCCCCCAATGCAGCGCGTATCCGCAGGCCAGCCCGCACGGCGGCAGGCTGGGCCCACGGGTCGTGCGCTTAGTATTAGGCGCGTAGCTCAGTGGTAGAGCACCACCTTGACATGGTGGTGGTCGGTGGTTCGATCCCACTCGCGCCTACCATCGCCGATAAGGGCGCTTCCCGCCGGGAACGGTCGGGCAGCGCCCTCGTCGTGTGGCGGGGCGGCGGCCTCGTCTGCTTGCTTGACCTGAAGTGTTTGCGAGAGTCCTCCAGATGCCAGTCGTGACCCTGCCTGACGGCAGTCAACGCCACTTCGACCGCCCCGTGACGGTCGATGAAGTGGCGGGCGACATTGGCGCCGGGTTGCGCAAGGCAGCGCTCGCGGGGCGTGTCAACGGCAAGCTGGTCGACACTTCCTTCCTCATCGAGAGCGATGCCAACCTCGCCATTGTCACTGACAAGGACCCCGCGGGACTCGAGGTCATCCGACACTCCACCGCGCATCTGCTCGCGCAGGCGGTAAAGCAGCTCTTTCCCGAGGCGCAGGTCACCATTGGGCCCGTGATCGAGGACGGGTTCTACTACGACTTCGCGTATCAGCGCCCATTCACCACCGAGGACCTGGCGGCGATCGAGGCCCGGATGGCGGAGCTCGCCAAGGCCGATCAGAAGGTCACCCGCCGGGTCATGGGACGCGATGAGGCGGTGGCGTTCTTCGAAGGGCTCGGCGAGCACTACAAGGCGCAGATCATCGGGAGCATTCCGGCGGGCGAGGCGATCAGCCTCTACGGTCAGGGCGACTGGGTCGATCTTTGCCGCGGGCCGCACGTTCCCTCCACCGGCAAGCTCAAGGCCTTCAAGCTCACCAAGGTCGCGGGCGCCTACTGGCGCGGCGACTCGCGTAACGAGATGCTGCAGCGCATCTACGGCACCGCCTGGGCGGACAAGAAACAGCTCGAGGAGTATCTGCACCGCCTGGAGGAAGCGGAGAAGCGCGACCATCGGCGCATCGGCAAGGAGCTCGATCTCTTTCACCTGCAGGAGGAGGCGCCCGGAGCAGTCTTCTGGCATCCGAAGGGATGGATCGTCTTCCAGAGCCTCATCGGCTACATGCGCGAGCGGCAGCAGGCGGCGGGCTATCAGGAAGTCAACGCGCCGGAGCTCATGGATGCCTCGCTCTGGGAGCAGTCGGGTCACGCGGCAACCTTCGGTGAGAACATGTATCTCACGAAGACCCCGGACGACCGGGTCTACGCCATCAAGCCGATGAACTGCCCTGGACACGTGCAGATCTTCAAGCACGGACTGCGAAGCTACCGCGAGCTTCCCGTGCGCTTCGCCGAGTTCGGCAAGGTGCACCGCTACGAGCCCTCGGGCGCACTGCATGGCCTGATGCGCGTGCGCGCCTTCACCCAGGATGACGGCCACGTCTTCGTCACGGAGGATCAGATCACCGAGGAATCGGTGGCCATCACGCGGCTCATCCTCGACATTTACCGGGACTTTGGCTTTGAGGACGTGCGCGTCAAGTTCGCCGACCGGCCGCCGAAGCGCGTCGGCAGCGATGAGGTATGGGACCGCTCCGAGCAGGCGCTGAAAGCGGCCCTGGCTGCCGCCGGGATCGAGTACACGCTGAATCCGGGCGAGGGCGCCTTCTACGGGCCGAAGCTCGAGTTCGCCCTGCGCGATGCGATCGGCCGCGACTGGCAGTGCGGGACCCTGCAGGTGGACCTCAACATGCCCGGGCGGCTCGGCGCCTACTACATCGATGAGCACAGCCAGAAGCGCGTTCCGGTCATGCTGCACCGGGCCCTTTTCGGCTCGCTGGAGCGTTTCTTCGCGATTCTCCTCGAGCACCACGCCGGGCGGCTGCCGGCCTGGCTGGCGCCCGTGCAGGCCGTAGTGATGAGCATCACCGACCGGCAGGACGAGTATGTCCGGTCGGTCACGGAATCCCTGAAAAATCAGGGTGTTCGGGCCGCATCCGACTTGCGGAACGAGAAAGTGGGCTTTAAGATTCGCGAGCACACGCTGCAGCGTGTCCCGTATCTATTGGTAGCTGGCGATAAGGAGGTCGCCGCACATCTATTGTCAGTGCGCACCCGAAGCGGCAAGGATCTGGGCACGATGACATTGGAGGCGTTCTCGGAGCGCCTCCGCGTCGAGCTCGAGAGCCGCGGGCGCCGTACGTTGGAGGATTGACGCATCGCTAGTGCAACAAAGCGGGTCCGGCGCAACGAAGACATCAGCGCGCCGCAACTGCGTGTGATCGCGGCCGACGGGTCGCAGGCCGGAGTGATGTCCCGCTCCGAGGCATTGCAAATGGCAGCCGCCTCGGAACTCGATCTCGTCGAGGTGTCGCCGACCGCGGAGCCGCCGGTCGTGCGCATCATGGATTATGGGAAATTCCTGTTCGAGCAGAACAAGAAGGCCCACTCGGCGAAGCGCAAGCAGAAGCAGATTCAGGTCAAGGAGGTGAAGTTTCGTCCCGGCACGGGAGAGGCGGATTACCAGATCAAGCTGCGTAATCTCGTCCGTTTCCTGACCGAAGGCGACAAGGCCAAGGTGACATTACGTTTCCGCGGCCGTGAGATGGTGCACCAGGACATCGGGCGCAAGCTCCTCGATCGGGTTTCTACCGATCTCGCCACTTACGGCGTGGTCGAGCAGAACCCGCTCATGGAGGGAAAGCAGATGATCATGGTCTTTGCGCCAAAAAAGAAGTAACGCTTCCAAGCGGTCGAAGCCTGGAATCGTTCGCCCGTAGCGGGTATCCGGATGCCAATCCGGACGCCTAGTGATCGGGGCTATAGCAACGAACTGAGGAGTTTCCGTCGATGCCCAAGTTGAAAACCAACCGGGCCGCGGCCAAGCGCTTTCGCAAGACGGCGAAGGGCTTCAAGCGGTACGCGTCCAAACGCCGCCACAACCTCGGCCACAAGGACCGCAAGGTCAAGCGCCACGCCCGCTCGGGCGGTACCAGCCTCGTGCACGAGACCGACACCGGTCGTCTCGAGCAGCTCTTGCCGTATCACAAGTAGGCTGTTCGATGAACCGTTCCATTTCGGCGCGCAGCGCCGCTATGCGGACGGGGTTCGCGCTTTGGCGAGCCCCGTTAGTCCTGCGCGCAGCGCATGAGGAGTAATCCAACATGGCAAGAGTCAAGCGTGGCGTGACGGCCGGGCGCCGTCACAAGAAAGTTCTCGGTAAGGCGAAGGGCTATTACAACGCCCGGCGCAAGGTCTATCGCGCCGCGAAGCAGGCCGTCATCAAGGCAGGACAATATGCCTATCGCGATCGGCGGCAGAAGAAGCGGGAGTTCCGTGCGCTGTGGATCGCACGCATCAACGCCGCCGCACGTGTGCACGGCCTTTCCTACAGCCGCATCATCAACGGCCTGGGCAAAGCGGGCCTCGAGGTCGACCGCAAGGTGCTCGCGGACATCGCCGTGCATGACAGCGCGGCATTCGCCGCCATCGCCCAGCAGGCGAAGACCGCACTCGGCATGGCGTAACCCAGGGCAGGCCTTGCGTCATGCAGGACCTGACCTCCCTCGTGAATGAGGCCTTGAGCGAGGTAGCCGCCAGTGCGGACCTCGCGGGCCTCGATGAGGCGCGGGTGCGCTGGCTCGGGAAGAAGGGCGCCCTCACCGAGCAGTTGAAATCTCTCGGCGGTCTTCCGGCCGCCGAGCGGCCTGCGGCTGGCCAGCGGATCAATGAGGCCAAGGAGCGGGTGCAGGCCGCCATCGAGGCCAGGCGCGAGGCCCTGGCGCGGGCGGATGTCGAGCGGGAGCTTGCCGCCGGCCGCATCGATGTCACGCTGCCGGGCCGGGGCGAGCAGCGCGGCGGCCTTCATCCGGTCACGCTGGCGCGCCTTCGCATGGAGGAGATCTTTCGGCGCGCGGGCTTCGAGATCGCCACGGGCCCGGAGATCGAGGACGATTTCCACAACTTCGAGGCGCTCAACTTCCCGCCCGATCACCCCGCGCGGGCAATGCACGACACCTTCTACTTCCCGGATGGGAGGCTGCTGCGCACGCATACCTCGCCGGTGCAGATCCGTGCGATGTTGAGCCAGGGGGCTCCGATCGCCATCGTGGCGCCGGGACGGGTCTATCGGTGCGACTCCGACATGACGCACTCGCCGATGTTCCACCAGGTAGAAGGACTCAAGGTGGACGAGAACATCAGCTTCGCCAACATGAAGGCCGCGCTGCACGGGTTCCTGCAGGCGTTCTTCGAGCGCGACCTCGCGATGCGCCTCCGGCCTTCCTACTTCCCCTTCACCGAGCCCTCCGCCGAGGTAGACATGTCCTGCGTGTTCTGCGAGGGCAAGGGCTGCCGCACCTGCAAGCATACCGGCTGGCTCGAGATCGCCGGCTGCGGCATGGTGCACCCGAACGTGCTCATGGCGAGCGGCATCGATGCGGAGCGCTACACCGGCTATGCGTGGGGCATGGGCATCGATCGGCTGGCGATGTTGCGTTACGGGGTGAGCGACCTCAGGCTCTTCTTCGAGAACGATTTGCGCTTCCTCGAGCAGTTCCGGGCGCTCTGAGCATGAGGATTCCCTATTCATGGCTGGCGGAATGGGTCGAGGTGCCGTGGAGTGCACGGGATCTGGGCTCGAGGCTCACCATGGCGGGACTCGAGCTCGAGGCGCTGGAGCCGGCGGCACCGGAGTTCTCCGGCGTCGTAGTCGCCGAGATCCTCGCTGCGGAAAAGCACCCGCAGGCCGACAAGCTGCGGGTCTGCCGCGTCTCGAGCGGGCAGGGTGAGCCGCTGCAGATCGTCTGCGGCGCGGCCAATGCGCGCGCAGGATTGAAGAGCGCCCTTGCCATCGTAGGCGCGAGGCTGCCCGGCGGCCTCGAGATCAAGGCGACCAAGCTGCGGGGTATCGAGTCGGCGGGCATGCTGTGCTCCGCCAAGGAGTTGGGGCTTGCCGACGCCTCCAACGGGATTATCGAGCTGCCGTCCGATGCGCCCATAGGACAGCCGCTGCGCGACTATCTCGCGCTCGACGAAGTCGTTCTCGAGCTCAACATTACGCCAAATCGCGGTGATGCCATGTCGGTCATCGGGGTCGCCCGCGAAGTGGCGGCTCTCTCGGGTGGGAAGCTGACAGGGCGGGACCTGATGGGCTCTCAGGGTATGCGCACGGCTGCGGGTTTGCGCGATACGTTCGGGGTACATCTCGATGCGCCGGCGGGCTGCCCACGGTTTGTAGGACGCGTCATTCGCGGCGTCAGCAACAAGGCGCCTACGCCTGTCTGGATGCGCGAGCGCCTTCGTCGTGCGGGCGTGCGCTCCATCAGCCCCGTGGTAGATGTCACCAACTACGTGATGCTGGAGCTGGGTCAGCCCATGCACGCCTATGATCTGGCGAAACTCGACCGGGAAATCCGCGTGCGTTTCGCGCGTGCGGGGGAAACGATTACTCTGCTCGATGGCAAGTCTGTCGAGGTGCAGCCGGACGTTCTGTTGATCACAGACGCTGGGGGCGCAGTCGGTATCGCGGGCATCATGGGCGGCCAGCGCACAGCGGTAAGCGTTGAGACTACGGATGTTTTCTTCGAAGCCGCCTACTTTGCTCCGGATGCGGTCATCGGACGCGCTATCCGATGGGGTCTGACGACGGATGCCAGCCAGCGCTTCGAGCGCGGCGTCGATCCGTCCCAGCAGGAGCGGGCGGTGGAGCGCGCGACGGAGCTACTGCTGTCGATTGCAGGAGGCGAAGCCGGGCCCAGCTCCGAGGTTCGTTCCGATGAGCACCTGCCGGTGCGCCCTGCGGTTACCTTGCGCCGCAGGCAGCTCGCGCGGCTGCTGGGAGTTGGCTTCGCGGATGCTCGCGTACGCGCATGCCTGGAAGGGCTGCAGATGCGCGTCGAGGCCGCCGAGGAAGGCTGGCGGGTCGTTCCGCCGCCGCATCGTTTCGATATTGGCATCGAGGCGGATCTGATCGAGGAGGTCGCACGGATAGTCGGCTACCCGTCCATTCCTGAGGCGGATGCGGCGCTTCCGCAGCGCTTTCCGGCCGTCCCGGGCTCGCGGCCGCCCGAGCGTGATCTGCTGCAGACGCTCGCCACGCGGGGATATCAGGAGGCGATCACCTACGCCTTCACCGACCCGCAGCTGCAGGCGCGGCTCTTCCCCGATCTTGCGCCAATCGCACTCGCGAATCCGATCGCGAGTGACCTCTCGGTCATGCGGGTGTCGCTGTGGCCGGGGCTCATCAAGGCGGCGCTCGAGAACCAGCGGCGGCAACAGGATCGCATCAGGCTCTTCGAGCACGGTGCGCGCTTCCTCATGATCGGCGCAGCCGGCGAGCCTGTTGGAGCGACCCGCGAGGTCGACACCCTGGCAGGCATTGCGTGCGGCCAGAGGATGCCCGAGCAGTGGGGGCTGCCGCGCGAGGTGCGCGAGCCCGCCGATTTCTTCGACGTGAAGGGCGATGTCGAGGCGCTGCTCACCGCTACCGGCGCTCGCGGAGAATTCACCTTCGAGCCGCGCGCGCTCTCGTGTCTGCATCCGGGCAGGGCGGCGTGCCTCGAGCGCCGCGGCGAGCCGGTAGGCTGGCTGGGCGAGCTGCATCCCTCGCTGGTGAAGGCGCTCGAGTTTACATATGCGCCGGTCCTCTTCGAGCTCGACGTGGGGGCCGCGCTGGCCGTCGAGCGGCCCGCCTATCGCGAGGTTTCCCGCTTTCCGCAGGTCCGCCGCGACCTCGCCGTCGTGGTGGATGAATCCGTGACTTTAAGTAACCTCACCGAGCGTGTAACCTTCACGGCTTCGAGCCTTTTGCGCGATCTCCGCGTTTTTGACGTGTATCGCGGCCCAGGCGTAGAAGCAGGTCGAAAAAGCGTCGCTTTGGGCTTGATTTTTCAGGACATTTCTCGCACGCTTACCGAGGAGGACATCGCTGCAGTCATGGCGGCGGTCGTCGCGGATCTGCGCGTGAGCTTGAATGCAAGAATACGAGAATAAGAGATGGCCCTGACCAAGGCGGAGATGGCGGAAGCGCTATTCAACCAGCTCGGGCTCAATAAGCGGGAGGCGCGAGAGCTGGTCGACCTGTTCTTCGAGGAAGTGCGCGCGGCGCTGTCGAGGGGAGAGCAGGTAAAGCTCTCCGGCTTCGGCAACTTCGATCTGCGCGACAAGAATCAGCGCCCCGGCAGAAATCCGAAAACTGGCCAGGAGATTCCGATCACTGCCCGCCGGGTGGTGACGTTCCGTCCGGGGCAGAAACTGAAGGCGCGGGTCGAAGCCTATGTTGGAGCCAAAGAATAACTCGCAGCTGCCGGTGATTCCCGGCAAGCGCTACTTCACCATCGGCGAAGTGAGCGAGCTCTGCGGCGTCAAGCCGCACGTGCTGCGCTATTGGGAGCAGGAGTTCCCGCAGCTGAAGCCCGTGAAGCGGCGCGGCAACCGGCGCTATTACCAGCGCCAGGACGTCATCGTCATCCGCCAGATCCGCAGCCTTCTCTATGATCAGGGCTTCACGATCGGCGGCGCCCGCAACAAGCTCACGGGTGAGGAGGCGCGCACGGACGTCTCGCAGAGCCAGCAGATCGTCAAGCAGGTGAGGCTCGAGCTCGAGGAGCTGCTGAAGGTCCTGCGGCGCTGAGAAAGCGCCGCGGCGGGGCTCTCTGCAGAGCAGGCAAATCGGCGTATCATTGAGGCTCGCGCGAGACATCCCCGCTCGCGCATTTGACAGGCCTGCACAATAAATCGTCGGAGCGTGGCGCAGTCTGGTAGCGCACTTGCATGGGGTGCAAGGGGTCCCGAGTTCAAATCTCGGCGCTCCGACCAAAGAAAACAAGAACTTATGATCGCGGCTACAAATCACCTGGCATGTTTTTGTACGGGTTTTTGTACGGGATTTTCCCACGCAGCGGTCAAGGGTCGGGAGGTCGCATGCTGATACTTACCAGGCGCGTCGGCGAGACCGTAATGATCGGTGACGACGTGACGATCACCGTGCTCGGCGTGAAGGGCAACCAGGTCCGGGTCGGTATCAATGCGCCGAAGAGCGTGGCTGTCCACCGGGAAGAAATCTACGAGCGCATCAAGCGGGAGCAGGCGAGCGGGCGGGCAGCGAAGGGACCGCCCGGAGAGTCAGACGTGAGGGAGCCTCCGGCCGACGCTTCGCAGTCGGCCGCCGGAATCGGGATCCCGTAGTGCTCGGCGTTATGGCGCCGCCAGTCGTCAGAGAAGCCGAACTCGTCGACGAAGAAGTACGCACGCACGGTCAGTCCACTAAGGCGTTTGTACGGGCCGTCATGCGCCCGGCAGAGGTATCTCGAACAGTGCGCGAAGGCCAACTTGGAGCCCAGCGACCGGTTCCTCTTGGGCCTACGATTGCACGACTTGCGCCACGAGGCCACTTCACGGCTGGCCAGCATCTTCCCTATGTACGAGCTAGCAAAGATCACCGGGCACAAAGACCCACGGATGCCGCTGAGGTACTACCATCCGAAGCCGGAGGACACGGCTAAGAAGCTTGCTCAGAACACCCCGTAGACTGCAGAACTGCCTCAGGCACCGCCTCGGGGCGCATATCTGTTCGCGTCTGAAAATATCGTCCAGGGCACGCTACAATCGCAGACTGCACAAAATTTGACGCCCGTGCGGCCAAGGTGATCATGAAGGCACCCATCATTACGGAAAGCGAGGCGGAGGGCTACAAGTCCGAGAACCCGTATTCTGGCCTATCGCGAGAAGCGCTGGTCGAAATCCTCAGGCGCCGTGACGCACAAGCGCACTACGGCCTTGTATGGGAACGCAAGGACATCTCGCCAGATCACGCACTGAACCGCGACTTTGTGGGATTTGAGCTCGATGAAGCGCACTCGTGCGGGAAGCTCCCTTGGCGCAATCTGATCATCGAGGGCGACAACTACGATGCACTGCGTTCTCTGGTAACCCACTACGCAGGGCAGATAAAGCTCATTTACATCGACCCGCCGTACAACACCGGCCGTCGTGACTTCGTCTACAACGATCGGTTCGTCGATCCCACTGATCGATTTCGTCACTCGATCTGGCTCGAGTTCATGTTTCAGAGGTTGAAACTGGCGCGCGACCTTCTTTCGCCAGACGGAGCGATCTTCGTTTCGGTCGATGATCACGAGCTCTTTAACCTCGGTCTCTTGATGAACCAGGTTTTCGGCGAGAAGTCCTTCGTGGCCAACTGCATCTGGCAGAAGCGATATTCGAGGGAGAATCGCGAGGCCATCGGCGATGCGCACGAGTATCTGCTCGTCTACTCGCCGAACCCGAATGCCTTCAAAGTGCGCCGCGGCCGGATACCGCTCACGGACGAGCAGGCGCGGGTCTATCGCAATCCCGACAATCCGAGGGAGACAAATCCTAAGAAACGCTGGCGCGGCATACCACTGACCGCCCAAGGATACCGGCCAAATCAGATGTATGAAGTCGTATCCCCCACTGGCAAGAAGCACCGACCTCCGGACGGGCGCTGCTGGTCTCTCGTCGAGCCCGAGTTTCGCAAGCTCGAAGCGGCCGGTCGTATCTATTGGGGGAAGGATGGATCTTCACAGCCAAGTGAAATTCGATACCTGTCAGAAGTCGAGGGTGCCGTTCCCTGGACCTGGTGGCCTCACGATGAGGTCGGACATACGGATGAGGCCAGAAAGGAGATTCAAGCCTTGTTCGGCACTCAGACCGCGTTCGACACGCCAAAGCCGACACGGTTGATGCGCCGGGTGTTGGCTATCGGCGCACCGGAGAAGGACGCTTTGGTGCTCGATTTCTTCGCGGGATCGGGTACATTCGGACAGGCAGTCCTCCAGATGAACCGGGAGGATGGGGGAGAGCGGCGCTTCATCCTTGTTGCCAATACGGAACGGACGGAAGAGGAACCGAAGAAGAACATCGCCCGGGACGTTTGTGCCGCGCGCTTACGAAAGGTCATCGAGGGATACCGCCCGAATGGCAGTGCAGCCGTCGACGGCCTCGGCGGTAACTTTGCGTACCTCAAAACGCACATGGTCCCCATGCATCGGCTCGATGAGCGCCTGACGGATGCAATGATCTGGACTGACGCGCTCCTCTTGGCCGACCACCCGACAGTTCCGTTGGAAGGCTCCTTGGGTGTTTCTGTCCATCAAGGCAAGCGGGTGGTGTATTGCGCGGACGCGAAAAGAGGAACGATCGTGCGCCTCCGCCGCCTGCTCAAAAAGCTCGCCGTTCCCACAACGATCGTGACTTGGACGCCGGCGCGGATCAGAGACGTTCTCGATGAGCTTAACGAGTTTGCCAGGATAGTCGCGGTACCGGATGATTTGCGGCGGGCCTTCCGTAGGGGGCCCGCAAATCTCGCAGGGAGGGTAGGGGCATGAGCCGGCTGATCCCGCTCCCATTTCAGGAGGCGCACAGCGAGGCATTGCTTGCCAGGTTCCGCTCTCTCCAAACTCAGTATCAGCGAGTCGGTGCGAACCCCGCTCCCGAAGTTCTCTCGGAACTTCGCAGGCATGCCGCTTGTGTGTTGCTACAAGCCCCGACCGGCATAGGCAAGACACTCATCGCCTGCGAAACCATAAACCGATTCTCGCAGGACGAGCCGCTGCTCTGGTTCTGGTTTGCGCCTTTTGCAGGGGTGATTGAGCAGGCGCGCACCGCCATGCGCGCCCAAGCTCCGCGGCTGCCGCAACTTGATCTCCAGAGCGGCAGGCGGCCTGAGCAACTTGAGCCTGGTGCCGTATTCGTCCTGACCTGGCAGACGGTCGCAGCGCGCAGCCGTGACTCGCGGCTAGCTCGGCAGACAGGAGACCTTGGCATCGCGCTCGATGAGCTTGTGCTGATCGCCAGAGAACAAGGCCTTCGTATCGGCGTGGTCGTGGATGAGGCTCACCACGGGTTCGTGAAGGCGCCGGCTGCGTGCGAGTTCTTCCGCGATGTTCTGGCGCCCGACTATGTACTGATGATGACCGCTACCCCGCGGGATGATGATGCCGGTCGCTTCTCGGCGTTGACCGGCTATAAGCTGGGCGGACAGGAAGATTGGGCGTCAATTCCACGCTCAGAAGGGGTCGAGGCGCAGTTACTAAAGCGGAGCGTGAAGGCGGCGCGATTTGTCGCCCGCAGCCAGGACGAGGGTCAGCTCGTCTCGTTCGAGGAGGTGGCCCTCTCCGAATGCGCATCCATGCACCGCTTCCTACAACAGCGGCTTCGCGATTCCGGCATATCACTCTCTCCCTTGATGCTGGTCCAGGTGCCAAACGGCTCAGAGGCCATCAAGCGCGCGAGGGAGTATCTCGTCGCGACCCTGAAGTTCGACGCCGAATCCGTGCGGGTCCATACGTCCGATGAGCCGGACCCCAGTCTGAGCGCCATGGCAAATGACCCAGCAGTCGAGGTCATCCTGTTCAAGATGGCCATCGCAACCGGGTTCGATGCCCCACGAGCTTTTACCCTGGCGGCGCTCCGCGGTACGCGTGATCGAAACTTCGGGATCCAGGTGGTGGGTCGAATCATGAGGGTGCATCGCATGCTGCAAGGGAAGCTGAACAAGCTTCCCTCGGAGCTCTCGTACGGATACGTCTTCTTGGCGAACGGTGATGCGCAGGAAGGCTTACTGGGAGCCGCCGCCGAGATCAACCGAATGCCTGAACACCTGGCCGCAGCGAATACATCCGCCGTCGTTACCGTCTTCGCTGATCACGTCACCGTGCAATGTCCCGGCGAAGGGGAAACGCTGAGCCTTGCGATCGGCGATCCGCTCAAACCGGTCGACCGCAGTACCGGTCAGCTACCGGGTGGAATGGCTCAGGAGGGCAAGCACTCGACACAGCTATTCACTGATCTCTTCTCGGCCGTCGGCATGGCCGGGCAGGCACTCGTGACACAGGGCCTGGGAGCCACCTCGCGCCTGACCGAGACCCTATCGCTTGATGCGCAGCGAGGACCTCGTCAGCATGAGCGACGGAAGGATGCACCGTCGACCCTCGTGACCGAGGTGCTCCCAGAGATCACGGACGACTTCGAGGAGGAGCTAGCTGCACACGTCGAATTCTCGCCAAAGGTGCTCGACGATCGGCTGAGGGTGCGTTCGCGCCTCGTGGAGCGCACCACGGACGTATTTGCGGCTCAAGCTCCGGAGGATCGGGACATTTGGGCACGGATGTCCCCACCGTTGATCGCTGAGCAGGCTCAGCAGATTGCGTTCGAGTTTGATGACGTCGATCGCAGAAGTTTTCACCGGCTGCTCAAGGATCGATTCCGCAAGGCACTCGAGGACACAGGCCATGAGCTGCCCGAGACGGAAGAGGAGTTATCGCAGCAGCTCGACATCCTCCTCGTTCGCAACCCCACCCTCATTCGCGATGCATACAAGCGGATTCGCACCGACCGAGTCATCGCCCGTGAGATCGCCCTGCCGGCGACACTATCTAGCGAGATCATCTTAGATCCAGCGGCGAAGAACATCTACGGGGTATTCCCGGAGGACCTATCAGACCTCGAGCGGGACCTCGCCGAAGTGCTGGACACCTCAGACGGTGTGCTGTGGTGGCACCGCAATCCTGTGCGGAAGCCATACTCCGTCGGGCTTTTTCGTTGGAACGCCGGGGTGGGCTTTTACCCCGACTTCGTAGTGGGTGTGGCCAATAGAGCAGAAGGTGACGGAATTGCCCTATCCGAGGTGAAAGGGCCTCAACTCCTGCAGTATGACCGTCTGAAGGCCGCTGCAATACACATGACTTATGGGCGAGTCTTTATGATTGGCAGAGAAGCCAGGAAGGGGCCGTTCAGGTTGTGGCGACTGGCTGGGAACTCGCTGGTTGACGACGGCGTCTTCGAAGTCCAACGGCTGAGATACTCGTAGAACCGCGAGCCGATACCGCAGGACGAAGAGGCCAGTGGGATCCTACTCAAAACAGGGCGGTACTAATCTGAAGATCGGCCGGTGTGGTGTAGAGTACGTTAGGGTGTCTGCGGTTACCTTGTGCCCGAAATGCGGCCTTTAGGACTATTCGGCAAGCATTTGGAGCAGACCGAGCAGCGTATAAATGTTTCTGTCAGGCTTATTGCGCTCTCGGATGGTCCGGACGCGCATTTTCACGCGCCAAGTCTTTCCCACAGGAACCGTCCCCGGATCAGATAAAAGCTCGTCGTATCTTTGGCTAATGAGTGCCGCCACCGCTCCGTGAATAACTTCGCCGGATTCCAGCTCCATCTCGAATCTGCGTCCACGGGGGAATAGGCCTAGCAATCGTCCAACCAAGTCGTCATCGTCCCGCTCGTCGATTTCGGTACGCTCGATGCGAAGGCGCGCGCGTCTCACCGCCTGCTCATTTAGAGACTCATCGCTCTGATCGTCGACGATACGAATGGTCGCGTCTCTGTCATCTAAGGTTATGAAGAATCGCTTTAACGAATCAAGCAATCGAGGATCGAGCGTCTCTACCGCCTGCTCGAATCCGCCTTCATCTGTAGCCGATGTCCAACGCATGATGGTCGTAATGTCGTCGATCGCTGCCTTGACTGCTGTATCCACCAGGGCTTCGTTGTCGCAAACTTCCTCCAGTATAAATCCGACTGAGCCTCTCACAACTTCTGTAATCGCAAGATTTGTCGCGGCTTGGAATGGTACGGGTCCTCTGGTGCCAAGACGCCCTACCTCATCGTTAGCCACACGTTTCGCGAGAATATCTTGATAGGATTTCAGGATATCGCTGGCAAAATTTGCGTCGATTGCGCGCGATCCATGAACCGGTTTTCCGCCAAATAGCAATGCGACACTACCGGCGCGGGTCGTGGTGCTGCGAGCGAGTTCTTCCAGGCGAGCGTCGATGTCTGAAAGTCGAGACTTAAAGGACATCTGGCCGAGAATGTCGTCGGGACTCATTGAGTCGAGGATCTGCGTAACGGCATCTCGATCGGCAAGCAAGGCGTCACGCTCTAGCTTCTTCACGGCGTGAAACTCAGAGTGTCCACAAAAGCCAAGGCGGCGTCGTCATCCGCAGGGAATGCGACCTGGATGAGCCCCTTCCACAGGTGCGTGACCCTCTGATGAGTAAACAATCCGTAGTAGTACAAGAGCTGTGGATACACTGCAAAAGCGGGGAAGCCGATATCGACCATAAATGAGTCGCAATGGAAGGCGGCCTTGACCTGTGCTCTATCGAAGAGAGGCGCATTGCCATTTACGACAGAAGCCCATGCTGTTGGGCTATGTAAGACCGGTGGGCGAACTATCAAACTCACGACGTCTATGTCAGCTGGGGCGCGTCCTCTCAGCCGTTCAACATCTTCGCAAAAACTACCGTCAATCCATTGATGCCCGGATAGACCCAGGCCTGCTAGTGCTTTTCGATGACGCACCCAGGAACGCAGCAAATCGACCCTAGCCTCCGTAGTGCAGAACTTCTCTGCTATCTCCCGCATCGTCGCAAGATACGGCGACATGCCGGGGTCCGCGGAGGTGGCCCCAGTGAACGGAGGCAGGGTGCCCGCGAGATTTAAGGGGGGAATCGGCACAAGCCTATCGCCACACCGCGGTTTCTGCAGTCAACTCCGGGACCTCCCAGTGTGAATGCTGCCTCCTGGCGGGGGATTTGGCAACTGTCGGCGATCTCCTGCTCCGTTTGCTGCCCGGCCGGATTAGCTGCTCATAGCTTGCTACTTCGCCCGCGCCTTATCGGCACAACGTTGTCCGGCGGGGCATCACCGGTCCATATCCACCGATGGGAATAATCGCGGCTTCCGCACATTCGACAGTGCCGCAGCCGGCGCTTCGACCGTGCCCAGAGCTCCGGGGAGACCTTCGCCTGGTGGCCACATTTGTTGCACCAGACGGCGATGACCTGATGGCCATTCAGCGGTCGAATCTCCATGCCAATCAGCATGAGGAGCCGCGCCGTCCGCGTCCATGAAGCCGAGGATGAATCGTAGTACTGTACAGGCCCTATGTGCGCGCGATACCAGACCCCGTCCCAGGCCGCGGCGGAGCGCTACTGGCAGGTCATCGAGCCCCTCTGGCACTTCGAGCCTAGCTGGCGCGTGCTGCCGACGGAGCAGATTCCCATCGTCCTCGCGCTCAATGGAGTGATCACTGGCCGCATGATGCGATGGGGACTGATCCCATACAGTGGTCAGTCGAGCTATCCACTGATTAACGCCACCGTCGAGAAGCTCACGACGTGGTATGGCTGGCGCTACCCCTGGGAGCACGGGCGGCGGTGCATCTTCGCGATGAACAGGTTCTACGAGCCTCACGTCTTCCCTGGCGGGCGCAAGGAGCCCTTCTACGTCCGCGTGCGGGATCGGCCGCTCTTCGGCGTGGCGGGCATCTGGGAGCGAAAGAGGAGCGAGGACGGCGCGGAGAGTCTGTCATGCGCTCTGATCACGACGCCGGCGAACGAGCTCCTGGCGGAGGTCCACAATGAGAAGCTCCGTATGCCGGCGGTGCTGCGCGAGGAGGAACACGCGGCCTGGCTGACCGGGAGTCCGGAGGAGGCGATGCAGGCGCTGCAGCCGTATCCGAGCGACGGCATGGAGGCCTGGCAGGTAAGCCGGCGGCTGTACGCTGTGAAAGCGCCGAACGATGAGGGACTGATTGAGCGGGTAAAGAGTCGCTGATCCGCAAAGGGGCTGAAATGAGAGAAAGAACCGTTGCGCTCACCGTCATATTAATGTGCTTGCCGCTTGTGGCGAGCTGCAAGGATTTCTACGTCCGCATCGGCGGAAGCAAGACGGTTACTGCAAATGAAGTTCTCACGCAGAGCGCATGCGGGCTTTCGTGGCTGCATGGGGCAGCGTGGCACCACTCCGAAGTGCAGCTCTCTGCTCCTTCAGGGGTGCATACGATGGGAGCTGGCTGTTGGGAGCGAGTCCAAGATACCGTGTACATCCTCCAGGACATCCACCCATTCTGGCTAGCCCCAGACGGAACAGGCGGTGACGAGTATTATCGGTTGGATAAAAAGGAGTGCAATTTTCAGGTTCCTGGCGTTTCGTTTGTAGGCTGGCGCTACGGGAGGAGCGTCGCTGTTGACCTGCCCAAGAAGAGGATGTTGCTGGACAACGGACCAATTTGCTGGCGATATGAGAATAACTGGTTGGAGGAAATTGATTCGCCGTTGGTGTATTCAGCGTTTGCAGTGCATGCCTCCCCTCTGCCGTAGGGTATCGGAGTGATGGCAGCGAGCTTCACAGGTGAGCGGCCGTTCTTACGCGGGCGGGAAGAATGAACTCTGAGAAATTCCTGGCTGATCCCCAGCAA
>DASRDO010000068.1:0-100184 GCA_035652555.1 Steroidobacteraceae bacterium | reverse complement strand
CGAGGCCTCTGCGAGCGACTGTCATCAGGGCCCCGCGTCGACGGACGCACTTACGAGGCCGGATATATTTGCGCAGTCCAAACCTGAATCCAGCAGCTCACCGCCCTCGCATTGCAGGGGGAGTCCATATATTTAGCCAATAAACTATCGCCGCAACGTGTACTCGGCGCTGCAGTACGGGCACTTGGCCCAGCCGGTGTTCTCGATGGGCAGGTAGACCCGGGGATGGGAGTTCCACAGGTACATCTGCGGCATCGGGCAGGCGAGCGGCAGATCCTCCGACGTGACCTCGTACTGGTTCTGCGCGTTCGGCTGGATGAGCGGTTTGGGTTGCGCGGCCATTCGATCATTATACCGTGTCAGCCTGAGCCATCACCTCATCCCATACGGCCAGCACCGCGGCGCGCTCGGCAACGAATTCTTCCGCGGCAACCAGGCCTCCCTCACCGGCCAGGGAGAGGTGATGCGCCCGGGTCCGGTACGCACGATAGGCTGCGGTGAGGACATCCACGGTCGCCTGCGGCACGAGATCGCCCGAGGCGACGGATTCGAGCTGACGAATGGTGTCGGAGAACATCGCCACCGGCGGGAAATCGCGGGCCCATTTCAGCGCCCAGTACTGCGCCAGGAACTCGATATCGGCGATACCGCCGGCGTCCTGCTTGAGATCGATCCGCCCGCCGCCGCCCTTGGAGAGCTCGCGGCGCATGCGCTCGCGCATGCCTCGCACCTCATCGCGCAGAGTCTCGCGCCGCACGGCAGAGCGCAGCACATCGAGGCGCGTCCGCTCGAACTCGGCGCACAACGCCGCCGCGCCGGCGACCGCGCGTGCATGCAACAGTGCCTGATGTTCCCAGGTCCAGGCGTCCCGCCGCTGATATTCGGCAAACGCGTCGAGCTGCGTGACCAGGAATCCTCCCTTGCCGCTCGGCCGCAGCCGCACGTCCACCTCATAGAGCCGGCCCGCCGCGGAGTGCATGGTGAGCAGGTGCACCAGCCGCTGCGCGAGCCGCACGAAGAAGAGCGCGTTCTCGATGGGACGCGTGCCATCGGTCTCCTGGCGCTCCCCGCGCGAGTCGTGCAGGAACACGAGGTCGAGGTCCGATGCGTAGCCGAGCTCGAGGCCACCGAGCTTGCCGTAGCCTACGGCGCAGATGCTCACCGGCCGCCGCTCATCGCCCTCGCCGCAATGCGGCACTCCGAATTGCGCAGTGATCTGTTGCCACGCGAGCTCCATCGCGCGCGCAATGATGAGCTCGGCAATCTCCGTGAGCCGGTCACTCACCCGCATCACCGGCAGTCGTCCGGTGAGGTCTGCGACCGCGATCCGGAAGACGGCCGCGCGTTGGAAGTGACAGAGCGCTTCGACCTGGTGCTCGGGATCCTCGTCATCGAGCTGCAGCATGGCAGCCTGCAGCTCGCGGGCCAGTGCCTCGCGCCCCGGAAGCCTCGACAGCAGCCGCTCCTCCACCAGCTCATCGAGGAGCAGCGGGTACGAGGCGATCTGCCGGACCAGAAACTCGCCCTGACGGCAGATCTCGATGAGCCGCGAGCGCGCAGCCTGACTTTCGCGCAGCAGCGCGAAATACGCAGAGCGCTTCCCCGTGGCTTCGAGGATGGAGACGATCCGGCGGAGCACGGCGAGCTGCTCGGGGCCCGCGAGCGGCGCGGCGCCGATGTCGGCAAGCAGGGGCGGCAGCAGCGCCTGCAGACGCTGCCTTCCGGGCTCATCTAGCTTGCGCACCAGACTCGAGGCCCGTAGTGCCAACAGCATCTGCGTCGCCTGAGCCGCATCGGCGAAGCCCGCACGGCCGAGCGACTCCGCAATTGCCGCGCCCTCCGCCTGGCTCTCCCAGAAGCGGCCGAGATCGATGACCGCGGCGCCGCCCGCCCGGCCGCCGGCAGCGAAGACGAACCGGTCGAAATGGCTGCTCACGCAACCCTGATGACGGCCGAGCTCCGCCAGGAGTGCCTCCCACCCTGGCGCACGCATGGCGAGCGCAATTCGCTCCTGCGAGAGTGCATCGACGGGGAGCTGGTGCACTTGGGCGTCGGCGAGCATCTGCAGGCAATTCTCCAGCCGCCTGAGGTACAGGTACGCTGCGCGCAGCTCCACGACCGCCTCCCCCGGCATGAGCTGCAGCTCCCCGAGCGTGGCAAGCGCCTGGAGCAGCGAAGTCGTCTGCAAGCGGCGCTCGCGTCCGCCACGAATGAGCTGGTAGGCCTGAGCGATGAACTCGATCTCGCGAATCCCGCCCGGGCCGAGTTTGATGTGCCCCGCGAGCTCGCGGCGCTCGACCTCGCGCCCGATGAGCGCCTTCATCTCCCGCAGGCTCTCGAACACGCCGTAGTCGAGGTATCGCCGATAGACGAACGGCCCGAGCGCCGAGGCGCGGATCTCGGCATATCGCTCCGGCGCGGTGATGGGTCGGGCCTTGACGTAGGCGTAGCGCTCCCAGTCACGGCCGTGCAGCGGCAGGTAGTCCTCGAGCGAGGCGAAGCTCGTCACCAGCGGGCCGCTATCACCGAATGGGCGCAGCCGCATGTCGACCCGAAGGGCGAACCCGTCCTGGGTCGGCGTTTCCAACAGCCTGATCAGGCCTTGACCGAGGCGCGTGAAGAACTCCTCATTGGCGATCGGCCGCGGACCATCGGTCTCGCCGTGCTCGGGAAAGAGCAGCATCAGATCGACATCCGAGGAGAAGTTCAGCTCGCGCCCGCCGAGCTTGCCCATGGCGATGATCACGAGCGGCTGCGGCACTCCCGCAGCCGAGCGGGGCTCACCATAGCGGGCCACGAGAGCCTGCCGGGCCTGCGCCGCTGCCATTGCGATGGCCGCATCGGCAAAGTCGGAAAGGTCTGCGAGTGTCTCCTCGACTTCCGACCAGCCGGCGAGGGCGCGCCACGCGATCCGCACCAGCTCGCGCCGGCGCCAGCGTCTCAAGGCGCAGAGCGTGTCCATGCCGGCAGCAGCGCTCGCGGCTTGCGCACGAGCCGCGTAGGCGCCCGGCTCCGAGGGCTGCGCCAAGCCAAAACGTCCGATCAGGTCGGGCAGCAGGTCGCCGTCACGCGCGCACGCCTGCGCAATGAAATCACTGGCTGCGAAGACACGTGGCAGCGACTCGCGAATGGCGGGCGGAAGCGAATCCAGCCGTCCTGGCCACGCGGACTCGAGCGCCTCCTGTTGCCTTTGAAGATGAGCGAGCAGCTCCGCGCTGGCCGCGAAGCCGTCGATCAATTGAGGAACCCGCGAGTACCTATAGCCAATTGTTGTTGCCGAGGTCGTGGATCGCCGCCTCGCCCAGTCGGCGGGCGGCACCCCTGAAGGTGGATGCCTCCGCATAGATCTGTGCCGCGCCGGCGGCATCTATGGATGCCTTCTGTCCCTCGATCTCGCTGTTCTCGATGTGGACGTTGGCGTCGTGCGCGTGTATGGCAATGCCGCCAGCGCTGATCCGGCTGTTGGTGATGTGGACTTCGCATCCGTCCTCGGCGTTGATGGCATTGCCATCGAAGCGGATGTCTCTGTTGTCGATGTGCAGCACCCGCTGCCCCTGACAGACGATGGGATCGTGCAGCGTCTCGAGCGGTGCGTCCGTGACCTTCGTGTCCCCCGCCGCTGCTCTCGCCGCGGGCGAGGTGGCTACGATGCTGTAGCCGGGCCCCTTGGCAAGGACGCGCCCGCTCCCTGTCGCCTGCGCCGCGGGCTCGGGATTTGCCGTCTGCCCGACCGCAAAGCCCGCCAGTCCGCCGCCCAGCCCCAACGCGGCCGCTGCCGCCACCGCCGTTACAGCACGCCTGGAAAGTACAGTCATGTGACGCTCCCACAGCCTAGCGCAGGCCCGTGATTATGCGCCCTCCCTCAGCAAGTCCCTAACCCGCCCAGAAGCACCCTGTCGCGCTGCCCCCACCCCTTGCGCCCTGCGAAAGCACATGCGTGAGCGGCCCAGGGCCGCTCCCTGGGCCGCGGGATGAATCCCTGTCACAGGGCTGGCCGCGCAAATCGCCAGGAGCGATTTGCGCCAATCTAAGAAGCCGCCGCAGGGACGCAGACAAAAAAAGGCCCGCTTTCGCGGGCCTTCAAGGATTGCGCGGAATAGGGGGTCTTGCTCCGCGTCTTTCAGGACAGCACCCGCTTTGGGGTCGGGCGCCTTCCCTAACCAGTGCCGACAGGTTATCGGCTCATCTTTTCAGAATCGATACCTCTTTCGAGGGGGCGTTACATATCCATTCCGCCCATGCCACCGCCCGGCGGCATCCCGTGGCTGTGCTCCTCGTCCTTCGGAGCCTCGGCCACCATGACCTCCGTCGTCAGCAGCAGACCCGCCACCGAGGCGGCGTTCTGCAGAGCCAGACGCGTAACCTTGGTCGGATCGAGAATGCCCTGCTCGATCAGGTCACCGAACTCGCCGGAGGCGGCGTTGTAACCATAAGTGCCCTTGCCTTCCTTGATCTTGTTGAGGATCACGGCGGCATCTTCACCGGCGTTGTCCACGATCTGCCGCAACGGCTCCTCGATGGAGCGGGAGAGGATACGGATTCCGACAGTCTGGTCCTCGTTCGCACCCTCGAGCTTGTCGAGCGCCTTCTGGGCGCGGATCAGGGCGACACCGCCGCCCGGAACGACGCCTTCCTCGACTGCCGCGCGGGTGGCATGCAGCGCATCCTCCACGCGTGCCTTCTTCTCCTTCATCTCGACCTCGGTGGCCGCGCCGACCTTGATCACGGCGACACCGCCGGAGAGCTTCGCAACGCGCTCCTGCAGCTTCTCCTTGTCGTAGTCGGAGGTAGCCTCCTCGATCTGCTGGCGGATCGACTCGATACGGGCCTTGATGTCGGCCTGCTTGCCGGCACCGTCGATGATGGTGGTGTTCTCTTTCTCCACCACGACCTTCTTCGCCTCGCCGAGGTCGTTGAGCGTCGCCTTCTCGAGCGACAGACCGACCTCATCGGAGATCACGGTGCCGCCGGTGAGGATGGCGATGTCCTGCAGCATGGCTTTGCGGCGGTCGCCGAAGCCCGGGGCCTTGACGGCTGCCACCTTGAGGATGCCGCGGATGTTGTTGACCACGAGGGTGGCGAGCGCCTCGCCCTCGACGTCTTCGGCGACGACCACGAGCGGCCGGCCCGCCTTGGCGACGCCCTCGAGCAGCGGCAGCAGCTCGCGGATGTTGGAGATCTTCTTGTCGACCAGCAGGATCACGGGCTTTTCGAGCTCCGTGGTCTGGCTCTGCTGATTGTTGATGAAGTACGGTGAGAGATAGCCGCGGTCGAACTGCATGCCCTCGACCACTTCCAGCTCGTTCTCGAGACCCGAGCCTTCCTCGACCGTGATCACCCCTTCGCGGCCGACCTTGTCCATCGCATCCGCAATGGTCTTGCCGATCGACTCATCGCCGTTGGCGGAGATCGTGCCGACCTGGGCGATCGACTTCGAGTCCTTGGAGGGCTTGGAGAGCTTCTTCAGCTCCTCGACGGCGGTGATGACCGCCTTGTCGATGCCGCGCTTGATGTCCATCGGGTTGCGGCCCGAGGAGACGGCCTTCAGGCCCTCACGGATGATCGCCTGGGCGAGCACCGTCGCGGTCGTGGTGCCATCACCGGCCTCATCCGAGGTGTTGGACGCGACTTCCTTCACCATCTGCGCGCCCATGTTCTCGAACTTGTCCTTCAGCTCGATCTCCTTCGCTACGGAGACGCCGTCCTTGGTGACGGTGGGGGCGCCGAAGCTCTTCTCGAGCACGGCATTGCGGCCCTTGGGGCCGAGAGTCGCCTTGACGGCGTTCGCGAGGACATTCACGCCGCGGAACATGCGCGAGCGAGCGTCATCGCTGAATCTGACTTCTTTGGCTGGCATTGTCTTAGCTCCTCGCTTACTTGCTCTCGATCACGGCCATGACGTCCTCTTCGCGCATCACGACCAGCTCCTCGCCGTCGACCTTGACCTCCGTGCCGCTGTATTTGCCGAAAAGGATCTTGTCGCCGACCTTGATGTCGAGCGGACGGACCTTGCCGTCTTCGAGAATCTTGCCGTTGCCGACCGCGACGATCTTTCCCTGTACGGGCTTTTCAGCCGCAGTGTCGGGAATGACAATGCCGCCCGGGGAGGTACGCTCCTCCTCCAGACGCTTGACGATTACGCGGTCATGAAGAGGACGGATCTTCATGGTGGACGCTCCTGGAACATTGTTAAATGAAATGGGGGCGTGGAAGCTATTAGCACTCTCCCTACGCGGCTGCTAATGATAGGCGGCGATATTCGGATTTCAAGTCCGGCAGCAGAGAATTTTTGTGCGGGGGGCTATCATGGCGCCGAGCCGGACCCCAGGCGCGGAGGTCCCCGAATGGCACCCCTTCCCGAGCCCATCGTGATATTCACCACCTGCCCCGACGAGGCGGCTGCCTCGAGAATTGCACGCAACCTCGTGGAATCAGGACTTGCCGCCTGCGTAAGCCGGGTAGGCCCGGTACACTCGACCTATCGTTGGCAGGGAGCCATCCAGGATGAACCGGAAGTGCTGCTGGTCATCAAAACCGTGAGTACCCGGTATTCGGAGCTCGAGATGCGGCTGAAATCCCTTCATCCCTATGATGTGCCGGAGATCATCGCGCTGCCCGTGGCGAGCGGCTCGGCCGATTACCTTTCCTGGCTCCGGCAGGCCGTGCGATGAAGGCTGTCCTTCGTAGCCTCGGGGGCGCGGCCGTCCTGCTGGCTCTGTGCGGCGCAGCTGCCGCGCAGGAGCCCAAGTTCCTGCCGCCGGACCAGGTTTTCCACGTGAGCGCAACCGCTGCCGGAGCCAATGCCATACGGCTGGATTGGACCATCCGCGGCGGCTATTACCTCTATCGCGAGAGGATGAAGGTCGCGGGCCCGGACGGCACCCCGCTCGGGACGCTGCAGTTGCCCCAGGGCCAGATCAAGGTGGACAAGTACTTCGGCCGGGAGGAGATCTACCGCAATGCCGTCAGCGGCACGGTGGCCGTACCGAGTGCCCCCGCTGCCACCGCGCGCAACCTGCCCCTGCGCGTAACGTACCAGGGGTGCGCGGACGCCGGGCTCTGCTATCCGCCGATCACCAAGACGCTCACCGTCGCCCTGCTGCCTGCGGGTGCCGGGGGAGCCCCGCCGGGAAGCTCGGCCGGTAGCACCTCGAGCAGCGTGCAGCCGGATCAGCAGGGCTACACGGACCTCGCGCGCTCCGGAAGCCTGCTGGCGATGATCGCCGTATTTTACGGCGCCGGACTCCTGCTGGCCTTCACCGGCTGCGTCTATCCGACCATTCCGATCCTTTCCGCGATCATCGTCGGTCAGGGCCAGAAGGTGACGACGGGGCGCGCCTTCGTGCTGTCCCTGACCTACGTTCTCGGCATGGCCCTCACCTACACCATTGCGGGCACTGCCTTCGCAGCATTGGGCGGTCAAGCCCCCGCAGCCGCCTTCGAGCGACCCTGGATCGTAGCCTCCTTTGCAGCGCTGTTCGTCGCCATGGCGCTCTCGATGCTGGGCCTGTTCACCGTGCAGATCCCCGCTGCGCTGCAGACGCGCATCGCAGGCCTGAGCAGCAGGCAGACCGCCGGAACACTTGGCGGCGTCGCCATCATGGGTGCGCTCTCGGCCCTCCTCGTCACCACCTGCGTGGGTCCGGCGCTGGTGGCTGCCCTGGCCGTCATCAGCCAGACAGGTGAGCTGGCCCGGGGTGCCGCTGCGCTCTTCGCCATGTCGATCGGCACCGGTACGCCGCTACTGATCATCGGCACCTCGGCGGGCAAGCTCTTACCCAAGTCCGGTGCGTGGATGGATACCATCAAGCGGCTCTTCGCCGCCGTGATGTTGGGTGTGGCGGTCTGGATGCTCGGCCGCGTGCTGCCCGCCCGCATCACCCTGGCGCTCTGGGCGGTACCGGCGGCTACGGCGGCCGCGGTGCTGCTCATCGGCACGCGCGTGGTCCGGAGCTGGCGCTGGCCCCTGCGGGTCGGCGCGCTGGCCGCCGGCCTCTACGGGCTCTCGCTCGTCACGGGAGCCGCACTGGGAGGCTCCGACCCCCTGGCGCCCATCCCGGGGTGGGCTACCGCGCGGCAGTCCCTGGCCTTCTCCGCCATCCACAGCATCGCGGATCTCGATCAGGCCGTGGCCAAGGCCTCGCGCCAGGGCCGCCCCGTGATGGTCGACTTCTATGCCGACTGGTGCACGTCCTGTAAGGAGATGGAGGCGACCACGTTCCTCGACCCCGTCGTGCAGCACGCGCTCTCAGGCTCCGTCCTGCTGCGCGCGGATGTGACCTCCAATGATGCAGACGATCAGGCGTTGCTCAAGCGTTTCGGCATATACGGACCGCCGACCATCGCGTTCTACGGCAAGGATGGCCAGGAGCGCTCCCGATACCGGGTCGTCGGCTACATGAAAGGTGCGCAATTCGCAGCCGCCGTGCGGGCTGCTCTGGGCTCGCAGCCCGCATCCTGACGCCCGATGCGGATCTTCCTGACCCGAATACTTCCGGCAGCGCTGATCATCATTGCGGCCGGTCTCGGGGGCTTCTTCGCGTATGGCTACGTGGCCAAGCCCAGGACGTTCATGGCGGCGGCTCCGCTGCCCACCGCAGCCCAAACGGCCAACGCGGCCGCAACGAGCGTTCGGGCGCCGGCTGCCACCTCTGCGGCGCCGTCCCCCGATGCGGGTGCGGCGCCGGGGATGATTCCGCAAACGCTGCCTGACATCGTCTTTGCGGACCAGACCGGCGCCACGCGCCATCTCACGGATTGGAAGGGTCATCCCCTGCTGGTCAACTTCTGGGCGCCCTGGTGCAGTCCATGCCGGGAGGAGATTCCGCTGCTCGAGCGCTTGAGCCGGGATCGCGCACGGGATGGACTTCGGGTCGTTGGGATTGCAGTGGACTCCCGCGCCGCGGTGCTCGACTACGCGCGCCGGGCAGCCATCCCGTATCCTCTGCTCATCGGCCGGGAGCAGGGACTCGAGGCCGTGCAGGCGCTCGGATTGCAGGCGGTCTTCCCGTTCTCGGTGTTCGTCGACGCCCGTGGGCGTATCGTCACCCTCAAGATCGGAGCACTACGCGCGGATCAGGCCACCCTCATCCTGGATCACCTGCACGAGCTCGATCAGGGTCGGCTGGACCTCGCCACCGCACGCCAGGAGATAGCGGACGGCATGGCGAAGCTGGGCGTGGCGCACGCACAGGCCGCCACCGGTGCCAGGCTCTGAGCCCCGCCAGGGTGCATTTTTCCTCGGCATTCGCCACAAAAGCGCCCCTGTTTCCTTGGAATTAGGGTAAATTTCCGCGCGTCGCTTGATCGAGCACGCGTGTCTGCCGAATGAACCGTCTGCTGCTGCTGAACGGCCCCAACCTCAATTTGCTCGGAACCCGGGAACCCGGGATCTATGGCGTGCAGACGCTCGAGTCGATCGAGCAGCGCGCGGCGCAGCTTGCCCGTGAGGAAGGCCACGAGCTCGTCTGCTTCCAGAGCAATGCGGAGCATGAGCTCATCGCCCGCATTCAGCAGGCCGCAGCCGAGCAGATCAGCGCCCTGATCTTCAATCCCGGTGGCTTCACTCATACGAGCATCGCGCTGCGCGATGCGGTACTCGCCACCGGCCTGCCCATGATCGAGGTGCATCTCTCCAACCCGCAGGCGCGCGAGGAGTTCAGGCGCACGTCCTACTTCTCCGACATTGCCATCGGAGTGATCTCGGGTTTCGGCGCCCTGAGCTATGAGCTCGCGGTACGAGCGGCCTGCCGGCACCTCGCGGGTGGCCCGGTGCCGGTCCGAGCCGGCAAATCATCCTCGTCCTGACAAGACGCCGCGACCCAACACGACACCAAAACCAGGGGGAGCATTCCCGGCATGGACATTCGAAAAATCAAGAAGCTCATCGAGCTGCTGGAGGAATCCGGCATAGCGGAGATCGAGATCAAGGAGGGCGAGGAAGCGGTGCGGATCAGCCGCATGCCTCCGGCTGGGACCATGGCACAGATGCCGGTACAGGCCTGGTTCGGTCCACCGCAGGCCGGCTGGGATCCAGGCCGAGGGGCCGCGGCCATGCCGCTCGCGGCGCCGGAAGCGGCCGGCCCGGGCGCAGCAGCCGGCGAAAGCGCCGCGAAGCCCAAACCCAACGAGCATGTGATCACGGCGCCCATGGTCGGCACCTTCTATGCCAGCCCCTCGCCCGGTTCCAAGCCCTTCATCGAGATCGGAGATGAAGTGAAGGTCGGACAGGTGCTCTGCATCATCGAGGCCATGAAGATGATGAACCAGATCGAAGCCGATCGCGCCGGCCGGATCACCTCGATCATGGCCCGCAACGGCGATCCGGTCGAGTTCGGCCAACCCCTCTTCGTAGTCGAATAAGCGCCGTCCATCATGCTGGAGAAGGTCGTCATCGCCAACCGCGGCGAGATTGCTCTGCGCATCCTGCGCGCCTGCCGCGAGCTCGGCATCAAGACCGTCGCGGTCCATTCCACCGCCGATTACAGCCTGAAGCACGTGCTGCTCGCGGATGAGTCCGTCTGCATCGGCCCGCCACCCTCGGCGGCGAGCTACCTCAACATGCCGGCGATCATCAGCGCCGCGGAGGTCACCGACTCGGTCGGTATCCATCCCGGCTACGGGTTCTTGTCGGAGAACGCGGATTTCGCGGAGCGCGTGGAGAACAGCGGTTTCGTATTCGTCGGTCCGCGGGCGGAGACCATTCGCACCATGGGCGACAAAGTGTCCGCGATCCGCGTGATGAAGAGTCACGGGGTGCCGTGCGTCCCGGGATCCGACGGGCCTTTGGGTGATGACCCGGAGGAAAACCTGCGCGTCGCCCGCGAGATCGGCTATCCGGTCATCATCAAGGCTTCGGGCGGCGGCGGCGGACGCGGCATGCGCGTTGTGCACAGTGAGGCCTCGCTCCTCAACTCCATCGGCATCACCCGCGCGGAGGCGCGCGCGGCCTTCGGCAACGATCAGGTGTACATGGAGAAGTTTCTGGAGCGGCCGCGGCACATCGAGTTCCAGGTGCTGGCCGACAATCACGGCAATGTCATCCATCTGGGTGAGCGCGACTGCTCCATGCAGCGCCGCCATCAGAAGGTGTTGGAGGAGGCTCCCGCCCCCGGCATCACCGCACGGCAGCGGCGGATCATGGGAGAGCGCTGCGTCGAGGCCTGCCGGGCGGTCGGCTATCGCAGCGCCGGCACGCTGGAGTTCCTCTACCAGGACGGAGAGTTCTACTTCATCGAGATGAACACGCGCATTCAGGTCGAGCATCCGGTGACCGAGCTGGTGACCGGCATCGACCTCGTGAAGGCGCAGCTCCTCATCGCCAGCGGCGAGCGGCTGGCCTACGTGCAGAGCGATGTGCAGGTCCGGGGCCACGCCATCGAGTGCCGCATCAACGCCGAGGATGCCAAGACCTTCATGCCCTCCCCCGGCCCCATCCGCCTGTGGCACGCGCCGGGCGGTCCCGGCATCCGGGTCGACAGCCACGTGTATTCGGGCTATCACGTTCCGCCCAACTACGACTCGCTCATCGGCAAGGTCATCGCCCTTGGCGATACGCGCGAGACGGCCATCGCCCGCATGAAGAACGCCCTGGCGGAAATGGTCATCGAGGGGATCAAGACCAACGTGCCACTGCACCAGGAGATCTGCAATCACGCGGCTTTCCAGAAAGGCGGTACCGACATCCACTACCTGGAAAGGCGCCTGGGGCTGAGGTAGGCAGCCACGGCTAGTTTCCTCGAGGTGAGCTGGGATCTCGGCGGGATGTCGGCATCGGACGCCGAATCTGCGTGCTTTGCCTGCGGTGCGAGCTCCGTAACTTTCGTCGATGCCGACGACAGCGATGCAGCACCCGTACTCGAGCCTGCGCCCGGCGAGTTCCGGCTCTGGCCTTGCGCGCGCATCAGGGCGCTCTTCGCACCTGGCACCGGCCGGAGCGCCGTCGTCGACGCACTGAGCCGTGCCCTCGGTCTCGAGCCCGCTCTCTTACAGACGCGCGAGATAGCCGATCGTGCCTGGGAGCGCGAGTGGCTGCGCGACTTCCATGCGATGCGGTTCGGGACGAGACTCTGGGTCTGTCCGCATCACGAGCGCGTCGAAGATCCCGACGCTGCAGTCGTGATGATGGACCCGGGGCTCGCGTTCGGCACCGGCACGCACCCGACCACGGCGCTGTGCCTCGAATGGCTCGATGCGCACCCGCCGCCGGGCGGCGAAGTCGTAGACTTCGGCTGCGGCTCGGGCGTGTTGGCGCTGGCCGCGCTGCGGCTGGGGGCCCGCTCGGCGAGCTGTTTCGATATCGACAGCCAGGCCCTGATCGCGACGCGTGACAATGCCAGCGCGAACGGGCTGAGCGACCGAGTCCGCCTCCACGACCGCGTGGAGGCGATACCACAGGGGGCCGATCTGCTGCTCGCGAACATCCTTTCCGGTCCATTGATCGAGCTCGCGCCCTGCTTTGCGGACATTCTGCGCCCGTCGGGCGCACTCGTCCTGTCGGGTCTGATGGAGCGGGAGGTCCCCGAGGTGACACGCGCCTACGAGGCGTGGTTTGATATGGGCACTTTCGGGGCTCGCGAGAGTTGGGTCTGTCTCTGGGGACGGCGGAACACCCGCCGACGCGACTGAATGTTCACGGTCTGTCCCAAATGCGCCCTGACCCTGGTCGTCACCGCGGCGGATCTGCGCGTTGCGCAAGGCTATGTCCGCTGCGGCCGATGTCTGAACGTATTCAATGCGCTTGCACGGCTCTCGGAGGAGCGGCCGGGCGCCGCGCCCCCACAGGAGGCTGTAGCTCTCGAGGACTCGACGTCAGCTAAGGACTCGGCGCCAGCTGAAGACTCGGCGCCAGCTGAGGACTCGGCGCCCGCTGAAGAGCCAGCGCCTGTCGAGGAGCTGCAGCCCGACACGCCCCAGCAGCCGCCCTCGCCATCATTCACTGACGATGCCGACACGGGTGAAATCGAAGTTGAGCTCGACGCAAGCATCCTGGTGACTTCGGTACGCGGTCCTGTGGCGCTGGAGGCGCTGGAAGAGACAGGCGAGCTGGAGGCGCATGAGATTTCGCCGGCGCCAGACGAAGCCACGCCCGCCCACACGGCAGCAGCACCGCCGCACCCAGCAGCATCGCCGCCGCACACGGCAGCAGCACCGCCACATCCGGCAGCATCGCCGCCGCACGCGACAGCAGTACCGCCACATCCGGCAGCATCGCCGCCGCACGCGACAGCAGCGACACCCCCTCATCCGGCAGCAGCATCGCCACACCCGGCCGCAGCACCAGCGCACGCGGCGCCGCCATCAGCTCAGTCCGCGGCGGCACCAGCACCCGCCGCAGCAGCACCAGCACGGTCAGCGGCAGCAGGGTTGGCGTCGATTACTCAGCCGCGCGCGGAACCTACACCCGTCGCGCTGGGACCGCCCACGCAGGAATCACACAATACCGCCCTGGTGTCGGAGAGCACCGAATCCTCTTTGCCGAAAGATGCTGGCAATGCGTCGCAGACCAACACAGTGCAGCAGGAGGCGGATGCCGCCATCGAGCTCACGACGCAGCCGCCGCCTGCCGCCTTTGCGTGGAAACTGGGCGCTGGCGCTTTGGTGGTCCTCCTGGCGCTTCAGATTGTCAACCACTATCGGGATGCCCTGGCGTCCGATCCTTCAGTCGGCAGACCCCTGAGCAGCCTCTATTCGGCACTGGGCGTGAAGCTTGCTCCGCGCTGGAACATCCATGCGTATGACGTGCGTCAGCTTGGCGCATCCGCTGCCGGAGCAGCAGATGGCCAGATCGTCGTGCGGGCAAGCGTCAAGAACACCGCAAGCCGCGCACAGCCCCTGCCGCTTTTGAGAGTGACACTACAGGACAGGTTCGGTAATCGCATTGCGGCACGTGACGTCCCTCCCAGCGACTATCTGCCTTCGTCCGTCGCGCGGACATCGCTGCTCGCAGCCGGCAGCCGCGTGGATGCGACCATGGTCTTCGTGGATCCGGGACCGCAGGCGGTCGGCTTCGAGATCGATGCATGCCTGCATCGGCAAGACGGCGAGGTGGCCTGCGCGCACGGACCCTAAGTATTTTCCAGGATCTCACGGGACGAGAGCGCGTGATATGATTCCTCGCTCCCCAGAGAGGCACGTATGACAGAGAGAAAGCGGGGTCGGCAGCGGGAAGCCTCTGGCGCCAGATTCAACGGGCGCACGCTGAACGATCTGTTGCCGCAACGGCCGCTGCTGCCGTTGCGCAGTCACGCGGAGCGCGCTCTCAGCGATTACTTCACCAGCCTCAACGGCTCGCGGCCGGCGGATCTCTATGATCTCGTGCTGCGCGAGGTCGAGGAGCCGCTCTTTCGCGTAGTGCTCGACTACGTCGAGGGCAACCAGAGCCGGGCGGCCGGAATTCTCGGCATCAACCGGGGCACCCTGCGCAAGAAGCTCAAGCAACTCGGCCTCTCCCATTGACTTCCAAGATTTTGCCCGTTCGGCGGGCGCTGCTGTCCGTCTCCGACAAGACCGGCCTGATCGAGCTCGCGCGCGCGCTGGCAGCGCGGGACGTAGAGATCCTGTCCACTGGAGGCACGGCCCGCCTGCTCGCTGACAGTGGCCTGCCGGTGCGCGATGTATCGGGCTATACGGGATTCCCGGAGATCATGGACGGCCGCGTGAAGACGCTGCATCCAAAGATCCACGGCGGACTGCTCGGCCGGCGCGGCATCGATGATGCCGTGATGACACTGCATGGCATCCAGCCGATCGATCTGCTGGTGGTGAATCTCTATCCGTTCGCCGAGACGATCTCCCGGCCCGACTGCCGCTATGCCGAGGCGATCGAGAACATCGACATCGGCGGCCCGGCGATGCTGCGGGCCGCGGCCAAAAACCACGAGTCCGTGGCGGTGATCGTCGATCCGGCAGACTATCCGGCGCTCCTCGCCGAGCTGGCGGCGCAGGGTGGCGGCACGACCGAGCTGACGCGCGCCCGCCTCGCCGCCAAGGTGTTCGCGCATACGGCGCGATACGACACGATGGTCGCGAGTTATCTCGCAGCCCGCCAGGAATCGGGCGCGGAGCGTTTTCCGGCGACTCTGCCGCTGGTCTTCGACAAGGTGCAGGACCTGCGCTACGGCGAGAACCCGCACCAGCACGCGGCCCTCTACCGGGAGCCCATGGCGCGCGGGCCGAGCGTCGCGACCGCGCGGCTGCTGCAGGGCAAAGACCTCTCGTTCAACAACATCGCCGATGCGGACACCGCGATCGAATGCGTGCGGCAATTCGAACGGCCCGCCTGTGTCATCGTCAAGCACGCCAATCCCTGTGGCGTGGCCGTGGCCAGCTCGGCGCGCGAGGCTTATGATCGGGCGCACCGCACCGATCCGACTTCGGCCTTCGGCGGCATCATCGCGCTCAATCGGGAATTGGACGCGGCGCTCGCCGCGACCATCCTGGAGCGGCAGTTCGTCGAGGTGTTGGCAGCCCCTGCCGTCGCAGCGGATGCGCTGAAGATTCTCGCGGGCAAGCCGAATGTGCGCGTGCTTTCGGTCGGGGACCTCGACCTTGCCCCCTCCAGCGACCTCGAATACCGAAGCATCGCTGGCGGACTGCTCTCGCAAACCCGGGATTTGGCGCGCGTGAGCGCGGCCGACTTGACCGTGGTCACGCAGCGCAGACCTTCGGACCAGGAGACCGCCGACCTGCTCTTTGCCTGGCGGGTATGCAAGTTCGTAAAGTCGAACGCCATCGTGATGGCCCGCGACGGGGCGACTTTGGGCGTCGGGGCCGGCCAGATGAGCCGCGTATACTCGATCCGCCTAGCCGCGCAGAAGGCCGCGGACGAGAAGCTCTCCGTCGACGGGGCGGTGATGGCCTCCGATGCATACTCCCCATTCCGCGACAACATGGATGTTGCAGCCGGGTACGGAATCCGGGCGGTCATCCAGCCCGGCGGCTCGAAGCGGGATGCAGAGGTCATCGCGGCCGCCGACGAGCACGGCATGACCATGGTGCTCACCGGCATCCGCCACTTCCGCCACTAAATGAAAGTCCTCGTCGTCGGCGCCGGCGGCCGCGAGCATGCCCTGGCCTGGAAGTGCGCCGCATCGCCTCGCGTCACCGAGGTACTGGTCGCGCCGGGCAATGCGGGCACCGCGCAAGAGGCCAAGGTCCGCAACGTCGCAGTCCAGCCGACCGACATCGGCTCCCTGATCGACCTCGCGCGTACGGAAGGTGTGGCGCTCACCATCGTGGGGCCGGAAGCGCCGTTGGTTGCCGGAATCGTCGATGCCTTCGAGCAGCGGGGGCTGCGCTGCTTCGGACCTCGACAGGCGCCGGCGCAGCTCGAGGGCTCCAAGGCCTTCGCCAAGGAATTCCTGCGGCGTCATCGGATCCCCACCGCCACCTCGGTCACGGTCACCCGCGAGAGCTTCGATCCCGAGCAGGTGCGGCGGCAGCGCACGCCGATCGTCGTCAAGGCCAGCGGCCTGGCCTCGGGTAAAGGCGTTGTGATCGCAGAATCGGCTGCGGCAGCCATCGCGGCCGCAGAGGGGATGCTGTCCGGACGATTGGGTGAGGCCGGCCGCGAGGTGGTGATCGAGGAATTCCTCGAAGGAGAGGAAGCGAGCTTCATCGTCATGGCTGACGGCGTACACGTACTGCCGCTCGCGACGTCGCAGGATCACAAGCGGCTCGAAGATGGAGATCGCGGACCCAACACCGGAGGCATGGGCGCGTACTCACCGGCGCCCGTGGTCACGCCGGCCATTCACTCACGCATCATGCGCGAAGTGATCGAGCCGACGATCCGAGGGCTGGCCGCGGAAGGAATGGCGTACACCGGGTTCCTCTATGCAGGAATCATGGTCGCACGCGATGGCACGCCAAACGTCCTGGAATTCAACTGCCGTTTCGGGGATCCGGAGACACAACCCATCCTGATGCGGCTGCAATCGGATCTCACGATGCTTTGCGAGGCGGCTCTCGATGGCCGCCTGGACCAGGTCCGGGCGAGCTGGGATGCCCGCGCTGCCCTTGGCGTCGTGATGGCGGCAGAGGGCTATCCGGACGCACCCCGCATGGGAGCTGCGATCCAGGGGCTGGGCGATGCCGCAAAGCTGCCGGGGAAGATTTTCCATGCCGGGACGCGGCGCAGCGGCGACGCTGTCCTCGTCAGCGGCGGCCGCGTGCTCTGCGCCACGAGCCTGGGCGCAACGGTGGCAGAAGCGCAGAAGGCCGCCTATGCCCTGGCCGATGCGGTGCACTGGCCCGGTGCAGTCTACCGCCGGGATATCGGCTATCGCGGTTTGTAAATTGGCGCAAGTCGCCGCCGGCGCGGTGCTCGGCCCATCCTCGGCCTGGTCCCTTTGGGGCCGGCTAACGCCGTCCAAAATCGCTCCGGGGGATTTTGTGCGTCGCCAGCCGTGTCGCCTTTTCCATCCCACAGCGCAAGGGACGGCCCAGGGGACGGCCGTGGGCCGCCAAATCGCCTGCTTTCGGCGGTCACAGGAGCCGTTTCGAGTCCACGGCTGAACACGCGCTGAATCTCTTTCGATTTTTTGGTGCGCCGCCGGCCACCGCCGGGCGCATAATCATCCTGGTATGGTCGTTGCATTGCCGATAGGGACATCGGGGAGGAGCGTGACGATGACCGCGATACACACTGCATCGGATCGTTTGGCATCCTGGCTGGAGAGCGAGTACTGCGCCTCCGTGGCCGCAACGATGCTCGCGCGCAACGAGTATTTCGAGCTGTTGGAGGACGCGATGATGCCGCCCGCGCGCCTCGCGCAAGCGCTCGCCGCCTGGCGGGAGCACGCCAGCCACACCGAGGTACTCGGCGGGCTGGTAGGTACTGCCTAGCAAATCAGGCGCTCCTTCGCCGCGAAGATCCCGGCGCGGACGCGCCGGGTGAAAGAGCCTAGCGCTTCATCGCCTCGAAAAATTCCCCGTTCGACTTCGTGTCCTTCATTTTATCGAGGAGGAACTCGATGGCGGCGAGCTCGTCCATCGGATGCAGGAGCTTGCGCAGGATCCACATCTTGGCGAGCTCTCCCTGATCGGTGATGAGCTCTTCCTTGCGGGTTCCTGAGCGGTTGATGTTGACCGCCGGGAAGACGCGCTTCTCGGAGATGCGCCGGTCGAGGTGAATCTCGCTGTTGCCGGTGCCTTTGAACTCCTCGTAGATCACATCGTCCATCTTCGAGCCGGTGTCGATCAGCGCCGTGGCCAGGATCGTGAGGCTGCCACCTTCCTCGATGTTGCGCGCCGCGCCGAAGAAGCGCTTCGGTCGCTGCAGCGCATTGGCGTCGACGCCGCCGGTCAGCACTTTGCCCGACGAGGGCACTACGGTGTTGTAGGCACGCGCGAGGCGCGTGATCGAGTCGAGCAGGATCACGACGTCCTTCTTGTGCTCGACCAGGCGCTTCGCCTTCTCGATGACCATCTCTGCGACCTGCACATGGCGGGCCGCCGGCTCATCGAACGTGCTCGAGACCACCTCGCCCTTGACGGTGCGCTGCATCTCGGTCACTTCCTCGGGCCGCTCGTCGATGAGCAGGACGATGAGGTAGACCTCGGGATGATTGGCGGTGATGGCGGTGGCGATGTTCTGCAGCAGCATCGTCTTGCCGGCTTTGGGCGGTGAGACGATGAGGCCGCGCTGGCCCTTGCCGATCGGCGCGACGAGATCGATCGTCCGCGCCGTGAGGTCCTCGGTAGACCCGTTGCCACGCTCGAGCTTCAAGCGCTTCGTGGGGTGAAACGGCGTCAGGTTCTCGAACAGGACCTTGGAGCGCGAGCTGTCGGGCGAGTCGAAATTGATCTCACCGACCTTGAGCAGCGCGAAGTAACGCTCGCCATCCTTCGGCGGACGGATGAGCCCGGAAATGGTGTCGCCGGTGCGCAGGTTGAAGCGGCGGATCTGGCTCGGACTCACATAGATGTCATCGGGGCCGGCCAGGTAGGAGCCGTCCGCCGAGCGCAGGAAACCGAAGCCGTCCTGCAGGATCTCGAGCACGCCGTCGCCGTAGATGTTCTCCCCATTGCGCGCGTGCGCCTTGAGGATCGAGAAGATGATGTCCTGCTTGCGCGAGCGGGCGAGACTCTCGAGCCCCACGGACTCGGCGACCTTGACCAGCTCGTGAATGGGCTTGGCCTTGAGCTCCGTGAGGTTCATCGAAGCCCGCGACTGTTTCAGTTCCGCGGGACTGATGATCTCCGAGTCGTCGGCCTCGAAAGCCTCCGGCTCGTGCATCAGGTCATCGGGGCGGCCGCCGCCGTTGCCGTTGGAACGGTTGCCATCGCGATTACCGTCGCGGTCACGGCCGCCGCCGTGGCGCGGGCCTTTGGGCCGGTTGCGGCCTTGATTGCCGAGATAGCCTCTCACAGGTTGCTGTCCAGAAATGCCGATAATTGTGACTTCGACAGGGCTCCGACCTTTTGGGCCTCGACCGTGCCGTTCTTGAAGAGAATGAGCGTCGGAATGCCGCGGATGCCGTACTTCGGCGGGGTTTGCGGGTTCTCGTCGATATTGAGCTTGGCGATCTTGAGCCGGGCCTGGTATTCGTTGGCGATGTCATCCAGGATCGGGGCGATCATCTTGCAGGGACCGCACCACTCCGCCCAGAAATCGAGGAGCACGGGTTTTTCGGACTTGAGGACGTCCTGGGCAAAGGTGGCGTCCGTGGTATGCACGATGTGCGGATTGCTCACGCGGTTCAACCTCCGTCGATACAGAGAGTGCGAAAGGTGTGTTCTTCGTCTTGCGAAGGGCTTTGAATTGAGGAAACGGGCTGGGGACCGGGAAAGTCCGTGCCAGAAACACCCGTCAAACGGTTACACTAACTCGTGAAATGAGTATGAAGCTTGAGCCTATTAGGAAAGCCTGCTGGGAAGAGCCCGGAGCCGGCAGGTGGGGGCCGTTGGCCCGCCGTCTTGATACGCTTTGTAGCGCTTCCGGGCCGATTTTGCAAGGCCCACCAACCCGTCGGTGCAACAATATAAGCCTTTATTGATGACTGATCCACACTCTCCGACCTTCGATAGCTTCGGCCTCGCCCAGCCCGTCCTACAGGGGATTCGCGACGCCGGATTCCAGCACTGCACCCCGATCCAGGCCCAGACGCTGCCGATCGCCCTCTCCGGTCACGACGTTGCCGGACAGGCACAAACCGGCACGGGCAAGACAGCGGCGTTCCTGGTCGCCCTGTATCACACCCTGCTCACGCACCCGGCACCATCGAGTCGCAGTCCGACCTCGATCCGCGCGCTCATCGTCGCACCCACCCGCGAGCTTGCGGTGCAAATCCATCACGATGCGGAAACTCTGGGCCGGCATACGGGCCTCGCGCATGCTGTCGTCTACGGCGGCATCGATTACGAAAAGCAGCGACGGCAGCTCGAAGAAGGGATCGACGTGCTCATCGGCACACCGGGCCGGCTGATCGATTACTACAAACAGCGGGTCTTCGATCTGAAGCACGTGCAGGTCCTGGTGCTCGATGAGGCCGACCGGATGTTCGATCTCGGCTTCATCGCGGACATCCGCTACATCCTGCGCCGCCTGCCGCAGCCCGAGCGGCGCCAGTCGATGCTCTTCTCGGCAACGCTCTCGTATCGCGTGCTGGAGCTGGCCTACGAGCACATGAACAATCCCGAGCTGGTGCGCATCGAGCCGGACAAGATGACCGTCGACCGCGTGCGTCAGGTCATGTACTACCCCTCGATGGAGGAAAAGGTGCCGCTGCTCGTCGGACTGCTTCGCCAGAGCGAGGCGCGGCGTACGATGATTTTCGTCAACACCAAGCGCATGGCGGAGCGCCTGGAAAGCACGCTCAAGGCCAATGGATTTCACGCGCAGGCGCTGTCGGGCGATGTACCGCAGGCCAAGCGGCTACGCTTCCTGCGGGACTTCCACAATGGCGACCTCGCGGTGCTGATTGCGACGGACGTCGCCTCGCGCGGACTACACATCCCCGACGTCAGCCACGTCTTCAACTTCGACCTACCCCAGGATGCTGCCGATTACGTTCATCGCATCGGGCGCACTGCCCGCGCCGGGGCGGAGGGCGATGCCATCAGCTTTGCCTGCGAGGAGTTCGCGGTGTCCCTGCCGGATATCGAGGGGTACATCGGTCACAAGGTCCCTTCGGCGCCGATCGGACCGGACATGCTCGCCACAGGCCTGGCCGAGGGAGAGCTGGCGGTGAGACCCCGCCGGCGACCCCTTCGCGGCGGAGAGCGGGGACCGAAGCATTCGGGGCACTCGTCGCACGGGCACTCCGGAGGCCGCACCGGGAGCCATTCGGGTGGTCCCCGTCACCCCGAGCGATCCGGCCGCTCGCGGCGCGGCAAGCCGCGCGGAAGGCCGCCGGGAGGCGCCTAGCGGGCCTCCGCAAGGCCTCGAAATGGCGCCGGAGACCGCCCTTTTCAAGGCTGCCGGCAGCCCGCCAGCGTATGATAGCGGCGCGCCGGCCCCTGGGACCTGCCTGCGCAGGCGGACGTCCGAGGAAACGTTCGCGCTGGTCCTGCTCTAGCCATTCTTAGGCCATGGCGGAAATCGAAGACAACGTCGACCGCGATCTGTTCCGCAACATGGAGAAGCTGCGCCAGCTCCGCATCGAGCACCGCGACCTCGATGAGGTGATCTCCCGCCTCTCGCTCGATATGCACGTCGATGAGCTGCAGCTCAAACGCCTCAAGAAGCGCAAGCTCATGCTGAAAGACCAGATCACACGGCTCGAGAGTGAGCTCATCCCCGATCTCAACGCCTGAGGCCCGCCAGGAAGGACGAGGACGCATGCGGCATCAGGGAACCGCGGGACCATGAGCGTACCCATCACGCCGGACGTTACCCTACCGGATCAGGACTTCACCTGGTCCTTCGTACGGGCCTCGGGGCCGGGCGGCCAGAACGTCAACAAGGTGGCGACGGCCGCGCAGCTCAGATTCGATCTCGCCGGAACCGAGTCTCTCGAGCCGGCGGTGAAGGCGCGGCTGAGATCGCTCGCCGGACGACGGGTGACGGAGGATGGAGCACTCCTCATCGTCGCGCGCAATCAGCGCACGCAGGAGGGAAACCGCAGGGAGGCACTCGAGCGGCTGACGGACCTCATACGACGCGCGCTGGTGGCACCCACGGCCAGAAAAGCCACGCGGCCCACGCGGGCCTCGCGCGAGCGGCGGTTGGAAGGGAAGACTCAGCGGCGCAGGACCAAGGTGCTGCGCGGCAAGGTGCGTTGGGACGAATGAGGGCTCATCCGTGGGTGACCTGCAGGATGCTGTGACGGATCTGCTCGCTCAGCACGAACTGCGCATCGGCGGCGACACGCATCAGGACATCGTCGAACTCCAGCCGGTTGAGGCTGCTCTGGCGGACCACGCCGCGGCGCCGCAGCAGGTCGATGAAGTTCTCGAACAGCGTGCGATCGAAGAATTCGGGTGAATTCAGGCCATAGAGCATGCCGATGCGCTGCGCGTTGAGCTGGCAGCGCTCCTCCAGCACCGACTGGGTGATCTCGCCGCTGCCGGCCGCGATGAGCTGCGCGATGACGAGATAGTAGCGTTCGATGGTCTGGATGGTGGCTTGCGCCAGCAGCGACAGCTGCATGGCCTCCCCTGAAGAGGGTGGCGGCCGGCGCCAGACGGTGCGGTGAGCGTCGGACTGGACGAGGCCATGGTGCCGAAGGCACTCGAGCACGCCGTCGACTACGCCGGGGAGCTCGTCCTCGCTCCAGGGCAGGAACAGCTCCGCGGCGATATAGGGGTAGATCCGCCAGGCGAGACGGTGAATGTCATCGTGCCGCGCCTCCGCATTGCTCGAGAAGACGCAGGCCAGGAGAGAGGGCATGGCAAAGAGGTGCAGCACGTTGTTGCGGAAGTAGGTTGCAAGCACCGCGCTCTCATCGCTCATGCGCACGATGTCTCCTAGCGAGTGCTTCTGCCGCTGCAGCACTTTCATCGCCTCACCGTAGGCGATGATGTCGCTGCCGCTCAAGTCGGTGAGGGTGATGCGGTCGCTGTAGGGGAATCCGCGCAACAGGGCGCGATAGAGGTCGATCTGGCGCTCCAGGTCAGCTTCCGCGAGCGCCTGCCGCGGCATCGCGAGCAGAATGATGGCGAGCAGGTTGATCGGAGTGACCGCCGCGGCTGCATTGATGTTGCGCATGATGCGCTCGGCCAGCTCGTCGACGGCAGCGGCGACCCAGGGCACGCGGACATCATCTTCGAACGTGCGCGTGCGCCAGTTTGCGTCATACCGGTCGAGAACGTCTTCGAGCGCAATGGGCTCACCGAGATTGACGTGCACCCGCCCGAAGCGCTCCCGGAGCTTGCGCAGCGCCCGGAGCAGCCCGAGCACGCTTTCCTTCTCCTTCGGCTTGCCCGAGAGCTCGCCCACATAAGTCGCGCCTTCGACGACGCGCTCGTAGCCGAAGTACACGGGCAGGAAGATCACCGGCCGGGCCGGGTCCCGCAGAAAGCTGCGCACGGTCATGGAGATCATGCCGGTCTTCGGCTGCAGCAGGCGGCCGGTGCGGCTGCGGCCGCCCTCGATGAAGTATTCGATGGAGTGGCCCCGCGCCATGGTGGCGGCGAGGTATTTCATAAAGACGACGGTGTAGAGGCCGTTGCCGCGGAACTTGCGGCGAATGAAGAAGGCGCCGCCCATGCGCAGCAGCCGGCCGACGATGGGCAGGTTGAGGTTGATGCCTGCCGCGATGTGCGGCACGGGGTAGCCGTTGACGTAGATGACGTACGACAACAACAGATAATCCATATGGCTGCGATGACAGGGCACATAGACGATCTCATTGCCCTGCGCAGTGCGCTCGAGGGTCTCGAGATGTCCGACGGCGACGCCGTCATAGAGCCTATTCCAGAGCCAGGTCAGGAGACGCTCGAGGAAGCGGACGAAGGCATGCGAATAGTTCGCTGCGATCTCCTCCGCATAACGCGCCGCCTGAAGGAGCGCCGTCCGCCGGGTGAGCGACTTCTCGCGCATTTCCTGAGCTACAGCGGCGCGTACGGCGTGCGTCCGCAGTACGCGTGTGACGATGGTGCGCCGGTGAGAGAGGTCGGGCCCGATGCGCGCGGCACGATGCTGCGCATAGAGCCCACGCAGCGAGCGGGCGACGCGACGGCCGCGCACCGACAGCCCGATCTCATCGCCGAGCAGACTCCGTAGGGAAATGGGCTCTTCCAGCTCGACGAGCGTATTGCGGCCGTTGAAGACGACCTGCAGGAGCTTGCGGGCGCGGCTGGTCAGCGCCCAGTTCTCCACGAGCAGCAGACGAAACCACGAGCCTTCGCGCTGCGGCGCCCGCCCCCAGTACACTGCGACGGGTACGAGGTCGATATCGAAGTCGGGGGCGGCATCCAGCGCCGCCAGCATCTGATCGAGCTGCGGCGGCGGGCGGCGGTCCAGTCGCTCGTCCCAGAACCCGCGCGGGCGACTGAGATAGAAGTAGGAGCGCAGGTCGGATGACTCGCCGATGAGCCGCTTGCGCGGGCGTGGCAGCTTCAGCCGCACGCAGGCGCGCTGCAGGATGGCAAGATCGGTGAGACTGCGCCGCTCGAGGACGTAACACACCGCGGCAGTGCGGCTCTGCAGGCGGGCCGTGATGTCCTCGGGCAGGATCCGGTAGCGCACCCACAGCGCGAGTACGCGATGCAACAGCCAGTTCATCCCGCGGGACTGCTACTCGAAGGCCAGCGCCGGAAGGTCTAGCGCAATCAGAAAATACTCGAAGAGATACTGGATCACGCGGATCTGATTGTGCAGGTTGTGGTCGCTTTCCAGCAAATGCAGGGCAGCGCGATAGGCCTGCGCAAAACGGACGCTGTGGTCGAACGGGATGATGTCGTCTCGCCATCCGTGCACTACCGTCGCCGGACAGTCGAGCACGCTCGGACGCAATTCGGGCAGGCCTGGCATGTAGAGCGCAGGCGCCATCAGGAAGACGCCGCGGGCGTGGAGCAGCGAGGCCGAGGCGACAGCGACATATCCGCCGAGGCTCGAGCCGACGAGCACCAGGTCGCCGCTCAGCTCTTTGGAGAACTCGACGAGTCTCGCGACGCGCTGGCGGGGGTCGTCAATGCCGCGGTAGTCGACTGAGTGCGCCTCGTATCCCTCGCTGCGGGCGACTTCCGCAAGCGAGGAGATCTTCCTCCCCCAGGGTCCGCTCTCCTTGCCATGCGAGAAGACCACGTGCCGGCCAGGCGTGGCGGCCTCCGCAGTGGCTGCGGCTTTCGGGTCGGCTGCAGGATCGATTTCGCCCTGGCTCATCAGGGCGAATCATACATGTTCGGCGCTGCCCGGCCCTCCCCTGGGGCTTTGCCATGAAGTACAGGCACAGGGAGGTGCCCCGCCGCCGCAGGTGGCGGAGCCTCGGGCAAAAAACCGCGCTTTTTGCACGAGGCGCGCTGGGCGGGGCAGGATGCCCCGATCCAGCGCTTCAACTAGAAATGGAAGCCGTAGCCGAAGAACACGGTCTGAATGCCCATCAGCGAGAGGCTCCCCAGCGCTACGCCGAGGATGATGAGCGAGAGCGGCACCTGGATCACCATCCGGACCGGCCGGCAGTCCCATGGCACATTGTGCAGGATGGGCAACATGAGGTATCCCAGGGCAAGGCCGAGGAAGGGGAGCTGGACGGTGGCGCACGCGAGCGAGACGAGCACGGCGCCGCAGATGAGCTCGATTCCCTGCACCAGAGGATCATCGGGATGGCTGCGCCGTGCAAACTCCAAAAGCGAGCTGCGCACGCGACCCGCGATGCGGCTCGCTGGCGTCCGTGGGCGGCCTTTGTCGGCAGTGACGTGGAAGACCGCACGGCGGGTCAGCGCGAACAGCACCACGCCAATGGAGGATAAGGGACCCAGCGCACCATAGAGCGCGGTGCTCTGCGCGAGGAAGGACCAGAGGCGCCGCGGGTGCCGCGCCATGTCGATGACGAAACAGAGCACGGGCGAGACGAGCGCAATCAGGGTGACGACATAAAGATCGGCGCGGTCGAGCACCTCGAAGGCCGGGTCCAGGCGCAGGACAGGGACCAGCCAGGGCCGCCCGCCAATGACCCAGGTCATGGTCGCGATGTCGCCATAGAGGCTCGTCAGCACGATATTGGCGTCGAGCACGAAGAGGAAGAACAGAAAGGAGAGCGGCAGGTTGAGGGTCGGCAGAAGAATGTCGAGCTTCTCGACCCACGTGACGCGTCGCGATCGCAGCAGGCGGCCAGTTTCCCGGACCAGGAATTCGCAGGTGCCGCGCGTCCATTTCATGTGCCGGACACGGAAGGCGCGCACGTCCTCGGGAAATTCCTCGTAGCAGACCACATCCTCGGCAAAGCGCCCACGCCAGCCCGCCTCGCGCGCGCGCAGGGCGAAAGCGAGGTCCTCGCTCACGAGCTCGGGGAAGCCCCCGGCATCCAACCAGGTCTGACGCCTGACGAGCGCGCCGTGCCCGAGCAGCATGACGAACCCGTAGTCGTTGCGCAGCGGGTGATACCAGCGCCAGTGGCTGTCGACACCGGGACCGACATCGCGGGCGAGGGAGCTCTCGGTGTGCGGATTGCAGCGGTGAGTCGCCTGGATGAAGCCGCAGTCGGGCTGCGACAGCAGGCGCGGCACGAGCGCCTGAAGGAAATGCGGTGGCAGGATCTCATCGGCGTCCACCAGCGCGAACAGTGGCTCGCGTGCGATCGTCGCGAGGGCATGATTGAGATTGCCGGCCTTGTAAGCCTTGCGATCGGGCCGTCGGACCACCAGAACGCGATCCGGATGCGACGCCGCGAACCGGTCGATCCGCGCGCGGCATTCCGGATCGGTGCCGTCATCGAGAATATAGACGCGGTAGTCGGGATAGTCCTGCTCGATGCAGGAGCGCACCGAGCGCTCGACGAAATCGTTGCAGGTGGTGTAGAGCAGCGCCACCGCGGGGCGCTCGCTGACGGTGACCGCCTCCCGCGGAGCACGGCGGGACCGGCGCGCATAGTAGGCGCCGAACACGATGACGCCAACGTTGTAGGCCGCGTAGCCCCAGGCGATGTCGATGAAGAGGACGAAGAACCAGAGCGCCCCCTTCGCCCACAGCGTCTTGCCGAGCGCCGGCAGGGTCGCAAGCTGCGGGTGGAACCAGGCGACGGCCACGGCCCAGAGAGTCAACACGGTGAGGTAGAAATGCGGCTTCGGGCGCCACGAGGTCTCGGCCGCGGCAACCTGAGAGACGATGGCGCTGCACGATCCGGTGTCGATCGCCGCGGCGAGCTCGATGGCAGGCTGCGGCACCGCGATAGCGGGCTCGCTCGGCATGACGATCAGAGATATGCCTGGAATCCGGCGGCCACTACGGTCTCCGCCGGCAGGCCCTGGGTGGTCTCACGCCAGGCGTAGAGCAGGAAGGTGAATCGCTGACCGATGGGTACGGAAATGTTGCTGAACACGCGCGTGACGCTCTTGCTTCCAGTTGCCGACTGCTTGCTGCCGGCCGCGACCCCGAGGCCGAACTGCGCGAGCTGCGAAGTGCTATAGGTGGCGAGCAGCGCGCCGCGCGTCTCATGGTAAGCGCCGTCGTAGGCGAAATAAACCGTAGGCTCCAGCGAGAAATGATCGTTGAGCCGCCGGTAGAGGCTGCCATAGCCGATCCACTGCGAGCTGACCGGGGTATGGGTCCACCAGAACCCGACCTTGGGCACGGTATCGCCTAGAAAGAAGACCTGCTCGGCATCCACGACCGGATCGGTCTCACCGGGCAGGTGCCGCTCACCGGCCTCGACCTGCAGACCGAGCTTCTGCGTGTAGTTATAGAAGGCGCCCGCGGTGACGGTCGATGCGTTGAGCAGGCGCCGGTCGGGCGTGAACAGATCCACGCCAGCCCCGCGATCATCGCTCAGCCACAAACGCAGATCGTGATTGACCTGTAGCGAGAGCTGTGCGAATCGCAATCCGGTGTGGCTCTCGCCGCCCGAGGCGCTGCGCCCGCCGAGCAACAGGATGGCGGGGTTGCTCTGCACCCGGGCCTGCGCGACGGCGGTGAGCCCGGAGCTGGCGGCAGTGAGGCCCGGCTTGAGCTTGAGCGCCCTCTCGAAGGCTGTCTGCGCCACATCGAGATCGCCCTGCTGCAGCGCGGCCTGACCGATGGCGAGCGCGTAGTCCGGGTTTTCCGGATCCTGACTGGCGAGCGCCTCGAACTGGCTGCGCGCCTCGTTGGGGTGCCCGCGCCAGAGCGCCACGTAGGCGAGGCCCTTCTTGGGATCGAGATCGTAGGGCTGCAGCCGCGCCAGATGCTGGAAGACCTCGACCGCATCGTCGAACCGATGGCTCCAGGCGTAAGTCCAGCCGAGGCCGCTCAGCGCCTCGGCGTTCTGCGGCTCGATCCGCAGGCCCTCGCGATAATCGGCGATCGCCGAATCGAAGTGGCCGAGCCAGGAGCGCATGCGCGCACGGCCGAACAGCGCCCGCGTGTTGCCGGGATCGCCTTTGTAAGCCTCACCATAGAGCTCTTCGGCGCGTGCATACTGGCCATGCGCCTCGGCGCGCTGCGCATCGATGAAGGTGGGGGAGGCAACCGGTTGCGCCTGCGCATGCAGACTGGCGCCGCTCGCGAGCAACAGCGCTGGAGCCAGTACATAGGCGATGGCGGTGGCTGTTCCCCGAGCGGTGCGCGACGCGCTTCTTGTAGGCATGCCCGCAAGCTGAGCAGGAATCGTGCCTGTGCGTCGGCTGCGCGGGTGACTCACGCGCCCATGGGCGCGCGCTCGCAGCAGGCTATTTGTACTCCATCTTTTTCAAGATGGTCGTCTCGATTTCCCACTCGACGCGCTGGCGGGAGGTCGCCTGGCGGTTGACGCTGACCGGGCGCACACGGCTCGCCGCGGGATGATGGGTCACGAGCCAGGCATCGAATTCGCCCCAGCGGGTAGTCGCAAAACCGAACAGGAGATTGACACGACCGTCGGCGATCGTATCGGGGCGATTGACGCGCTCGTCGCAGATGACGAAATAACGATCGCCGGCCTCGGCGCCCACGAAAGCGCCCTGCTCCGCCAACACCTCGAGGAAGCTCTCCACGAGCGAGCGGGCGCGCGCCCAGGTTGCCGGGCCGTTCTGCTCGAGCAGCACCCAGCGCGTACCGCGCTCCACGCTCGCGGCGACCCAGAGCGCGAGGCGCCGCCCAGCCAGATACTTCCAGTCGGCAAAACCCCTGCTTCCGGCCGCGAGCGTGCGCGCCTCCACGCGCACGCCTCCCGCAGCCGTGCGGGGCACGGACAGCGTGTTGATTCCAACCTGGGCGAGGCGCAGGCGATCGGCGTCGCCGACTGCCACCGCAGGCTGTACGCCCGGACGCAGCGCGACCTCCTCGCTCTCGATCGTCGCCCACAACGGCGAGATCTCATCCGAGCGCGCCAGCAAGCCGGCGACAGCCCCGCAGGGGGCGAAAGTCTCCAGCCGCCCGCGCAGCCGATCCAGCGCCTGTACGCGCGGGTAGTACATGACCGCATTGTCGCTGCGAAACGGCCACGTCCGCATGCCGTCGAGAGCCTCCCTCGGGGTGCTCCAGGATGCCGGCGGGTCGACGATGAGGATGGCATTTCGCTCCCGACAATAGCGGGCCGCAACGAGAAGCGCGCTGAGACGCAGATCGTGCTCCCGCGAGAGCGGCGGTATGCACAGGAAGTTGAAACCCTCGACTGCGTTCAGCGCAAACACGCCGGTGCCGGCAGCCGCCGAGCCGATGATGTCGTAATCGGTCAGCGGACCGCCGTCATCCCCATCTGCGTTGGAAAAGGCATAGCCGACCGCAGAGCCTCCGGGACCCGGCGTGGAGCGGTCCGGACGCTGTGCAGGCAGCGGCTCGATGGCGCGGGCGAGGCCCGACTGCAGCAGGAGATCCGCGAGGTACCGGCTGGAATCCTGCCGCAGGGAGGCGCGACGGATGATCTCCTGGTCTTCGATCAGCTCCGAGCCCGAGGAGCGGACCCGTTGAACGACGAGGTTGAAACGCTCGGTGTCATCGTCGGGAATGCCGTCGTAGTCGATGGAGGCTCGCAGATATTCCCTCGAGCCGGGGTTGACTCCTGCGAGACGCAGCGCGCCGGTGCCGGCCGGCAGAGTGATCGTCGGCGGACGCGCGCCGTTGGCGACACGCACGATGATCGCGCGGCCACCGCCGTGCTCGAAGAACTGCTCGACTGCGTAAGAAAGCGTCGAAGGTTGCCATAGGCCGCCGAACACCTGTTGGAATTCGACGAAGCTCGTGACCGTCACCGGACGCTGGACCGGCCCCTTGAGAGTGCGGCCGACGAACGCGGCCACGGCGGTCGGCAGGCGCGCGATGATCGGCTCGGTCCGGCTTCGCGCGAGCGGAAGGCCTGGCGCACCCCGTTCAGGCACTGGCGTGAGTCCCCGTCGTCTTCTTATTGTAGCGACGGACTCTACCACAGCAGCAGGGCGCACGCCGAGGTCCTCAGTCATCCACGATGCGCGGGCACGCGGGCAGGTGCCGTGCAGGATCCGTAGCGCGGCAGTTAGGAGGACTGCCGCAACTTCGGGCGGTTACCTGCCCGTGGGATCGGTGGCGGGCGTGGTCGCGGCGCTGTGGCTGGGATCGGCGGCGGGCCGTGCCGCCGCGCCGGCGCCCGAGGCGGCAGGGGTGGCGCTGCCGGAAGCGCCGTGGTCCGCACCGGAGAACATCTTGTTGAAATCGTCATCGCTCATCGGCAGGTCCGATTTGCCGTCCCAGGTCGACCCCGACGGCAGCGTGTCCTGCACCAAGCGCGCGCTGGCGGTCACTTGCTCGAGGCCCTTGCCGCCATCACCAATATCCTCGCGGCTCCGCGAGACCGGAATCGGCACGCCAGCCGGCGCATCGACGAGCTGCGCGACGCGCGCCCAGTCGATCTTCTGGTCCAGCTGCTTCAGGTCCTTGCGCTGCTCGCGAGTGAGGGTGGCGGCGAGCAGCGGGCGGGCTTTCTTCTTCCACGGACGCCTGTCGTCCTCGAGCGGTCCGGCCGACTGCAGGTAGAGGTACCCGGCCTTCCAACCGAACACGTACGGTTGGTTGACGACGCGCACCTCGGTGCCATTCGGCACCATCTTGAAGATCTGTGCAATGTCCTCGGGGAACAGGTGGACGCATCCGTGGCTGACACGCAGGCCGACACTCACCGGCTTGTTGGTTCCGTGGATCAGGTACCCGGGCCAGGCGAGATGCAGGGCAAACTTCCCGAGCGGGTTGTCCGGGCCGGGACCCATCACCTTGGGCAGCTCGTCGCCCTCCTGGTGATGCTCGGCGATGATCGAAGGGGGCACGTGCCACACGGGATCCTTCTCGTGCCAAAGTACGCGGGTCACGCCTTGCGGGGTCTTCCAGCCCTGCCGCCCGATCCCGACCGGATGGGTGATGACGACCTGCGGCTCGCCGCGCTTGTGTGGCGGAAAGTAGAAGAGCCGCATCGCCGCAAGATTGACGACGATGCCGCGATGCGGTGCGGCCGGCAGTACGTATTGCGTCGGCACGATCACGCGCGTGCCCGGCTTGGGTAACCAGGGATCGACATCGGGGTTGGCGAGAGTCATCTCCCCCAGACCCACGTTGAAGCGCCTGCCGATGTCGCTCAGCGTCTCGTCCTTGCCGACCTTGACGACCTGCAGAGTGCCGACGACGTCCTGTCCCGGTGCGAGCACGAAGCGCTCGGTCTGCTCCGGAAGCGGTGCCGCCGGCTCGGCAGGGGCGGCTTTCCTCGGCTCAGCGGGCGCGAATCGCGGCGGGGGACGCAGCAGCGAGCATCCGCCGACGGCCAGAGACAGGCATACCGCCAAGGTGATACGGACGTCGCAAGACTTCATCGTCTCCGGATTATGGCATTCCGGGCAACGCCTCGTCTGTCGGCGTTTGGCGACCCTCACGGGGCATAAAAAAGCCCCCGCTCCGTGAGGAGCGGGGGCTGGAAATGCGGACTTTCGATGAAGGGAAGGAAGTCCGCTAGGGGATACCGATACCGACTCTCAGTGCAAACGCGCCCAGTGCAAAATCTTGATCTCCTCCGAATCCAGGTCAAAGCTCTGCGCGAGCAGAGATCGCAACTCGCGCGTGCCGCCGCCGCTCTCCAGCGGATGGCGCAGCTCCACTACACCGCTCCACTCGTTCGGGGCCAGGGCACTGGGGGCTGCCGCCTGGTCACTGGTCATGAAGTGGGTGTAGTACTTAGTGGCCACGGTGGAAAGCGTAGATTCGCCGCCCGGCGGCGTCCGTGACCGGTTCCACAGAACACCCGGGTTTTGACAAAATCGACGACATGGGACGATTCCGGCTACCCGCTCCGGCGGCTTCGAAGTACATCACGCGCGAAGGAGAGCGGCGCCTGCGCGAGGAGCTGGAGCTACTCTGGCGTCTCGAGCGCCCCAGAGTGACGCAGGCGGTGGCGGAAGCAGCAGCTCAAGGGGATCGCTCCGAGAACGCCGAATACACTTATGGTAAACGCCGGTTGCGGGAGATCGATCGGCGCGTGCGATTCCTGCGCAAGCGCCTGGACGGCATGGTCGTCGTCGATCAGGCCCCTGCGGACCGCAACAAAGTGTATTTCGGGGCGTGGGTTACGGTGGAGGCTGCCGACGGCCAACAGTCGCGTTACCGAGTCGTCGGGCCGGACGAGTTCGATCGCGAACCTGACTACATCAGTATGGACTCACCGTTAGGGCGCGCACTGCTGCGTCGAGCCTTGGACGACGAAGTAACGGTGGAGCTCCCGGAGGGCAGCCGCACACTGATCATCGTTGAGATCGGCTACGACGCGCCTACCACGCCACGCGCACGTTCTTGAACTGCCAGGGATCGGTCTTGTCGAGGTCTTCGGGGAACAACCGCTCACGCTCGTGCAGCGGCGTCCACTCGGTGTAGGCGCCGACAACCGGGCCGAGGTACGGCATGCAGATCTCCAGGTTGCGGCGGAAGTCGATCTCATCCGGCTCGACCAGGCCGCAATTGGGATTCTCCATCGCCCACACGACGCCGGAGAGCACGGCGACGGTCACCTGCAGGCTGGTCGCGTTGTTGTAGGGGGCGAGCTTGCGCGCCTCTTCGATCGAGAGCTGCGAGCCGTACCAATAGGCGTTCTTCTTGTGCCCGGCCAGCAGGACCCCGAGCTCATCGATACCGCCCGTGATGTCGTCCATCAGAATGCGCTGGCGCTCCTGCTGTACGTAGTTGCGACCCGCGAGCTCGTGGACCGAAATGACCGCGGAATCACACGGATGATACGCGTAGTGCGCCGTTGGTCGGTACACCACCTGTGCGCCGTCGCGAACGGTCAGGTAGTCCGAGATGGAGATCGACTCGCCGTGCGTGATGCAGAAGCCGTTGAAATGACCGGCGCGCGGCGTCCAGGTACGCACGCGCGTGCCGGCGCCGGGCTGCATGAGGTAGATGGCAGCCATGCAGCCGAAGTCGTGCCGCTTGCCGTCGCGCGGGAAGTTGCGCTCGTGAGTTCCCCAGCCCATCTCGCTCGGCTGCGAGCCTTCGCTCACGAACCCGTCGATCGACCAGGTGTTGACGAACTCACCGGGCTCCTTCGGTACTCGCGAGACCTGGGTGTCGCGCTCGGCGATGTGAATGACCTTGACGCCGAGCTGGCGCGCGAGCTCGCCCCACTGGGCACGGGAGCTGGGGCTTCCGGCATCCACCTGGGTGTCGGCCGCGATGTTGAGCAGCGCCTGCTTGAGGAAATGGGACACGAGCCCCGGGTTGGCACCGTGCGTGAGCACTGCGGTCGGAGCGCGCGCGTTGCCGGGCCGCAGGGCGAGCGCCTCCTCGCGCAAGGCATAGTTGGTCCGGCGTGCCGCAGGCACAGTGGGGTCGGTATACCCGCCGGGCCAGGGCTCGATGCACGTGTCGAGGTACATCGCGCCTTTCTCCCAGCAGAGCTTGATGAGCGCGATGCTCGAGACCTCCACGGAGACGTTGATCAGGAAGTCGCCGCGTCCAAGCAGCGGATTGAGGATGCGGCGGTAATTCTCGCGAGTCAGGCGCTCCTTGATGAAGCGAATGCCGAAGCTCGCAGCCTCGGCGTTGCCCCGATCCTCGGCCGTCAGGATGGTGATGCGCTCGGGCGCAACACCGATGTGCCGGAGGATGAGAGGCAGGACGCCCTGCCCGATGCTGCCGAAGCCGACGATGAGAATGCGGCCGGGAAACTCTACGTGGATTTTGTGCTCGGTCATGATGCCGCTAGCGTATCAATCTTGGCACTGACCGTGCAGTCCTACCGTCCAATGGCTGGCCGCGCAAAGCGCCGTCAGGCGTCTTTACTCGGCGCCATCCCTGCGCCTCGGCCCTGCGCGTCGGCCCTGCGGGGCCCGCCTGACTGCGTCAGGCGTTCAAAATCGCTCCTACGATTTTGTGCGCCAATGGGGAGGGAAGGTGCGGTCGTACCCGGGGAGAGACTCGATGCGCGCGACCCAGCGGCCGACCGCGGGATAGTAGAGCTCCACCGGCATGAAGCGCGAGGCGAGCTCGCGCGCCTCGGGCCGCTCGAGCGCGCGCTTGAGCAGCTGAAATCCGGGGAAGATGACCATGTCGACCGCCGAGAAGCTCTCACCGACCACCCAGTCGGATTTCGACAGCCGGCCTTCGATCGTACGTGCCTCGCTCGCGGCCGCGTGCATCGCGCGCGTGATGTCGTCGCTGCGCAGATTGCCCGCCTTCGAGAACACCGCCTCGGTGATTCTCGCGAGGTGCGGCTCGATGTAGGCCTGGTACTCGCAGATGACCCGCATGATGGTGCCGGCTTCCTCGGGGCTGCGCCCGAAGATCGGTGGGGCGGGATATTTGAGGTCGAGGTAGTAGAGTATGGCGAGTGATTCGAAGCAGACGTAGTCGCCATCCTTGAGCACGGGAACCCGGCCGCGGGGATTCATGTGGAGCATCTGCGGCGATTTGTGCTCCTGCTTGGAGAACTGCAGCAGGTGGCTCGTGTAAGGCAGGCGCTTGTACTCGAGCGCCAGCAGCACCCGCCAGGCGTACGGGCTGCCGCTGCCCCAGTAAATCTCGATCGCCATTGTGGGAATTGTAGCTTATGTCTCAGACGCTAATAACTCCGCGGCAGCTCGCCGCACGGCTCGAGGACCCGGACCTGGCCGTCATCGACTGCCGCTTTGACCTCCTGCGCCCGCAGTGGGGTCGCGAGGCATACGCAAGCGCACGGATTCCGCACGCCCTGTACGCAGATTTGGACCACGACCTGTCCGGGAGAAGGTCCCCATCCACGGGGCGGCATCCGCTGCCGGCTATCGATGAGCTTGCAGCGCAACTGGGCCAATGGGGGATCGATGCGCAGACGCACGTCGTTGCGTACGATCAGGGCTCTGGAGCTTACGCCGCGCGCCTCTGGTGGCTGCTGCGCTGGCTCGGGCACACGCGCGTCGCGGTACTCGACGGCGGCTTCACGGCCTGGCAGGAGGAGAAACTCCCGCTCGATACCGGGCCCATTTGCGAGGCGCCCGCCGGTCGGCCGCCCCGCCGCTTCGAGCCGCGGCCCGATGCGGACATGGTGGTGAGCACGAGCGAAATCGAGGGACTCATCGGCTCCGGAGAGATCGCTGCCGCCGATCAGGTGTTGATCGATGCCCGCAGCGCCGAACGCTTCGCGGGCCGCGGGGAGACGATCGACCCCGTCGCTGGCCACATCCCCGGCGCACGCAATCATCCGTTCGCAGACAACCTGGACAGTACGGGCCGATTCCTCGATCGCGGCACCCTGCGCGAGCGGTTCGCGAACAGCCTCGCAGGAGTGCCCCCCGATGCAGCCATCTGCATGTGCGGCTCGGGCGTGACCGCATGCCACAACCTGCTCGCGATGGAGGTGGCCGGTCTCGAGGGAGCGCGGCTCTACGCCGGCTCCTGGAGCGAATGGATCCGCGACCCCAAGCACCCCATCGCCCGCGATTCCTGAAGCGATTCCCGAAGCATAGCGAGCTCCGCTCCCTGGCCCGCGGCGAAATGTGTAGGGTCTCGCGCGAATCGTCTCGACGATTTGCGCCAATGAAAAACGAAAGTGATATCGTGCGCGGCCAAGTGAACTCATCGAGACCGACAGCGGACTCTCGCACGTGGCCGTAGACCCCAAGAGCGCCTTGAATGGCGCGCGCAAGTTCAATCCCGCCCAGCCCTGGCGCGTCGAGGATTCCCTGGAGCTCTACCACGTCAATGCGTGGGGCAAGGGCTACTTCGGCATCAATGCGGCCGGCCACGTGGTGGTGCGCCCCGATGCGCAGCCGGGGCGCGACATCGACCTCTACGAAGTCGTCGAAGGGCTGGAGGCGCGCGACCTGACCACACCGGTGGTGGTGCGCTTCTCCGACATCCTGGCGCATCGCCTGAAGCACCTGCACGACGCGTTCGCACAGGCGATCGCGGAGAACGACTACCGCAACCGGTACGCGGCAGTCTTCCCCATCAAGGTGAATCAGCAGCGCCTCGTCGTCGAGGAGGTCTACCGCTACGGCAAGGAGTTCGGCTTCGGCCTCGAGGTCGGCTCGAAGCCTGAGCTGCTCGCCGTGATGGCGATGACCGAGAACGCTCCGGAGCGGCTGATCATCTGCAATGGCTTCAAGGACGACAGCTACATCGAGGCAGTCACCCTTGCCACGAAGCTCGGACGAACCATCATTCCGGTCGTCGAGAATTTCGATGAGCTCGGGCTCATCCTGAAGCACGCCGAGCGCTACCAGGTGCGGCCGCGCATCGGCGTCCGGGTGAAACTCTTCACCGAGGGCTCTGGCCGCTGGCGTGAGTCGGCGGGCGAGAAGTCGAAATTCGGCCTCTTCATCACGGAGATCGTGGAGCTCTTCGGCACGCTGAAGGCGCGCGGCATGCTGGACTGCCTGCAACTCGTGCACTGTCATCCCGGCAGCCAGCTGCAGGACATCCGGCGCGTGAAGGATGCGATCAACGAGTTGGCGCACGTCTACGCGGAACTGAAGCTCATGGGAGCGGGACTGCAGTACATCGACGTCGGGGGAGGCCTGGGCGTCGACTACGACGGCAGCGGCACGAACTTCTCCTCGTCGATGAATTACACGCTCAACGAATACGCGAGCGATGTCGTATACCGGATCGCGAGCGTCTGCGACGCGCGTGACATCCCGCACCCGATGATCATCAGCGAGTCCGGCAGGGCGATCGCGGCCTATCACAGCGTGCTCGTGTTCGATGCGCTCGGGTCATCGGCGCTCGACAAGTTCCGAGTCACCGGGCGGGAGGATGAGGACTACGCCGGCGAGGAAGAGCTGCCGCAGCCGGTTCGCGATCTGTTCGAAGCGTTCCGCTCCGTGAGTGAGCGGCGGCTGGTGGAGTGCTATCACGACGCCCTGACCGCACGTGACCAGGTGCTGCAGATGTTCAATCTCGGCCTCCTGTCGCTCGAGTTCCGCGCCCTGGCGGAACGGCTCTTCTGGGCGACCTGTGCCCGGGTGCGGGATTGCTGCCGCAGGCTCGAGCGGTTGCCGGAGGAGCTCGATGGACTGGAATCGATCCTCTCGGACACGTATTTCTGCAATTTCTCGGTATTCCAGTCGCTGCCCGACAGCTGGGCGATCGACCAGCTCTTTCCCATCCTCCCCATCCACCGCCTGGACGAGCGGCCCGAGCGTACCGGTGTCCTGGCCGATATCACGTGCGACTCGGATGGCAAGATCGACCATTTCGTCTCGCTGCGGGACATCAAGCGGACTTTGGAGCTGCACGAGCTGAAGCCGCAGGAGAAGTACTACCTGGCCGCCTTCCTGGTGGGCGCCTACCAGGAGACTCTGGGTGACCTGCACAACCTCTTTGGCGATACGCACGTGGTGCACGTCCGGCTCCATGACGAGGGGGGCTGGTGGATCGAGGAAATCGTCAAGGGAGACACGGCCAACAAGGTGCTGGAGTACATGGAGTATGACGTGGCGGAGCTCTACCCCGCCCTGACCCGGGACTGCGAGCGGGCCATCCGGGACGGACGCATGACCATTGCGGAAAGCCAGCGGCTGAAACGCTTCTACGAAGGGGAGCTCGACGGATACGCCTATCTGGAGCCCCCGGGTAGTTGACCGGCCGCCCTCCGGGTCGCCTGTGGCGCGGTTGCTACAACTCGTGTTTGCCAACGGTAAAAGCCGGGAGTAGCATGGTCGCGCGTTATATCCCCCAGGGATGAGTACGCTTGAGTTCTGCAGCTTCTTTCGAATCCCCTCCCCGTCACGTAATCCACGATCACGCGTCACATGCGACCGCCTGGTGCGGCTCGCCGCTGTGCGCATTGCGAAGAGAGACTTCCGGATGACGACGATCTATGTGGGCAATCTGCCCTTCAATGCCACCGAGCAGGACGTGAAAACGCTGTTCGAGCGTCATGGCAAGGTGGAGTCGGTCAAGCTCATCAACGACCGGGAAACCGGTAGGCCACGCGGCTTCGGTTTCGTCGAAATGTCACAGGGCGAGGCCCCGGGCGCAATCCAGGCCCTCAACGGCTTTCAGATGAATGGCCGGGCATTGCGGGTCAACGAGGCCCAGGAGCGCGCACCCCGCGCACGGCAAGGTGGCGGCCCGTTCCGACGCTGAACGGGTCACTGCTCACTTGAGACAAACCCCGCTCCGGCGGGGTTTTTTTTGGCCAGCGCATACAATAGAGGGCTCCATGCGCCCACCGCTGAAGCTCGCCACCTCCGTCGTCGCCCTCGGATGCCTGCTGTCCGGCATGGCGCTGCTCGCGAGTTGCGTGACGCAGAGTGGCAGAGAGACGACTGCCAACGCGCTGGACGCGATTCTCGCGGGCAACCAACGGACGATCGCGGACCACGCGCAGGATCCGTACCGCCACCCCAAGGAGACGCTGCTCTTCTTCGGTGTCCGGCCACGTTCCCGCGTGTTGGAGGTATGGCCACAGGCGGGCTGGTACACGAAGATCATCGCACCGCTGGTGCGCGCGCGTGGCCAGTACCATGCCGGGGTGATCGCTCCGGATCCGGGCAGCCGCTTCCTGACGGCGCGACTCGCCGGGTACCGGGAGCTGCTCGCCTCCCATCCGGATCTCTACGGCAGAGTGCAGGTGGTGACCTTCCCGCTGAATGGCAGCGATGTCCTGCCCCCGGGATCGGTGGACATGGCGCTCAGCTTCGGCGACCTGCACGACTGGATGGCGCTGGGAGACGCTCGGCAGGCCATTGCCACGATCTACCGCGCTCTGGTACCGGGCGGCGTGCTCGGAGTGGTGGACAACCGCGGCGATCCGTCGATCCCGCAGGACCCACGGGCCAAGAGCGGCTACGTGCGGCAGGACTACGCGATTCGGCTGATCGAGGCGGCTGGGTTCAAGCTGGTCGCCACGTCCGAGATCAACGCCAACCCGAAGGATACGAAGAACTACCCGTGCGGGGTGTGGGCGCTGCCGCCGGAGTACCGGTTGGGCAACATCGATCGGGCGAAGTACCAGGCTATTGGGGAGAGCGACCGGTTTACGTTGAAGTTCGTAAAGCCGGAGAGGGATTAGAGCCTTTTGAAATCAGGTGGCCGGGGACCGCTTGCAAAGGCGTTTCCCGGGGCCGCCGCGAGTACGTCCCTGTAGGCTGCGGGAAAAACGTCCGTGTTTTTCACGCCCCCGGGAAACGCCTTTGCAATCGATCCCCGCTGCATGAAAGCGCGGTCTACTGGGCACGCGTGGGGCGCGATCGCTACCACATCTCTTTGAGGCGGGCGCCTACGTCCAGGGCGGCATCTCCCGAGTCTTCGGTCAGCGTGTCGGCGGCGGGTCTGGAGCCCTGGAAGGCGCTGGTTTCCATGGTCTTCAGGACTTTGTCGGTCAGGAAGCGGCTGCGGCCTCCGTAGACGTGGGCATCGCCGAGGCGATGTTGGGCTGTCAGATGGAACTTCAGGGGAGCGAGCAGCAGCAGGTCGTTCTGGGCGCGGGTGAGCCCGACGTAGAGCAGGCGCCGCTCCTCGTCGATGAGCTCGGGCTTGCCGGTTGAGAACTCGGAGGGGAAGCTGCCGTCGACTACGTTGAGGAGGTAGACGGTATCCCACTCCATGCCTTTGGCGGAGTGGATGGTGGAGAGGACGAGATAGTCCTCATCGAGCGTGGGACGGCCGGCGAGGTCGCTCGTCGCGTTGGGCGGATCGAGGGTGAGCTCGGTCAGGAAGCGCTCGCGGGAGGGGTATTGGCCGGAGAGCACCTCGAGCTGATCGAGGTCGCCCAGGCGCGTGTGGAAATGCTCGTATTGCCGCTCGAAATGCGGGCGATACCACTCGCGTACGAGATGCACCTGTCCGGCCCACGGGCGCTGCGGATCGGCAAGCGTGAGGAGCAGCTCGAGGAGCTTGCGCCAGTCCTGCGCCGCCCCGGGGGGCGGGGCGAAGGTCTGCAGGGAATTGAGGGAGCCACCGCCCGCCTCCAGGTGATCGAGCGCGCGGCGCGCATTGGCGGGCCCCATGCCGGGCAGGAGCTGCAGCGTACGAAAGCTCGCCAGCCCGTTGCGCGGGTTGTCGGCCCAGCGCAGCACGGCGAGGAGATCCTTGATGTGGCCGGCCTCGAGGAACTTCAGGCCGCCGTACTTCACGAACGGGATCTGACGTCGCCCGAGCTCGACCTCCAGCAGGTCGCTGTGGCTGGAAGAGCGAAAGAGCACGGCCTGCTTGCGCAGCGGCACGCTGGCCTCGCGGCGCCTCAGTATCTCGCTGCAGACACACTCCGCCTGCGCCTGCAGGTCCTCCACTGTGACGAGACGGGGCCGTGGTCCCTCGCCGCGGGTGGAGAGCAGATGCTTCCGATGCTGGCGCGGTGCCTCGCCCATCACGGCGTTGGCAACGTCGAGCACCTGTTGGGTGGAGCGGTAGTTCTGCGCAAGCGTGATCACTTCCGCCCGGGGTGTGAACCGGTCGGGAAAGGAGAGGATGTTCTCCACCGCGGCCGCGCGGAAGGAGTAGATCGCCTGTGCGTCATCGCCAACGACGGCGAGGCCCGCGCCGTCGGGTTTCAGGGCATGGAGGATTTCCGCCTGCAGCCTGTTGGTGTCCTGGTATTCGTCGACCAGCACGTGATCGAAGTGCCCGCCCACATGTGCTGCGAGGCGCGGATGCGACATCATGATCTGCCAATAGAGCAGCAGGTCATCGTAGTCGAGCAGGCTGTTGTGCTGCTTGCGCTCGACGTATGCGCGATAGAGCCGCGTGAGATCCGATTCCCACTGCGCGCACCAGGGGAACTGCCCATCGAGGGTTTCCTTGAGCGGACGCTGCGTGTTGACGCGATGAGAGTAGATCTGCAGACAGGTGTCCTTGCGCGGGAAACGCTGCTCTTTTTGCGCGAGGCCGAGCTCCTGGCGCACCGAGTCCATGAGGTCGGCGGAGTCGCCGCGGTCGAGCACGCTGAACTGCGGATCCAGCTTCAGGTGCCGGGCGTAGTGGCGCAGCAGGCGGTTGCCGAGCGAATGAAAGGTGCCTGCCCAGCTCATGCGCTGCAGGATGCTCTGGCTGACCCCGCCGAGAGTCTCGCTGAGCGCGGATTTGGCGAGCTCGAAGGCACGCCGGCGCATCTCGATCGCAGCCCGCCGCGTGAAGGTCAGCATCATGATCCGCGCCGGGTCGACGCCGTGGATGACCAGATGCGCGACGCGATGGGCCAGAGTGTCGGTCTTGCCGGTGCCCGCCCCTGCGACGATCAGCAGCGGGCCGGACTTGTAGCCCTTCTCCGGCAGCGGCTCCCCAAAGGTCACCGCCCGACGCTGGGGGCCATTGAGCTTCACCAAGTGTGACGCCGTCGACATGACGGCGGGGGACTATACGTAATGGAGCGACCTGCTGTCACTGATTGGCGTCACGCGTTCAGCATACAGCCTCAGGGGGTGACCTTCACTGGACGTACAGCCTCACTCGCCGACCGCGCGAGCGGGCCTGAGAGGCGGCGCGAGATCGGCGCCGCAGGACTGGAGTCGCAGCCCTACATCCTGGTCGAGGGCCGCGAAATCGATGGCGACGAGCGACAGATCGTGGCTCGGCACCCGGCACTCCTCGAAGTCTATGCTCAGACCGACGTCGGCCAGTATGTGGGTGCGGATGCTCTCGCAGTACTGCGGCGACCGGCCGAGACGATCGACATCGAGCACCAGGTCTGCCGCCGGCTCGGCAACCGCATGGGATAAGAGAGAGACGGCGATGAAGGCACGGTAAGACAGCTCATCGCTCGCGGGGTAGAGGCTGTCTTGCAGGAATTTGAGCTGCTTCGGCAAGCCGCGCGGCAGAGGCGGCAGGCCGAGCATGCCGGCGAAGCGGCGCGCGGGAGTGCCCTCGGGGGCGAGCGCCAGGATGAGAAAATGACACAACTCGAAGTACGAGAACGAGCGCTTCTCGCGATAGCTGCGGCATGAGAGCCACTGTTGCTGCGCATTGCGGCGGACCAGCACGTGGTAGCCGCCGAGTGCCTGCTTGAGCGCGGCCGCGCGGCCGCGCGAGCGGGAAAGGCCGAAGACGGGATACGTGCCGCGGCGACGCGCGTGTGCGATCAGCCGGGACATGTATCTCGCCTCGGGTCCGATCTGCGTTGCGGTGACGAAATACCGCTCGAGCGCGAAGTCGAGGCGGTATCCGGGAATGCCCTTGATGAAGGGGCGAAGGAGTCCGCGGTACTCATCGGCGTAAGGCAACGCGAGCGGCGGATGACGCGAGTTCCACCCCTGCGCCGTCCGCCGATCGATGCGCTTTGGCGAGCATCGCGCCAGAGCTTCGCCGAAGGGCTCGTAGAAGCTCGTCGTGAATGGATTGCGACGGAAGCGGCTCCAGACATATGTGCTCGCGCAGCGCCAGCCCGAGTGGAGGAAAACCGCCCTGTGTTGCTCCGGTAGCTGTGTCAATGGACTGAGTCCCCTCTTCGGGTCACCGCGGGCCGCGTCTCGGCACCACCTGCGAGCGCGGCTGCAATTACCGGACCGCATCGCTGAACGAGTCTACGCAGACGGAAGCTCCGCAGCCGTTTCGAACTGTAACCGTGGTAGGCTCGTTACGTATGAAGCCAGAGAAACGCAGCGTGAACTTCAGCGGCCGGATCATCACGCTTACCACGGACGAGGTGCGATTGCCGAACGGTCACCTGGCATCGCTCGAAGTCGTTCACCATCCGGGTGGTGCAGCGACGGTTGCCATCGATGGCGAGGACCGTGTTTGCCTGCTGAAGCAGTACCGCTACGTTGCAGACGGGTGGCTTTGGGAGTTGCCGGCGGGCAAGCTCGAGCCGAACGAGCCGCCGATCGTCACTGCGCAGCGGGAGCTCGTGGAGGAAGCCGGAGTGAGTGCCCGGGAGTGGCTCAGCCTCGGCTCTTATCTGAGCTCTCCGGGGATCTTCACCGAGGTGCTGCACCTCTTCCTCGCGACCAACGTCGAGCCGGCGACGGCTGCTCACGAGCACGCGGAAGTCATCGAGGTGCACTGGGTACCCTTTGCCGAAGCCTGCGACTGGGCGGAAACCGGGGAGATCCGGGACGGCAAGACGGCCATGGGCCTGCTGCGGGCGCGTTATGTCCGCGGTGGCGGATTCGAGGCGGCCGGCGGGAACTGATCCGTGACGGATGTCTCAGAACGGCGACAGGCGCGCTGTTAAGGTACATGCGTCCGCGAGCCGCGGACCGCCGTTTCACCGTTATTCCTTGGACGCCAGTATAAAAAAGATCGACGGCAGGGAGGACCACAAGCAGGACAGCACAGGGGAGCGCCGCCGCCTCTCGCGCGTCCGCCACGACGACCGCGGAAACGCGTACGTCGAGTGGGTTGACGCGCCCGCCGACCTCGTGGAGCGGCCCAAGCTGGAGATCGAGCATCACACGGGCGATCTCACGCTCGAGACCGAGCGCAGCGCCTACAACCCGTACGCCAGTGGCGCGGGCGCGGCGCGCAAGACCGGCAACACGACGCGCACGGATCTGCGCAAGCTTTCGGAGTGGATCAAGCTGATGCGCGAGCTGGAAGAGCGCAAACGCAACGGCGGCGACGGCGAAGACGTGACCTGACGTCTCCACGCGACGCTGCGGGGCGACGCCAGCGCACCCCTGAAGCATGGCGGGCCAGGGCCGTTCCCTGGACCGCGGCGAAATGTGTAGGGTCTCGCGACAAAATCGTCTGGAACGATTTTGGCCGGCGCCAGCCGGCCCGCAGCGCTCGGCGCAGGATGGCGCCGAGCAAAATCGTCTCGACGATTTTCGCCAATGAAATCAGCCCCGCTCGATGTGCGCGAGCTTGCGCGCGTTGCTGAGGCGATAGAAGCGCCGTAGCTCGGTGAGCACCTCGCCCTCCCTACCAACCCCGGAACGACGCAGCGACCGCTCGAGCCGCCGGCAGAACTTCTCGGCGTAACGGCTCGCCTCGCGGTAGAGGTCCTCGCGCCCCTCGGCCAGGCGCGGATCGATGCGCGTGCGCTCGAAGAGAATGCGGCGCAGCTCCGCGGGGAACCGGCCGGGCAGCTGGCGGCGCAGCAGCCAGTAGCTCGCGACGTACTTGTCGACTTCGGCCTGCATTTCCAGCTCGAGTATCGACACCGCACGATCATGACCGGCGTTCCACGCGAGATAGAGAAAATGGCTCACGCCTTCGAGCGCCTTGCAGTAATCGGCAACGTTGCCGGCGTGCAGGCGCACCAGCGGATTCTCACGCTGCAGCCGTTCCAACAGAGCCGGATCGAGGTAGAGAGAGACCGCGGCTTCATCGCCCGCGGCCGCGGGCTGCGCGACTATCAGATCCTCCTCCGAAGCCCGGCCACGGACTGCTGCCGGTAGCCGCATGCGGTCGGTGACGAGGAAGTCATACACATCGTGAGCGATGCTCACATCGTATATGCCGCCGATGAGCTGCTGAAGTTGCGTGAGGATCACGAGGTCAGTGCGCGAGCTGTGTGCCGCCCGCGGTGGTCGGATCGACGCCGAGCCGCTTGAGGAGCGCGTAGCTGCGCCGGCTGCCGGTCTTGAGCCAGATCTCGTAGAGCCGCAGGATGTCCTTGTCCGAATGCGTGTAGGCGGTCTCGGCGAGCTCGTTGAGCGCATCGACCATCGGCTGGAATTTCTCGGATAGCTCCGCGAAGACGCCGCCGAGCACCCTGCCCTTGCCGCGCGCCAGAGAGTCGGCGAGCACGCCGTATGCCCGTCCGCCCATGGCGATGTGATAGTCGATGTCGATCAGCTTGCGAGCGAAGCTCTGCGCGAAAAAGCCCGCGATGAAGAGCGAGACGTCGCCGAGCCGCTGGAGATTGCGATTGCGGTCGCCGGCCGAGCGTGCCTCCAGCGCCTCCGACAACATGACGACGAGCGGCTTCAGGCGCGGGCCTTCGGGCGTGAGATCGAACAGGGCCTCCGAGCGGGAGAAGAGAGTCAACAGATTGACGACATAGTGCTCGGTCTGGTCCTCGACCGAGAGCTGCTGGCTCGCGAGCGCGCCGTGCAGGGCCTCCCTGAAGTACTCCTTCAGGTTGGCAACGGGCTGCACCCGCCAGGATGAGTGAGTATCAGACATGGCTGTTACAGACCTCCTCAGTACGCCTCCTGATGATGAAACGGCAGCAGGCGGATAAAGTTCACCTCACAATGTGGGTGAATTCCGTGATGTACGGCCCACAAAATCGCCGGGAGCGGTTTTATTCGGCGCATCCATGCGCCTCAGCCCTGCGGGCCCGCCCTGCCGGGCGTTCAAAATTGCTCCAGGCAATTTTGTGGACGGCGCGAAGCGCCGGCCCGGCAGGGGGGAGGCCCAGGATCGGCCGAGAAACGGCGGCTTTGGGCGCCTCAATCACTTGCTTTGACCTCGGCGGCATCGTGTTTATCTGCTGTTCAGCTTTGGCAGCCACGGGGGCCGAGTGCTAGAAGCTCGGCCAGCTGCATACAGTCGGTTACGGCGAGATCGGCCGGCTGGAGGCTCGCGGGCCAGGCTGTTTCGCTGCGGTTCATCCACGCGGTGCGCAGGCCTGCTGCGCGAGCCGCTTCGACGTCGAGGAAGGGATCGTCTCCGACGTAGAGAATGCTCCGCGGCTCGAGCTGCAAGCGCTGCGCGAGTTGCTGGAAGCAGCGGGGATGTGGCTTTGCGACACCGATCTGACGGGCGTTCAACGACACGCTGAACAGCGATGCGAGTCCGATCAGCTCCAGGTCCGCGTTGCCGTTGCTCAGGGACGCAAGGGCATAGCGCGTACGCAGGCGCTCGAGCGCGGGATGGACGTCCACATAGGGCTGCAACTCGTTGCGCGCCGCGAAGAACACCTCGAAGGCGCGCTCGGCGACTTCCTCCTCGTAGCCGCACTCGCGCGCATGCGCCGCCAGTGCGGTGATGCGCAGGTAAGTGAAATCGTGTGCGTTGTGCGGCTCGCTGCGGGCCAGCCGCTCGCGCGCGGCGCGCATCTGCTCGGCCGACACCTGCTCGGCGATCCGCGGACAGTGCTCGCGCAGCCATTCCTGCAGCCGCTCCTCGGCGCGAAGGATCACCGGCCCAACATCCCACAGTGTATTATCGAGATCGAACGCGATTGCGCAAATGTCGCCGAGCAGGGCTGCGCGGGATGCGGTGCGGCCCAGGCTCAAGGTTCCCGTCGTCATGCTGTGAAGGTTACCATCCCATGTCGGATCTGACCCTGGTCATCGGCAACAAGAACTACTCCTCCTGGTCGCTGCGGCCGTGGATGCTGCTCAAGCGTCTGGGCGTCGAGTTCCGCGAAGTGCTGATCCGCCTCGACACGCCGACGACGAAGGACGAGATCGAGAAGTACTCGCCGAGCGGGCGCGTGCCAGTGCTGCTCGATGGGGATCTCTCCGTGTGGGACTCCCTTGCGATCTGCGAGTACGTGGCGGAGCTCACCGGACGCGGCTGGCCGCGGGACCCCCGTGCCCGCGCGGTGGCCCGATCCGTGTGCGCGGAGATGCATTCGGGCTTTGCCAACCTGCGGACGGAATGGCCGATGAACGCTCGCGCCCGCAACCGCCGCATCGTGAGCACGCCGGGACTGGAGGCGGACGTCGACCGGGTCGATGAGATCTGGAACGACTGCCGCCGGCGCTTCGGCGCCGCGGGCCCATGGCTCTTCGGGGAGTATTCCATCGCCGATGCGATGTATGCGCCGGTCGTGCTGCGGTTCAACACCTACGGCGCGCGCGTCTCCGAAACGGCGCGCTGGTACATGGCCGCCGCGCTGGAGGACGCCGTGCTGCAGTCGTGGCTTGCGGCCTCGAAGACGGAGCCGTGGACGTTGGAGCGATCGGAGATAGGGTGAGGGCGGTGCCTTTATCGACGACATTCAACGTGTCGTCGATCCGACCGAGCGCCCGGCCCCGGACGGGCCGGGCCGGGTGCCCTGCCGCCATGGATGGCCGGTGGTAGGGTCCCAACTCTTACCCATACGTCGCGCGCCATTCCGCCCGATAAGACATACCCAACGACATCAGCCGCTCCAGCAGGTCCGGATAGGCGATGCCGGCGGCGCGAGCGGATTCGGCAAGATCCTCGGCCGCTTCCAGGTTGGGGTTGGCATTCGCCTCGAGCGCATAGACCTCCCCGTTGGGGGTCGCTCTGAAATCCATGCGCGCGCAGCCTGAGAGACCGAGCACCCGGTAAATCCGGCGGGAGAGCGTGTCGAGACGCGTGAGCACGCTCGCAGGCAGATCCTCCGCCGCGCGCGTCGTGATGCCGTACTTGGTCTGATACCGCTTGTCCCATTTCACCTTGCGGGTGGCGATCGCGGCCAGTGAGTCGGGCATCGAGCCGAACACCATTTCCCAGACCGGCAGGCGCGTCAGCCGGTCGTTGCCCATCACGCCTACGTAGAGCTCACGGCCCTCGATGTACTCTTCGACCAGGGCATCGGAGCCTATCTGCTCGTGGACGAACTCGATCCGTTCCTTGAGCCGGGCGGCATCCTCCACCACCGAGGCCTGCGCAATGCCGAGCGAGGCGTCCTCGACCGTCGATTTCACGAACAGCGGAAAGCGCAGCTTGCGCGGGACGTGGATGCGGGCCCCGCGATGGAAAACGGCGAACTGCGGTGTCGGGATACGGTGAAAGGCGAGCAGCTGCTTGCAGAGGGGCTTGTCACGCGAGAGCAGGAGGCCGCGGGGATTGCAGCCTGTGTAGGGCTGGCGCATGAGCTCGAGGAAGGCGACCACGTGCTGGTCGTAAGTGACGATGCCGTTGAATTCCTCGAGCAGGTTGAAAACGATGTCCGGCTGCCACTCCGCGATGCTGCTGCGCATCTCGGTGAGGCTGTCGAGGACGCCGAGGCAGCGGACATCATGACCGTTGGCGCGTAGGGTGCTCGTGACATCGTACTCGGTACGCCACTCCTCGATCTCCTTGTCGGTGTGGCCTTCGAGGCTCTCCGGCGGCACCAGGCTCGCGTGCACGACGACGAGCGTGCGCAGTTTTTTCATCGTTTTTCTGGCGTCTCGGTTCGCACGGGCGGAAGTCTCCGTCCGCGGCGGGCGGAGCGGGCGTTAAAGGCGCAGATGCGGCGTCTCGCCTTGCGAATAAAGGCCCGCGAGCCGCTCGAGCAGCCAGCGCGCGCTGCGGATCGCATCGCGCCTGTTGCCACGCACGTAGAGCTTCAAGGTCTCACTGCGCTCGATGAGCATGCGGACGATCTGCTGCACACTATAAGGCTCGATGCCCAGCTGGCGCGACACGGAGGTGATGAGCGCCTTGCGGTTGGCGCGCAGCAGGGTCGCGGCGCGCATCGCCCCCCGGCGCATCGGCGGTGGCACGAACAGCCTGCGCAGAAATTCATCGGCGAGCCCGCGGCAGTAATAGCGTTGGCGGGCGAGCTTGCGACGATAGTGCTGGGCCAGGGTGCGCGTATTCGTCTCGATGGGCTCGATGCGGGTGCGGTTGCGGACGGGAGCCCGACGGCCCCGCACCTCGGCGACCAGCTCGTCGACGGCGCTCAGCTTCTGAAACGCCGGCCAGTCAGCGTAACTCTTGCGCCAGCCGGAGCGCGGAGTCAGCCAGACAGCGAACGTTTCCGCGAAATCCTCCGTCGGATGGGACTGCGCGTACCACTCTCCCAGATGATGCACATAGCGGCGGCTGCCGGGGCGGGCTTTGTAGCGCGCCGGGTACTGGAGGGAAGCGGGGCCGAAGACCTCGCGCCAGCGTTTGCGCCGGCGCAACCGATAGGCGTTGTCGAGCGCATGTCCCGCCTCATGGCGCAGGATACGCATGAACCAGCGTGTGTTACCGCCCTCCACTTCCCGCATGATGCGGCGCTCGAGGCGCTCCAGGCGTGGATGCGCGAGGTAGAACGGTATCGCGATACCGGGCACGCCGTCCGGTGAGAACCACTCTTCCGACAGCCACACGTGTGGCTGGAAGCGAAGGCCGCGCGCGTCCAGCTCCGAGTAGAGACGCTGCACGCGGCGCTCGACCCTCGAGCCCTGGAGCCGCAGGCCGAGATCGCAGAAGCGCAGCGACAGCAGGCTCTCGTCAGAGAGACGAGTCCATCCGGGATTGCGTCGGGAGGTGCGACTGCGCTGCGGGACCACGGCAGCGCAAGCCTACCTGTTTCGCGGCTGCCTGTCTGTTCGTCGATGCGATCAAAAGCCGGCCGGGCGGGCGGCCCTGCTCAGGCGAGCTTGAGCAGGAAATGTTGCAAGAGCTGATCGGCGCAGGCCTCGATGAGCTGCCGTCTGAGAAGACTCTCGCGCCACGGGGCAGGGATCGCGCTCGCGCCGTAGTAGGCGCCGGCAAGCTGGCCGCAGGCGCTGGCTGCGACGTCCGAATTGCCCCCTTCGTTGGCCGCGTGGAGCACGGCGCCGCGAAAGTTGTCGGTCGCGGCAAAGGCCTCGAGCGCGATGGCCAGCGCCTCCGCCGCGGCGCCCCGGCCCTTCGTCCGGGGAGGAGCCGAGACCTCGGCGAGGATGGCGGCCTTCGGCCGGCCTGAGAGCGCCAGATAGAGCGCGCGCGCCAGGTCGCGGCAGGCCGCGAGAACGGCAGGAGCCTGGCAGGTGGTCCGGGCGGCATCGCTCGCGAGCTGCACGGCCTCCTCTTCGGAGGCGAAGAAGAACATCACCACGGGGGCCACTCGCGAGAGCGGCTCCGGGTCGAGCTGGTCGGGCGCATGCGAGCCGGAAAAGAGCTGGCGGCGCCACTGCGCCATCGTCAGAGCGCGCGCGGTGCTCGCGGTGATGCCGACGCACTGCCCGGTAGCGGAGAGATACCCTTCGAGCTGCCAGCGACGGTAGCGGTCCACCTGATCGCGGGCATCGAAACCGTTGGTGACGAGCAGACTGTCGGCGAGACAGAGGGCCATCGCCGTATCATCGCTCCAGCCGCCCCTCGGCAGATCGAACGGGCCGCCGCCGATCAGATCGCCCACCGGCGTGAAGGTGCCCGGCCGGCGGTATTGCGTGGGCGCGGCAACGGCATCGCCGGTGGCAAGGCCGAGCAGGGCACCCTGGAAGCGCTCGCGCAGGCTGTGCGCGGCCGCGAGGGTGGCCGGATCCAACAGCGGATCGGCAGCGGCCGGCGCGGGCTGCCCGGGAGGGACTGGGACCGGGACCGGCGCCGGCACCCTGGCAGAAAGCGGCGCGCGCGGCGGTGGTGCGGCCGGCGCGGCGAGTGAGAAATCCAGCTTGCGCGGGACCCACTTGCGGACATAGTCGGTCTGCGCATCGGTCTCAGGGACGCTGGGCCAGCACTTGGAGCGCTCGGACTGCTGCCAGAGCCTGGCGAGCTCATCGAGCGCCTGCTCACCGTTGAGCCCGCGCTCGACGAGCAGGCAGCCGACCACCATGCCGGTGCGGCCGATGCCGGCGCGGCAGTGCACGTATGCCGGCCTCCCGCAGCGCAGCGCATCGTGCAGGCAGTCGAGGATCTCCATCATGTGCTCACGCTTCTCGGGCAGGCCGTGATCGCGGATGGGCTTGCGCAGATAGTCGATGTGGAGCGGGAGAGCCTGGTCGTAGGACTCGATCTCGCCCGGATGCGTGAGATCGAGGAAGCACTCGACGCCGGCAGCGAGGAGCGTGCTCAGGCGCTGACGCGTAGCATCGGCGGTGAGGCCGGAGGGATGCTCGCCGGCGAGAAGCAAGCCGGGCAGAGCCCAGTAGGTGTTGGGGAGCGGGGAAGCGAGCAGTGGGGCTTCCACTTGCGGTCTCTCACTCGCTCGAGCCGGGCGCCTCGCCGGTGACGTGCCGAAAAGCCGTTGGCAAATCCCCTCGCAGGCGGGCACCCTCCATCAGGCCGTCCTCTTCTTCGAGAGTCATGGGCATGAGTTGCCCGGCGCCCGGCGGGATACTGGAACGCTGCGCATCGAGAGCCGCGAAGTCGAAGTGACGCGGATCGGCGAGATGCTCGAGCTCGACGTGGCGCAAAGCGGAGAAGATGCTCTCGGTGCGGCCGGGATGGGCGCGCTCCCAGGACGCGAGCATTTTCTTGATGGCGACACGTTGCATGTTGTCCTGGGAGCCGCACAGGGTACAAGGTATGAGCGGGAAGCGGCGGCCGCGCGCGTAGCGCTCGATGTCCCGCTCCGCGACGTATGCGAGCGGGCGGATGACGATGTGCCGGCCGTCCTCGGAGAGGAGCTTGGGGGCCATCGCTTTGAGGCGACCGCCGAAAAAGAGGTTGAGGAACAGGGTCTCAACGATGTCATCGCGGTGGTGGCCCAGCGCGATTTTGCTGATCCCATTCTCAGCAGCGAAGCGATACAGGGCTCCGCGGCGCAGGCGCGAGCACAGCCCACAAAGCGTGCGCCCTTCCGGGATGACGCGCTTGACGACGCTGTAGGTATCCTGCTCGATGATGTGAAACGGAACGCCGAGAGACGTCAGGTACTCCGGCAACACGTGCTGCGGAAATCCCGGCTGCTTCTGATCGAGATTGACCGCGAGCAGATCGAAGTCGACGGGTGCGCTGCGCTTCAGCGACAGGAGTATGTCGAGGAGGGTGTAGGAGTCCTTGCCGCCCGACAGGCAGACCATGACCCGATCGCCCGCCGCGATCATGCGAAAATCTTCGATGGCCTTGCCGACGGAGCCGCGCAGCCGCGCCTGCAGGCGCGCGAGAGTGCGCGAAGGCTTGCCGTGCACCTGCGCCCCTGGGGCTGTCAGAGGTGACACTTCGGTCGTGCCGGATGCGGGTCTCTGAAGGCGGCCCGGCATCTACGCGGCGGCCTCGCTGGGCGCCGCTTCCAGGTACTTCGCCTCGACGTAGCGGATGAACACGGAGGCAGACACGGGCTTGCCCGTCGCACCGCGCAGCAGCTCCTGCACCGGAACCTTCGCGCCGAGCCCGTGCACATGGGTGCGTAGCCAACCGAGAAGGCCTGAGAACTCGCCCCGGGCGAGCTGCTCATCGAGCGCGGGCACATCGTTGCGCAAGCTCTCGTAGAGCTGGCCAGCGATGACGGCGCCCAAGGCATAGGAGGGGAAGTAGCCGAAGGAGCCGACGGCCCAGTGCACATCCTGCAGGCAACCCTCGCCGTCATTCGTCGGGCGGATACCCAGACGCTCCTCTATGCCGGTGTTCCAGGCTTCCGGCAGATCGCGCACTGCGAGGGAGCCGCTCAACAGCTGCTTCTCCAGCTCGTAGCGCAGCATGATGTGCAGGGGATATGTGAGCTCGTCCGCGTCGACGCGAATCAATCCGCGCCGCACGCGCGTGAGATGAGCGTAGATGTTCTCGATGCCCCATTCCGGGCCGCTGACGCCGAAATGCTTGACGATGAGCGGCTGCACATAGCGCACGAATGGGCGGCTGCGGCAGATGATCATCTCCGTGAGCAGCGACTGGCTCTCCTCCAGGGCCATGCCACGGTCGCGGCCGACGGGCTGATCGCGCCAGTCCTGCGGCAACCCCAGGTCATACATCGCGTGGCCGGTCTCGTGCATGGCTCCGAGCAGACCGGAGAACAGATCATCGGGATCGAGCCGCGTGGTGACCCGAATGTCGCCGGGGACCCCCTCCGTAAAAGGGTGTTCGCTTTCGTCCATGCGACCACGGTCGAAGGGGAAGCCGATCTGCTTCATCACTTCCACGATCAGCGCGCGCTGCTTGCCCGGCGGGAACTTGCCGCCGAGAGGCGCCGGCGGCCGGCTCTCCTGGAAGGCGATTGCCTCGCGGATGAGCGAGGGCAGGCGTCGTGAGAGCGCCTTGAACATGGCGTCGATGTCAGCCGTGGTGATACCAGGGCTGAACTCGTCCACGAGGGCGTCGTAGGGGGCGAGGTTCAGCGCCTGCCCGAGCAATGCCGCCTTGTCGCGGACGAGGTGGACGACCTCTTCCAGGTACGGCGCGAAGAGCTCGAACTTGCCCTGTTGTCGGGCCTCGAGCCAGCGGACCTCGGCGCGCGAGGTGGCGCGGGCGAGCCGCGAGATCAGGGACACCGGGGTCGCGATGGCATGATCGCGCTGCCGGCGCATCTCGCGAAGATTCGCCACCTGCCAGTCCTGCATGCCCTGGATATTGGCCTGGGCGCGATCCAGCAGACGCGTAATCCGCGGGGCGGTGAGGAGTGCGTGGTGCTCTGTCTCCAGCGCAGCAAGCTGCTCGCCGCGGACATCCGCGCTACCACGAGGCATCATGACTGCTGCGTCCCAGCGAAGGAGCGACAAGGCTCCGCGAAAAGCGTGGAGTCGCTTGAACTCCTGCTCTAATTGTTTGTACGGCGAGGCTGACATGGTCTTTTCTCTGGTCCGTCCGCTCCGTGCCAGGCCAAAGTGGCCCTGAAGGTGCCCCGACGGGGCGCATCGTCGCCCGAAGGGGTGGCCGGAAGCGGGAGAATGAGCATAGTCTACCAGCGAGCGGCGGCGGAGCCGGACGTCTCCGGAACTTATCCCTTAAAAATCAAATACTTGATGGCAAGCCCGGGCGATTGACACTCAGAATGGGGGGTCGGCCGATTCCGGGGGACTGGCTGCGGCCGGAATGCGCTAAAAGACGAAGTGACGCCATTCCGGCCATCGGGCTACGGCGATACCGATAGCGATCGAGACAATGAGCAGCAGGGTGAGAGTGAGTCCTATGACGAAACGTTGCATTGGCGCAAGACTGGGGCTTTCGGACGCTGGCTCCATGATAGTCCTACGGGGCCGCACATGAATTTCGGCGTCTGTCTGCTCTCTGCTGAAGTGGCGCCGCTTTCCAAGACGGGAGGCCTCGCCGATGTCGCCGGCGCGCTGGCGAAATACCTGGCTGCAGGCGGTCACGACGTGAAGCTGTTCACGCCTCTGTACGCATCGATCGACCGCGCGAAATTCCCGATGCGGCCGATCGACGGGCTGCAGCAGGTACCGCTGCAGGTCGGGCCTCATCGCTACGTCTTTTCGGTCGTCACGACACAGCTGCCGGGCTCAGACGCCCTCGTGCACCTGATCGATTGCCCGGTGCTCTATGCACGGCCGGTGATTTACACGACCGATCCGGACGAGCACCTGAGATTCCTCGCCTTCACCCGCGCAGTACTGGCGACCTGCCAGCACATGAAATGGTCGCCGCAGATCCTGCATTGCAATGACTGGCATACCGCCTTCGGCCCCCTCTTCGTCAGGACGATGATCGAGAGCGAGCCGCTCTTCGCGCGCACCCGCTCCGTGCTGACGATCCACAACATCGGGTATCAGGGCGTATTCAGCTCGGCGGCCGTCGCGGACCTCGCGCTCGGCCCCGAGAGCTATCTGCTGCACCAGGACGACCTGCGTGCGGGAAAGATCAACCCGCTGCGCCACGGCATTCTGTATGCCGACGCCATCACCACCGTCAGCCCCACGCATGCGCGCGAGATCTGCACGGATGAGTACGGGATGGGGCTGCAGGACTCGTTGCGTATGCGGGAAAGCGCGCTCACGGGCATCCTCAACGGCGTCGACTATGAGACCTGGGATCCCCGCAATGATCGCTACCTGCCTGAGCACTATGACCCGAGCAGGCTGTCGATCAAGACGGCGCTGAAGAGCGCATTCATCCAGCGCCTCGGGCTGACGACACCCGTGACCACTCCGCTCGCCGGCATGGTGAGCCGGCTGGCCGCGCAGAAAGGCATCGAGCTGATGTTCGAATCGCTGCCCCAGGTGTTGGAATGGCGGGACCTCGGCTTCGTCGCGCTCGGAAGCGGGGATCCGCAGTACGAGCGCTTCCTCACCGAGCTCGAGCGGCGCTTTCCCGGACGGGTGGTGTTCCGGCAGGGCTACGACGATGCGCTGTCGCACTGGATCGAAGCCGCCTGTGACATGTTTCTCATGCCCTCGCGCTACGAGCCGTCCGGGCTCAATCAGATGTACAGCCTGCGCTACGGCACGGTGCCGATCGTGCGGCGCACCGGCGGGCTCGCGGACTCCGTGGAGCACTACGACCCGGAGACGGGCGAAGGCACCGGCATCGTGTTCAGCGACTTCAATTCCGAGGCGCTCGAGTGGGCACTCAACATCGCACTCGACCTGCACGCGCAGCCGCAGCAGTGGCAGCGCGTGGTGCGCAACGGAATGGCAAAGGATTTCTCCTGGAGGAAACAAGGCGCGAAGTATCTGGAGATCTACCAGCGCCTGACGACGTGAGCCCCCTGCTGCAGCCTGACGGCGACATGTCTGCCGCCTGAGACATTGCGCTCGCGGCCGAGGCAGCGTTAACTACCGGCCAAGCCAAGGGCAAACCCGCCGCAAGGCGGGGACGCAAAGCCTCCGGTCTGCATCGTCAGACAGCGGGGCTGCCGGTTCCGAAGCCGCCATCGAGCGGCGTGGCGCCGTGACACGATCCTGCACGGCTCGACTCGCACTCGAGCTGCGTCCAGCGTGTTTTGCCGCCCTGGTGAAGCCAAGTTGGTTTCTGAACGGGGTGGTCATAAATGCCTTATCACGATTTCGCCGCAGTGCGTCTGCGGTTCGGGACGCTCTGCGCGCTGGCGTCGCTCTCGTTTCTCTCTTCACCGCTCGCCATGGCCGGCACGACACCGGTCATCAGCGGCACGCCGCCTGCCACGGCCGCGGTTGGCAAAACGTATTCCTTTCAACCGACGGCGCGCGATCCCAACGGCCTGAAGATCACATTCCAGGTGTACAACAAGCCCTCATGGGCGACGTTCGACAGCGCCACGGGCCGGCTCTACGGCACCCCGGGCACGGCCAATGTCGGCACGTACCACTGGGTGCAGATCGCGGCCTGGGACGGCAGGTACCGCGGGTGGCTGCCCGCCTACACGCTCACGGTCTCGGGCAGCGCACCGCCGCCCACCGGATCCTCCGGAGAAGTGACGATCTCCTGGACGCCGCCCACCGCGAATACCGATGGCAGCACGCTCACCAACCTCTCCGGCTACCATCTTTACTACGGCACGAGCCAATCGAGCCTCACCCATGTCGTCAACATCACGAATCCGGGCCTCGCCAGGTACGTGGTGAGCAACCTGTCCGCAGCGACGTGGTATTTCTCCGTGGCTTCCGTCAACTCGAGCGGCACGGAAAGTCCTCGCTCCGCCACCGTGCACGCCGTGGTGCCCTAGCCTCAGGCGATAGCGGCGCGCGCAGCCCCGCGGCTGCGCGCGCCTCTCAATAGAACAGCTCGAGATTCTGGCCGTCGAAGTCGACGGCGGAATGCTTGCTCCCAGGCCATTGCGGTTTCACGAGCGTCGCGTCCCACGCGGCGATCTCAGCCTGCAGGCGAGCGGCCTGCGACGGGCGCATTGCCGCGATGTTGTGGGATTCGCCGATGTCCCTGGCGAGATCGTAGAGCATCACGTGCCGGCCCTCGGGTCCGATCGCCGGCACCACCAGCCTCGCTCTGCGGCCGTCCAGAGCCTCATCGGGTTCGTCGCCGGAGGTCATTTCGCGCGGCGCAATGTCGCAGATCCAGAGCTTCGCGTCGGCATCCCGCATGGCGAAATCCACGCCATCGCGCCAGTAGAGCGTCGGGTTTGGAATACCTTTGTCCTCGCCATCGAGGAACGGGAGGAGATCGACGCCATCGTATACGCGGTCTGTCGGCAGCTTCGCGTGAGCCAGCGCCGCCGCGGTGGGCAGGATGTCGAGGCTCGACACCTGGCGGTGATCGATACGCGCCGCAGGCAGGTGGCCTGGCCAGGAGACGATGTAAGGGACGCGAATCCCGCCTTCGGCGAGCCAGCGCTTGTACCCTGATAGAGGCGCGTTCGAGCACGCCCCGTGAAGGTATCCCGGACAACCGTTGTCGCTCAGAAAAATCACCAGCGTGTCTTCGTAGAGGCCGTCCTTCCGCAGTGCCGCGATGACTGCGCCCACTCCGTCGTCAAGGGCGGCGACCATCGCCGCATGAACGCGCGTTCCGGGGTCTTTGATCGCGCGAAAGCGATCGACATACTTCCCCGGAGCCTGAAGCGGCGCATGAGGAGCGTGCTGCGCGAGATAGAGAAAGAAAGGACGACTGCGATTGCGGTCGATGAAAGACACGGCCTCCCGCGTCAGGGCATCCGTCAGGTACTCGTGCACCTGAACGACCTTGCCGTCACGCATGATGGGGTGGCGATCCCGGATCTGTTCGAGCAGCGCTTTGAGGCGCTCACCGTTCCGCATGGCGCTGAGCCCGCCGGCGGGAATCCGTATGTCCTCTCCCTGCGGCCCGATGTACTCATCACCGGGCTCGGGATCGACGATGTAGTCGGAGCCGGAGCCCATGCCGAAGAAATAATCGAACCCGCGATCGGTCGGGTAGTAGCCAGCCGGCTGACCCAGATGCCACTTGCCTATCGCTCCGGTCACGTACCCTGCCGATTTCATGATCTGCGCGAGGGTTACCTCGTGCAGTGACATGCCGCCGGTCTTGTCGCGCCCCACCGGATTGAATTCGTAGCCGAAGCGTTGCTGGTACCGGCCGGTCATCAGGCCGGCGCGGGACGGAGCACATACCGGATTCGTCACGTAGCCGTCGGTGAAACGGATGCCGGATGCAGCCAGGGCATCGATGTTTGGCGTCCTGGCGATTTTGCTGCCATAAACGCCGGTGTCGCCGTAACCCAGATCGTCGGCGAGGATGACGATGACGTCGGGCTTTCTCGCCTGTGCGAGCGCGGGTGAGCAGCAACACACGAGCAGGATGGCGAGCACGACATGGCGGACGGCTGGATGAGCGAATGTGCTCGGCCGTTCCTGGGCCTCGCTCCCGCTGCCGCGGGAGCCGCGCTTTCGCGCGTCATGAATTGTTCCCGACAATTCATTCATGGCTGCTCGACTCCCGCGGCGGCGAGAGCAGGCGCGCGCGGCGCCACGAGCGCTGTCAGGCTTTCCCGGGGTCTGCCGAAGAGCTGGGTGAGCCGCGCCTGCCAGGAACGCGCGTGGGCGACGTCGCGCGCCATCGAGCCCCATTCGTGGAATGCGATGACCAGTGGGTTCAGGCTGCCGATCGGATGCACGAGCCCATAGACGATGGGGGCCTCTGGCCGCTCGTCCGCGAAGGTGCCGAAGAGCCGGTCCCAGACGATGAGAATCCCACCGTAGTTACGGTCGAGGTACTCGCCGTTCGAGGCGTGATGCACGCGATGATGCGCGGGAGTGTTGAATAGCCACTCGAAGGGCCCGAGGCGGCCGATCAGATCGGTGTGCAACCAGAACTGGTACGACAGGTTGAGTGCCTGCATGCCGGCCACCGCCAGCGGATTGAGGCCGAGCCAGTACAGGGGGAAATAAAAGAGCCAGTTGCCGGAGAGGATCTCGGTCGCTCCGAGCCGGAAAGCGCTCGCAAGGTGGATGTGCTCAGGCGTGTGGTGCACGATGTGCGAGGCCCAGAGCCAGCGCACTTCGTGCGAAAGGCGGTGCATCCAGTAGTAGGCCAGCTCCACGCCGACGAACACGGTCATCCAGCCCCAGAGCGTATTCAATGGGATGGTCGCGAGTCTGTGAGACCAGACGAGTAGCGCGAGCGGCAGGACGGTGAGCGGCCGCAGCAGCTTCAGTGGCAGGCGCAGGAGAAACACCCCGATGCTCGCCCACATCTCGCGCCAGGGATAGGACCGGCCACGGGCGATGAGATACCAGCTCGCCTCGATCACGATGGCGGCCGCGATGACGGGCCATCGCCACCCGTGCAGCGCATGGTGAAGGTGGATCATTGCGTCTCTCCTTTCGACGGGTGATACGGCTGATCCTTCCCGCTTCCCCCTTGCGGCCGGCAGGCGCGGGGGATTTCGCCCGTGCGCGCGTATCGATGCATGCGGCACCACCACCGGCTGCCGTTGCTCCTGACTAGATGAGGTCCGACATGAGCCTTGCCCAACGCCGTCTCCCATTACTCGCTTCCGCGCCTGGTGCTGAAAATCACGAGCGAAAGCGGCGGCGCAGATCCGTCGCCGCCGCATTGACCGTCGTGCTGGGGTGCGTGATCTCCGCGCCGGCCGTGTTGGCCCAATCCACACCGGTGCTCTCGGGCAAGTGGCAGCTCGCCTGCAGCGGCCGCAAGGGCGAAATGCGGCAGATCTCCCTCGACATCGAGCAGCAGGGCTCGACCCTGACCGGCAGCTACACGGGCGGCCGCCGCTCCGGCCAGTTAAATGGCAGCGTGCAGGGCAATCAGGTGTCCTTCGAGCTCGCCGGAAAGCGCAGAAGCGCCAGTTTCACCGGCACGACAGACGGCAACAACCTGCAGCTGCACAGCGCAAAAGGTGGAGTTTCCTGCACTGCCACGCGCCAGTAGGAGAGCACCTTGCAGGAGATGGCCTTCGTCCCCGGCGGTACCTTTCTCATGGGCTCGGACCGGCACTACCCGGAGGAAGCACCGGCGCACCGCGTGGCGGTCGATGACTTCTGGATCGACCGCCATCCGCTCACCAACGCCGAGTTCGCGCACTTCGTGCGTGAGACCCGCTATGTGACGCTGGCAGAGCGGTCGCTCGATCCTGCGCTGTACCCCGGAGTCGCCGGGCATCTGCTGGCGCCGGCCTCGCTGGTGTTCTCACCCCCGAGAGCCGCCGTGGATGCGACTGATTGGCGGCAGTGGTGGCAGCTCGTACCAGGCGCGAGCTGGCGTCATCCGTACGGACCGGGCTCGTCCTGGCGAGGCTTCGAGGACCATCCGGTCGTGCACATAGCCTTCCAGGACGCACTGGCGTACGCGCGCTGGGCTGGAAAAGATCTGCCGACCGAGGCGGAGTGGGAGCATGCTGCGCGAGGAGGCCTGGAGAATGCGGAATACGCGTGGGGCGAGCTCTTCACCCCGGGCGGGCATCACATGGCCAACACCTGGCAGGGACGATTCCCACATGAAAATACCGCGCTCGACGGATTCGAACGCACATCGCCCGTGCGCAGCTTCCCGCCGAACGGTTACGGCCTATATGACATGATCGGCAACGTCTGGGAATGGACGTGCGATTTCTATTCCCCTCGCCATCGAGCGCCGGCTGCGAAGGCCTGTTGCGTGCCCCGTAACCCGCGCAACTCGAATCCTGCCGACAGCTTCGACCCGGACCTGCCGGCGAATGGGATGCCGCGCCGCGTCATCAAGGGCGGCTCGCACCTGTGCGCTCCCGAGTATTGCCGCCGCTATCGTCCGGCCGCGCGACAGGCGCAGTCGATCGACAGCCCGACCTCGCACATTGGATTCCGCTGCATCGCACGCGATGCCGCTCCGGCGCCTCGGAGTTGATTCATCGCAGCGGTTGCCGGCGCCGGTAACCTCGTGCCGGAGAGTCCGCCATCACCCGCTCACGGCAAGGACGAGGAGCCGGCGCGTTGCTCGCGAGCGCGGCGCTCGGCCATCAGGCGCCGGCGGCCGTCGGGAGAGATCGCCGACAGGGCATCAATGAGCGGCCCGCTGAAATCCTCTACGAAGCCATTCCAACTGAGGCGCCATGCGGCGAGTGCCTGGCCGGCGGCGCGCGGATCGAACGGCTCGGCTGCGATCTGGCGTGCGAGCTCACGGCGGGCGGCAGCAACCCGCAGGGCCGACTCGAGGTAGCGCGGCTTGTCGCGCGCGAGGACTTCGCGGAAGGCTGCCGCATCCTGCGGCGAGAGAATCGCCTGTGCCCGCTCGAGGGCATGCGCCATCGGCGCGCTGGCAACGGGACTTGCGGCAGGGCCGATCCGGCGGCTGAGGAAATGCCCGGCGATGAGCGCCGCCAGAAAGACGTTGCACAGCAGCGAGAGCGACAGTGCCAGCCAGCGCCAATCGAAGCTCCCGCGACGGTCAGTAGGGGTATTCATGATCACTCGGTCAACACTTGCAGGGGCGCAGGCTGCAACAGCGCCGTTAGATCCTCGGGCGGAGCAGAGGGCGAGTAGTAGATTCCCAGGGTGAGACCCGCTGCCACCGCCAGACCCGCCGCGGTCGCGAGACCAACCCATCCCACCCGTTGCGGCCGGTAGCGGCTCGCGGCCGGTGAGTGGAGCCCGATGAGACCGGCCACGCGTACGGGCGACGGCTGTCGAATGCGACCGGCCACGTTCTCACGCAGTCGCTGAAGGGGCGCATCGGCGCCCTCGCCGTCCCAAACCCGTGCGTCACGGGCGGCGCCCGCCGCCGTGATCGCTTCATCGAGCTCTCTTGCGCGAGTGATGATCGCCTGGGCTTCTTCGGAGACGCCGATCAGCGCAAGCGCCTGCGCACGCTGCCGCTCCGGCCAACGCTGCAGGTCGGCACCGTAGCTGTCGGCCAACTTTCGGAACCGTCTGAGTGTCATCATGTCCGAGCCTCCGCATCATCTCCGTCCGCCAGCAGCCGGTCGCGCAGTTGTGCACGCGCACGCGCGAGCAGCCGCTCCACGGCCTTGGTGGTTACTCCGAGCGCCGCGGCGGCCTCGGCACCTGACAGTCCTTCGTCATACACCAACGTCAGTGCCGCACGCTGTCCGGGCGTCAGCTCTTTCATGGCTCTGGCGAGCCCTGCGCGGCGCTCGTCATGCTCCAAGGCCTGCTCGGCGCCCGCGGCCGGGTCTGCCGTATCGAAGTCGTCCGGCAGCGGCACGGGCCGGGGTCTGCGGCGCAGGTCTATGCACAAGTTGACCACGATGCGATACAGCCATGTGGTAAAGCGGGCGCGGCGGGCGTCGAAGTCGGCGGCACGATGCCATATCCGAACCATCGCTTCCTGGGCAACATCCTCGGCGGAGTGCCGATCGGGTGCAATCCGGGCCGCCAGGCGCAGCGCGAGAGGCCCGTAGCGAGCGACGATCCTGTCGAATGCGCGGCGATCGCCCGTCGCCGACCGGGCGAGGAGCTCGGCGTCGCGGCTGTCGTCCGTGCTCGAATCCGGACCATCGGTTTCACCCTCCCAGTCCATTCTCGATAGCGTACGCTCACCCCGCGGACGAGTCTCAGAAATGATAAGCGAGGCCCGCACCCACCAGAACCTGCGACCGCCGCTCGACCACCGGACTCTGCGCGGCATCTGCCGTGAGATCACTGATCCTCGCAAAGAGCCGCCACACGACATGGGTCGAGGCACGGTAGGTGACATCCGCGTGCAATCCCACCCTGTTGATTCCGGCATGGGGCGAGTAGACAGGCAGCCCCGAAGCGGCGGACTGCGCCGGTGAGATGCCGAACCATGTGCGTTGGAAGTCGCCGTTGCCGAATTCGAGATCGGGACCGATGGCGACCAGAGTCCGAGCCCCGGCAAACACATGCCGAGCATTCAACTGCAGCAGACCCGACAGTCCGTTGGTCGAATGCGAGAGCGCCTGGCGCGCCGTGGCGGCGATCTCGAAAGGGCCTTGCACGTAGCGTGCAAAGAGTCCGCCCGTGATGCTCGTGGAGATATCGCCGAGTCCGGCCAGACGCGGATCATCGCTTGCAGAGCGACCGTGCTCGAACCCGAGCACGGGCCCGGCCCGAACTCCACGCCAACGCAGCGCCGTGACACCGATGCCGAACGGTCCGACAAAGAGGCGATTCCCGTAGTTGATGGAGAGGAGCGGCACCAGGCGCGCGCGCTCCCTGCTCGCGCCCGGGTACCTTGGAACGGCCGCCAGGCCTGCGCCCACAGTGGCTCCCCAGCCTGCCGAGCCCGGTGCCAACCCTTGCTGCTGCAGCGCCTGGTCCGCGAGAGATTGCTGCGCCCAGCCGAGAGTCGGCGCAAGGACGGAGACGGCCAGCAGCAGGATTGTCCGGGCACGGAGAGTCCGCAGAATTCGGCGATGCGACGACACGGACCGTCCCTCAACGCCAGCGGCCGCCGACCCACACCCAACCCCGCCCACTAGCGACCCAATGACCGGGAACCCAGACGGCACCCACGCGTGGCGCAGCGACGTACAGGCCCGGCATCCAGACATAACGGGCGCCGGTCCAGCTCCAATATCCGGGGCGCCACATGTAGTATCCGCGCCGCGGTGGCGCGGGTATTGGCTCGACGATGAGTGGCGGTGGTGCGACGCGCACCACGATCCGGGCGGCATGAGCCGGCGCTACTACGGACAGAAGCGCCGCTGCCGACATCGATACCATCACCTTGCACCGCATCATCGCCGTCACTCCGAGGTTCGCACCCGAGTGATACGGACGATCTGCGCCAATCCCCCGCGGCGCTCCTCCCGCGCGATGCCGTGGGCGGTCCGGCAGCCCTCAGCGAGGGCGGTGTTGCGTGCCCAAACCAGCCGTGATGAAGACCGCGGTGGCCGCGCCAGCGACGTCGGCGGTGTGCCAGGTGCCGGGCTCGTTGATGGCGTACTCGCCTGGCCGCAACGGGACCTTGCGCCGAGATCCGTCGGGACTCTCCTGATGCAGCGTTGAGGGTCCCTGACGTGCAGAGGACGACCTCGCTACCGGTGGGATGCATCTCCCACATGCCCCAGGATTCCGTGAAGGTGAACATACTTACGAGCCGGCCCTCCTTGCCGTCATCCGCATGGCGGCTGGTATAACCCTGGTACCACGCCATGTCGCCGGTGAATGCCGGCTCGACCACCGCGGTAGCGCCACGGCCGAGATGAATGGGATGCTTGACGATGTCGGTGCCAGACATGGACGCGCTCCGCGATTACTTCGGGGTGGGTGCCTGCGACTCGTTGGCGCGAGTCTCTGAGCATTCGGCCACGCGGGCCATCCGTTCATAGCCCGCCGCGATGTCGAGCATCGTACGCCGGCGGTCCGGGTGGCGAAGCTGCAGAGCGACGGCGCGCGCTTCCTTCGCACGTTGACGCCAATAATCCGCAGTGTATCGCTGATACATCCCTTCCGGTCCAATGCTTCGCTCGAGTCCTGGCGCCTCACCTTCTTCGGCAACAGAGCTGGCGGCTGCTGCCGCAGGATCAATTGCGAAGGACCGGGCAGGCAAGCGGAAGTTCCCGCCGATCCGTCGCGCCGCAGAGCAGTCGTACAGTCTCGGGCGGCGCGGCGAGCGCCCATTGGGTGGCGGTTGGGCTTTCGTCGCTCCCCGGGCTGAGCGCTTGCTCCCCGGCCTAAGCGCTTGCTCCCGGGCGAAGCGCTTGCTCGCCGCGGCCGACGCCTCGGCAGGCGGCAACGCCGTAACGGCAGGCACGCTCATTTCCGGGTGCGGCGCGGGCGCGCGCGCGATCCTTTCCCCTTGGCTCGGGTACCCGCCGCGGGAGAATGCGCAGCGGCAGCCTCCAACCCTAACTCGATCCAGCGCTCGAGCGCTCGATCGGCCTGGAAGCCTTCGGGCTCGACGCGCACGAAGCCGCGCATCGTTCGATTCCCCATCCGCATGGGCGCCACGTGCGGCTCGGCTAACACCTGCTCAAACTTCGCGGGATCGATTCGGACCAGGAGGCCGCCCTTCCCGCTGACCGAACAGCACATCGAGCCGCCAACCATGAAACACAAGCCGCCCATGAGTTGAGCCTCACGGAATTTGCGACGCTTCAGGACCCGGCGGACACGTGCCGCCGTCCCCTCGTCATAAGCCATGAAATCTCCTTGATGCCCGCTGCTTGTCAGCATGTCGAACGTGCATGGAGCTCACCCTCGTACCGGCCGGTCCTTCACTATAAACGATGCTGCGATTGCGGCAATCGGTGCGCCCATTGCGATCATCGCGATTCCGTCCTCCCGCGGCGGAGATATCATCGCCCGATCGACCGGGTCCCGTTGGCACGAACGCGCACCAGCAGGTGGGGAGACCGATAGTGAGAAGACCTGCAGTCCGACTGGCCTTTGCTTTGCTGCTCGCCGCAGGTGCGGCCACAGCCCGCGCCGCCACCGACGCACATACCCGGTTCACGCAGCTATTGGCGCAAGCCGAAGCCGCGCGACACCGTGGCGACAACCAATCCGTGCTCGCAACCTCTCTGGAGCTTGCGAAGCTGCTGCACCATTCCGGCCCGGCCACCGAGCAGGTGGCCATGGCCTACGCGAAGCTCGGTGAGCGCCGGCAGGCTCTCGACTGGCTGCGCGAGCTCGCCGCAATGGGGCAGAGCGATGAGGCGGCGCCCGGCAGGCCACAATTCACGGGGATCCGCTCCCTGCCGCAGTTCCAGCGCATCGTCACTGCGATGCGCGCCAACGCGACGCCGGTAGACAAGGCCGGCGGTGCGCTGCGGCTCCGCGACGCCCGCCTGTTGCCGGAAGACATCGACTACGATCCGGCGACGCGAAGCTACCTGCTCACCAGCGTGTTGGAAAAGAAGATCGTGCGCATCGGGGCGGGCGGTACCCAGAAGGTCTTCTTCAGGTCGCCGGACGGCTGGCCGATGATGGCTCTAAAGATCGACTCACGGCGGCAGATCGTGTGGGCTACCGAGGTCGCGATCAGCGGCTTTGCGGGCGTGCCGCGCAAGGCTTGGGGACGATCAGTGCTGCTCTGCCTGCGGCTGCAGGACGGTATCCTTCTGCATCGGATCGAAGTGCCGCGCACCTCGCTCGGCGACATGGCTCTGATGCCGAGTGGCGATGCGATCGTTTCGGATGGCGATAACGGCGGCATCTATCGTGCACGTGCAGGCTGCACGGATTCCAATTTACGGCGGATCGATTCCGGCCAGTTCATCTCGCCACAAACGCCGGCTCCCGAGGGAGACGGCAGACACGTGTTCGTGCCCGACTACGCTCGAGGCATCGCGTTGCTCGACGTACGGACCGGACAGGCGCGCTGGCTCGATGCAGGCCGCAGACACGCCATGCAGGGGATCGACGGGTTGTATTTCACGGACAAGGGCTTGCTCTGCGTGCAGAATGGCGCCATGCCGGAGCGGCTGGTGCTGTTCGAGCTCAACGACGAGCTGCAGATCACCCGCGAAAGAATAATCGATCGCTCGAGCCCGACCCTGGGGGATCCGACTCACGGCGTGGTGGTAGACGGCAAATTCCATTACATCGCGAATTCGGGATGGAATTGGCTGGACGACAACGGGCGGATCAAGCCCGGAGCAGGTTTCACGCCTGCTCGAATCAAGCAAATCGCAGTCTCGGATCTTTGATCCGTGCAGCGTGCGTGACGGGTCTGAGCGGCTGCATCAGGCGCGACACGCGAAGGCGCATCCGCATCACACTCCGCCCGGCAACGCGGCAGCGGCTGATCCAGGTGAACCCTCGCGATACGGACGGGCGCAAGCTTCGCGCGGTCGGCGATATGCCCGTCGCGCAGGTTGTCGATCCCCGTGTTCGCCATGAAATAAAGATCGCTCCCGACGATTGCGCCGGTCGTCGGATTTTCCACGAGCGGCGTGCGGTACTCCAGCATCCTCGCTGACTCGACCCGAAGCCCGTCTGCGTCCAGGCGCCATTGCACTGCGCGGTACGCGCCGGCGCCGTACTGCAGGCCCACCAGAGAGCCTCGATACCAGTACAGCCCGTCGATTCCCGCAAGCGTGAGATGTCCGCCAACTCTCACTTCCTGTGCCGAGCGGCTGCGCAAATCCACGCGCAACACTCCGAGCATGTCGGCGACATAGAGGACGTTCCCATCGCCCGAAAGCGTGATGCCATTCGGATAGAGGATCGGCCGCGGGAAAGCGAGTGGGGAAAACGACTGCGCCCGCCGGTCGAAACGATACACCCGATTGCCGTCGGTATCCGTCACATACACCTCCTGCGATCCGCGGAGGACGAAGTCGTTGAAATCGTGCGGCCCTTTGCCCGGCGCCGAATGGCGTTCGAGGAGCTTGCCGTTGCCGTCGAAGTGTACGAGCTCCGAGCGGTCCTTCGGTCCCGGGTCGGTGACGGCCCAGACGGTGTGATCGGTCTGCTCCACGTGCACGCCGCCGACCGGCATCAGATCATAGGTACCTTCGCTTACGAAGTCCGTGGCCGCGCCGGTAGCGGTGATGCGGATGATTTTGTCGTGATATTGGCTTCCCAGGTAAAAGACCTGCCGACCGGGGTCGGCGGCGATGCCTTCAGGGAAGAGATCCCTGGCCGCCACCGTAAAAGCCACTCGCGCGCGATGTACCGGCGGGAATCTGCGATGCACGCGCGCCTCGATTGCCTCGAATTGCGCGTTCGCGCGCAGCGCCTCGAATGAACCGACCCCGTTGGGATCGAATCCTTCGTTCCAGGGACAGCTCCGTAAGAGCGACAGCCCCTTCTGCGGTTGGCCGAGCTCGGCATACACTCGCGCTAAAAAGAACGTCGCGGCGCCATGATCGTGAATCTCGTCCCATGAATTTTTGACGCTGCGAATGTCAGCGCGGAACCGCGCTGGACCGAGCGGCAGCGGCGCCGGCTCAGCCTGCCGTGTATTGGCGGCGATTGCCGATGCTATGGCTAAGCCAGTCAGCGCGCAGCCGAGCGCAATGTCGTGCAGAAATGTTGAGCATGACATCTACTGACCCTCGCTGAACGGCCATCCGCACCTGGAGTACTGCTTTCTGCCTCACGCGCGACGCGTGGCGCGATCGGCCTGGAGCAAATCCCACCTGTTGCCGTAAAGGTCTTCGAACACGGCGACCGTGCCGTACGGCTCTACTTTGGGCTCGCGAACGAAGACGACGCCGCGCTCCCGGTAGCGCCGGTAGTCGCGCCAAAAGTCATCGGTGTGCAAAAAAAGGAACACCCGTCCCCCGGTCTGATCGCCAACACGCGCCTCCTGCTCCGGATTGGCCGCGCGCGCGAGCAGGAGGCGGGACTCTGTCGATCCGGGAGGCGCCACGAGTACCCAGCGCTTGTTCTGCGCCGGGATAAAGGTGTCTTCGAGCAGCTCGAAATCGAGGGTGTCGACGTAGAAGCGGATCGCCTCATCGTAGTCGCGCACGAGAAGCGCAACACACCCTATTGATTGTCTCACGGCGCAATTGCTCGCCAGGCAGCGCCAGCGCGCATCCGCGGCAGCTCGAGCTCTCCTATACGATCCGGGAGCCGCCGCCTCTGCTCATTCCCCAGGCCGCCAGCCAGAGCAACACGGCCTGCGCGATGAAGAGCAGGAAAAAACGGCCCACGAACCAGGCGCCGAGTCCACCCTCTATGAGATAGAACGCTCCAACCAACGCGGGGACGATGGGCATGTAGACTGTGCCGCCGCCGCTTCTCCACCATACCCACAGCAACAGCAGGCCGAGCACGAGCATTGCGCCGCTGACCCAATACCATACGTAACCCAGAAGCACCAAAGTCCCGGGGTCCGCCCCGTGCAAGGCGCCCCGCACATGCTGCTCCCACTGCAGGCCATGGCCGAGCGCGCCGAGCGCGATGGTCAGGGATATCAGGAAGAACAGTGCCGAGAACATGCGCGACTTCATGCAACCACCTCGTGGATCGATTTGACCTCTTGCACGCGAGTCGGCCTGACGCTCACTGCCCGGCTGCTGCGGCCGTGTCAAAAAAGGCTTCCGCATCTTCCCTACAGAGCACCGGGTATTTATACCACATCTGGTGGCCGGCATCGGGATACACGATGCTTCTGCTGTTGGGGATCAGCCTGACGATCTCCTGGTCGATATAGCCCAAAAACTTGTACGAGATGCCGCCCGACATGACCAGCACCGGAACGCGGATTTTCCGAATCGCCGCCGGGTCGATCGCCGGAAACAGCGTCCCGGACGTCATCATCACGTCCCACTCATGCGCATCGCGCAGGGTATCGGCACGGTCGGCAGGTGGCATCCTCTCCCAGGCCCGAGGATCGTCAAAGACGTAGTTGATGAAAATCCCGACTCCCTGGTCGCGCTTGCCTGCGGCGAAAGCCTTCTTCATGGGCTCGACCATCCGTGCCTGAATGTCGGCGAACAGCGCTTGCCCCTTAGATGCCTGCTCTGCGGGGAGATGTTGCAGCAGCGATACCGCCGGCGGCTCGGCCAATACGACAGCCCGGATGAGCTCCGGATGCTCGGTCGCAAAGAAGAGCGCCGTGAGGGCGCCATACGAGTGCCCGATGAGATAGACCTTCCCGAGGTGCATCTTCTTTATGAACGCCGCCAGGTCTTGGGCATCCACCACTGCCGAATACCCCGGAGCCGCGGGGTTCGCATTCGGGAAGTTGTAGCGCCGGCTGTACGCTATTGCCCGATACCGTTTGCTGAAGGCGGCAATCTGGTCCATCCAGTAGGCGGCATCCCCGATCGAGCCATGAACGAAGACCACCGGCGCGCCGCGGCCCGCCTCGAGGTAGTGCAGCGTGATGCCGTGGCCGATCGCGATGCTGCCGGGCCGCGGCGTTGCAATCGTCGCGGCGCCGCCGGCAGCGCCGGCAGCCCCGCAGAGGCTCCCTAAGAGGGCCGCGAAAAAAAGGCCCACCAGGGCCTTCAGCACTCTCCGCCTAGTCGATGAGTTCGGCACGACAGCCTCGTTTCGCGAGCTAATGAGTAGCTATAACTTATCTAAGTTACAACGCTTTTGTCAAGGAGCCGGCGGCTGGGCCCTGGCCATCTCAGCGGCCGCCGCCGCTCGGCCGCTGCCGGCTCACTGCCGCGCGCCGGTATCCCTGGGCAAGCGCCGAGGCATCCGCCGCGGACTCCGCGAGGCCTGCCATCAGGCGCACCAGGAGCTCGAAGTCGGCGCGTGTGAGATCACGGAATATCTCGTCATTGATCCGGCTTATCACCGGCATCATGTGCTCGAGAAGCTCGAGGCCGCTCTTCGTGAGCTGTAAGAGGACGCTGCGCCTGTCACTTGGATTCGGCGCTCGCAGCAGCAACCCCGCACTCTCCAGCTTGTTGGCCTCGGCGGTGACATAGGTGCCGCTGACGTGCAGATGGTTGGCGAGCCGGCTGACAGTGGTGCCGCCTTCGGACTCGGCCAGGTGTGAAATCGCGACGATGAGACTGTACTGGGGCCCGGTGAGGCCGGCCATCCTGCCGAACTCTTCCCGAATAGCCTGGACGAGCGCGGACACTGCGAGGGTGTCCTGCACGAGCTGCCGGAACCTGTAGTCCGAGCCCTGATCCAGCAAGGCTGTCCGCGACACAGACGGCACCTTCCCGCTACCCGACGAGCTTCGCCTGGCCGGCGAGCGCTGTTTAGCCGCCACTGCAATTCTCCGGTTGAGACGTCTGCGCCCCCGCGACAGCCGAGGGGCTGATCGAGAATCAAAGCAAGTTAGGTAACTATCTTAGCAGGTGAAGCCATCTCTCGCCCCATCTCTCGCCCCATCTCTCGCCCCATCCCTGGCCCCATCCCTGGCCTAAGCGGAGCGCATGGCTTCCGTGGGGCTGACGGATGCGGCACGCGTCGCCGCAGCCGTTGCCAGCACCGCGAATATCAGGCTGGAGGCGAGGCTCACGGCCGAGGCGAACCAGGGCACGAAGGTGACACGCAGCGCCGCCAGGGAAGCTACCGATGCCGCTACCGGTCTGCTTGCGGCCCAACCGACCATGCAGCCGGCGAACGCCGGCACGGCGCCCTCCAGGAAAAACCCCAACAGCACGTCGCCCGGCCGGGCGCCGAGCGCGCGCAGGGTTCCGATCTGCACGGTCCGCGCGCCGACGGCAAGCCACGATATCGCGAAGATACCAATCGTAGCCATCGTATACACGGCGAGCGCGACCCCCCGCGATAGGGCCGTCAGACGGGCGAAGGTGGCGAGCTGCGCATCAATGGTGCTCTCGCGGTCCTCAACGCGAAAACCCGCTGCGGGATCGGAACGGTGCCGCGCGGCCAGTATCGCAGCGATACGCTTGGACAAGGGCGCGATGCGCGTTATTCCGCCGGCATCGAAAGTCAGGCTGGCATAGCCCCGGGTGTCGGAAAGCCGGCGCATGGCCGATCGCAACGGGACATAAACCTGATCATCCTCGTCAACCGCATCGATCCCCTGGCCGCGCGTCGACAACACCCCGATCACCATGAAGGGTACGCGGTCGATCGTGATCAGCTCTCCGACCGGATCCTGCGCACCGAACAGCGCTGCCGCCACCGAGCTGCCGAGCAGCGCGACACGATGCAGGCGCCGATTGTCGTCCGGCACGAAGAGCCTCCCCGAGCTCGCGGGCCAACGCTTCATGGTAAAGAATGCCGGCTCGACCCCCATGACCTGAGTCTTCTTGGACAAGGGGCCCGCCGCGACACGCAGGGATAGCGCCGTGGCGGCGGAGGTAGGGACACTCGAAAGCTGACGCTCGAGCGCCGCATAGTCCGCCTGCGTGATTTGTGCGGGAGCGCCTTGCAGGCGCTGTAGCCCGGTGATCGGCGGCTTGGGTGTCACAACGACCAGCTCGGCGCCGAGCCGCACGAACTGCGCATCGATCTTCGCCCTCGCGCCCAGAGTGAACTCGGAAGCGGCGATGACGCCACTCACCCCGATCACCGCGGCGAACAGAATGAGGCCCGACTGCAGGCGAAACCGCAACACATTGCGTGCCGCGATCCGCGCGAGCTGCGCATGCCGCCTGCTCACCCACGCAACGCCTCGATGGGATCGACTCTGGAGGCTTTGAGAGCGGGAATCGCGCCGAATGTCACGCCGAGGAGAATTGACAGCGCCATCGCCCCAACCAGCACCGGCACGTCGATTACGAACGGCAGGCGCTCCACCACCGAGACGGCTTGCGTACCGCCGACGCCGATCACCATGCCGATGAGCCCGCCGATGAGGGAGATCAGGCCCGCCTCAGCGAGAAACTGCCCGGCGATTGCCGCACGGCTCGCGCCTGCTGCGCGCCGCACTCCGATTTCCGCGCGGCGCGCCCCGACTCCGGCCAGCATCACCGCAAAAATGACGATGCCGCCGACGATCAGGGCGAGAACCGTGATGACGACGAGCAGCGAGCCGAGGGCCGAGCCCATCGCCTGCACCTGCGCCATGATGGCGCGCGGACTCGAGATCGTGAAGTTGTCAGGAGCCGTGCCATCGAGGCGATGGCGCGCGCGCAGCAATTGCCGCAGGTCGGCCTTCGCGGCATCGCTGCGCTCCGGGTCCTTGAGCTGCACGATCATCATGGTGAGGTAGTCGCGATTGAACAGGCGCTTGGCGGCGGTGCTCACCGGAATGAAGATGAGATTGTCGAGGCTCGCGCCGGTCGGACCGGCACCGCGCGGATTGAGCACGCCCTTTACCTGAAACGGGACACCGGCGATGCGGATAGTCTTGCTCAAGGGATCGCTGCTGCCGAAAAGGTCGCGGCGCGCATCGGCGCCGAGAATCGCGACACGCGAGAGTGCCTGGTCGTCCTGGGCCGTAAGGAAGTCCCCTTCGGCGAGGGTTTCGCCGCGTACCGCCGCCCAGTTGGGGGAGACGCCAAACACGGCCGGCGTAACATGTTGGTCGCTATAGCTTGCGTCGATCTTGAACGCATTCTCGACTTCGACGACGTTGCGGGCGAACGGGGCGCCCGAAAGCGCGGCGGCATCGTCGAAGGTCAGGGTGACATCGCTCTCGGCGAGATTCGTCATGCCCCGGGTGCTGCCCGCGCCCGGGCGCACGACCAGGGTGTCGAAGGTCCCGAGCATGTTCTTGAAGCGCGCCAGGGTCTCCTGCTTCGTGGCCTGTCCGATGGATGACATGATCGTGAGGCCCGATATGCCGATGACTATGGCGATCATCATCAGCGCCGAGCGCAGCCGGTAGCGGCGTACCGCGCGCCAGGCGAACCATACATGTCCGGGAATTCTCATGATGCTCTCCCCTCGGTTACTACGCCGTCCTCGATGGACAGGGTGCGCCCGGCATACGCCGCGATCACATCGTCGTGGGTGACCAGCACGATCGTGCGACCCTCCTGGTTCAGCCGTTGCAACAGCTCCATCACTGCCTCGCCGGCCGCCTGGTCGAGGTTTCCCGTCGGCTCATCGGCCAGGATCAGCGCCGGGTCATTGATCAGGGCGCGCGCCACGGCGACCCGCTGTTGCTCGCCGCCGGATAACTGGCTGGGATAGTGGTCGGCGCGGTCGGCGAGGCCGACGCGGCGTAGTGCCGTCAGCGCCGCCGCGCGATCAGGCGCGCGACCGGCATAGACCATCGGTAACTCGACATTTTCGACCGCGGAAGTGCGCGGCAACAGGTGAAACGACTGGAAGATGAAGCCGATCTTCAGAGCGCGGATCTGCGAAAGGGAGGCGTCCGACATGCCGTTCACCTCGAGGTCATCGAGCAGGTATTTCCCCCTGCTCGCCTGGTCGAGGCAGCCGATGATGTTGAGCAGGGTCGACTTGCCGGAGCCGGACCGGCCGCGGATGACGACAAACTCCCCGGCCTGCACGGCAAAGTCCGCATCGCGGATGGCGGTGACGTGCTCCTCGCCACGGCGATATTCCTTGGCGATGTGCTGGAGGCGGATCATGAGTTGGGCTCCTCGGTTGCGAAGGTCGTGCGGCCCGGGCCGCGTGAGATACCGGCTGCCGATGCGGACTTGGCGGGGAGGCTCGCCGGCCGGCGCGCGCTACCGCGCTCCAGGCGCGCGGCGCCGGCCTGGCTCTCGGCGCTCGACTGCCCAGCCGCTGCGGGGAAAGAAGACTCGCGGTCCCCTGCGGTACGGATAGTTGCCGTCGCGGTCATTTCCGGACGAAGCGCCCCGACATTCCCATCGATGCTGGCGGCGACCTCGTAATTGACCACACCGGAGATGATCGTCGCCGTGGGCGCGATTCGAGTGACGTGCCCGGTGAATCGCCGATCGGGGTAGGTTTCGGTAGTGAAGGTGACCGGCTGGCCGACCCGCACCGGCCCGATGTCGGCCTCGTCCACCATCGCGATCATCTCCAGCGCACGTGGCTGAATGATGGTCACGAACGTCGGCGTATTGAACGCCGCAGCGACCGTCTCGCCCTGCTGTGTGGAGACTGACGCGACCACGCCACTCACCGGGGCGCGGATCGTCGCGTAGGAAAGATTGAGTTTCGCCGCGATGAGGCTGCTCTCGTCGAACGTGACGGTCGCGCTCTGCGCAGTCAGATCGGCCCGGGCGTCATCCGCCTGCTGCTGCGATACGTCATGAGTCGCCAGCAGCCGCTTCAGGCGCGCCTCGTTGCGCGCGTCCTTCACGAGTACCGCCTGATCTTTCGTGAGGGTCGCCTCCGCCTCCGCGATCGTCGCGCGAATCGCGCGTGTGTCCAACACCGCGATGACTTCCCCCGCCCTGACGGGGGAGCCGACGTTGACGTTGAGCTTCTCGACGATTCCGGAGATCTGCGCGCCCACCCGTACATCGGCCCCGCTTTTCAGCTTGACGGTGCCGGTTGCAGTGATCTCGGAGGAAGCTATGCGAACCTGTGGCTTCGCCTGCGGCACGCGTGTTGTGGGGGGCGGGGACGGCGGCGGACGCCTCGCGTACCAGATGCCGCCGCCCACCAGCGCAAGCACGAGTGCCGTCGCTGCCGCAAGAGCCATGAGACCCGCCCGCATGTTGAAGCGTTATGCGCGAATGACGAGGATATGCACCACGATGATCCCGGCGAGCGCCAGCATCGTCGCGAGGTGAGCGCCCCGGAGCTGTGGCCGGGCCGCTCTGGCGCCGCGAAGCGCGGTTCCCAGGACTGCCTGCAGCATGAGCAGCAGAAAGGCGCTCAAACCGAGGAGGAGTGCCGGCTTTCTGAGGAGCGAAAGGCCCGCGCCGCTGATGGGCAGCACTCCGTGAGCCAGCCCGACCACCAGTACCGCAATGCCGAGCGCCAAGTGCAGCGTCATGAAACGCCGCCGCGGTCGGCCGGAAATGCGCAGCGCATCCACTCCCCATGGCACGAGCAGAGTAGTGCCGAAGATCGTGGCTGCGAGCCAGCCGCTCATCACCAGGAAGAAATCGCGCATCAGCGCTCGACCGTCACGTAGCCCGTGAGCACGACCGCGCGAGCGACGCGGACACGGTGATCGTCATCGATCCGGCCGGAGAGCTGCAGCACCGCGCGCGGCTTGATGTCAGCGGCGCCGCCCATCATTACGGCCGAATCGGGGGTCAACTGCGCCTCCACCGGCACTGGCGTAATGCGATAGTGGCCACCGTGCCCCTCGAGCTTCCGCCCGCTGAATTGGCCGTGATCGCCGACGCTGATGACCTCGATCACGAGGCGCGCGGCAGCGCTCGGGTTGGCCTTGGCGACGGCCGCTGCGCTCACGCCCCTTGCGGTCATGCCACCCGCGTGTTTCATCGTGTCCCAGCCCGCCCAGGCCATTGCACCGATGAACGTAGTGGCCAAGAAGAGCGCGAGCTGGATGCTTCGACCGCGATTCATTGTTTTCCTGCCGACACTTCGGACGGCGGAAAATCTGCACCCTATACCTAGGTGCAGGGTCAATGATCAGAATGTGTCGGATTGTTGCTTGGCGCGAGCGGCGGGACATCCCGTGATCGCACCCTCGCTGAGCCCCGCGACCAGGGCTGCCATCTCGGCTCGCACCTGAGTCAGCGCGGCAAGCTTCTCGTCGATTTGCGCGAGCCGCTGCCGGGCAAAGGTCAGCATCTTCTCCCGGGCAGCGGATCTGACGCTCGCCTCACCCCGGTTGGACGCCAGCACCTCATGCGGCTCGAGCACCACTTTCACATCCTTGAGCGTGAAGCCTACCTTCTGGCAGATGCGGATCACCCGCACCCGCTCCAGGTCAGAAACCGTATAGGCGCGGTAGCCGGATGCGGTACGCGAGGGTGGTGCGAGCAGCCCCTCGCGCTCGTAGAAGCGGATGGTCTGGACGTTCACGCCCGCGCTCTTGGCGAGCTGGCCGATGCGCAGAAGTTGTGGACGGCCGACAGCCATGGGCGCCGCCTCGTTTGACCCTGCCAGGGCCGTATGATCGCGCAAACGCGTCTTTCCTTAAAGACCCCGCGGGCCGGGCTGCGCTCCACGGCATTTGTCGCATCAGCCAGGTCGGGCCGTCGACTCGCGGCCCGCATCGCGAAACCGTCCCACAAAGACCCGGCACTAACAACACGCTTCGTGTTCAGGCCTCTGAGTATTACCGCGGGCTATCCGCCCGGGGGTTGCGAATAGGCCGAAAGGCTCAAGTCCAACTGGCGCACCGCGCGGCAAAGGAAAATAATGGTTGGCGGCACCACTCATCGGAGACCGACGGATGCGCTACTTTTTTTTCAAGCTGAATCCGCCGCGCGCGAACTTCGCCGTGGAGATGACGCCGGAGGAACAGCGGCTCATGCAAGAGCATGTGGCGTACTGGTCCGGCCTACTCGGGAAGGGGATGGCGGTGGCGTTCGGGCCGGTCCTCGAGCCGAGCGGGGTCTATGGAATTTGTATCGTCCGCTTGGACGAAGGCACGGACCCCCAGCAGCTCGCCGCCGACGATCCGACTATAAAAGCGAACGTTGGCTTCAAGTTCGACATCTTTCCGATGCCGAACGTCAAGCACATCGCGATAGCCGAATAGGCCGGCACGAATTCGGCTCTGCCTGCCGCTCGCGATGATGCTGGTACGCATTTGGTTGTCCATGAAGAGATCTCGGGCTGGATCCGCCACGCTGTTGAGAGTCACGCGGGCAGGACTTGCTGCCGCAGCCATGCTCGCTGTCGTAGGGGTTGCAGGCGCGGCTGCACTTCCTGCGGCAGCGAACTTTTCGGGCCAGCACTCGAGCGGGGACCCGCTGACGGTCAATTTGCGCGCTACGGACTCCAAGGGCGACTCGTTCAACGACCCCATCCACTGGATCGCCGCCCTGACCCGTGACGATGGCCGCTGGCAATCGACGTCCTGACGCTCACCACGACCGGCGGTTAGACCGGGCGGCACCCATGAGGGCTCGGCTCCATTACATCGACAACATTCGCTGGACGATGATCATTCTCGTCCTCAGCATGCACGCCAGTGACACTTACAGCCCGTTCGGCAACTGGTACTACACCGATCGGCGACCCCTGTCCTTGGGCGGTCGCCTGCTTTTTGCGACCTACCAGAGCTACCTGCAGGGCTTCTTCATGGCCCTGCTGTTCTTCGTCTCCGCTTACTTTGCGCCCGCATCGTACGACCGCAAGGGCGCGGCGCCCTATGTACGGGACCGGTTCGTCCGCTTGATGGTGCCCACATTCCTCTACATCTTCGCCATAGGGCCGCTCACCGAATATTACGTGTCGAGAAGCTGGACGGGCGGTGGCGGGTTTGGCCATCAATGGCTGCAGCACCTGACCGACGGAGAATGGCTCTCCGGAACCGGACCCATGTGGTTCTGCGCCGTTCTGTTCGTGTTTTCGCTGGCTTACGCGGGCCTACGCCTACTGAAGGACGGCGTGCCGGGCCAACCGCCCCCAGCCGCCGGATCGGTGCCAACGGCGCTCGCAAGTCTCGGCTTCATCCTCGCGATGGCCGTGGGCAGCTTTGTCGTCAGGATCTTCATCCCCAGCGGGAGGTCCGTGCTCAACATCCAGCCGGCCGACATGCCGCAGTACGCCCTCATGTTTGCGGCGGGCGTTCTGGCCGCCCGAGGCCACTGGCTCGAGCAGCCAGTGCCGCGCGCGCGGGCGGCGGTCGCCATCGCGGCTCTCGCCGCTTCCTGCGCGCTCTGGACGGCCATCGTAGCCTTCGCGGTCGAGAAACCGGGCGAGGCGGCGCGGCTGAACGGCGGGCTCAATCTACTGAGCGCGCTCAAGTGCCTCTGGGAGGCGCTCGTTTGCGTCGGGATGTCGTACCTGTTGGTCGCGCTCTATCGCAAATATTTCAACGGCCAAAGACTCGCTGCGCGGTTTCTCTCGGACAATGCGTTCGCCGTCTATCTCTTTCATCCGCCCATTCTCATCCTTTGTGCCATCCTCATCCATGGCGCCGGCGTGCCAGGCCCTGCAAAGGCCATGCTGCTGACGGCGATCGCGGCCCTGGCCGCGTTTGCCGGTTCAGCGCTGATATTCCGGCGAATACCGTATCTTCGGCACCTGCTGTAGGCCGGCCGGACCCGCCTCAGCCGCTGCCACTCTCCGGCTTATAGCTCGACCTTGATCTGTCGCCTGGTTACGTGACGGGAATCCGCAGGCACTTTGCCAGAATCGCGATTTTTCGCTGCGCCGCCGCGGTTACAATGGCCGCGGAAACGACCATGCAACCAGAACCGTCATCCACGCCGAATATGCCCCACAAGAGTCAGTCGGCCCTGGACGCTTCCGCGGACAGTGTGCTTTTCTCAAGTGAGCCGCTCGGCTGGCGCCAGCTGAACGTGCAGCGCCGGATCCGGCCACTCGGCGGCATCACCGACCTCCCGGAAGGAATGTGTGAGCACGTCGTTCTCGTCTGGCACGGCGCCAGCCACGTTGCGAGCGTGCTGGGGGGCATGCGGCAGGAGATCAACGCGCACGCTCCGACCCAGCTCATTCCCGCGAGCACGCCGGTGTCTTGGGACCGCCTGTCCCGGCTTCACTTTACCAAGGTCTGCGTGAGCACCGATTGCATCGACACGCTCATGCTCGATCTATTCGACCGCGACCCGGCCCGTAATTCGCTCGTTCCGAAGGCGATCAACGACGATCCCATCCTGCGCGAGCACGCCAACACCTTGATGGCGCACGCCCTGTCCGAGGATCCGGTGAGCCAACTGGCCGTGGACCAGGTCGCGCAGCATCTCGGGACGCACATGATCGTGACCTACGGCGGGCTGGCGCTGCGGGGACGTGGCGAGCGGCGGCTTGCGCCCGTCCGCCTGAGCAGTGTGCTCGATTATGTCGAGGCCAACCTCGGAGGGGTGATTACACTCGATGCGATGGCGAGAATCGCCTGCACCAGCAAGTATCACTTCCTGCGCAGGTTCAAGCTATCGACGGGGATAACACCATACCAGTTCGTGCTCCAGCAGCGCATCCGGCGTGCTCAGGAGCTGATACTGTCCGGACGAATCACCGCGGCCGAGGCCGCCCAGCAGACGGGATTCTGCGACCAGGCGCACTTCAGCCGCGTCTTCAAGAGAGCTGTCGGCGTCACACCGCGAGCGTTCCGGCGCCGCGACTGATTCCAGTCCGGACAACGAACCGATTGGTGAGTTGACTTTACGTCTCGTCTGTCATGGAGTCAGCGATCATGCAAAACTGATCGAGGGCCTGATTCATGCCGCGAAGACTTCCGCGATCATTCAACTGCCCGGCCGAGTTCACTCTGGCCATGATCGGCGGCAAGTGGAGAACAGCAATTTTGTGCTATCTCAGCCGGCACCCGATGCGCTACAGTGAATTGCGGCGCCTGTTGCCGCAGTTGAGCGACAAAGTGTTGAGTGAGCGCCTACGCGAGCTGGAATTCAACGGACTGGTCACCCGGAACATCCGACTCGAGCCCAGCTCCGTGACCGTCTACGGTCTGTCTGAGCGCGGGCAGTCCCTTCAGATCATGTTGAATGAGGCGCGCAGGTGGGGTGCGGAGCACGCGAACATTTACGGCGTCCGATGTGATCTGCGTTCCCTCGCGGTCGTGAGAGACGCCGCACCCGACCAGCCTCTCGTCATCGATGCCTGAGCGGTGGCATCAGCGCGTGCCGCACGAGTGAGCCTCTTCGCGTAAGTCCGACTGGATTCACCCGTTCGTGTCATCACAGGAGATTTCCGCGGGTCTCGAGGCAGTCCGGTCCCGAAGAGCCCGCTGCAAGCAGGCCTCGGTTAACCAGTGCCCGTGGACCATCACGCCGGCCTGTCGGAAGGCATTGGAGATATCCTCCAGCGGATTCGCGTCGAGTAGGACGAGGTCCGCATCGTAGCCGGCGCGCACCGCACCACTGTGGTGCTGCGTGCCGAGGAATCGGGCGGAGGTGGCGGTAGCAGCCTTTAGGACTTCAAAGGGCGTGAGCCCTGCCTCCTCCATCTCTTCCATCTCCTCCTTCACGGCGAATCCGGGGAGCTGCATAGGTACCAGATCGTCCGTACCAACGAGGATTGGTACGCCGGCATCGCGCATGCCGCGCACCAGCCGCTGCATCACCCGGTACTCCGCCTTGAAATGATCGAGGTTCCCGTAAGACCAGTGGCGCAGATACGGATTGCGGTCCGGCTGCCAATCGCGGATTGCTATCGGCGGCAGCAGCCGCATCTGCGGCCGCTGCAGCAGCGCGTCAGCGTCAGCGACCTGGGTGATGATCTGGCGGAATACCGAGAGTGTCGGTTGCACAAATGCCCCCGATCTTGCGGTCCGAGCCGCCACGTTGCGCACCATCGCGCCGATTTCAGCAGGATCGGACGGCAACTGGCGGCCAAACTCGAAATAGGTCTGCAAGTAGGACTCAGCATGAGCGATCATTTTCTGACCGCCGTTGAGCGCGGCATCGACGCCCAGATTGTCGGGAATGTGCCCTATCACCGGCAGCCCCGCCCGGCGCGAAGCGGCTAACAGGGCGGCGTAGGTCGCAGCCGGCATGGCCCCATGCACTTTGACGAAGTCGTAGCCCAGGTGCTTTTCCTCTTCGACCTCGCGAGTCACTTCTACGGGGGTCTGAAAAGTCCGGCGGCCCGGCAGCTCGCCGGTGTTTGGCGCCTGGATCAATGGTCCTGCGGAATAGAGAGTCGGTCCAAAGACGCGCCTGGCACGGATCTCGTCGCGTAGATGCACCGTGGCGGGCGAACCCTCCATGACCACGGCCGTCGTGACGCCATTCGCCAGCATCATGCGCAGGATCGCGCCCTCCGTCGCCGGATCGCCTTCCCCGCCCCTCGAATACCCGAATAGGTGCAGATGACTGTCGGTCAGGCCCGGGATGAGGAAGCGCCCCTCGCCGGCGATCCGCAAGCACGTAGATGGAACCGGATCCGAGGCGGTATAGATACCCTCGATGCGTTCACTGCGAACGACCACGGTGCGATGCGACTGGACCCTCGGCTCGCTGGTTTCTACCACCGAGACATCGACAAATGCCGTACAGGCCGTCATCGGTGCAGCCGCGGCCGCTGGCCGGACGGCGATGACCAGGGCCAACGCGCACAGTCGAGTGAGTGTCATGCACGTCCATCTTGGCCGCCCGCCCACAACGCTCGGGGCCATCATACGCCGAGCGCCTCGATCACCAGGCGCGCGACTGCGGCCCCTGAATACTGCTGTTGGCCGGTAATCAGGTTGCCGTCGCGTACCGCATGCGCCTTGAATCGGCCCGCAACGATGAAGTTGGTATTGCGGAGCTTGCGCGCCTCGTCTTCGATCCTGAAGGGCTGAATGCGCTTGCCGACGAACTCGTCCGCATAGTCTTCTTCCGAGTTGGCAAACCCGGTCCAGGTCCTGCCCTCCACGAGCAGCTTGCCATCCAGCTTCGCCTCAAGCAGCAGGCAGGTTGCGTGACAGAGCACGGCGGTCACTTTCCCCGACCGGATGAAATCCGCGGCAATGCCGTGCACGCGCTCGTTCTCGCGAAAGGTGTACATGGGCGCCTGTCCGCCGATGAACAGCACCGCATCGTAGGCACCCGAATCCAGAGCGGCGAGCGGCCGGGTATTCTCTACCAGCGCCCGGTGCGCCTGCGACTGGATGAATCCCAGGCTGATCAGATCGTGGGCAGAGTATTGGCTGGCGTCACGGGGATCGCTCCAGCTGTCGGCCTCCAGCCGGCCACCCTCGGGGCTGAATACCTCCATCTGGTACGCGCGCAACGCAAACTCCCAATACGCATGCGTGAGCTCGCTCCACCAAAATCCTATCGGCCATCCGGTCTCCCTCGAGACCGCCGGATTGGACGCTACCAGCGCGATTTTCTTGGGCCGGACGGGATTGAGGACATCGAGCGCTTCACTCATTTCGGACTCTCCGGGAGTTTGCAGAACGCCATCAGCGCGGGCCCACGCTTATCGCACCCCATGCGCGCCATCGCATAGGACAAAATTGCGGTTGTCGAGGTCTCTCTCGTTTCCCGGCTGCGGCTGAGCGCAGCGGACGCCAGAAATGCCGGCGTACTCCGCACCCCACCTACACACCTCATTTGACATGGGCTGAAGAGACTCGCCGCGCTCGGAGAGGCCGTAGACAGTCACCGGCGGCTCCTTCTTACTCGTAGTTCTGCGAACAAGCCCGCTGCATTCGAGCTCGCGCAAGCGTTCACTCAAAACCTTGTCGCTCACGTTCGGTAACAGCCGCCGCAGCTCGCTGTAGCGCATGGGCCGGAGGTTCAGATACCATAACATTGCGGCTTTTTGTCGCCGATCAGGGCCAGGGTGAGCTCGGCCGGGCAGTTGAATGATCGCGGAACTCTTCGCGGCATGACTCGTGGCGTCGCTCAGTCTGGGATGGATGCCGACTCCATGACAGGCGGCGGCCAAAGTCAACTTGCGAGGCGGCTCGTAGGAGCCCCGCTGCGGCCTTACTCGCTGCCAGCACGCTCTCCGACGACGCGTTCAGGGCGGACGGAGATGGCATTTCCGGCTGAGGCGGCGCGATGGGATTCTCCGATTGTAGCCGGACTGCGAGTAGAATGGGCCGCCCGAGTCGAATAAACGCATATGCAGATTCGCTCATTCAGGATCGCAATTGGCGACGTGGAAGTCGCTGACCTCAAGCAGCGTCTCGCGCAGACTCGCTGGCCTTCGGAGATGAGTGGCGTCGGCTGGGAAATGGGGATGAGCGGCGCGTTCCTTCGTCGCCTCAATGAATACTGGCTACACGAGTTCGATTGGCGGCGGGTCGAGTCGTGCTTGAACGGACTGCCACAATTCGAGGCCGTCACCGACTCGGGAGCAATTCACTTCGCCCACCTCAGGAGCGACGTACCGGGCGCGATTCCAATCGTGCTGACGCACGGCTGGCCAGGGCATTTTGCAGAATTCAAAAGTCTGGCTGAGATGCTTGCGAGGCCGGCGGAACATGCAGGGACGGCTGATGAGGCCTTTCATGTCGTGATTCCCTCGCTTCCCGGGTATGCCTTCTCGGCGCCACCGGCGGTGCCGGGGACCGACGTGTTCACGATAGCGGACCGGTGGTCAGCGCTGATGAGCGCGCTCGGATACAGGCGATTTATGGCCCACGGGGGCGACATTGGCGCGAGTGTGTCGACGGCGTTGGGTTTGAAATACCCGGAGCGCGTTCTTGGCGTACACCTCAACTACATCCCGGGGTCCTACCGGCCGCACCCCGCCGGTGCCGAGGCCCTCACCCCGGAGGAGCAGAAATTTCTGCATCGCCGTGCAGCCTGGTTCGAGACCGAAGGCGGCTACGCACACGTGCAAGGCACGAAGCCCGACGTTCTGGCACCGGCGCTGAACGATTCGCCGATGGGACTCGCCGCTTGGATCATTGACAAATTCCGTTCCTGGAGCGACTGCGGCGGCGACGTTCTCGCACGCTTCACCTTCGATGAGCTCCTGACTACGACGTCCCTCTACTGGTTCACCGGCGCCATGCCGTCTGCCATTCGGCTCTATTGGGAGATGCGAAGAAGGCCATTACGCTTCTCCGCCGGCGAGCGTGTAGAGGTGCCCGTCGCAGTGGCGCACTTTCCGGGTGAGCTCCCGATTCCGCCGAGGCGCTATGTCGAGCGGGGCTACAACGTGACGCGCTGGACGGAAATGAGTAGCGGAGGGCACTTTGCGGCGCTGGAGGAGCCAGAGGCGCTCGCGCAGGACATCCGCTCGTTCGCTGCAGGATTCCGCTCGCCGCCGCAGAGGACCGATGAAGTCCCGATCCACTCGCGCTCGGGCGGTTGACGCTGCCGCTGAGCCATGTCCCGCCAGCCGGCGCTGCTTGCGGGCAACGGTGGGATGATCCGCCGCCGATCACCGTCAAGCGACCCGCGGATCGCCGGTTTCTGGGCGCCACCACGCTGGGCCCGGAAGAGGCTGGCTCAAGCGTCAGTCCTGCCCCATCCGCGATCGGGCAAGCCACGATCCTCCGTCAGCCACTCGCCGGCTTCTAACGCTGCGGCAGGTATTTTTCCGGGTCGACATCGATGAGGAACGGCGCCCCCGCGATCATCGGCCGCAGCATCGCGGCATGCCCTGCGCCGATGAAGACGATGGCACGATCGCCGGGTTTCACGCCGTGCGCGATGTTGGCAAAGATCTGGAGATTCCGTGCATACCAGTTTCTCGTCAACACCTGGCCGGCGCCGCCGTCGGCCCCGATCAGATCCAGATACAGGTACCAACCGGCATCGGGCTTCAGCTGCTCGCCGGAGTTGAGGTAGCGCAACGTCCCGATGAGATCGCTGGCGCTCTCGAGCGCATTCTGCGTACTGATGATGCCTTGCAAGTCGGCATCCGCCTGCTCGAGAATGGCGCCTTGGCCATCCTTGGCAGCCGCAGCCTTGACGCTGTCATAATCGAAGGGAAAGTCGCCGATGGAATCGATGGGGTAGATCGCCGGCAGGCCGAGCGCACCCGCCAGGCGATAAGCCAACTGCTCACGTTCGTTGGCCCCGAGGCGATACCGTCCCCCGCGGTAGGCTTGGTACCGCTCCAGGTAGACCGGATCATCGGCTTTGGCTTCGATCATGACCTTGGTCGGCTTGAACCGGGCGAGTGCGTCCGTGATACGCGCGATCTGCGCCTGCATGACAGGCGAGAGAGCCGAGCTGCCCCAGGTCGAGTTGTGTAGATCAGCCTTGGCGACGAAATGTGCCACGCCGACCACCATGACCTGGGGCCGGTCTGCACTCTGAGCTCGCGCCATCGGCGGGGCGACGATCATCGTGGCGATCACCGCGGTGAAAAATAGCGATCGGGACATCCGGGGCTCCTGATGAGGAAATCGGCGGACAGGCTGCCGGAGGCGAGTGTAGCGGGTGGCAGCCGGTGTCTCCATAAAGTCAAGTTCCCATGCACGGGTGCGAGTGCCTGAGCGCACGCGGAGGCGCCGGCCGCCGGCTGATCAGAACCGTAACACACACCCAACGGATGGTGTACTCACGGTTTGGTAAGTGTGGGTTGTAGAGCGTTGGCAGTGCTCCTATCGGACTTCGGGCAGTGACCGGCGCGGTCTGGTAGGCCCATCGGAGCCATGCGCTGCACCAGGGTATTGGCGGGCTTGACGGCCGCCGTCAAAGCGCTTGCCGCTCTCGCGCAGGAGAGCCGCCTCGAGGTCTATCGGCTCCTGGTGCAGGCCGGCCCCCGCGGCAAGGCAGCGAGCGACATCGCGCAGGGCTGGATATGCCGGCCAATACGCTGTCGTTTCACCTGAAAACCCTGAGCCATGCCGAGCTCGTCGGCTTCCGGCAGGAGGGCCGGTTCATCTATTACTCGGCCAACTACGAGCAGATGAACACGCTTCTGGAATTTCTCACCGACAACTGTTGCGGCGGCCGAAGTTGTAATCCGGCCACTGCGTTCCGTAAGAGGAAATCATCATGAAGCGCCTCCATGTGCACGTCGCTGTCGAGGATCTCGCAGTCTCAATTCGCTTTTATACCGGGCTATTTGCCGGCCGACCCGGCCGTCCTCAAGGGCGATTATGCCAAATGGCTGCTGGAGGACCCGCGGGTCAATTTCGCCATCAGTCAGCGTGGCGCCAAGCCCGGCATCGAGCATCTTGGCATCCAAGTCGAAAATCGAGCCGAGCTCGAAGAGATGTACGGGCGGCTGAGGCGGGTGGAGCGCCCTGTGCTCGAGGAAGGCGCGACGACCTGCTGCTACGCCCACAGCGAGAAAAGCTGGATAGAGGATCCACAGGGCATCCAGTGGGAGACGTTCCTGACGAGCGGCGAGAGTACCGTTTACGGCCACGACTCAACCTCGGCCGCCGCCTCTCCGGCGTCCTCGTGTTGCACGCCGCGCACGACCTGAGCGGTCGTGGCGGGCGCGGGCCGTCGCCGGCTTTCGCCAGCCGGCGGCGCGGCGGTTCCGAGCGGCGGACGTGCCAGGCGTCGAATCACTGCATGCCGCTGGAATGCGCAGCTACGCAATCCCACCTGCCGCCGCGGTTAATCCAGACATCGGTGGCGCGGCCCGAAAGCTCATAACGTTTGCCGCCGTCGGTACCTGTGACCTTGAATTTGACGGTCACGACCGCGGCGTTGCCATACACCTGGATTCTGCGATCTGTCTCCTCTATCGACTCCGGCGGCCGCTGGCGCGCGATGATCGCCAGGAATTGCTGCTTGTCGCGCAGCATGCCGCCTTCGCTGGTATCCACGAAACTGTCCGCGAGCACTGCCGCGAGCGACCTGGCATCGCCATGCAACAGCGCCGCGGAGTATTGATGCTCGCGCTGCAGAATCTGGGCAGCACTCCGGTTGTCCTCCGGGCCGGAGGCTGCGGCAAGGCCACCGGCCGCGGCGAAGGCGATCAGGGTAAATGTCAGCAGCCGCGGAAATCGTTGGCGCCCGAACATGAATCAACCCCCTTTACAACGGCAGCCCGGCTGCGCATGGGTACGCACGGCTGCAGCCCGGTCAGTTCTGCTCCCGGTTCCACCACTCACGGAAGGACGACGCCTTCCCATCCTCGCCGAGAATGATTTCGGCAATTCCATCCAGCCGCACCTTCTGCGCCGAAGGGAAGCGTGTGAACTGAGCGGTCCAGTGTACCAAGCTTTTATTACCGCACGAGCTCAGGACTTCATAGCTGGTATGTATATCCCTTTGTCCGGCAGATACCTGATCCCAGTATGCGCGTATTTCTCTTATCCCACGTTGGGGCGGACCGAACGGATCGTCCCGGTAGATCGCGTGAGTGCTAGAGGTTGCGCTGGTATGGCAGCACGAAACCATCCGGCGCGCGCTTGTAGAACAAATAGTCCTCACGCCATCGGATATCGCCCAGCATCGCCGCCAGGTTCCAGCCCGGGCGCCGTCCATCTCCGCGCGGGCAGGCAGATACAACATCTTGTCTATATAGAGACGAATCTGATGGCCTTCGTAGGTGAAGGCGAGGACGCGGCACTGCTCAGCGTGAAGGACCCGGTCCGGCAGACTGACGAGGTCGCCGGCGCCACTCGCCGTCAGCAGGATCCTCTCGGGCTGCAGGGCAACGTCCCGGTAGATCGGTCCCGCCGCCTCATTCCATTGCCATTTCCCGTGCCACTTTGCGGCCACGTCCTCGAAATTGCCGTGTTCGATCTGGATGATGTGTAGCGGCCACTGCGCGGACGCCTGATCCCACTCCGTTCGCGAGCGCTGCTTGTCGAGATCGAGCCATCGGGTCCCCGAGCCGATGTTGAGCCAGTACGGACCCTCGGCCCGCTCCGAATCGTCGATGCGGTAGCTGACCGAGCGCAATTCGAGCTTGAGGCTGTGTAGGCCGGAGAGCAGCTTCCGGCCTCCCATGGCCGCGAGTGCCCGTGTCAGGACGGACTCGGCGCCGGCACCCGCCGCGGCCGGCGGTGGTGCCGCGGAGGCCGGCAGAGCTGCAACCAACAGCCACGCGCCCGCTGCCAGGACCATTCTCCAGACGGACTATCGCCAGCGGGCAAGCACGGCTCCGTCTTTCGAGTACTTGACGACGCTCAGGCCGTCAGCGGAATAAAGGTTGCCGTCGCGGCCGCAGGCCATGCTGAAGGGCGCATGCTCGAATATCTTGCGTGAGCCGTCATTGCCGATCGTCTTCACCAGGTGACCGGCCGGGTCGTATTCCTTGATCCTGTTGCGCTGATAGTCAGCGACATAGATGCCGCCATCGCTATCGGTACAGGCTCCCGAGGATGACACCAGCGGTTCGTTGGGCGCGCCAGCGGCGCGGAAGATCCGGCGAGTCACACCGCCATCGGACAATATCTCTATCCGATCGTTTCCCCAGTCGAGCAGAACCAGGGTATTGTCCTTGCCAATGGAAATGGTCTGGGGCTCCCGCCACTGGTCGGCGCCCGAGCCGCGCTCCCGATGCCACCTGGCGAGCCGCTTTCCATCCGGCGAGAGCTTCTCGATCGCATTCTGCTCGGGCTCGACCACGTAGACATCGCCATCCGCACCCACGGCAACATGGACGTACTTGAATGACCCCTTCATCGGCCCGAAAATCTGGATGACCTTGCCTGTCGGGGAGAGCTTCAGCACACGCTGCGCGGCGCCGTCAGGAGCGTAGATGTTGCCTCGGCCGTCGATTGCGATTCCATTGGGCCCGTTATCGCTCCCGGGACCATCCGTGAAGACCCGCCAGTCCGCCAGCTTTTTGCCGGCCTGGGACAGCTTGAGGATCCTCGAGCGATGTTTGTGGTCGGTGTCGACCAGGTAGATATCGCCCTGGGCGTCGAAGGCCATGTTGTCCGGCTGATACAGGCAAAGCCTGCACGCCTGGCTTGCCTGGGCACCCGACCAGCCTGAGCTTTCGCCGGCGATGCAAGAGGAGGCCATGACGAGATTGATGATCAGGGAAATTACCAGGGACGGACGCCGTGCGTTCATACTATGTGTCACCGTGGCGGGGTCAGTAGTGGCGCGAAAAGTCGCGTACGACCGTCAGAACCTCATAGTCAGACAGCGGTTTGCGACGGACCTCCGCTATTCGACGACCCGACTGTCCGAACGCGACGAATGACCGGCTCTGAGGACTGGCCTGCCGAGATGGTGGGTCGCGCAGCGGTGGCTGCAGACTTTCCGGTCCCCGGTCATCACCTCGGAGCGCCGCTCGCCCCACAGCGGCGCCGCTGGTCCCTTTGGCCGTAACCGGTCAGCGTGCCAACCGCTAACATTCAGTCGCCCCTGGCACATTCGGCATTTCCTGAACCACAAGAGAGGTCCCGCGCATGCGCAGACGTCAAATCCTCAAGGGGTTGGCTTCCGCTTCGCTCCTTCCAGCGCTGCCGCTAGCCGCACGAGTCGTCCGCGCCAGCGGCGCGGGTTTGATGCAGAGGGTCCGCCCCTCAGACCCGGCCTGGCCCGGGCGAGCGCTCTGGGCCAGGCTCAACGAGTCGGTAGGCGGCAATCTGCTCGAGCCGCGCGCGCTCTTCGCAGGCTGCGGAGCTGCACCAGCCGGGACAGCCTGCCTCGATCTCGAGAAGAGCATCCGCAATCCGTTCTACATCGGTGATCAGGCGGCAGGTACGGAAGTGTCTGGCTGGCTCGATGCCTGGAGTCCCGCGCCCAGCGCGTATGCCGTCAGGGCGCGGCATGCCGCCGATGTCGCCAGGGCCGTCAACTTTGCGCGCGAGAGACGCTTGCGCTTGGTGGTCAAGGGCGGCGGCCACAGCTATCAAGGCACCTCCAATGCGGCAGACTCATTGCTGGTCTGGACGCGCGCAATGAATGGGGTGAGCCTGCATCAGGCGTTCATTCCACAAGGTTGTGACGGCAAGGCCGACCCGGTCCCGGCGGTAACAGCGGGCGCCGGGGCGATGTGGATCGACCTTTATCATGCCGTGACGTCAGTGGCCGGGCGCTACGTGCAGGGCGGCGGTTGCACTAGCGTGGGCACGGCGGGCCTCGTGCAAAGCGGAGGATTCGGCAGCTTCTCCAAAGGATTCGGAACGGCCGCCTCTCATCTTCTGGAGGCGGAGGTGGTTACGGCGGACGGCAAGGTGAGGACGGTCAACGCCTGCAAGCACCCCGACCTTTTCTGGGCCTTGAAAGGCGGCGGCGGCGGAAGTTGGGGGGTAGTCACTCGGCAGACGCTGCGCACTTTCGATCTCCCGACGCATTTCGGCTCGGCCTGGGGCACGATCAAGGCGCGCTCGGATGTGGCGTTTCGCCGACTCATTGCGCGCTTTTTGGAACACTACTCCCGTCATCTGTTCAATCCGCATTGGGGCGAGCAGGTGCACTGCAGTCCGGACAACAAACTGACCGTCTCGATGGTTTGCCAGGGCCTCGATGCGGCTGCGGCCGCCGCGGCCTGGCAGCCTTTCTTTGCTTGGATCCGCGCAGCTACCCAGGACTTTGAGGTAGTCACTGATCTCGGCGCGCACGTCTCCTCGGCGCGCCATTGGTGGGACGTCGATTCCTCGATGATTCGCGATTCGCGCCCAGGCGCGCCCGCCTATCATGCCTGGTGGCAAGGCGATGCGGCGCAGGTGGGCGCCTTCCTACACGGTTACGATTCGTTGTGGCTGCCAGCGGTGTTGCTGCGCGGCGAGCGGCAGGCGGCGTTGACGGAGGCACTGTTCGCCGCCAGCCGGCACAAGGAGATTGGGCTGCACTTCAACAAAGGGCTGGCGGGGGCGAGCGCTGAGGCTCTCGCGGCGAGTCGCGAGACGGCGACCAATCCAGCAGTGCTGGACGCCTTCGCACTCGCCATCATCGCCGGCGGCGAGGGACCCGCTTATCCGGGCATGCCGCGGACCGCCATCGACAAGGTAGCTGCACACAAGGAGGCCAACAACATCGCGGCCGCGGCGCAGGAGCTACGCAGGCTGGTGCCCGGAGCCGGCTCCTATGTCTCCGAGAGCAATTACTTCAACCCACGCTGGCAGGCGGCTTATTGGGGCGAGAACTACCGCCGGCTGCGGGCGGTCAAGGCCAAGTACGATCCGGATGGTCTCTTCTTCGGGCATAACGGCGTCGGCAGCGAAGATTGGAGCACAGACGGATTTACGCGATTGCGATGACACGGTTTGCCAGGCAGATTACGGCCAACAGTACGCCCGGGGGTCAAGCTGGCGTTGGCGCCGCGGCAGGCTACGGGCGGTCGGGTTGCAGGCTCTCGAGGATGGGGCAACGATGCTCGCGGCGCCGCTCGCGGCAGCTTTGGGAGAATACCTCGAGCCGCGCACGTTGGGTCGCGAGGCGAGCCATCACCTGATCGATGGCCTCGATCTTGCGGTGCACGGCCGTATCGAAGCTCTCGCAAAACTTTGGCGCACCGGCGGCGGACAGCCGCAACAGGTCGCGCATCTCGCGTATTGTAAAACCGACCGCGCGGCCTTCGCGCAGATAGTGCAGCCGCGCGAGCATTTCCTCGGGATACCGGCGCCAGCCGGCGCGGCCGCTGAGGCGGCGCGGCAGCAGGCCGATTCGCTCGTAGTACCGGATGGTATCGACCGGGACGCCGGAATCCTTCGCGAGCTGCCCGATGGTCCGCAAACCCATGGTGGCACTCCGTACTTGAAACCTTGAGTATGCTCCAGGTTTATAAAGGCGGTCTCGACAACCTCGCGCAGGCCACCATGAACGCCCTTCGATCAGAGCTCACTCTCAGCACGGATTCCCACCTTCGCTTGTGGACCCTCCTTGCAACCGCGCTACTTCTACTGGCCTGCGGCGCGGCTGGCATCGGTCGGGCAAGCGAGTCCGGCGGACGTCCCCTTGAACCGGTGATCGCGAAGATCCTGGATGCCTGGAACCATGCCGATGCACGCGCGATCGCCGCTCAGTACGAGAGCACCGGCGATTTCGTCAGTCCCGACGGAATGCATGCCAAGGGTAAGGAGGAGATCGAGGCCTTTTACTCGGGCGCCTTCACGAGGGGCTACGCGGGCAGCCACGCGACGGCTGCCGTGTCCCATGTGCGCAACCTGTCCGACGAAATCGCTCTGGTCGACGGCTCCTGGACCATCGAGCCCACTCCGGCATCGAAGATCCGCCAGCCGGAGGCGGGACTCTTCTTTGCGGTGCTGCACCGCCGCAACGGACGCTGGTGGATCGCGGCGCTCCGGGAGCAGAGCAGCGCCACCACTTTGCGCGAGCTCACCAACGAGGCAGGTGGCAGTCCTCAGCATTGAGCTCTGAGAGACATCCCGTAAACTCGTCGGGCACTCCGCTAGCGGAATCTTCGAAGGCGAAACTCATGCGTGACTCGGCGGGCCGCGGGTAATGGGCTCTTTGCGATGGCGTACCGCGCTATGGGCGCCAGCCGCCTGTCTGCTGGCGAGCTGCCCTATCCTTCAGGCCAGCGATCGGGGCGCCAGCGACCTCCACGTCGAAAACCTTGCGCCCAAGTTCCTGAAATTCTACGCCGCCGCGGCCTCGGCTTCAGTCACCGAGCCCCAGCGCTGGGCGCTTTGGCGAAAGGACTACGGAATTGCGGCCGTTCCGCCGACGCCAGCCGGCCTTGCCCTGGCGCGTAAGCAGCTCGATGAGGAGTGGAGCAGGTACGGCAAGCTCCTGCCGACAGTCAACGGACGGGAGGAATCGGCAGAGCGAGATGCGCGCGAAGTTCTGCCGCGGGTCAAAGCGCTGCTCGGCGCGGGCGCCGCGAGCACTCCCGTTGATCTCGTCCTCTTCGTGGGGCAATTCGATGGCAATGAGTTCACCGTCCCACCGCGTCGCCCGGGCGATCCGCCGACGGTGGTGATGCCGATCGAGACTCACGACATCCGATACGCGCTCACGCAGGAGTTGATGCACGCCGTGCAGATCGACATGGACGGGCTGCACAATGGTTTCAACGCTCCTCTGGGTGAGACCGTGCTCACGGTCGGGCTCGCCATGCGCGGCACAGAGCGAATCCTTCCCGGCGCGCCCAAGTCACTCTACACGTGGCGGAGCGCTCCATGGCTCGCTCGCTGTATGAGGGATTCGGACGCGATCCTCCGCGGCATTCGACCCTACATCGCCAAAGCGGACGCGGATACCACCACCCGGTTCACCTATGGCAGAGGCACTACAGGGTTGGAAAGCGAGGCTTATTGCGCGGGATGGATCCTGGCCGGGAACCTTCTCAGGCACGGCTACACCTTCCCCCGGCTGGCGAAGATCCCCGAGGCGGACATGCCGCGCTTGGTGACAGCGAGCCTGAATAGCATGCTCGGCGGGACCGGCCGAGGGCACTCGCTCGGAACCGTTTCCGCACCGGAAGCTCAGCGTCCCTGAGCCGAAGACCGTATCAGGGCCGTTGTCGACTCGCCATGGGTGGCCTGGCGTGGGCGGGTGGCGTGGCCGGCCCGCGCAGGCGGCGCGGCGTAGCTGGCTGGGGTCGCGGCACGGCGTCGGCGGTTGGGAGGGCGCGGCGCGGGGCGCTGCCGGCCAGAGCGCCGTAGGCGAGGTGTCGTAGCTGTGGGCTGGGCGCTTGGGCGCCGTTGACAGCAGTCGCGCAAAGTGCTACATCTTGTAACGTTACTATGCGTAGCGCCAAGAAAATCCCGCCCCGGGGCCTCGGGGAGCTCGAGCAACTCGTGATGGAGCACCTGTGGGCTCGGGGATCGACCACGGCCGAGCGCTGCCGGGAGGCTCTGCTTACCCGACATCCGATGAAGGACTCCACCGTCCGCACGATCTTGCGGCGGCTGGAGCACAAAGGATTCGTGCGCCACGAGGTCGATGGGCGCACCTTCGTCTATCGGCCCACTCAGGGCCGCCCCAACATCGCGGCCCGCAGCGTGCGTCACATCATCGAGCGCTTCTGCAGCGGCTCGGTCGAGCAACTGCTCGTGGGGATGGTCGAGAACGACGTCCTCGGCCACGCGGAGCTCGAGCGGCTGGCACGCAAGATCGCCCGGATGAAAAAAGGCACGACGTGAATGTCACCCCCCAACAGGCGCTCACCGCCCTCCGGCATGTCGCCGATCCTGCAGTCCGTAGCCTCATCGTAGCAGGGGTCGCGGCCATGGCGGTGCAGCTCCTGCGGGTGAAACGCACTTCACTGCTGCTCGGTGTCTGGACGGCGGTACTTTATGCCGCCCTGGCGATGCCGCTCCTGGGCTCATTGCTGCCGGCACTGCCGCTGCACGTGCCTGTGTCGGAGGGCGCATTCGCATCGCCTGCCGAAACGCGGATCCGACCCCCGAGGGGCTCGGCAGTCCTCAGGGTGTTGACTACGGGCGATTTCGCTGCTCCGGCCTCGCCGGCCATTCGGCCGGTTCCGACGCCGCGGCATTCCAGCTCGTGGCCGCTCGGTACCCTCGCCGCATACTTTCTTACCACTTGCTTTCTCCTGGGGCGCCTTGCGCTCGGAATGGTTTGGGGCCGGCGGCTGGAAAGAGGCGCACAGCCCATCCACCATCCGGCCGTGCGGCTTGCCGTCGCGGAGCAGGCCGCGGCGCTGCATCTCGAGCGCGCTGTACGGGTCGCGCAGTCCGGCGCGGTGGCCGTTCCCCTGACCCTCGGAGTGCTCCATCCTGCGATTCTCCTGCCGGACAATTGGCCTACATGGGACAGCTCCAAGCTCGCGGCCGTCATCGCGCATGAGCTGGCGCACGTGAAGCGCCGAGACGCGCTGACTCGCACGATCTCCGGAATCTACCGGTGCTTCTTCTGGTTCAGCCCGCTGGCGTGGTGGCTGCACCGCTATCTGGCTGATCTCGCGGAGCTGGCGAGCGATGAGGACGCGATCGGTGCCGGGGCCGATCGCGCCGACTACGCGGAGGTTCTCATGAGCTTCTTTACGGCCATCAATCAAGGGCGCGGCCGTGTCAGGTCGCAAGGCATCTCGATGGCTCAGGGAACGCGCGCCTGCCGCCGCATCGAGCAGGTGCTCTCGGCACCGCCGGTTGCACGGGTAACGCTCCGTCGTCCGCTCATCGTCTTGATCGCTGCCGGCGCCATCGTCGCGGTCGTCCTCATTGCCGCCCTGAAGCCGATGTTGGCGGCAGCCTCATCTCCTCGAAGCACCCGGATCATCGCCAACGGGGATGGGATGAATTTCGCGATCGTCTCGAATCACTCGATGAGCATGAACGGTTCCCTCGGAGATCGCGACGAGGTGCAGTCGCTGCAACGGAAGCTGCCTGGAGATTTCATCTGGTTCACCCATGATGGCAGCGCCTACGTCATCCAGGACGCAGCTACATTGAAGATCGCCCGGCAGCTCTATGAGCCCGTCGAGGCACTCAGCCGGCAACAGGAGGCGCTCGCCAGGAAGCAGCAGGCTCTCGGCAACCAACAGGAGGAGCTCGCAAGGAAGATGGAGGCGGTCACGGTCAAGACCCCAGGCGACATCGACGCGCAGCTCCTGACGCTCGAGTCAGCCGCCCGGCGGCTGGGCGCGGCGAGCAGCCGGCAGGAGCTGGCGGAGCTGCAGGATCAGATCGGGCATCTCCAGTCCGAGATCGGCGGCGCGCAAGGCAGCGCGGGCCGTGCCGAGGAGCTTCTCGGGCGGCAACAAAGCGAGCTGGGACGCCAGCAGGGGCAACTGGGACGGCAACAGGGCTCACTCGGGCAGGAGGAAGGCCGCCGCGCGCGCCAGGCCTCACGCGCCATGCAGGCAATTCTGCAGCAGGCGCTGTCGAATGGCCTGGCGAGGCGAGTTATGTAGCATCCGGAGCCGGCCGCCCGCATCATGGATGCGCGGCTCTCGCGAATCAACAGTCAACACATAAACGATATGAGTCATGTCAGCGTCTAAGTGAATGCGCTCGCCCGAGCCAACATTCAAGCAGGAGACGAGACATGACCCGCCCGCGCACCGCCGCCACCCCAGCCGCTCTCGCCGCTCTCATGGCGGCGGCACTGTTTGCATCGCTCACGGCCGCATCGGCTGCAGAGCCGTGCGCAACGACTGTGTACTATAGGCTGCATGACCTCGCGACCGATCGCGGCGCCAGAGCGCTCTATTGGCGCATCGTGGACGCCGCCAAGCTAGTTTGCCCGCCGGAGGATCCGCGCAAACTCTGGCTGCTCGCGCAGAGCAGCGAGTGCCAGCGTCAGGCAATCGCGCGCACTATTGCGAAGATCGGTAGTCCGCGTTTAGCGGCTCTGTATGCCCACATGCGCGCGCAGCACGGTTGATCAGTGGATCGCGTGGCGTCGCTCCTGGGTGACTGCCGATCGCGAGGGGGTAAGCCGTCGCCAACGCGTCAGCCTGCCGGCTGCGTTTCTCGCGCCATCTGCGTCAGGAACCCGTCTCCGCGACGAACGTGGCTGGCAAATGTCTCCAGGTCGATGTTGCTGCCGCAAACGATGACCCCGACGCGCTTTCCCTGCAGCGTACCTCCCAAGGGACCCATCAGGGCCGCGAATGCGGCAGCACCTCCCGGCTCGACGGCCAGCTTGAGCTCGCGAAACATGTAGGCCATAGCGCCGCAGATGAGGTCATCGTCGATGCGCACGAGCTCATCGACGTTCATTCGGCATAGACCAAAGGTGTAGGGCATCGCCATCGGCGCCCCCAGGCTATCGGCGATGGTCGCTATCCTGTCGATCTTCTGCGGTGTATTGGCGCGAAAGCTCCGGTGCATCGTATCGGCCCCCTCGGGCTCCACGCCGTACACCCGACACGCAGGATGGAGGAGCTTGCATGCCGAAGCCACGCCAGCGATGAGTCCGCCACCGCCTATGCCCACCAGGAGCGCATCCAGGGCGGGGGCCTGATCGAGGAATTCGGCACCCAGAGTCGCCGTCCCGAGCGCAGTATATTTGCCTTCGAAGGGATGAATCAGAGTGCGCCCCTCGCTCCGCACGATCTCGTTGGCCCGCTCGAAGCAGGTCGCGGCGTCGGGCGCCTGTATCACATCGCCGCCGTACTCCTTCACCCGCTGCACCCTCGCGACGTTAGCCGTCGATGGCATCACGAGCTTGGCGCTCACCCCGAGGCGCGAGGACACGTAAGCCACCGCAATCGCGTGATTGCCGGCGCTGACGGCCGTCACGCCCCGCCTGCGCTCCTCCGGAGTCAGGCGCAGCATGTTTGAGAGGGCGCCGCGCAGTTTGAAGGTGCCGGTACGCTGCAGCAGCTCCAGCTTGAGATGCACCTCGGTATCCGGCCCCAAGGCACCGATGCGCGCCTGCGGGCTCCACTTGTAGGCCGGGGTGGCAAGCACATATGGCTCTAGCAGATCCGCGGTGTCGCGGATCTCCGGCAGGGTAAGTTGATCGACCTGCATGGCTTCGCCTCGATGAGTGGGCTGGAGTGGTTACCTGAGGGTGAACGTCCCGCTCTGCTCGAACGGTATCGAGCGCAGCCAGCCGCGGGTGAGCTGCACTCTGCCCTTCATGTGGTAGTCGATCGCCTGGCCGCGCGGTCTGCTGAGGATCGTGAAGATCACCCCGGCGGCGTTGGCGGTGACCTCCATGTTGAATTCCGCGGTACCGAGCGCGGGGACGACGAAGCTCGCATCGGACACGCCGTTGGCGAACTCCTGGCCGCCGATGTAGACCGTGAGTGAAAGGCCCTGGACCGGGAGACTGCGGTCGTTGGGATTCTCGACCCGCATGCGCACGCGCAACTGCTGCTCGAGGAGATTGGCCTTGTGTATCTCGACGTCGACGATGGCGAGCCTCGGGGTCTCGAGCTTCGGCACGAAGAGCGCGCAGCCGGACAGCGCCACGGCGAGCAGCAGAAGCGACATGGAGCGCATAGGCGGTATGCTGCCCAGGATCATGCGCGTCCGTACATGCTGTTGAGCCGCGCGAAGCAGTGCGCAAGCTGTGGCGTCAGCGCCCCCGCGGGCAAGCGCCAGCTCCAATTGCCATCTACCGTGCCTGGCGTGTTCAGCCGGGCGCCCGAGCCCAGCGCCAGGAGATCCTGAGCGGGGATGACGGCGAGCTGTCCGACGGACCCCAACGCCTCGCGGATGAGCGCATCGGGCATGGAGCCGGGTGCGGTGCGCAGCATCGTATCGACACGGCGGCGCGTTTCCTCATCGAGACTCAGATACCAGCCGAGCGTGGTGTCGTTATCGTGCGTGCCGGTATAAACGACGCTGTCGTGCTCGTGCATGTGCGGAAGGTGCGGATTGTTACCCTCGCCACTGAAGGCGAACTGCAGTACTCGCATGCCGGGGAGGCCGAAGCCTTTGCGCAGCGCGACGACATCGTCGGTGATGACGCCGAGGTCCTCGGCGAGGATCGGCAGGTCGCCGAGCTCATCCATGAGCAGCCGCAGCAGATCTTCCCCGGGCGTGAGGTGCCAGGCTCCCGCGCGTGCATCCGGCGCGCCGGCCGGCACGGCCCAATGTGCCGCGAGGGCGCGAAAATGATCGATGCGCAGCAGGTCGACACGCTCGAGCTGCTCGAGCACGCGCGCGCGCCAGTACGCGAAGTTGTCGCAGCGCATCGCCTGCCAGTCGTAGAGAGGGTTGCCCCAGAGCTGTCCGGTCTGCGAGAAATAGTCGGGGGGCACCCCGGCGACGGCGGCGGGCCGGCCGTCGGCTGCGAGCTGGAACTGCTCGGGGTGCGCCCATGTCTCGGCGGAATCCGGTCCGACATAGAACGGCAGATCGCCCAGTATGCGCACGCCCCGCGATCGGGCGTGCTCGCGAAGCCGGCGCCATTGTGTGAAGAACGCGAACTGCTCGCGCTTGATACGCTCCAGCTCCGCGACAAACGCGCGCGTGGCCCGATCCATTGCGGACGGCATGCGGCGGCGCAACTCCGCGGGCCAGGTCCACCACGCGGCACCGCCGTGCAGCTTGCTCAGGACCTCGAACAGCGCGTAGTCGTCCAGCCAATGTTGGTTTTCGCTCAGGAATGTGGCGTATTCCGCGGGCTCGGCGCCCGGCAGTTCCGCGGTGTCGAGGAAGGCGGGGTTGCCGGCAAAGTCGGAGCGCACCCAGTAAGGGGAGCCATCGGACCCCGTAGGTCCAGCGGGCAGGATCTGCCAGACACTGAAACCGGCGTCCGCCAGCCAATCGATGAGCGCACGGCCTCCGCGGCCCAGGGGTGCCTCGAGCGAGCCGAGGTGCAGCAGCGCTCCGGCGCGACGCCGGTCGAGCACGGGCAGGCGCATATCGCGGGGACTCCCTCCCTGTCAGCTTGCGTAGGCGCGCCGCATGACTCCGCCATGCTCGGGGCTGCCGCGCCCGACGGAAATCGGCTGGGCGAGACTCTCCGGCGGCGGCAGCCCGAGGAGGCGGTAGAGAACGACGAGCTGGCGGCGATACAGGCTGTCGAACTGACTCACGGCATCCGCAGGGTTGTAGTCACCGAACCACCAGAACCAGTCGGAGCTCTCACAGAGCGCGAGCTGTCGCTCGGCGGCAGTCCGCTGTGGGGCATCGAGAGAGCCGGATGCCATGATGCCGTCGAAGGCGACCTTGGCCTCGCAGAGAAGGTCCCACGCGCGATTCTTGGCAGGATCTCCCATCCAGGTGGCGAGGGTGCCGTGTACCCAGCTGCCGGCCGCCACAATTTTCAAAGGAACGGGCTCGAAGCCACGCGCGACGCAATCGGACAACGTGGTCAGCTCCAGCTGCGGATGCGCGGCCAGCAGCGAATAGAGCGCGCGCAGGAAGTAGTACCCATTGAACGGATAATGCTCCCACGCGTTCTCACCATCGAGCGCGATCAGCACCGCGTGGCGCCCGTGGGTATCGCCGGCCTCTTTCCCCGGGGACTCCGCTGCCGCTGACTCTGCGTACTGTCTCGCCAGATGTGCGAGCTCGTTGACGAGATTGTGCGCGGCATCATCGCCATGCCAAGTCGCGTAGGTGAAGCCGATCAGGTCCGAAAGGGTGTCGTCGCGAAAGAACTCGAGCATGTTGCCGCCAGGCAGGCGGTAGGGCCGGTTGTAGGCATCAGCGTCGCGGGCGGCTTTGGGGTCATTGCGGGCCAATGCCCCCTGCAGCACGTTGGCGCTGGTCGCAGCCCACTTGAAGCCGGCGCGATCGAGCAGCTCCAGGGTACCGCGGCTGATCGCCCCCTCCGACGGCCAGCAACCGCTCGGGTCGGTGCCGAACGCCTGCCGGAAGACGCGGAGCGACTCCCGAATATGCCACTGCGCACGCTCGGCCCCTCCCGGATAGACGGGGTGCTGCGGCAACTTCATGTTGGGTACACCATCGCGCGCGACATGGAAGTCGAGAAGCAACGGGATGATCGGGTGACCGTAAGGCGTCACTGACAGCTCGCACTGGCCCCGCTCGGAGAGCTGCCGGTATCGCGGCACGATGGAGGCGACGAGGTTGCCAATCAGGGACAGGAGCTCACGCCGCTGGACGTCCGTGAACGCGCGGCCCTGCTGCGTCAGGCTGCTCACGAGGGTATCGGAGCGGCGTACCGTCTCTCCCAGCCAGGCAAGGTGATACCAGACCGCGAGGTCGTGGATGAGCTGGTCGGAAGCGTAGCTCACGCGTTCCAGGGAGCCGAGCGTTTCGGCTATCGTGGCGAGCTCGAGGTAGGGGCCGAAGCGCTCGATCATCTGCTTGCGCTGGGCCTTGAGGCATGCGCGCAGCAATTCCAGGCGCTCGGCCGGCTCCGCCGGCACCGGATCGGGGCCCAGCAGCGCAAGCACGGGGTCCGGCAGCGCGCTACCGGTCCGCAGGTGCTCGCCCACCCGGCGCGCGATCTCCTCGAGCTGCTCGAGCAGCACGGGCGTGAAGTTGACCACCGCACGCGCCGCCGGGTTTCCCTCCAGGTGCGCGGCCATGTCGGTGTAGTCCTTGATCGCGTGCAGATAGG